>CANFQA010000014.1 GCA_947449015.1 Microthrixaceae bacterium | reverse complement strand
GACGACCTTTTACAACGCGACTCTGACTGACGCGAAGTTCATCAAAACTGATCTGACTGCGGTGACGACGAATGCGCTTGGTTATGCGAATCTGACTCGAACTGATTTCACTGGTTCGGATCTTCATAACACCTGGGGGAATTTCTTCCAGTGGACCACGTTCCATGACACGAATTTCACTGACGCGAACCTTCGCGGTGTGGTGTTCTCCCAGAACGATCATCAGTTCCCCGGGGTGATTTTCACCGGTGCCAACCTCACGTCTGCAGATCTGAACAACTCGAACTTCAGCAACGCCGATTTCCGCGGCACGACACTCGACAAGGTAACGATCAACTCGAGCACAAACTTCTCAACGGTCAATGGGGTGCGTGCGACGGGCTCGCTGCTTAATGGCACGACGAGTCAGCTTCCCCCCATGTGGAGAATCGTCGACCGCACGCTCATCGTCACAAAGGTGCCGAGTGATTCCCCGTCCATCGTCACTGTTTCGCCGGGAGGGTATTCAGCATCGGTCACATGGACTGCGCCTGCCGCAAATACCGGCGACGAAATCACCGATTACAACGTCTGCGCCGGCTTGGTGTGTCAACTCTTCGGCGCTGAGATCCGTTCAGGTGTGATCAGCGGACTCACCGGTGGCGGATCCGTGGTCGTGTCGGTGGCTGCACACAATGCAGCTGGGGATTCGCCCGCTTCGCAACAGAGCGTGGTGCCATGGGTGGCACCGTCGACGGTGCGTTCGCTTGCTACCAAAATTGCCGATCGGGCGATCACTGCGACCTGGACTGTCCCAACTTCCGATGGTGGTACCCCCATCACCGGTTACCGCATGTGTATTGAGTCGCGGTGCGTGTCGACAGATAGCGCAACGCTTACCGCTGAAATCACTGGACTCACTGGCGGAACCGAGTATTCGGTGAGTGTGTTCGCAGTGAACGTAGCGGGGGATTCCCTCGCTGCGACGACCGCGGCCACGCCCACTCCTTTCGTTGCGCCCTCGAGCCCCGTTGTCCGGTTCGTTGGCATTGTCGGATCAGCGATTTCTCTCGAGTGGTCAGCGCCTCTCGCCAGCGGCGGACGTCCGGTCACTGACTACAGGATCTGCCTCTCGATTAAGAGGGGCTGTCAATGGCTCCGGGCCGACGCAAGAGTCGCAAAGCTTGATGGTCTCACCAGAGACATGCGAATTACCATCGAAGCTCGTTCGAGCGTCGGGTGGGGTTCCCCGGTGCGGGTGGCCGTAGTGAATGGAACGGGAGTGTGGCCCGGCGTGAATCTTGCAGGTATCGATCTGCACGGGCAGGATCTCCGCTGGATTGACCTGAACGGGTCGAACCTGTCTGGGGCGAATCTTGCGGGGGTCGTACTGCGAGGGTCAGATCTCTCCGGCACCAACTTCTACGGCGCTGATTTCTCAGGGGCTAATTTCGACTCGGCGACGCTCAGCTCCACCACCGATTTTCGTGCGTTGAGAGGGACCTGGGCCTCTGCTCGTTTGCTCGTTGGCACTACCCAGTTGCTGCCATCAGTGTGGAAGATCGCCGACGGCACACTTGCGGTGACGTCAGTTCCACCGGCGCCTCAGATCACGTCGGTGACGGCTGGTAATTCCTCTGTCAACGTCGCATGGAATCCTCCTAGCGGTGTCGAATTCAGTCCAGTCACTGGATATCGGATCTGTCTCGATTCTTTGTGCTCCTCGGTGTCGGCCGACGCTCGGTCAACGGTGATCTCAGGCCTGTCCAACGGAAAGTCATATGCCGTGTCGGTCTACGCCTACAACAGGTACGGCGATTCGACAGCATCGAAATCCGTCGCCACTCCGTTCACAAAGCCCGATGCTCCGGTGATCACGACGGTGTCGGGTTTGACTGGAGCACTCCGAGTTAACTGGACAGCCGGGTTCAATGGTGGTTCACCACTCACGGGGATACAGGTGTGCGTCAAGTTGGTTTCCCGAAATTCTTGCGTTGATGCCGGGGTCAACGACTCTTCGGCGCTCATCGGCAATCTGGCGAACTGGAGGAACTATGACGTATTAGTCATTGCGACCAATGCAGCGGGCTCAACCTCCGCCGCATCCTCGGGCATGACACGTCGCCCGGCGAATGCTCTGACCGCCATGAGGTTGCTGCGCTGCCAGGTGGCCTGCACTCCACCTGGGTTGCTTCAGCGAGGGACGGAGCCTCTACATGTGGCGGCTACAGCATCTGCATTCTCGGTGTGGGCTTTCAGCCGTTAGGAGTCTTTGCGAGACAACAGCGACGATTCCGACCATTCCCACCGCTCCAAGGAGCCTGATTCAGGGAGCGACAGCGCGTTCGACCGTTTGGCCAGTTGCGAGAAGTAGGTCCTCGCCGTTGTGCGGTCCTATGAGTTGAAGGCTCGACGGGAATCCGCCGCCTGCGACCGGGACGGGGATGGACAAGGCGGGTAGGCCGGTGACGTTGGCCAGCGGAGTGAACTGGACCAGCGCCAAGGTGAGGCTTTCGGTGCCCACGAGGGGATCATCGAGGCGAGGCGGCAGTATGCCGATGGTCGGCATGGCGAGCAGTTGCACCCGCTCGAAGATCTGACAGAACGAGGCGGTGAGGCGGTCGGCCTCGGCTCGGGCTTCGTCACGTAGGGGAGCGAAGACCGATCCGAGGGCGATCATCTCGAGCACTTCAACGCTGAGGCCGTCTTGGTTGGTCTCAGCGAGGTGATGGTCTGCCTCCCAGAGTTCCGCGAAGTACAGAGTGACAAACGCGTTCCCCAAAGCCTCGATTTCGACTGGGTCGATCACGACCACCTCGAAGCCGGCGGCCGCCAGCGCGTCGTCAACCGCAGCGTCAACCACAGGGTCAGCCTGGGTGGCGATCCTGCCAATGACGGTGGCAGCGACATCGGCCCGGGTGAAACCGGGCTCGAGTAGCTGCATGCCCAACTCGGCGCCGGCGATGTCACGTGCCATCGGGCCGACGGAGTCGAGAGAGCGGCCCAGCGGCCAAACCCCGTCGAGAGGAATCCGACCGAACGTGGTCTTAAGCCCCACCACACCACAGCAAGCGGCTGGGATGCGCACCGAGCCGCCAGTATCGGTTCCGTAGGCGACGTCGGCGTCACCAGCACCCACAGCGACCGCCGATCCGCTTGATGATCCCCCGGGGATGCGGCTGGGATCGATCGGGTTGATCGGTGTCCCGAACCACGGATTGGTGCCAACGCCAGTCGCCGCCAATTCGGTGAGGTTGGTCTTGCCCACGATGCGAGCGCCGGCGGCGCGGGCACCGGCCATGCATGCGGCGTCAGTGGTGGCTGGCTGCGCGCGGTCGGCGACTGCCTTGCACCCCGCCGTTGTCGGCGTGTTTACCACATCGATGAGGTCCTTGACTGCCAGACGGGGCCCGGACCCAACGCCGGACATCGGGGTGATGAAGGTCGTCATTTGCGCATGTTATGCATTACCGAGGAGCAAAACCGGCTATCGAGTCGAAGTCGAAAACCCTGCTGACGAAACTTCTGTGAATGAAACGGCGGCGAATCACGTGGCCTGTGAAAGCACGTATTCAAACGAAGAAGCTGTGGTGGAGCTGGGGGGAATCGAACCCCCGTCCGCTAAGTGATGACTGTCCGCGCTACGACCATTCCCGAGTTTTGTGGCTTACGGCTGCCACTCCGCCGGGTCGGTTGGGACCGAAGTCCCGCCGCCGGATCTTTCTCCGATGTCAGTGGTCTTTCCCACCGTCAGCCTTCTTTCAGGCTGTCACTCTCTGCTTCTGTTGCCGGGCTGCAGTGAGATGGCCCCGTGCGCCATTACTGGTCACTGTGTCTCTCTTTGGTCTGAGTTATCAGGCCGCGAGAGCGAACTCGCCATCGGCGGTTCTATTTTTGCCCCCGTTTAAAGAGTCTGAGGCAACTCTGGTCGCACGATCCAGCCTCCGGTCTCAACGTCGAAACCGATCAGCCCCAGATCGTTGTCGCCTTTTCTCTGGCGACCCCCACACGCTAGCGGCTGGCCCAGACTTCTGATCTGTCGGTTTTGCCCACGAGGACCAGCGAGACGCCGAACTCTGGGGTCGGTCGCGAGTTACCTCGGCGGGTTCTGAAGAAAGAGGAGAACATCGGAAAGGGCTAACGAAACCCCAGACATGTGATCGCCGCCGGCGAAGGTTCGCATAGTCACGTTGGTGCCGTTTGCTCGATAGCGCGCCTCGGTTGCCGACACAGCAGCGGGGGAGACGATGTCATCGGCTGCTCCCACGGTGAGCAGAACAGGCACAGAGATCGGCTCCTGGCCAGCTGAGTTCTCCGCCAATTTCACCGACCATGGCGAATCGGTTCCCGGATTGCGCCTCCAGAACGTGCCGGCGTCGAGGGCGGTCTGGATCTGTCCCCACAGCGGAATCACCGAAGGCTCACCCACCGAGCAGGCAGCAGCGATGTTGTCGGCCAGTTTCCATGAGGCATGGTCAAACAGCGATTCGGAAGTGAAACCGTCATCAAGGGGCACGGACCCGTTCGTGTCAGGGAACCATTTCGACCATGAGCCGCCGAGGAATCCACCGAGCAATGCGCCAGTGACCGTGGTGTGGTCCTCGCTGAAGATCTGGTCGAGTTCGCCCGAAGGTGCCATCGCCGCAACTGATGTGAGATGAAGTTCCGGTGTGTAACTCGCAGCGAGTTGCCCGGCGAACAGCGCGGCCTGCCCCCCCTCGCTATGGCCGTAGGCGGCGAAAGTATCGCTGCGCTTCGAGTCGGGCACTCCTTCAATGGCGCGCACGATGTCGAGCATCGAATGTCCGAGGCTGTCGCCGACCATGTACGGGTGCGGTCCGAATCCGTCGATACCCAGACCTTCATAATCGGGCGCAGCGACAATCCATCCGGAATCGATCAGTTGCTGGGCGCCTGCGATGTTGCTGTCGGGCACCTTCTGCCGCGATGGCGCGCATGCAGTGGCGATGCCGGTGGTGGGATGCCCCCAGACGGCGACGGGTCGCGTATCGCCCGACCCGTCGGGGAGCAGCACGACGCCTGTTTCGATCGAGGCGATCTGTGGCGTCAATCCCTCATGGGTCCCTTCTGAGGTGAACATGACCCGCCAACCGCGGGCATGAGCGATCGAGGACTCGAACGCCGCAGCCCGGATGAGCACGCCGGGCGCTTGAGGAGTCATGGTCGGTGGTGCATAGAACTCCGCATCGGAAATCGGAGTCTCATGGATTTCAGCCGTGAACTTGATCGGCGCCGTGGAGTCCTTCGTCGAACCGCCACACGCGGCAGTGATGATCGTCAGCAGACCGATGAGCAGGAATGCGGTGCTTCGGATCGGGCGCAAGGTTCTCCAGATGGTCAAGGTGGTGCAAGGCTAGCGATACAGCACGGAGCGTTTCGATACGTCAAAAGGAGGTCCTCCCATGGGGGAGAAGAGCTACGACATCGCTGCTCGATCATCGGCATCGCCAGCAGTCGTGTTCGCAGTGCTCGTTGACGGCCCTGGTTGGATACGGTGGACCAGCCTCGGTCATGCCACCTACGAGGTGGAGGGCACACCCGCTCCGCATGGTGTCGGCGCCATCCGACTTTTCGGAGCAGGCTTCGGACCAAAATCCCGCGAACAGGTTGTGGAGTACGAACCCGATCACCACTTCGCCTACATCTCAGTTTCGGGGCCACTACCGATGAAGGATTATCGGGCTGATGTGCGCCTCAGCGTCGATGTCAACGGTGGAACAGTGATCTCCTGGAAGGGGTCGTTTCAGTCCGCCATGCCGGGGATGGGCTGGTTCATCACCCGGATGGTCAACGGATTCGCGAAGGGACTTGTTGCTGAGTCCGAGCGGGTGGCGGAATCCGATGGTTCGGCCGACAGCGCCTGAAGTCGAATCGGACGTTCCAGCGCGACTCGCCGCAGGTTCGACTCAGTCTTCGCCGCGTTTGCGGGCCCGACCCATCGCCTGCTGGGCCTCGCGCATGGCATCACGCTCTGCGATGGCATGTCGCTTGTCGCCCTTCGAGCGTCCACGGGCAAGACCGAGTTCGATCTTGGCCTTTCCATCCTTGAAATAAATCGACAGCGGCACCAGTTGCAGTCGTTCGAGATCCACCCGCATGCGCCAGCGGTCTATTTGCTCACGATGCAAAAGCAGCTTCCGCTTGCGATCGGGTTCGGGAAGATCATGGGCGCCAGTGCTTGGGTGCGGTGCGATGTGCATGCCAATCAGCCAAGCTTCGCCGCCCTCAAACCGGGCGTGTGATTCCTTGATCTGCACCTGAGCATCTCGCAGCGACTTGACCTCGCTACCGCGCAACATGACGCCACACTCGACCGTGTCGAGGATGGTGTAGTCGTGACGGGCCGACCGGTTGGTGGCCACGACTTTCACGCCAGCGGTGTCGTTGCCCGAAGCCATAGTGGGAGCAGGCTATCGGCGTCAGCGACGGCAGAGGACTGCAGCGGACTCAGCCGCCGATTACCGAGGCGCCTGGGGTAGGAATACGACACGGGCCGTCGATATCGAGCACCCGGTTGAGTCGCCCTTGAGACAACCACATGCCGACACAGATGCTGAGATCCACGATCTCGGCATCGGAGAATGCAGCGCGCATTCGGATCCAGAACGCGTCATCCATTGACAAATGATCGGTGGCGAACAATCCGGCGAATTCTGCGGCAAGTGATTCACGCTCACTGAAGCCGTTCCAGGTGAGGTCGCCGATATGTGTGTAGAACTCCTCGTCAATGGAATCTGCCTCAGCAGAACGGGAGGCCACATCGCGAGCCGAGCGCCAGTTCAGACAGAGCGAGCAATCGTTGATCTGGGCAATGCGTACCCGGGCTGCTTCGAACTCTCGCAACGGAAGCTTCGAATGTTCGTAAACGGCAGAGGAAAGCTGGGCTGCAGGCATGGTCAGATCAGGAGCCGCGCCAACCCATGCGTGCATGAGTGGATCCTGGCCTTCGGGAACGGAGAGTCTCGGCATGTCAATAGGTTACGGGCGGTGTGGCACTCCCGCCGTCTTCGTGTCGGTGCCGCTTTCAGTGCCGGTCTGTGTGCCGGTCTGTGTGCCGGTCTCGGCGTGGCCTCGGGACCAGTCCTCATCGGGACGACACCGACACCTCTATCCTGTCGGCCGTGCTCACCATTGCTCGGTCGGTGTATCTCGACCTCGTTGCCCATCTCATCGATGGCTTGCCCGATGAGGCCTGTGGTCTGTTCGCCGGCATCGCCGAGGCTGATGGAACAGCGACGGTGTCCCGGTTCTATCCGAGCGTGAATGTGGCAGCCTCCAGCCGGATCTACACCATTGATCCGAAAACCCATCTGCGGGCCGATATGGACGCGGAGGACGCCGGTCTCGAGATCCTTGGAGTGGTCCATTCCCATACCCACACCGAGCCGTATCCCTCGCTGACCGATGTTCAGCAGGCTCCAGATCCTGCATGGCATTACATCATCGTGTCGTTCCGCTCCGGGGCGCCAGCATTGCGTTCGTACCGGATCATTGAAGGTTCCATCTCCGAAGAGGCAGTTTCAGTCGCACAGGACTAGAATCCCTACCTCTTCGGTCAACAATCTGGCTGCAGTGTTCGGTCCCCCCATCTGTATTCCCACAACCCCCTGAAGGCTTCCATGGCTGTGTACTCCTCGGTTCTCGACATGATCGGCAATACGCCGATGGTCGACGTCTCGGTGCTGAGTCCCAATCCAGCGGTGCGCATCCTCGGCAAGATGGAGAGTCAGAACCCCGCTGGTTCAGTGAAGGATCGCATTGCGCTCAACATGGTCCTTGAGGCTGAGGCCGACGGCACCCTGACGCCGGGAAAAACCATCATCGAGCCTTCATCGGGCAACACCGGTATCGCCCTGGCCATGATCGCCCGCATCAAGGGCTACCCAATCAAGATCGTTCTGCCCGAGAACGTTTCCATCGAGCGGCGTCAGCTGCTCGAGATCTTCGGTGCAGAAATCATCCTGTCGCCCGGCAGCGAAGGATCCAACGGTGCCGTCAAGAGGGCCATCGTTCTCGCCGAAGAGCATCCGGAGTGGGCGTTCCTTTATCAGTACGCAAACGAAGCCAATCCGCGTGCGCACTATGAACACACCGGCCCTGAGATCTGGGCGGATTGTCCCGAGATCACCCATTTCGTCGCCGGTCTTGGCACCAGCGGCACGCTCATGGGCGTTGGCAGCTTCCTAAAGGAAAAGAATCCCGACATCAAGGTGCTGGCGGTTGAGCCGCCGCTCGGTGAATCGGTTGAAGGACTCCGAAATCTCGACGAGGGCTACATCCCTCCGGTGTACGAAAAATGGGGTGGACCCGAGCTACTCGACGGAAAACGCATCGTTCGGCCACGCGAATCCATCGAGTACACCCGTCTTCTTGCCGAGAAATGCGGCATCTTCTGCGGTATCTCGGCAGGAGCTGCGCTGGCGGGCGCAGTGCGCGTGGCCTCGCAGATCGAATCGGGCACCATTGTGTTCATCGTGTGCGACGGCGGATGGAAGTACCTCTCCACTGGCGCATGGACCGACGATATCGACACCGTTGTCGAGCGGGCCAAGAAGATCATTTACTTCTAGTCATCACCGCTTCTGCGGGTTGACGCATCGGCCGGGCACCGCAGTGTCCGAACTACCCTCGTGGCGTGGATTCTCGTCCTATTGGCATGTTCGACAGTGGTTTCGGCGGGCTCACCGTGGCCCGCGCACTGATCGACCTGCTGCCGGCTGAGGACCTTGTGTATGTGGGCGACACCGGTCGCTATCCCTATGGGCCTCGTCCGCTTGATGAGGTGCGGGAATTCGCCCTCGAGATCGCTGACCACCTTGTCGAACACCATGATGTGAAGCTCATTGTTGTGGCCTGCAATACCGCATCGGCCGCGGCGCTCGCAGAGCTGCAAGGCTCAATGCCGATTCCTGTGGTCGGCGTGATCGAACCCGGCGTGCGATCGCTGGTCAGCGCCACCCGCAGCGGACACATCGGCGTCATCGGCACAGTCGGCACGATCGGTTCGGGGGCCTATCAGTCTGCCGTCGAACGAACCGAAGCCAAGGTGACGCTTACCTGTGCTGCGTGTCCCGGGTTTGTGGAGTTCGTCGAACGGGGAGACACCGATTCCGATCAGGTCCATGTGCTCGCCGAGCGACTTCTTGCCCCGCTACGTGATGCTGGAATCGACACGCTGCTGCTCGGCTGTACCCATTATCCGTTCCTTGCACGCACCATCACCGACGTGATGGGTCGCGAGGTTGTGTTGGTTGACTCAGCCGATGAAACGGCGTTTCGTATCCGTGAACTTCTCGCTGAGCTCGGACTTGAACGCACCGAGAGTGGTCGGGTTGGTTGCCACATCTTCGAATCCTCTGGTGACGTTGACATGTTCCGTCGGCTGGGGCGCAGCATGCTCGGGCCCGAACTCGATGATGTGAGGTCGGTGGCATGGACCTGAACCTCACTGTGCTTGGGTGTTCGGGCAGTTATCCGGGGGCGGAGTGCCCGTGCAGCGGGTACCTCGTGCAGTACGGAGCCACCGCAGTTGCCGTCGATCTGGGACCTGGATGTCTCTCGAATCTGCAACGCCATATTGAGCTACCCGCGCTTAGTGGTGTGGTGCTGAGTCATTCCCATCCCGACCACTGGGTCGATATTTCCGGACTGCATGTGGCGCTGAAACATCGGTTCGGTGCTGAAGGGCTCCCGATCTTCGGCACTGCTGCAAACCGAGAGATGGCCTCGCTGATCACCGGCTCCTTCGAGCCCACATTTACGTGGAGCGATACCGGTGATGAGGACGTCTTTGTCATCGGCGATCTTCGATTCACCATGTCGGCCACTGATCACTACGTGGAGACCCATGCCATGCGTATCGACGACCCCGAGGGCCGTTCAATTGTGTATTCGGCCGACACCGGTCCCGAGTGGTCGATCTCGAAACTTGGTTCTGGAATCGATCTCGCATTGCTCGAAGCCACCTACGGCACTGACGCCGAGCGCGGAGACCTTCTTCATCTTTCCGCCTCCGATGCCGGAGCAATGGCCCGCTCCGTGAGCGCCCGACGACTTGTGCTTACTCATTTCTGGCCCGACACTGATCTTGACGTGCACGCGCGCAACGGCGCTGAGGCCTACGGTTCACCAGTCACCATCGCATCCCCCAACGAGAGGTACCTCCTGTGAGACCAGACGGACGTCAGCCAGATGAACTGCGCGACATCGTGATCGAACGCGATTTCACCGATGCCGCTGCCGGCTCGGTGCTGATCCGCGCCGGCAAGACCACGGTGTTGTGCACCGCGTCTGTCGATGAGGATGTGCCCCGTTGGATGCGTGGGAGCGGGAAGGGCTGGGTCACTGCTGAATACTCGATGCTGCCGGGGGCTTCGCCGGAGCGGGTTCGTCGTGAAGTTTCCAAGGGTTCGCCGTCTGGTCGCACCCATGAGATCCAACGACTCATCGGTCGCTCGCTGCGCGGTGTCTGCGATATGAAGGCATTGGGTGAGCGTCAGATCCAGATCGACTGTGATGTCTTGCAGGCCGACGGCGGCACCCGCACTGCATCCATCACCGCCGGATATCTCGCATTGCATGACGCACTGACTCGACTTGTCCAGGCTGGAACCATTCCTACTCATCCGCTGACTGAACTGTGTGCTGCCATTTCTGTCGGCATCGTCAATGGCACGCCGGTGCTTGACCTTCCCTATGTCGAGGATTCAGCTGCAGAGGTCGACATGAATGTGGTCATGACCGAGAGCGGCAAGTTTCTTGAGGTGCAGGGCACTGCCGAGGGCATGAGCTTTAGTCGCGATGAACTGGACCAGATGCTGGAACTGGCGAGCACCGGCATCGAAGAACTCTTTCTCCTGCAGCGGCTCCTCATTGCCGATACGCCTGACCCCCGACCGATCGGTCGCTGATCACCAATGCGCCTGATGTGCGCGAGCGCGAATCCCGACAAGGTCGCCGAGATCGCTGAAATCCTCGCGTCATGTGACGTCGAACTTCTGGCTCGACCCGATTCAGTTCCTGAGGTCATTGAGGACGCCGACACATTGGAAGGCAACGCAAGACTGAAAGCAGCGGCGCTTGCCGACGCCACTGGTCTTCCGGCCGTGGCTGATGACACCGGGCTTGAGGTTGATGCGCTCGGCGGCGCACCTGGAGTGTGGTCTGCCCGTTACGCAGGCGAGAACGCGTCCTATGAGGACAACATCGATCGCCTCCTCGCCGAACTCGAGGCGAGCGGCGCGAACGAGGCCGCGCAGCGCAATGCCAGGTTCCGCACAGTCGTGATTGTTCGGTGGCCCGATGGTCGAGAGATTGTCGTCGATGGTGTGTGCGCCGGGACGATCACCGCGGAGCGGCGCGGCGACAGCGGTTTTGGATACGACCCGGTCTTCGCGCCCGACGAGGCCGGGGGGCGAACGTTTGCGGAGATGCAACCAGTACAGAAGCACGCAATCAGCCATCGCGGACGGGCGCTACGTGCATTGGCCGACACGCTCGGGACGCAATGACTTCCGATCTGCCGCAGTTCCTACCGCCGCCGCCACCACGAACACCGCCTGAGACAACACCGCCGGGGCCTCCCGATTCGCCATCCTCGATGGTGCCTTCCTCCGGACAGCCGGTGGTCCGATGGGGAATGGGCGATGTACTGATTGGTCTGCTGCTGTGGCTTGTGGGCGGCATCGTGGCGTCGATCATCGTGGTCGCCACTTCCGGTGGCCTCTCCACGACAAAACTCACCGACCTCAGCCTTGGAGCGCTCGTGGTGAGTCTGGTGGCGGGCTGGCCGGGTTTTCTGGGCTGGCCGGCGATCGCTTCTTGGTTCAAGGGTCAGCAGAGCCTGGTGAAGGATTTTGGTCTGTCCATCGCTGCCGTTGACATCGGCTGGGGTGTGCTCGGGGGCGTTCTCGCTCTCAGCCTGTCGATCGTTGCCGGCATTTTCTGGCGACTTATTTCTGACTCGCCAGAGCCCTCCAACGCGGACTTCTTGCCGTCGAACCCTTCAGCGCTCACTGCTTTCGCACTTCTGTTTCTCGTGGCGGTGTGCACGCCCGTTGTCGAAGAACTGTTCTTCCGCGGTCTGTTCCTGCGCGCAGTTGGAAGGCGATTCGGTCTGCCGTGGGCAGTGGTGGCCAGCTCCATCGTCTTTGGCCTCCTGCATTTCCAGGGCGCCGGACTCCACGGACTGTTCATCTCTGGAGTTACCGCCACCTATGGGGCTGTATTCGCTGTTCTGGTCGTGCGAGCCGGTGGCCGTCTTGGACCGTCAATCATCGCCCACGCAGTCGTCAACGGCGTCGGGGTGATCGGCGCGCTCTATCTCGGTTGAATGATTCAACTGAGCACCGGCGATATGCCGAGCAGTGCGAGCGGGGGGACTCGAACCCCCACGTCCTCTCGAACGCCAGGACCTAAACCTGGTGCGTCTGCCAATTCCGCCACGCTCGCTGGTGACCTGCCGGCACCGTAGTGGCCGCGGGCGAGCCCCGACGCGTCGCAGGGCGGGGGAGTGGCTGTAGCCTCTGACCCCACGGGCGCAGGCCCGCCACGACTTCTCTGGAGGAATCCCGATGCAGCAACCCCCGATCGCACCGCAGGTGGCAGCCACCTCCATCGCTGACCCGGGCGGGGACATCTTCCGTATGTTGCTGCGAGATCGAATCGTGGTGCTCGGCAGTGATGTCAACGACACCGTGGCGAATCAGCTCGTCGCCCAGTTGTTGTTCCTCGAAGGCGAGGATCCTGACAAGGACATCTGGCTCTACATCAACTCACCCGGTGGTTCCATCTCCGCTGGCATGGCGATCTACGACACCATGCAGTTCATCAAGCCCGACGTCGGAACGATCTGCATGGGTATGGCTGCCTCAATGGGCCAGTTCCTGTTGTGCGCCGGTGCTGCAGGCAAGCGTTACTCGCTTCCGCACGCCCGCATCATGATGCATCAGCCCCTCGGTGGTATTCAGGGTCAGGCATCCGATATCGCCATTCAGGCAGAGCAGATGGCCTACATCAAGCGACTTATGGCTGAGCGCATTGCATCGCACACCGGCCAAGAGGTTGATCAGATCGAGCGTGACTCCGAGCGCGACCGCTGGTTCACCGCGCAGCAGGCCATGGAATACGGCATTGTCGATCGCGTCATCGAAGGTCGCGGGGAACTCTGATCAGCGAACGCTCGACGATGATGTCGTTGACGCGTCGCCCAGTTCTAACTGGCAGTTCGTAGCCGCCCAATCCTGAACCGCCGCTCCGGCAGCGGTAATCGAGTCGATCTGTTCAGCGCGCCCCGCGAGCGCGTCTGCAAGTGCGGCCCGCCGGTCGGGTCCTGGTGCTCGATCGATCTCTCCGATGAGCCCGGAGATGAAAACCGACAACGTTGCGATCTGCGGTTCGATATCGGCGGGTGCGATTGCGACTGCATTTTCGAGAGCGGTGAAGCGGTCGCGCAGAGTGGCGGGATCCAACGATGCCAGCGATCGGTCAAGGTCCTTCGCCTGGCTGAGTTGCGCGCAGGTCCCGGTGACAGAGCGCACCGGTTCGCTGGAATGTTTGATCAGGGTCGCAGCGACAACACCGGCGATGATGAGAACACCACCAGCGATAACGAGGATGAGTCGCCGACGCGAGCTTCCCGTGGGTTCGTCCATGGGAGCGTCCACGGGGTTAGCGGCCTGCGGCCTCGGCAAGTGCACGCAATTGCGTGGTTGCGTGCGCAAATCCTTCGGGATCGCGGAACATTGCACTGCCGACCACGAATGCATTCGCCCCAGCCGCTGACGCAGCAGCGATAGTGGACGGAGCGATTCCGCCGTCGACCTCAAGGTCAATCGCACTGTTGGCGTTGTCGATCATTGAGCGGATACGAGAAATTTTTGCTTCCATCGAGGCAAGGTAGGACTGTCCGCCAAAACCTGGGTTCACAGTCATCACCAAAACAAGGTCGACAAGATCGAGCACGTCGGCCACCGCATCGGCTGGCGTTCCCGGATTGAGCGCCACTCCTGCGGCCACTCCGAGTTCATTGATTCGGCCGAGCGTTCGATGGAGATGCGTACAAGCCTCGGCATGCACGGTGATTCGTGTGCAGCCTGCCTTCGCCATGGACTCGAGGATCCATGTGGGTTCGGTAACCATGAGGTGCGCTTCAAAGGCAAGTCCGACGATCGGTCGCGTCGAGGCGATGACATCGGCACCAAAGGAGAGGTTCGGGACGAAATTGCCGTCCATGACATCCCAATGGATGCGATCAACGCCGCCTGCCTCGAGGCCCACGCAGGCTTCGCCGAGCTTGGAGTAGTCGGCGGTGAGGACTGAGGGCAGGATTTCCACCGGACGTGACTGCA
This sequence comes from Microthrixaceae bacterium, assembly GCA_947449015.1. Lineage (GTDB taxonomy): Bacteria > Actinomycetota > Acidimicrobiia > Acidimicrobiales > Acidimicrobilacustridaceae > Acidimicrobilacustris. The sequence goes on along the minus strand of CANFQA010000014.1, from coordinate 43,963 downwards.
TCGAACTCGACATGCGGGCCTTGTGGGGAGAGGAAGCGGGCGACACGACGTTACAGCCCTACGCTGCGGGCATGACCGACAATTTCGACGAGTACCCATCACGGCCGACAGAGACCGTCACCGCTGAGCGTCTTGTCGCTGGTGGAGCCGCATTGTCACGTCGCGATGATGGGCGCATCGTGCTGGTCGACGGCGCCCTACCGGGTGAAGTGGTCGAGGTCAGGGTGGAACGACGTCACGGTGCCGAACGCGGACGGCTGCTGCGCATCGTCGAGGCTTCGGTCGATCGTATTGAACCGGTCTGTCCTCATGTTCTCGAAGGGTGTGGAGGATGCGATCTTGCGGCACTCTCCGAAGACGGTCAGCGTTCAGCAAAGTTGGATCTGGTCACCGATTCGTTGCGGCGGCTTGGACGACTGACCGAGCCGATCGTTCGTCCCGGTCCGGTGCTGTCGCCATGGTCGTTCCGCACAACGCTGCGCATGGCCGTCGTCGAGGGTCGCGCCGGACTGCGCCAGGCCGATAGTCATGAGGTGGTTGAACTCGATCACTGCGCTGTGGCTCATCCCCTTCTTGATCAACTGATCGTCGAGGGACGTTTCGGAAACGCGACTGAAGTGATGCTGCGTGTGGGGGCGTCAACGGGGGAGCGAATGGCGGTTGTCACACCCGGCACCACAGGTGTTTCGTTGCCCAAAGATGTGCTCGTCGTAGGTGCTGACGAACTTGCTTCGGGTCGACGTGCGTGGATTCATGAAGAGGTAGCCGGACGCCGCTGGCGCATCTCGGCAGAATCGTTCTTCCAGACCCGTGCCGATGGAGCCGAAGCTCTCGTGTCGGTGGTTCGGTCGCTGTGTGCGGACGTATTTGCAGAGCCAGTCGACACCGACCATCCGCGCACTCTGCTCGATGCCTACTGCGGTGTCGGACTTTTCGCAGGGTCGCTACTCGAGGGCACCAACCGATGGCGTGCTGTTGCCGCTGAACGGAGCCGGTCCTCGGTCGCTGACGCTCGGCAGAACCTTGCCGACCTCGATGTCAGAGTCGTCGGGACGTCGATCGAACGGTTGCGCGCGCCGCGAGCGGACCTCGTTGTTGCCGATCCATCACGTTCTGGTCTCGGTCGATCAGCGGTCAAAGTTTTGACCTCGACTAGAGCATCTCGTCTCGTCCTGGTCAGCTGTGACCCCGCATCGGCTGGCCGTGATGCACGTCTGCTTGCCGACGCCGGTTATGAAGCAATCGAGTCAGTTGTGGTTGACCTGTTTCCGCACACGCATCACACCGAGGTTGTCACGGCGTTCCAGCGCCAAGAGCGGTAATACGGCTTCGGAGACCGCCCCTATTGTTGATCGAGTAGGTCGGGATTAGGGTAGGGAGATGACATCCACCGCTGCACCCGCACCGATCGATCCCCGGGGCCCGCGCACGAACCAAGCGGTTCTCTCGATTGCGCTCATCGGAGCCTTCCTTCTCGGGGCTAGATGGGTCTCTTTGGTCTTTGCCGTGGTGTTGTTCCTCGGTGCTGCATTCGGTCCTTCTTATGGTCCGGTACTTCGCCTCTATCAGCGCTTCATCAAGCCGCGCCTTGCTCCGCCCACTGAGCTTGAGGATCCACGTCCGCCGAGGTTCGCTGCGGCCGTGGGCGTGGTGTTTCTCTCGGTCGCCACAGCCTGCTTCGCACTTGGGTTCAGTGGAGTCGGCTGGGTTCTGACTCTCATCGTGGCAGCGCTTGCGGCTCTTGCTGCGATCTCGGGAATCTGCGTGGGCTGTGAGATGTATGTGCTGTACGTGCGGGTTCGCGGGGGTGTTCGCCTCGTAACCATCGATCGCGAAGCCGGGCATGGCGCCAGCGCCCGCGATATTCAGCATGGCGGCGGACTTCGAGTACCTGCCGAGTTCATCGATGGCGCAAACGCATGGCTCGTGTTCACCACCGAGTACTGCGCAGTCTGTCCGCGAGTTGTCGAGGCGATTCGCGCAGCCCACCCGCAGGACGCGGTGCACGTGCTCGACGTAGCTGATCACACTGTGCTGGCCGCAGCGCACCGGGTTCGTCGTGCCCCAACGGTGTTGCGGGTGGCTCCAACCGGCGAGATTCTCGCTCGTCTTGCTGGAGCCGACGCTGTCTTTGCCGAACTCGATGCACTGACGCATAACCGCCCGATGGTGGCTTAGCCCCAACGCTTCGATCCGCGTCTCACGCAGGTCTGTTGCACCGAAGGAGAACACATGCTCGCAGTTCGCGCGGTCCGGATCGATCCTGATGACCCGCTCTCCGGATTGGAGATCGGAGAGGTGCCTGAGCCGGAAGTTCCTGACGGTTGGGCACTCGTGCACATCCGGGCCGCCGCACTTAACCACCACGACCTCTGGAGCTTGAAGGGAGTCGGGCTGGCGCCGGAGCGGTTGCCGATGATCCTTGGGTGTGACGCCGCTGGCGTTGATGAGCAGGGCAATGAGGTGATCGTGCATGCGGTGATCGCCGATCCCGATGCCGGCGACGGTGACGAGACGCTCGATCCACGTCGTTCGCTGCTTTCAGAAATTCATCCGGGGACACTGGCCGAGCGGATCGCTGTGCCTCGTCGCAACATTCTCCCGAAACCTGCATCGCTCAGCTTCCCCGAAGCTGCCTGTCTGCCAACTGCGTGGTTGACCGCGTATCGGATGCTCTTCACCCGTGCCTCGTTGCGTCCCGGAGACACGGTTGTGGTGCATGGCGCCGGTGGCGGTGTCGCCACCGCGCTGATCGTCCTCGCCCGTGCAGCTGGTTTTCGGGTGTGGGCAACAAGTCGCGATGCATCGAAACGCGAGCGCGCCGTTGCGCTCGGCGCGCATGATGCGTTCGCACCTGAGGATCGGCTTCCGGCGCGAGTCGACGCCGTGATGGAGACGGTTGGTCGGGCCACATGGAAACAGTCCATCCGCGCGCTTCGGACTGGAGGTGTCGTTGTTGTTTCGGGAGCAACGACTGGAGATGATCCGTCGGCTGATCTCACCCAGGTGTTTTTCATGCAACGGTCAGTTATAGGTTCGACGATGGGTACGCGTGGTGAACTCGAACGACTCATACGTTTCTGCGACGTCAGCGGCGTACGTCCAGTGATCGATTCGGTGCGACCGTTGTCGGAGGCTCGATCGGGATTCGAACGGATGCTCGGTGGTGAGGGCTTCGGCAAGATCGTGTTCAGCCTCGAGTGACCCACCCCATGTGACGGATTTTCCTCGGTTTTGTGGGCGAATTGCCGCGGTTTCATGCGCGCGATGCGCGACGCTCTATCACCGGCTCACGTTGAGGTCGCTCATCCGGCGGCCGTCCGGAAACCAAGGAGAATGTTGTGAACAAACGAGAACTGGCCGCTGAACTCGCAGAGCGGCTCGAGATCGACAAGAAGCAGGCGCTCGCCTTCATTGACGAGCTTCAGACCACGATCACCGACACCGTCGCTGGTGGCGAGCCGGTCATCCTCAGCGGCTTCGCCAAGTTCGTTCGCGTGCAGCGAGGACCGCGTCTTGCCCGCAATCCGCAGACTGGCGCCACGGTGAAGGTTCCTGCCAAGAAGGCCGCCCGCATCACTGCACTCAAGGGCTTCAAGGATGCCGTCATCGCCGGCAAGCCTGCGAAGAAGGCCGCCAAGAAGGCTCCGGCCAAGAAGGCTCCGGCCAAGAAGGCTCCGGCCAAGAAGGCTCCGGCCAAGAAGGCTCCGGCCAAGAAGGCTCCGGCCAAGAAGGCCACCAAGCGCTGAGCCCAGAGTTTCTGGCGGCCGGTCCGGTCATCCACTTCGGTGTGATGGACGGGCCGGCCGTTTCGCGTTCTGCATGCTTCACCGACCTGCATCGCACCGGGGACGCAGTTGCAACCATGTCGTTGTTACGTATCGTCGAGGTGCGGTGAAAGTGAAGAGCCGGAACCCTGTGGGTCCCGGCTCCGTTGTACGCCCCCTGGGACTTGAACCCAGAACCTGCGGATTAAGAGTCCGACGCTCTGCCAATTGAGCTAGAGGCGCTTGAACTGCCGATGGTACTGCGTGCTGCGGTATCTCTTGGTACAGCTTCTGCTTGGTGCGAAGGCTTGCTGCGATCGTTGCATGTATTCAACCGCTGTGGGCCGGTGGTCCCGCCTCCGGAGAGGGGGACCACCGTTCACAGTGGGGTGGCTGAGGGGACTTGAACCCCCGACATCCAGGATCACAACCTGGCGCTCTAACCGGGCTGAGCTACAGCCACCATGAAGCCGACAGCATACGGCACGCAGTGGGGAGGCCTGCCAACTGGCTGGGTCTCTTTTGCGCCGTCGCCCGACCTACTCTTGGCGAGTTGCCTCTGTAGCTCAATTGGATAGAGCAGCCGGTTTCTACCCGGCAGGTTCCGGGTTCGATTCCTGGCGGAGGCGCTCCTGTCATCGCCGAGGGTGTATCGCCGTCCGCTTCGACCGCGGCCCCTAACTTGTGGAGATTGCGGACACAGGAGGCGTTATGTCGGTACAGGTAGTGGCAGCGGCCACCAGCAACTCAAATGGGCTCTCCGGTGGCGCACTTTTTGGTCTCATCGTTTTTGCAGTCGTCATCGGTCTACTGCATGTCATTGGGATGTGGAAGGTGTTGGTCAAGGGCGGTGAGCCGGGAGTGTTCTCGCTGCTGAACTTTGTGACCTGCTTGCTTCCGTTCAGTTTCATCCCGATCATGCGTATGGTCGGACGCCCAACCTGGTGGACCGTGCTCCTTTATGTCCCAATTGTGAACATCGTGATTCTGTTGATCGTGTCGCTCGAACTCTCTCGATGCTTCGGAAAGGGAGCTGGCTTCGGCGTTGGGCTTTGGCTCCTTGGACCGCTCTTCTTCATCATTCTCGGGTTTGGTTCCTCGACCTATCGCGGACCGGTCGTCGCTTCGCCTGCTTCCGCCTGATTCGCTGCACAACCACCTCGGATTGCGTGGCGTAGCCAATGAGTGAGGAGGCGTCGTCGGTCTTCGCGCCCGGCGTTCGCCTTCTCACAGTGGGGATGGTCCTCATCGTCACGCTGGTGGCGTTCGAGTCCATGGCTGTGGCGACGGTTATGCCTGTTATTGAGGCTGATCTCGGAGACCTCTGGCTCTATGGCTGGGTGTTCAGCGCGTTCTTTCTCGGCAATCTGGTCGGCGTCGTGGTGGCGGGGAGCGCCGCTGACCGCATGCGGCCAGCGATTCCGTTCGCCTTCGGTCTTGCGTTGTTTTCGATCGGATTGCTCATCGGTGGCTTGGCGAACTCCATGCCCGTGCTCGTCGCTGGGCGGCTGCTTCAGGGTCTCGGTGCGGGAGCGATGCCGGCGATCTCGTATGTCTGCATCGGGCGTGGCTACCGACCCGAGACAAGGGCGCGGATGTTCGCGCTCATGTCCAGTGCCTGGGTGATCCCCTCGGTTGCTGGCCCTGCGCTTGCCGGCGCCATCGGCGCCACAGTTGGGTGGCGTTGGGTGTTCCTCGGATTGCTTCCGCTCTGCGGAGTTATCGGCCTGGTCGCGTTGCTCGGGGTCCTCACCGTCGCGGCGCCACAGGAGGAAGCCGGTCCCGCAAATGTGCTGCCCGCCATACAGATCGCGGCTGGCGCTGGTCTGTTGCTGGCCGGCCTTAGCTCTCGCTCTGTTTTCGCCGCAGGAGTGCTCGCAGTCGGGGGTCTTGCGCTTCTGCTTCCGGCGTTTCGACGTCTCACGCCTGCGGGAACGCTGTCGGGGCGAGTTGGATTGCCAGCAACGGTGCTGGTGCGAGGGCTCCTTGGGTTCGCCTTCTTCGCCGCGGATGCCTATGTGCCTTTCGCAATCACCACGGTACGGGGGCTTCCGGCCACTGTTGGCGGACTTGCCCTTACTGCGGCCACGTTCACCTGGACCATTGCGTCTTGGCTGCAGGCCCGCTGGGTCGAGCGCACGGGCCCTCGACGGCTTGTTGTGGTCGGCCTCCTCGTCATTGGCGGAGGGTCCTTATCGATGCTCGCTGTGCTCGTACCAACGATCCCTGCCTGGATCGGCCTGCTCAGTTGGGCAGTTGGCGGGTTCGGGATTGGTCTTGCGTATGCCCCCTTGTCGCTCGTCACCCTCGCAGTTGCCCCGCCGGGGGAGGAGGGTCGTGCGACAGCCGGGCTCCAGTTGTCCGACATGCTGGGCACAGCGCTGGGAACGGGCGTGGCCGGGGCGATCGTCACCTTTGGGGCAGTGACTCTCAACTCAGAAACCACTGGTCTGCTCATTGTGTTCATCGTGGCGGCGGCTGTGGCCATCGCTGGTGCCGGCGTCGGCCGAAGAGTGCCAAACACCGTGCATCATCTGTGACACGGGCGATCCCCGTGCGTGCGAGAATCGAACCATGAAGCTTGCTCTCGGCCTGGATCTCTATCGCGGTGCAACCCTCGAGATGCCAGTTGCACAGGTGCAACTGGCGGAGTCGCTCGGCTACCACTCGGTGTGGACAGCAGAGGCTTACGGGTCCGATGCGCTTTCGCCGCTTGCGTATCTCGCGGCGGTCACGACTCGGATCAAGTTGGGAACCGGAGTGGTGCAGATCGCGGCGCGCACGCCAGCGGCGACTGCGATGCACGCGCTCACCATCGATGCCCTCGCTGGCGGAGGCCGAGTCATCATTGGTCTTGGCGTGTCCGGTCCGCAGATCGTCGAGGGCTGGTATGGCCAGCCATGGGGCAATCCCAATCAACGACTGCGCGAATACATCGCCATCATGCGCAAGGTCTTCGCTCGCGAACCGCTCACCAACGACGGGCCGGAGTTTCCGCTTCCATATCGTGGCGATGGCGCAGTCGGCCAAGGCAAGCCACTGCGATCCATTCTCCATCCGGTTGGTGAGGTCGAGTTATGGCTCGCTGCCGGTGGTCCGCTCAACACCGCGCTGTCGGCCGAGATTGCTGATGGAATATTGCCCATGGGTTGGGGCGCCGATGGGACGAATGTGTACGGGCCCTCGCTTGAGAAGGGTTTCGCCCGGAGGGGTTCGCGTCCAGCCAATTTCGAGATCTTCGGCGGCACCTCCGTTGAGATCACCGACGACGTTCGCGCTGCACTCGATGCCAAAAAACCCCTCACCGCGATGTACGTCGGAGGGATGGGTTCGGCCACGCACAACTATCACCGTGAGGCCATGGCAAGACGGGGGTTCCCTGAGGCTGCGGCTCGTATCCACGAACTCTGGTTGGCCGGTCGACGAGATGAGGCTGTCGCTGCTGTTCCCGATGAGTATCTCGATGATGGTGCACTCATTGGTTCTGTGGCGCGCATCCGCGAGCGGTGGGGACCACTCACCCGGCAGGGTCTGACCGGTCTCATCGTGCGAAGCGAGACCGATGAAGGTCTCCAACTCGTCGCCGAACTGGCAGGTACGCGAGACACCATTGAGGAGCACTCATGACCACCTACGAAACGATTCTTGTTGATCATCCTTCTGAGGGTGTCTGTCGAATCACTCTTGATCGGGCCGACAAGCGCAACGCCATTTCCACCACGATGCGATCAGAATTGCTCGAGGTTCTTGAGAGCAACGATTTCGATGACGATGTGCGGGTGAGCGTCATTCGTGGGTCGGGTGCGTGTTTCTCGGCGGGCTACGACCTCGCCGGTGACCTTATGGCCAAACCCCCATTCCATACGGCCCCTGGTGACGGAGCGTGGGCGAGACAGGTCACCCAGAACTGGTTCTCGTTTTGGGATCTTGCCAAACCAGTCATCGCGCAGGTGCATGGCTACGCAATTGCTGGCGCGACTGAACTAGTGCAGGCCTGCGACCTTGTGTACGTGGCCGACGATGCCCGCATCAGCTATCCCATTGTTCGCGTGGCCTCGCCGCCGGATTGGCAGTACCACGCCCCATTGCTTGGCATGCGGCGCGCCATGGAGATCATGCTTACTGGTGGCGAGATGTTGGGCCCCGAGGCAGTCGCTATTGGATGGGCCAACCGGTCGTTCCCTGTCGATCAGCTTGATGGTGAGGTTCTTGCCGTGGCCGAAACCATCGCCGGAACCGCAAGTGACCTCATGTCGATTAACAAGCGACTCGTCCATCGGCAGGCAGAAATTATGGGTGTGCGCTCGGCCATCCGGGCCGGTTCGGAGTTTCAAGCGCTTGCAGGCCATCAGGCCTCGGTTGAATCATTCAAAGCCGATCCGCTTGGAACCATGAAGAAACACAACGCGGCCGATGCTGCGCGACGCGATGCGCGACATGCGCGTCCTTCCGGCCAGTCCGATTCGTGACAGCCGACATCGCGTCAAGCGCGCCCACCAACGCACCGATCTCAAATCGACGAATCATCATCGTGTTCTTCGGCATCCTTCTCGGTGCCACGTTGTCGGGTCTCGATGCTTCCATTGTGGCCACTGCGGCCCCAACCATCATTGGCGATCTTGGAAACGTGTCATTGCTGCCGTGGCTCACTACGAGTTACCTGGTGGCGCAGGTTTCGATCATGGCGGTGTTCGGGAAGCTTGGCGACATCTACGGACGGCGACGCATGTTCGCGATCGCCATTTCGATCTTCCTTGTCGCCTCTGTCCTGTGTGGTCTCGCCCAGTCGATGACCATGCTGATCGCGTTTCGGGTCCTGCAGGGTGTTGGGGCTGGAGGCATCACAGGAATTGCTATGGCACTGGTGGCCGATCTCGTTCCTAGCGATCGCCTCGGTCGCTACCTCGGGTACACGGGCTTGGTCTTTGCTGGAACGAGCGTGATCGGACCCTTCGCCGGCGGCTTCTTCGTCGACCACTTCACCTGGCGGTTCGCTTTCCTTGTCAATGTGCCCAGTGGCCTGCTGTGTCTCGCCCTCATTTCCACCACACCGATCATTGGCGTTCGGGTTAAGCATCGAGTTGATTACGCAGGCGCCATCATGCTGGCGCTCAGTATCTCGAGTTTGTTGCTCGCGCTCAGTGGGCGGGGGAGCGACGCCTCATGGACTTCTCCTCGGATCCTCGTCCTCCTTGCTGCATTCATCTCGCTCGGCGTTGGATTTTTGTGGTGGGAATCTCGGGCGTCTGAGCCGCTGCTGCCGTTGCGCATTCTCAAAAGCCGGGTGACCTCACTGTCCACGCTCGCCAACCTGATCTCGGGGGTTGCCTTCACCTGCGGGATCATTTACCCGCCGTTGTTTTTCCAAGCTGTCGCCGGGTTCAATGCCCAGAACTCCGGTCTTTTGCTTGCACCATTCGCCCTTACCTGCGCCGCTTCGACACTGTTCGCCGGGCAAATCGCCGACCGATTCGGAGGACACAAGGTCATTCCATTGTTCGGCATGGTGTGCGAAGCAGTCGGCTTCTTCCTGCTCAGCACAATCTCGGTGACCACCTCAGCAACAACTGTGATGGCTTACGGCATGCTCGCTGGCTTAGGTGTGGGCTGCGTGATGCAGACACTGCTTTACGTGGTCCAGCGGTTCTCGCGAGCGAGCGATATGGGGGTCGCTACCTCCACGGTCATGCTTGCCCGCGTGATGGGTAGTTCGCTTGGTGTGGCGATCCTCGGCAGCGTATTCACCTCAACCCTTATCGCTGAGGTGCATCGTCGGGTTCCTGGATTCGCTGTGGCTGACATTCAAGGGACGCCGGGCCGGGTGGCTTCACTCGCTACCGATGTTCGGGTTCAGTTGCAGGAGTCATTCGCGACCGGACTCAGCACGGCATTTCGGGTGGCCGTTCCGATCATGGTGCTGGGGGTCATTGTCGTAGCCCTCATACCGGGTCGTCGGGTACGGGAACAACTTGCCCTTGCACCTGAAGAGGTGTCCCTTGTGGACACCGCCAGTCACGGACTGTGACGTTGCGTCGTCGATGATTACGCGAGCGGGGTTCCGCCCATAACGCTGGCTCGCTCCATCACTCTGCGCTGGGGCCAATAGTCGCTCGAGGCATAGTGCTGGGCCCCTCTGTTGTCCCAAAACGCGACCGAATCCTTCCGCCAACTGAATCGCACCTGATACTCCACGGTCTCTGCCTGATAGCACAGCAGATCGAGTAACTCATCGGATTCGGACTTGTCCATGCCGACGATATGAGAGGTGAACACTCGATTCACGTAGAGGTGTCGTCGACCAGTGTCGGCATGGGTGACAACGATTGGATGCTCGACCATCGGATACATCTCGCGCATCTCTTGTTTGCGTTCGGCGGGAACCTGCGCCCCAAACGCCCTCACGAAATCGTGCATCGCGGTGCGTCCTTCAATGAGTTCTTTGACATCGTCGGGCAAGCCTTCATATGCGGCGTACATGTCGCAGAAGAGGGTGTCCCCGCCGACTGGTGGCACTTCCAAAGCATGCAGTACCGCTCCCATGGATGGACTGGAACGCCAGGTGACATCGTGATGCCACAGATTCTCGTAGCCGCCGGTTTCGGCGGACTTCTCGAAGCGGACAAGTTCGGGGCGGCCGGTATTGGATGGAATAAACGGGTGTATTTCAAGCTCTCCGAAACGTGCAGCGAAGGCAACATGCTGGTCGGGGTTCAACGGCTGATCCCTGAAAAAGATCACTTTGAACTCGAAGAGTGCCTGGCGAATCTCCGCAATCACCTCATCAGAGAGGTCGTCGCGGAGATCAACGCCGATCAGTTCAGCGCCGATGGTGGAACCCAACTGGTTGACCGTGAAGTGGTTCCAATTCAGCGCGGCGAGTCGCTCGCGCTCTGCGGCCAGATGCGTCACAGGTCCGACCTGAACGATTGAGTCGGGAAGGGAGTGGCGCATGGCGCCGAGTCGCTGCCCCGGATCTTTGGTGGCAAGAATCTCAGTGTCTGTCATAGTTCCCCCCATTTGTTGACTGCGAGTTTACGGTACCTCGCCAAACGCCGGAAGGTCACGCAAAAGGGGGGACTGCAACTACTGTCGCCATATGTCAAGCGCATGGTTGCGGCGTCCGGTGACGATCGGCGGGGTGGGCCTCGCTGCTGTGCTTCTTCTTGGTTTGCTGCCGTTGTGGGTTCCGATCGCCGCCTTCGTCGACCTCGTTGAGGGTCGTTTCAGGTTGCCAACGGTTCGCTTGCTTGCGTTCGCCTTGCTGTGGAGTTGGCTGGAGCTTGCTGGAGTGATTGCGAGCGTTGTCTTTTGGTGTGTGGGGCAGTCATGTAATCGACGAGCCAACTATGCGCTGCAACGTTGGTGGGCGGCACGACTCATTGGATCGCTGCGGTTGACCTGTGGATTCATCATCGAAGTACGAGGAGCCGACACGTTTGGAACCGGCCCGCTTGTTGTGTTCGGCCGTCATGCCAGTCTCGGAGATGCACTCGTGAGCGCCTGGGCACTCGGCTCTCTCGCCAAACGGACTCCGCGCTATGTGCTGAAGAAGGAACTGTCGTTCGACCCCTGTCTCGACATTGTGGGTCGGCGGCTGCCGAACTACTTCGTTGACCGCTCCAGCGCAGCAGTAGCGCGTGAACTCGAAGGGATCGCCACTCTTGCCGTTGATCTCGAGCCCACTGACGTTGCTGTTATTTTCCCGGAAGGGACGCGAGCAAACGACTCGAAACGTGTGAGTTCGATAGATCGAATTCGTCGCCGCGATCCGCAGCGTTCAGATCGGCTGGAAGGTTTGCAGCACCTTCTGCCACCCAAGCCAGCCGGAGCGCGGGCGCTTCTCGATGCTGCAGCGGACGCGGAACTCGCGCTCATGTGGCATATCGGTTTCGATGGCCTCGACACGTTTTCGCGCATTCGTCGCCGGCTTGCGGCCGGTCCAGTGCGTGCCCAGGTGGTGTTTGAACTACAGGACCGTAAAACGATTCCCGAAGGCGAACACTTTGTTGAGTGGCTCGACTCTCGATGGCTGCATCTCGATCGATCAGTTGCTGCGGCTATGAGCGCTGCTCAGTCTCGTCACGCAGGTCGATAGATCTGAAGCTTTGTAATTTTCAGTCGGGCTGAGGACAGGGCCGAATCCGAAGCGATCGATCATCAGCATTGCGGCAGACACCTGTGGCGAGGTCGAAGCGCCAACCGTGCAGCGTGCAGACGAGGTCATCTCCGCTGATTTCGCCGAACACCGTGAGGTCGGCGGCTCGATGCGGACAGGTGCGTTGCAGTTCGTAGCCTCCGATGATGATGGTTTCGTCTGCGATCCCGCCCCGATCAGGGTCGAGCTTTCGTTTCGCTTCGGCCTCGGTGCGCACCATTCGTTCCTCGGAGAGGGATTTGAAGAAGTTGTAGACGTATTCGTTGAAGGGGCCTTCTCGCCACGCAGTGAATCTGCAGGAAAGGAAAAGCGCGTTGCTCCAATCGTGCGCTCGGCGAGCAACGACTGTCTCGACGAGTTCTCGTTGGATCTCGAAGCGGAACGGAGCGGGCTCACCCTGCCACTGGCGCACCTGGCGAGCAGGAAAGTCGAGAATGATGTTGAGATCGCCGAGGCGTAGCAAAACACATGCTCCGATCGCGTCGCAGACAGTTGGCGCCGCGACCATAAGCGGCTCCCACCAGCTACTCACTGTGGCAAGGAGCTCGGGTGTAGCCGGGAGCCAGGTCGCTCGGTGAGCATCGAGCCACGGCGTCCAGTCCTGCTGGTAACAGCGCAGGTACTGCTCCTTCTCGGCGAAGATCGCGTCGATCTCAGCGGGGGGCAAGGAGTGGTCGATCCTGAGCGCTCCGGAGTCGATCGTGATCGTGGTTCCGGGAATGGCGAGAATGCCGTTGCGGTCAGCCTTGCTGAGTGCATCAAGAAAGCGGGGCTGATCGCTGAAGATCGTCAACTCTTCGCCAGTGATCATGTTGAACCCGAAGAGGTCCGGATCAAGGAAGCATGGCGGGCCGGCGCTGGGAACAACGGCGGTGGCATCGATTGATTCCACGTAGCGCATTGCTCGCGTGGTCTGGCTGGCCACCTTCGCATCGACGAGCTCCCGCATCTGCTCGGGAGACTCCTCGTAGACCATTGGATACCAGATAGCCCCGCTGTATTGAAGCCAATGAAGGTCGACGGGACCGTGCTGACGAAGTGCGCCAAGGTCGTTGGTCCGACAGTCGTTTTGGTTCACGATGCGCGCAGAACCATCGCTCACGACGATGGCAGAGTCGCCCCCGGGACCATCAGTGATGCTTGTTTCGGTATGTATGGCAACGACCAGGCTCCCACGAAGGGTGATCTCCTGCTGATCGGTGGTGTGGAGAAAATGGCTGAATCCGAGGTTGCGAAGGGTTCGCTCGAGTTCACCGGTGGGGAAGTCCGGAAGCAGGACGGTGACCCCCTTGTCCATGTTCTCCAGTAGCCACTGCTCGTCGAGATGATCTGCATGGATATGGGAGATGAAGAGGAAATCGGGCGCGCACACACGGCTCAGAAGTGTGCTGTCCAATTGATCGTTGCGGGGGAAGACGAACCAGGAGCCGAAGAACTGCGGCAGGAACCACGGATCGCAGACGATGGAACCGTCATCAGCTTCGATCAACATTCCTGCATGGCCCAAAGACGTCACTCGCACGGGCCGAGGCTAGCGAGCATGCGGCGGTGTCTGGTGCCGATGAAGCCGGCGAGTCGCTGGCACGACCTCTGAGCGGTCGGTGCGAATCGGTGGGATGAATGGAGCGGGTGACGGGAGTCGAACCCGCGTATCCGACTTGGAAGGACGGCGCTCTAGCCATTGAGCTACACCCGCAAAGGTGTTGGTCGAATGCGTACGGAGCGAACGACCGTTGGAGAGCGTACCGCAGGCCGCTCGGCCCGCGAACGGGCTCAGCTGCCGAGAGCCTGAAGCGGATCCTTGGTGTTGCCATCCTGCGTGTCCCAAGCAGTGCCACCGGTGACGCCACCAAGTTCGGGACATTCGCCGGCGAATACTCCCCATGAGCATTCCCAACCCGGAACGACCCAGTCGTGCACCATCCAAATATCTTGGAGTCCCATTTTCGCTCCTCCGCGAGCTGCGCATTCAGCGTCGGAAAGAGCCTCTGCGCCGACAACGACGCCGCCCTTCAAGCAGAGGCCGCCGTTGAAGTTGTGCTGGTGCCATGAATCATTCGGTCCGGCGAATCCCTCCGGCGGGCCATTCGGATGCCATACCAGGAAGCTCAGTCCGACGATCTTCGAGTCAGGGTTCGTGCCGTCGTAGAGCAGCTCGGAGGGATGGGCCGGATCAAAGCGAGATGCCAACTTGGTGTTGGTGTAATGCGCCCCGATGCATGAGACGTACACGGTGGACAAGCGGTAGCCGGCGGCTTCAGCGTCGGCGACCGTTGGATAGGTAAGTGCGACCTGGCGAGCCTGCTGCTGCTGAGTGACGAGGGTTTCACGGTCGGCTTCCGATACCGGCTGCTGAGCGGTGGGCCCGCGATGGCTGTGTCCTTCAGCGTCGGTGTTCTCCTGGCCAGGCGACGCGGCAGCTCCGGACTGTTCACAGGGCGTGTTCCCAGTGAGAACTCCGGCCGCGGCATGGGTGTGGCCGCCGGCTGCGTGCGCGTTGGTGTACGTGGGCGTGAGCATGACGAATGCGGCGGCAAGGGCAATGCCGCTCAGTGCACCAGTGGTGAAACGCGCACCCAACGAATCTCGTAGTTCACGATTCATGAGCTTGGGGGCGAAAATGGCGACGACTGCAAGGAGGACGACAGCGACCTCGAGAATGGTGGAAACCACATCTGCAGTTCCCACGGCCTCTTTGCGAAGCGCCTGTGGCCCGAACGGAAGTCCCGCTGTGCGTGACACGACCCAGGTTCCAATGATGCCGATATTGAGCAGCGCAGCTAGAGCCCAGAGCAAGCGGCTGGGTCGGGTGACAACGAGGAACGCAAACCCAAGTTGCGCAGTGGCGATGAGTACGAAGAACCAGCCATGAGCCCAGTCATCCTGAAGATGATGAGGGGCATAGCCATAGTGAATGGCTGCTGACGCAACGGAGAGCGCGGCGGCGAACCAGCGGACATAGGTACCCACCGTGGGACGATCGGATCCGGAGAAGGCATCGCTCTTCGTGTCGGACATGGTCTCGGACTCGGTCATGGTGACCCCTTTTGCTCGTGCCTGCTGATCGCCCTTGTGAAATCCGTCGCATGCTACTGCTGAGATGGTCGGGGAAGGGAGATTCGAACTCCCGGCCTCCTGCTCCCAAAGCAGGCGCGCTACCAAGCTGCGCCATTCCCCGTAGATGAGATGCTAGTGCCGGTTGGGATGCAAAGAATTACGTGGTCATTGCCGGGTCCCTGTCCACTGGCCGCCCACTGACCGCCCGGTGCACCGGGTGTCGCCGAGCACCGGTACACTCGCCGGTCTGTGAAAGCAACTGTCGAGCCCCAAGAAGGCAACAAAGTCAAGCTGTCCATCGAGATTGATGAGCAGGAGTTCGAGAAGGCTGTCGATGCGGCGTTCCGCAAGATCGCGCAAGAGGTGCGTATGCCCGGCTTCCGGCCCGGCAAGGCTCCCCGGCGCCTCCTTGAAACCCGCCTCGGTTCAGCGGCTGGTCGCTCCCAGGCGCTCAACGATGCGCTGCCCGAGTATTACTCCGACGCTGTTCGTGATCATGAGGTCGACGTCATTGCGCCGCCGGAAATCAGCATCACTTCGGGTGAGGAATCCGGCCCGGTTGTCTTCGAGGCCGTTGTCGAGGTTCGCCCGATCATCACGCTTGATGGCTATCGGGCTCTGAGCATCACGGTTCCGTCTCCCACCGTTGGCGATGACGAGATCGACGAACAGTTCGAGCGGGTTCGGAACCAATACGCGGAGCTTGAGGTTGTCGAGCGCAGCGCTGCGGAGGGCGATTACGTCACCATCGACATCGAGGGCAGCCAAAACGGCGAGGTTCTCGAAGGTCTGGTCGCCAGTGCGTATCTGTACGAAGTCGGATCCGGCGCCATCGTGCCCGCGCTCGACGAGCAACTCGCCGGCACGTCGGCTGGTGATACCCGTTCATTCGATGCTCCCCATCCCAACGCAGAGGAGGGCGAGGATCCGCTGCACTTCGAAGTCACAGTGACGGAGGTCAAATCGAAAGTTCTCCCAGATCTTGACGACAAGCTCGCCACCGAAGCCTCAGAGTTCGAGACGATCGCGCAGTGGCGTGAGGACCTTGTCCGACGCATGACGCAGGTCAAGCGGGCTCAGAGCCAGATGGCTGTGCGCGAGAAAATCGGCGAGGCGCTCGCCGAGCTCGTAGCCGATGAGATCCCTGAGCAACTTGTCGCAGCCGAGATGCAGGAGCGTCTGCAGGATATGGCGATGCGACTTGAGGCCCAGGGCCTCTCGCTCGATCAGTGGCTGCAGTTCTCAGGTACAGAGCCAGATCAGTTCATCGCCGATCTTCGCCAGACCGCCGAGCGTTCTGCTCGTGTCGACCTTGCGCTGCGAGCTGTCGCCGTCGCCGAGTCGATCGAGGCAGCTGAGGAAGATCTCGAGCTTGAGTTCGATGCCGTCGCTCAGCGTGTCGAGCAGGACGCTGAAGTTGTGAGGACGCAGCTCACCGAGGCTGGTCACATTCCGGCATTGCGCACTGATATTACCAAGCGCAAGGCGCTTGATTGGCTCACCGAATCGGTCACCATCGTTGACGAGTCGGGTGCTGTCATTGCTTTCGCTGAACTCGCCCTTGACGAGGACGAAGATTTTCTTAACGACATCATCGATTCCGATACCGCCGAGGCCGAGGCCGAGGCGTCAACCCCCACCGAGGAGGGGTAGCAGCGATGAACGAGTCAACTGGCCTTAGCGGTCTTCAGATCAGCAACTACATCCCGAACCCAGCAGTTCTCTATGAGACCAGCCGTGGCCAGACCATTCAGGCCGACCTTTACTCTCGTCTGCTCAAGGAAAACATCATCTTCTTGGGCACACCGATCGATGACACGGTCGCCAACCTGATCTGCGCGCAGCTTTTGCATCTCGAGTCGGAAAGCCCCGACAAGGACATCAACATCTACATCAATTCACCCGGCGGGGACATCACTGCACTCTTCGCCATTTACGACACGATGCAATTCGTCAAGCCTGACATCATGACGATCTGCTTCGGTCAGGCAGCATCTGCCGCCGCCGTTCTGCTTGCTGCTGGTACCCCAGGGAAGCGGCTCGCCCTCCCGCACGCGAGGGTTCTGATCCACCAGCCCTATGCCGGCGCACAGGGTCAGGCAACTGATATCGAGCTTGCGGCTAAAGAAATCCTTCGGATGCGCAGCCTCCTCGAAGAGCTTCTTTCGGAGCACACCGGCCAGACTCAAGAGAAGATCCACCGCGATACCGACCGCGACTTTGTAATGTCTGCAGAAGAGGCAAAGGAGTACGGGATCATCGATGAGGTGATCTCCACCCGTCAGCTGGCAGATACCAGTGGCCCAATCACCGCAGTGAGCTGATCCGCTCAACCCCCTGACATCGGAGCACATCGTGGCGAAGTTCGGAGATGGTGGCGAGCTGCTGAAGTGTTCCTTCTGCGGCAAGTCCCAGAAGCAGGTGAAAAAGCTCATTGCCGGTCCAGGTGTGTACATCTGCGACGAGTGCATCGACCTCTGCAACGAGATCATCGAGGAGGAGCTTTCGGAGAGCTCAGATCTCGAGTTCGGCGACCTTCCGAAGCCTCGAGAGATTTTCGAATTCCTCAACGACTACATCGTCGGTCAAGAACAAGCCAAGCGGATTCTGTCCGTCGCGGTTTACAACCACTACAAGCGTGTGCAGTTCGGGGCCACCGCCCATACCGACGTGGAGTTGGCGAAGTCCAACATTTTGTTGATTGGCCCGACAGGCTGCGGCAAAACCCTTTTGGCTCAGACCCTGGCGCGGATTTTGAACGTGCCCTTCGCCATCGCCGATGCCACCGCACTTACCGAGGCTGGCTATGTCGGAGAGGATGTTGAGAACATCCTGCTCAAGTTGATCCAGGCTGCCGACTACGACGTGAAAAAGGCTGAGACGGGCATCATCTACATCGACGAGATCGACAAGATCGCTCGCAAGGCCGAGAACCCTTCGATCACCCGCGATGTGTCCGGCGAGGGCGTGCAGCAGGCTCTACTCAAGATTCTTGAAGGCACAACAGCCTCGGTTCCTCCGCAAGGCGGCCGGAAGCATCCGCATCAAGAATTTATCCAGATCGACACGACGAACATCCTGTTCATCTGCGGTGGAGCGTTCGCCGGCATCGACAAGATGATCGAGAGTCGTATCGGCAAGAAGGGGATTGGCTTCTCCGCTGAATTGCGAACTGAAACCAAGGATCTTGGCAAGCTCTATACGAGCGTGCTCCCCGAGGATCTGCTCAAGTTCGGTCTCATCCCTGAGTTCATTGGTCGCCTTCCAGTCATCGGCGCCGTGGCCAATCTGGATCGCGACGCACTCGTTGAGATTCTCGTTGAGCCTCGCAACGCCTTGGTGAAGCAGTACAAGAAGGTTTTCGAATTCGAAGATGTCGAACTCGAGTTCACCGAGGACGCTCTTCTTGCCATCGCCGATCAGGCGCTGTTGCGCGGGACCGGAGCACGTGGTCTTCGTGCCATTCTCGAAGAGGTGCTGCTCGGGGTTATGTACGACCTTCCAGGTCGCGAAGACATCGGCAAGGTGATTGTTGATGCGGCGGTAGTTCTTGAGCAGGTCAACCCGACCCTCGTTCCTCGGGTGACCGAGACCAAAACCGCCAAGCCGCGTCGCGCTGCATCGTGAGGGCGACGATTCGGCCAGCGGGGCACTGCCCGCAGTGAATTACATCGAGTCACTCCGGTTCCTCGACCGGCATATCAATCTCGAGGCATCGGCGGGGTCCATTCATGGATTGTCGTTGGATCAGATGCGGGCGCTCGTTGATGTTCTGGGCGATCCCCAGAAGTCTTTCAAGGTCATCCACGTCACTGGGACCAACGGGAAGGGTTCGACATCGCGGATGATCACCTCGCTGCTTGCCGAGACGGGACTCTCGGTCGGTACCTATTCGAGCCCACACCTGCAGCGCATCAACGAGCGAATTGCATGGAACGGCGAGCCCATTGGTGACGATGAATTCGCGTCAGTTGTTACCGAGCTTGCGAGATTGGCGCCTCTGGCTGGAATCGAGCCCTCCTATTTCGAACTTCTCACGGCGGGAGCACTGCTGTGGTTCGCTGAGTGTGCTGTCGATGTTGCCGTTGTCGAAGTCGGCCTGCTGGGCCGCTACGACGCCACCAACGTCTGCGACGCCGGTGTTGCGGTGATCACCAACATCGGGCGTGACCACACTGATGGGGTTGGCGACTGGCGTGGAGCGATTGCCTCGGAGAAGGCGGGCATCATCAAGCCGGAATCCTTCGCAGTGGTGGGGGAGCCTGATCAATCGTTGCTTGGTGCCTTCGAAGCTGAAGGTCCGGCCGAGATGTGGGTCCGCGGTGTGGATTTTGACCTTGCCAGCGATCAAACCGCGCTTGGTGGGCACCTACTCGACGTGCGCACACCAAATGGCATGACCTCAGATATCTACCTGCCGCTCCACGGCCGGCATCAGTCGTTGAATGCGTCGTGTGCCCTCGCGGCGGTCGAGGCCTTCTTCGGTCGTTCGCTCGACGAAGACATTGTGCACAGTGCTTTCGCCGGCGTGACATCGCCAGGACGCTTCGAGGTGGTTTCCCATGCGCCTCTCGTGATCATCGACGGAGCACACAATCCTCAGGGTGCGCTGGCGGCGGCACGGACCCTCGAAGAAGAGTTTGATATCGCTGGTCGCCGGGTGCTGGTGGTCGGAATGCTCGGCGGACGTGATGTTGTCGAAATGCTGGAGCAGATTGGCGCTCGCAGTATGGATCTGATCATCGCATGCACCCCCGATAGCCCCCGTGCAGTCCCGGCATCAGACATTGCCGCAGTGTCTCGAGCGATGGGGGTGCTCACGGAATCGATCGACGATGTCGCTACAGCCGTCGCCCGCGCAGTCTCGATCTCCACTGACGACGACGCCGTTCTCATCGCAGGTTCGCTGTACGTGGCCGGAGCGGCACGAACTGCGATGGAATCGCTCCGTCGGTGAGTCGTGGTCTAGCGTCTTTACCCATGGACCGCACTCTTGTTATCTGCAAACCCGATGCTGTTGAACGTGGCTTGGTCGGAGAGATCATCTCCCGTTTCGAACGTCGGAATCTGAGCGTCGTGGCCGCCGAGTTGAGAACCATTACTGCGGAGACTGCTGGTGTGCATTACGCCGAGCACGCTGAGAAGCCGTTTTTTGGTGAGTTGGTCGATTTCATCACCCGTGGTCCTGCCATGATTCTCATCGTTGAAGGCCCAGAGGACACATGGAAGGTGGTCCGCACCATGATGGGGTCGACGAACCCCCGTGATGCCGCCCCCGGAACGATTCGTGGCGACCTCGGAATTCTCTTCACTGAGAACCTGATTCACGGTTCTGACAGCCAAGAGGCTGCGGATCGGGAAATTCGTATTTTCTTCGGCTGAACCGTTTTGCGTTTCTGTTACGAAACGCTAGCGTTCACTCCCCGGCGACCCGGCCGATCGCAGATCCTGTCGGCCCCCGCCATCACCTCGCTCGTGTGCTGCATGCTGTGCCGCCCCACGGGCCCGAGTTCCAGTGGGAGGTTCACCGATCATGGCTGCAAGCTTCCGCTCGACACTTGGGGCTCTCACGTCGCGTGCGCAGTTCCCTGGGCTGATGGGCCGCGATATGGCAGTCGATCTCGGGACGGCAAATACCCTGATTTATGTACGCGGCGAAGGCATCGTCCTTAACGAGCCGTCCGTAGTTGCCATCAATGTCAAGGACGGGCGGCCTGTTGCCGTCGGTTCGGCAGCGAAGCGCATGATCGGTCGAACGCCGGCGCATATTCAGGCTATTCGGCCCCTCAAGGACGGAGTCATCGCGGATTTTGAGATCTGCGAGAAGATGCTTCGGTATTTCATCCAGCAGGTGCACACCTCGCGATGGGCGAAGCCACGAATGGTCATCTGCGTGCCGTCGGGCATCACAGCGGTCGAGCAGCGCGCCGTGCAAGAGGCTGCTGAATTCGCCGGCGCTCGCAAGCCGGCATACATCATCGAAGAGCCCATGGCCGCAGCTATCGGTGCGGGACTTCCGGTGCAGGAACCGACGGGCAACATGATCGTTGACATCGGCGGCGGAACCACCGAGGTCGCAGTGATCTCGCTTGGCGGCGTGGTTACCTCTCAGTCTGCGCGCGTCGGTGGCGACGCCATTGATCAAGCAATCATTCAATACATCAAGAAGCAGTA
The DNA here is from genome assembly GCA_947449015.1 of Microthrixaceae bacterium. Lineage (GTDB taxonomy): Bacteria > Actinomycetota > Acidimicrobiia > Acidimicrobiales > Acidimicrobilacustridaceae > Acidimicrobilacustris. Next base: position 22,810 of record CANFQA010000014.1, on the reverse strand, counting down.
CAGCCTCGCCCTAGGAGATCGAACCGCCGAGGAGATCAAGATGGCTATGGGTTCCGCGTGGCCCCTTGAGGTTGAGCTCCACGCGGAGATCCGCGGTCGCGACCTTGTCACAGGGCTGCCCAAAACCGTCGTGACTACCACCGAGGAGATCCGGGAGGCAATTGAGGAGCCCGTGTCCGGCATCGTCGACGCCGTCAAAGTGACCCTTGACAAGACGCCGCCTGAGTTGGCCGCCGACATCATGGAGCAAGGCATTGTGCTCGCAGGTGGTGGAGCGCTCCTGCATGGTTTGGCCGCTCGACTCGAACATGAGACAGGTATGCCCATTCTTGTCGCACCGAATCCGCTCTTCGCCGTAGCCATCGGCTCCGGTCAATCGCTCGAGGAGTTCGACGCGCTCAAGGGCGTTTTGTTCTCCTCGGCCATTAACTGAAATTCGGGTCGTGGCCTCGCGAGGATCGTCCGGCCGGTCACGTTCGACAGTGATCCTGCTGGTCCTCACTGCAATAACGCTGCTCACCTTGAGTGGCCGTGGATTCGGCCCGCTCGACTCCCTTCGGTCCGCGGTCGGATCGGGACTTTCCCCGGTTGGCGATGCTGCCTCGTGGGTATTTCGGCCTTTGAGTAATGCGTGGGACGCGGCGTTCTCACAGAACGATGCCGAGAAAGAAAACCAGCGGTTGCAGGAAGAGAACGACCGACTTCGTGGGGAGGTCACCCAGTCGGCGGTTGCGACACAGCAGCTCCAAGAACTACTGCAGCTTGTTGGCATCCCGTTTGTTGGCGACACACCCGTTGTGCATACACGTGTAGTTGCAGGAACAGCCGGAAATTTTGGTGACACGATCGAACTCGATAAGGGGACAGCGGCCGGCATTCAAAACGGGATGCCTGTCATTACCGGTCAGGGGTTGATAGGGAGAGTTCGGTTGGCTGGAGAGAACCGATCGACCGTCGAACTGATTTCAGGCGGCGGTTTCAAGATTGGCTTTCTTGTCATCGGTACTTCTGCAGTGGGAGTAGCTGAGGGATCAGGAAATCCGCAGGTTCTCCAGGGCACCAACGTCGATATCAGTCAGAACGTGGAGCTCGGTCAAATTGCCGTGACCGCGGGGCTACGTGGAAGTTCGTTCCCTCCGAATATTCCGGTAGGAACGATTACCAGTGTGCGCCCTGATGAGGCAGCTCGTCAGACGCGAGTCGATATCACGCTCCTCGCTTCGACACGCGATCTCACCTACGCCGATGTCGTTCTGTGGAAGGCAGCGTCGTAACTGAAATGGGTTCCGCATTTCGCTATGCCCTGATGCTCATAACCGTCACGGTGCTCCAGAAATTTCTTTTCCAGCATGCCCGCATCGACGATGTCGGTATGGACGCATTCCTCGCCCTCTCGGTCACTGCAGGGCTCGTTGCTGGCCCGCGCCGAGGTGCAATTGTCGGATTTGCGGCAGGAATTGCACTCGACCTCACGGTGGTGACGCCGTTCGGCCTCGGAGCGCTGTCCTATCTCGTCGCCGGAGTGGTTGCCGGATCGATGGAGAAGCTGATCGTGCACAGCGGCAGGTCTCTCACGATGCTCGTTGGATTCGTTTCGGCCTTCGTCGGGCTCCTCTTCTTCGTTGTGGTCGGTTCGATCATCGGCGTTGCTGGCTTGATTGATGGCCACCTCCCGGTGGTACTTCTGATCGTCTCGGCATCTACTGCGGTGCTGGTTCTCCCATGCCGGCGAGCGGTTCACTGGGCTGAGTCTCCGAGTAATTCCCTCAACCCCGCCCTCCATCGATGGCAGTGATCTGCTGGACTGGTCGCATCGTGACCATCGTGAAGCGCACTATCTCAGTCCCTGTGTGGATCTGACATGGACACAGCGTCTCCGCGTATCCGGATGAGCGTGCTCGGCGTTCTGGTGGTCGCGTGTTTCGTCGCGCTCTTCGCCCGACTTTGGTATCTGCAGATCATGGAAGCGCCGACGCTTGTCGAGCAGGCAAGTGCGCAGACTCGCCGGACGCTGTCGGTGGAGGCTCCTCGGGGCCGCATTCTTGATGCGAATGGCAAGATTCTGGTCGACAACCGCACATCGCTTGTCGTGGAAGTGGACCGCACCGTGTTTGCCAAGGTGAAGAACAAGGATGCGTACGAGTCCGCAATCGCCGATGTACTCACACGATTCGGTGCTCCGATCAAAACAGCCACAGTCCAGCGTCGGCTCTCGGCTCCTCAGTCTGAACAGCTCCGTGGTGCACCCGTAGCGAGTGATGTTTCTCAAGAAGTCATGGTGTATCTCTCCGAACATTCCGCAGACTTTCCAGGTGTCTCGGTTACCCGACAGTCAATGCGTGTCTACCCCTATGGCATGGCCGCAGCAAACGTTCTCGGTTATGTGGGCCACATCACCGCTGATGGTCTCAAGACGCTGACAGCGGGCACTGATCCCGAGACCGGCGCGACGAAAACCTACGGTTCGGACTCAATTGTTGGACTTGCCGGGATTGAGGCGACCTACGAGCAGGACCTCCGTGGAACCCCAGGCGTCGAAACCATCGAAGTTGATTCCAAAGGTCGTCCTGTCAGGCGAGTCGATTACGCCGCCCCAAAGCCCGGTAGCGATGTTCAGCTTCACCTCGATATTGACGTGCAGATGCGGGCTGAACAGGCGCTTCGGGACAAGCTCGACGTTCTAAGGGGTAGCCCTCAGCGCGATGGAACGATCCGGAGAGCTCCAGCGGGTTCGGTCGTTGCGCTCAATCCGGTTGATGGGGGTGTGATTGCTCTCGCCACCTATCCAACATTTGATCCTGCCGAATTCGCTGGTGGCATCAGCCAAGATCGATACAACGAGCTGCTCAATCAAAATGGTGTGAGCGCACTCGTTGATCGGTCGATCTCCGGGCAGTACGCGCCTGGTTCAACCTTCAAATTGGTCACTGCCACAGCAGCAATCGAGAATGGTCTGATCAACGGAAACACCTATTACGACGATGAGGGTGTCTACAAAGTCGGGAACCCTCCGCGGGAGTTCTCAAACGCTGGTGGAGTGAAGAACGGCGGCATCGCGCTACCGCAGGCTCTCACCGTGTCCTCTGATGTGTACTTCTACTGGCTTGGGGACCGGATGGATGGAACAACTCACATTCAAGACGCAGCATCTGCCTACGGACTTAACGCTCGAACCGGGATCGATCTCCCGAATGAATCGGCTGGGTATGTCTGGACAGCTGCCGACAAGAAGGCTCTCCACCAGAAGTATCCAAAGCAGTATCCCGACGGCGACTGGTTTACCGGTGACAACGTGCAGCTCGCTGTTGGCCAATACGTGATCACCGCAACGCCGATTCAGATCGCTCGTGCCTACGCAGCGTTCGCGAATGGCGGCACGGTGTACCAGCCTCACGTCGCATGGCGGGTACTTCGTGCAAACACCCTTCCGACGGAGGAGGGAGGAATCCTGCGCACAATCGACCCAGTGGTGGTTCGAACCGTGTCTCTACCCCCGGAGGTCCGTGACCCAATCGTTCAGGGACTCGCCGGTGTGACCACTGGTCTTGGTACCGCCGCATCGGCATTTGTGGGCTTCGATCAATCCACATTCAAGGTTGTTGGGAAGACCGGCACCGCACAGGTTCAAGGCAAGGCCGACACCTCGTTGTTCGCGTCATACGCCCCGCTTGGCGCTCCCCGATATGCAGTTGCTGCCGTGATGGAAGAGTCCGGCTTCGGCGCTGAAGCATCCGGCGAGGTCGTCCGTCATGTCTATGAACTCCTGGCTCAGCAGCCGCTGACTGAGGTTTCGAGTGCGACGCAGGGAACACGAGACTGATGATTCAAGCCTCCGTTTCAAAACGGTCCTCGCGGATGAGCCGACGCGACCCGACTTCGCCATGGCGTCACCTCGACCCAGTGATTCTCGCGTGCACTGCAGCACTGTCAATCATCGGTGTCGTCATGGTCTACAGCGCGACACGCGGACCGGGCCCGGACTATCAGAACACCTATCTCTTCAAGCAAGCCACGTTCGTAATCATTGGTGCTGGGGTTCTCGCATTGTTCACCATCGTCGACTACCAAAAGCTGCACGATTGGGCCTGGGTCCTCTACGCAATAACCAACGTCATGCTTCTTCTGGTGATTTCGCCGCTTGGCACGCAATCGAATGGTGCTCAGGCTTGGTTTGCAGTTGGCCCGTTCCAACTCCAACCCGCTGAATTCGCCAAACTTTCGCTCATAGCGGTGCTTGCCTTTCTTCTCTCGGAATTCCGTGGCGACATCGATGTCCGTCGAACGATTGCGCTTCTTGGCGTGTCCGCGTTTCCGATGGTGTTGATTCTTCTGCAACCCGATCTTGGACTCGTTCTGATTCTCACCGTGATCATGATGGCCATGCTGCTCATCGGTGGACTTCCGACCCGCTACATCGTGGTGCTGACCATTGTTGGAGTCGTAGGCGTGGTTGGTGCTCTCAATTCACCCGTGATCAAGCAATACCAACAGGATCGTCTGACGGCATTTGCCAATCCCGATGACCGCAGCAACCCTGCGGTGTACAACATCGCGCAGAGTCGATTGGCAATCGGCAATGGTCAGCTCACCGGACAAGGGCTGTTCTCGGGAGCGCAAACTCGTCTCGGAACGGTCCCGGAGCAGCAGACCGATTTCATCTTCACTGCTGTGGCCGAGCAGTTCGGATTCATCGGAGCCGGCCTTATGTTGCTGATCTATGCCGTGCTGTGCCACCGAATCTGGCGGACAGCCCGTATTGCTCGCGACCAATTCGGAACCCTGCTTTGCGTGGGGGTTCTGGCCGTATTGCTGTTCTCAATCTTCGAGAATGTGGGTATGGCCATGGGAATCATGCCGGTCACAGGAATCCCTCTGCTGTTGCTGAGCGCCGGTGGATCGTCCACGATCACGACGTTTGCTGCGATTGGGCTGGTCCTGAACGTCCATATGCGGCGGTTCCGGTAGACGGTCACCGGCCGGTACGCTTGTCAGGGTGACCGACCTGTGGCCCCAGATCGAACCCCTGCTGGCCCGTGTCTCCAAACCTGCTCGCTACATCGGCATGGAGGGGGGCGCGCAGCAGCCTCAACATGCACCCGACAAGGTGGCGTGGTTATTGGCCTATCCCGATACTTATGAGATCGGATTGCCGAACCAGGGCCTCCAGATTCTTTACGAGATCATCAACGAGCGATCTGACGGTGTCGCCGAGCGAACCTATGCCCCATGGCACGACCTTGAAGCGCTGCTTCGTGAGCGTTCGATTCCACTTTTTTCTGTCGACACGCACCGGGCGGCCTCTGATTTCGACCTCATTGGTTTCAATCTCTCGGCAGAGTTGACCTATACCAATCTCATCAACATGGTGGATTTGGCTGGCGTCCCAGTTCGCAGCGCTGATCGGCGCGCAGATCACCCACTCATTGCGGCCGGTGGGCATTGCACCTACAACCCCGAACCGATCGCAGATTTCCTCGACATCGTCGTGCTTGGTGACGGCGAAGAGGTAGTGGCCGAGATCACTGAAGTGGTCGGTGCATGGAAGCGCGGTGCTCGCAGTGACGGCGATCGCGAGATCGTGCTTCGCGAGTTGGCTGCAGTCAGTGGGGTGTATGTCCCATCGCTGTACCGACCTGTGTACTCGGGATTCGATTTCATGGGCCTCGAGCCGGTCTCGGGTGGGGTGCCTGATCTGGTCGAAAAGCGCACTATCGCCGATCTCGCAGATTTTCCCTACCCCAAGAGCCAGCTCGTTCCCCTCACTGAGGTGGTTCATGATCGGCTCAACGTCGAGGTTTTCCGTGGCTGCACCCGAGGATGCCGGTTCTGTCAGGCCGGAATGATCACTCGACCGGTTCGCGAGCGACCCGCCGAGCAGGTGCGATCGATGGTGGCCGATGGGCTTCGCCGAACTGGGTACGACGAAGTTTCGCTGACCTCATTGTCCACAGCCGACTACTCAGGTATCGAGTCTCTTGTGTCTGACATCGTCGGCGCCAGCGGGGACGGCCCGGCAATCACCGTGGCGTTGCCAAGTCTCCGTGTCGACGCATTTGGCGTGGGAATCGCTACGCAACTCCAGCACGGCCGTCGTGCCGGTCTTACCTTCGCTCCCGAAGCGGGCACGTGGCGTATGCGACAGGTCATCAACAAGCTCATTCGCGAGGAAGACCTCTACACAGCTGTGGAAGCTGCGTTCGCCAACGGCTGGCGTCGAGTCAAGCTGTACTTCCTTACAGGCCTTCCTACCGAGACTGATGAAGACACCTTGGGAATTGCCGAACTGGCTCGCAACTGCGTGGAGATCGGCCGTAAGTACGCCAAGAGTCCTTCCGTCACTGTTTCCGTTGGAGGGTTCGTCCCCAAGCCGTTCACGCCGTTCCAGTGGTTCGGGCAGAACACCATCGAGGAATTGCAGCGAAAGATCAACCTGCTTCGCGACGCCACCAGGCGAATGCATGGAGTGCAGGTCAAGTGGCATGACCCCAAGGCGACGCTTGTCGAGGGAATCATGAGCCGAGGCGACCGGCGCGTTGGCGACGTGCTGGAGACGGTCTGGCGCAATGGTGGAACCTTCCAGGAGTGGAACGAGCGATTCGATCTTGACCTTTGGCTCTCGGCCATGGCCGAACACGAGCTTGACCCCGACTGGTTCACACATCGTCATCGCACCGTCGATGAGGCGCTTCCTTGGGACCATCTCTCAGCTGGTCTTCACAAGGACTTTCTCTGGCAAGACTGGCGCGACGCACTCGCTGAGGTCGGCCTTCCCGACTGTCGATGGACTCCCTGCTACGACTGTGGGGCGTGCACTGGGTACTCCATCGAGCACATCGTGGCTTCAGCGACCCCGCCGGCTGGTGGATCGCAGGGAACCGGACAAGATCTCAGCAGTTCGTGGGTCCCGGTCGACCTGCGCTCCTCGACTGGGGTTCCGGTATGAGGATTCGTATCCGATATCGCAAGCTCGGCAAGGTCCGGTTCACCAGCCATCGCGATGTTGCTCGATGCTGGGAGCGAGCGTTCCGCACGAGCGGGCTTCCGATCGCCAGCACCGAAGGTTTCTCGCCTCGCCCCAAGATGCACTTCGGGCTTGCGCTGTCGACCAGCCATGAGTCGCTCGGTGAGTACCTCGACCTCGACTTACGCGACCCAGAGAGCGCCGAGGTTGACCTCGAGCAGCTTCCTATCGAACTGTCTTCCCATCTGCCTGATGGCATCGATATCGATGCTGTGGCAGTCATTGATCGCTCTGAACCCTCGCTGCAGGAGTCTGTAACTTCCTGTATCTGGCAGATCGAAGTTCCTGGTGTAACCGCCGAGGAACTCGTCACAGCGGTCGCTCGAGTGCTGTCCGCCTCAACGCTCCCGGTAGTGCGTGAACGTAAGGGCCGACCTGTCTCCGACGACCTCCGACCTGGCATCGTGCATCTTGAGGTGCTCGACGCCATTTCCACCGAGGAATCTTCGGTGGGCGCAATGCTGCACGCGGAATTGGCCACTCAGCCACGTTCCGTGCGTCCGTCAGAATTGATGGCCGCATTCGATCCGCCTCTCGAAGAGGGTCGGGTCCGAAGGATTCACCAGTTCATCACCGACAACGGCGCGACGCGGGAGCCTCTTCCGCCGGGCGCGCCGTCGATGGTGCTCACCTCCGTGAGCGCCACATGAGAAGGGACCGAAACGATGTCCGACACTCCAGTGTCCGAACCCAACGGCGAACGACCGGTCGAACCGAGGCCAGCTTCTGCTCCCGATTCAGCCGCTGGCGTAGGGGCTACTGACGCCACTTCAGGGGCCCCCGGCTCTGCAGGGTCACGTCGTCGCCGCGGTTCGCGTGGCGGCCGTAACCGGAACCGTCCCGCAGGTGCTCGCGCCGAGGGCGAAGACTCAGAGAATGGCTCGGAGGTTTCGCAGACGCCTCGCTCGGTGGAACCCGCGCTGCAGCCTCCGGCCGCGGCACGGCCACAGATTGGTGACAGTCGTCCAGCACCGACTCCAGCTCCAGCAGCAGCTCCGGCAGCAGCGGACGGCAGCTCTGGTGAGCCGAGTTCGGTAAGTCGTTCCGGTTCTCGCCGTCGCCGTGGCGGACGGGGTCGCGGAAGTGGCCAGGGCGGCCAGAGCTCTGAGAGTGGCCAGAACCGTCAGAACGGTCAGAACGGTCAGAACCGTCAGAACGGCCAGAACCGTCAGAACGGCAATCAGCGCCAGAACCAGGCTGCAGCACGCGGAGGTGCTGGCTCACAGCGTCCCGTTGAGGCGATCCTGGGTGGCGACGGGCCTCAGCTCGACGAGGAGACGCTTGAACGTCGGCGAGGTCGCGAACGAAATGGGCGTCCTGTTGGCCGCTATTTGATGACGGTAAGTGTCCGTCCCGAAGCGACCCAGATCGCAGTACTCGAGGGACGAACCCTGATCGAGCATTTCGTCTCGAAGCCGGCCGATGATGTTGCTCAGATTCACGGCAATATCTATCTCGGGAAGGTCCAAAACGTCCTGCCCGGTATGGAGGCGGCATTCGTCGACATTTCCACACCGAAAAATGCAGTGCTGTACCGGGGCGATCTGCAGTTCGATGCCGATGAGATCGAAGGCGGGGGAGCCGCTCGAATCGAGCAGATTCTTCGAGCGAAGCAACCAATCCTTTGTCAGGTCACCAAGAACCCCATCGCCCATAAGGGTGCTCGACTCACTCAGGAAGTGTCGTTGCCAGGTCGGTTTGTGGTGTTGATCCCGAACTCGACGACCTATGGCATCTCCAAACGTCTCCCTGACGATGAACGTCGCCGACTCCGTTCGATCTTGGACAAGGTCAAGCCACCGCAGCATGGAGTGATCGTGCGCACCGCCGCCGAGGGAGTTACCTCTGAAGAGATCTCCGCCGATGTCCGGCGCCTGCTGTCGCAGTGGGAGCAGATCGAACAGCGGGCTGCCAGTGTGCAGGCTCCTGCGCTGCTCTATCGCGAACCTGATATGGCGCTGCGTGTCATCCGTGAGGAGTTCAACGATGAGTACAGGGGGGTCATCATTGATGATCTGACCCTTTACAACGAGGTGCACGATTACGTTTCAAGCATCTCGCCGGCTCTCGCTGACCGGATCCAGTACTACGACCGCACGGTTGAACCCCTATCGATTTTCGAACGTCACCATGTCCACGAGCAACTGCATCGAGCACTTGATCGCAAGGTCTGGCTCCCGTCCGGCGGCTCGCTGATCATTGAGCACACCGAAGCGCTGACGGTGATCGACGTAAATACCGGCAAGAACGTTGGCTCGTCGAATCTTGAGGAGACCGTCTACCGGAACAATCTGGAGGCGGCGACTGAGATCGCCAAGCAACTGCGTCTCCGCGATGTCGGTGGCATCATCGTTATCGACTTCATTGATATGGAGATCAAGAAGAATCGGGACGATGTCATTAGAGTCTTCCGGGACGCACTCGCCCGGGACAAGACCCGCACCCAGGTGTTCGATATCTCCGAGCTGGGCCTTGTTGAAATGACCCGTAAGCGCATTGGGGAGGGGCTTCTTGAGTCCTTTGCCTCAAATTGCCCTGAGTGCGAGGGTCGTGGGGTCAGCATCGATGGATCTCTGCTCAGTTGACCTCAGTTTTTGTCCTATCCGCCCGTCCGCTAAGGTAACCCCCCTATGTATGCCGTGATCCAAACCGGTGGTAAGCAATATCGAGTCCAAGAAGGCGAGCGTCTCGAGGTCGAGCGCCTCGGCGATGCCGATGAGGTCACCCTCACGCCCGTTCTTCTTGTTGACGGCGATGCTGTTCTTGCCACGCCTGCCCAATTGTCCGGTGCCACCGTCACCGCCCGAGTCGTGGGTGAGGCGAAGGGTCCGAAGATCACTGGCTTCACGTACAAGAATAAAGCCAATGAGCGCCGTCGCTGGGGTCACCGTCAGCACTACGCGACCATTGAAATCACCGGAATCTCGAAGGGCTGATCAATGTCGAAAACCAAAGGTGGCGGCTCAACCCGCAACGGCCGTGATTCAAACGCCCAGCGCCTCGGCGTGAAGCGCTATGACGGCCAGGAAGTGACCGCCGGAACGATCCTTGTGCGTCAGCGTGGCACTCGTATTCACCCCGGCGAAAACGTCGGCAAGGGTGGCGATGACACTCTGTTCGCACTCACTGAAGGCACTGTGAAGTTTGGTTCCCGTCAGGGACGCAAGCTTGTCGACATCCTGCCGGCTAGCTGAACAAACAGACCAACGCAGTTTGCGAGATGGCGGCCTGCGGGCCGCCATTGTCGCGTGTTGGCCACTAGGTCACTAGGCACTGGGCGAGTTCGGTACGTGCTCAGAGAGCGAAGCGACCGTCGAGACCTCTGGGGAGCACGTCAGGGTTCCACCTGAGTTCCTGAACAGCTGTGACGCAGGCGAAACGATCAGTCATGCCAGCGACATAGGTGACCGCAGCCTTGAGTGCCTCAGAACTGCCGCTGCTGAAGGTGGCATTTTCGAGGCCCTGGACCCGTTGGGGGTTGGCGGCGAAATGCTCAACCAGCGCCTGAAGGACTGCGACAACGTCTCGGCCTTGACGCAGCGATTCGGGTCGGAGATAAATCCGCTCGTAGTTGAGGGTTCGGAAGGCTGCGAGTGCTTCGGCAAGATCGGTGGTCATGGCGATATGGCCGGCAGATACTGAACCGTTGATCACGCCGGAGATGAACCCCCGGATCCATGCCGAGCGATCAGTTCCGCACAGCTGCTTGACGGGTGAGGGCAATGCGTCAGCTGTGAGAATTCCAGCCCTGATGGCGTCCTCGAAGTCGTGACAGACGTAAGCGATGCGATCCGCCCAACTCACGATTTCACCTTCGACGGTGGATGGAGTTGGTCGTGACCAGGAGTGGTTGCGGATCCCGTCAAGGGTTTCTGCACAGAGATTGAGCGGGGCAAGCACGACCTCGGCTCCCCAGACGGCATGGTCAAAGCCGTCGGCGAGATATGGGGCGAATGCATCCTCGCTGGCATGTCCACCCGGGCCATGGCCGCAGTCGTGGCCGAGGGCGATGGCTTCGGTGAGCGCTTCATTGAGGCCGAGTGAGCGGGCGAGAGCGACGGCGATCTGCGCAACCTCAAGTGCGTGGGTCAGACGGGTACGTTGATGGTCGTCCGGGAAGATGAAGACCTGCGTCTTGCCCGCCAAGCGCCGGAACGCGGTAGCCCCATGCAGGATTCGGTCACGGTCACGCTCGAAGCAAGTGCGGTATGGGTCGGGGTCTTCGGGTATTGCCCGGTCTCCTGCACCTGTGGACAGGGTTGCTCCGGCAGAGAGTTGCTGGTGCTCCCGATCTTCACGTTGGAAGCGGTCAAGTGCCCCAATCGGGCCGAGCCGAACTCCGATGTCGCGATGGGCATGACGGATGGTTCCGGCATCGTGGGCGTGCATGGTGGACGCCCAGGTCAGGGCCCGCTCGCTGAGGTTCTCTGCTGAGTTCTTTGAAAGGGAGCCCTTTGCAACGGAGTTCTTTGAAACGGAACTCTTTGAAACGGAGCTCTGAGAAGGGGAGTTTTGCGCCATGGTGTAAGTGTGCTCACGGGCTGTGACAGCGCATCGAAACCGGGCAGTTCGGGAACCCATCGCGGACCTGAGACCAGTTGCTCCTAGGCTGGGCAGAGTGTCAGGTTTCGTCGACGAATGTCAGATCAATGTCAGAGGTGGTGACGGAGGCGCTGGTTGCGTCGCGTTCCGCCGCGAGGCTCATGTTGCCAAGGGTGGACCTGACGGGGGCGATGGTGGCTCCGGCGGCAGCATTTGGCTTGTCGCTGATCGCAACGTGGCGTCACTGCTCGCCTACAAGGACCACCCCCATCGACGCGCTCCCAACGGAACTCACGGCCAGGGTAAGAAAAAGCACGGCGCTGGTGGCGATGATCTGCTCGTGTACGTCCCTGAGGGCACCGTCGTGCTCGACCGGGATGGGACGGTGCTAGCCGACCTGGTGAACATGGGCGACCGTTGGCTCGCGGCCGAGGGTGGGCGCGGCGGGAAGGGCAATGCGAGGTTCCTTTCCAACCGTCGGCGTGCCCCCTCGTTTGCCGAACAGGGTGAACTCGGTGAGGAGCACTGGCTCAGTCTCGAACTGAAACTTATGGCTGATGTGGCCCTCGTCGGGTTTCCGAATGTCGGGAAGTCCACTCTGATTTCCCGCATTTCGGCCGCCAAACCAAAGATCGCCGATTACCCATTCACCACACTCGAGCCGAATCTCGGTGTTATCCGGCTCGACGACGGCGATGAATTTGTCGTCGCCGACATTCCTGGACTTATTGAAGGCGCCAGTGAGGGTCGTGGCCTTGGTCACCGGTTCCTTCGCCATATTGAACGAGCTCGTGTACTGGTATTGCTCATCGATCTTGCCGGTGGTGAGACAGGTACCACCGCTGAGTCTCCTGCCGAGCAGGCACGAATCCTGCTTGAGGAACTCGGCGCGTACCGCCCTGAGCTTCTTGAGCGCCCCCGGATCATCATTGGCTCCCGCGCTGATCTGGCAACGAGTTACGAGGTTTTTGCCGCCGAAGGGGTTGGTGCAACAACCGAGGATGGTCTTGTGCTTGATCTGTGTATCTCGGCGGTTACCGGCGCTGGTCTGAGTCGACTCGTCGGACATATGGCCACGGCAGTGCGAGCCGCCCGTTCCGTCGAACCCGAGCCGGATGGTTTCGTGGTGCACCGCCCTGCTGCTGAGGGTTTCCGGGTTGAACGTGAAGACGATGGCAGTTTCCGAGTGGTTGGACGTCAGGCTGAACGCGCCGTGGCGCTTTCGGATATCACCAACCTCGAAGCTTTGGACTTCGCGCAAAGCCGGCTGAAGAAGCTTGGGGTCGACAAGGCGCTGGCTCGGGCCGGCGCCACAGAGGGTGACATCGTGCGGATCGGTGGGCTCAACTTCGAATTCGAGGAGGACTGAGCGATGATCGTTGTAGCAAAGATCGGAACGTCATCGCTGACTGACGCTGAGGGCAGCATCCGGCGAGACGCAATTGCCAAGCTCTGCAGCGAGGTCGCAGATCTTCGCTCCGATGGCCATTCGGTCGTCATCGTCACCTCGGGTGCTATCGGGGCGGGCCTGCCGGCGCTCGGACTCGGCGGCGATCGGAGGCCGCGGGACGCTGTCACTCTTCAGGCGCTCTCAGCAGTCGGTCAGAGCCGTCTCATGGGGGTCTACGACGCCGAACTGGCTCGACACGACATTGTTCCTGGTCAGGTTCTGCTGGCCCCTCTCGACTTCGTGGAACGCCGTCAGTATCTGCAGGCACGAGGGACGCTCACGCGATTGCTTGAACTCGGTGTTGTGCCAGTGGTGAATGAGAATGATGCGATCGCTGATGACGAGATTCGGTTCGGTGATAACGATCGTCTCTCAGCTCTTGTTGCCCAGCTACTTGGCGCAGATCTTCTGGTGCTGCTCACAGACACACCCGGATTACTTTCCGCGGACCCTAAGCAGAATCCGGAGGCGACCCTCATCGAGGAGATCGTCGAGTTCGATAAAGAACTCGAGGCGATCGCCGGCGGTCCCGGAACTGCTGGCGGGAGCGGAGGAATGGCATCGAAACTCGCCGCCGCGAAGATCGCCGCGTGGTCGGGCGTTCGCACAGTCATTGCCGCTGCAACGCGTGAGCATGTCCTCGCCGATGCCATCGCGTCAGTACCCGGCGTGGGAACAGTCGTTGCTCCCCATGAGAGACGGTTGCCCGCACGGAAGTTGTGGATCGCCTTCGCCATTGGTGCCTCAGGCACATTGCGCGTGGACGCCGGGGCTCGCGTCGCTCTCGAACGTGGTGGCGTTTCGCTTCTTGGTGCCGGTCTCATCGAGGCCACGGGAGAGTTCGACTCTGATGACGCCGTCGAAATCGTGGATGAATCCGGCGAAGTTTTCGCCAAGGGATTGGTAAGGATTCGTTCAAGCGATCTCCCTTCCGACCCGTCAACCGTTCTGGTTCACGCTGACGACCTCGTGATACTCACCTAGAGCGATGGCGTCGTTCGAATAACCATTGGAGTTCTCTGTGCCAGAGATCGGCACCAGAGATCGGCGTCAGTGATTGGTTCTAGAGATCGGTTCTAGCGATCAGCGCCGGATGCGAGCGATGACTTGGTTCGTTTCCTCTGATCGCAACAGCAGAAGAGCAATGACGTAGGTCGTGAGTCCAGCTGATCCAACGACGAGCAGCTGAGCAATGGCGTTCAGCGGTAGAAGCAGATCGCCAATCACCACCACAGTGATCATCGCCAGCGCCGCTGTTGCCTGCTTCGCCACACTGCGGATCGTTCGCGAGTCGAAAATGCGCCCAACTCGGCGTTGGAGGATTACGAGCGCAACAACGCAGAACAGCGCATAGGCAATCGAAAAGGACGCGGCCAGGCCAACAACACCAAACCGATCGAGCAGAAGAACCCCAAACACCACATTGGCGAGGTTCTCTCCGACATTGATGAGAAACGGGGTGCGGGTATCCCGCAGAGCGTAAAAGCCGCGCATTGCGTAGAGGTAGAGCGAAAACGCAGGGAGTCCGACGGCGAATGCGATGAGCGTTCTCGCGGTGAGATCTGCTGATCCGGCATCGAAACGCCCGTGCTCAAGGACTACCGAAATGACCGGATGGGCAAGCGCTGCAAGCCCGACGGTGAGCGGCAGGATGACAATCGGAAGCAGTCGGAATCCGGAGGTGAATCGATCACGCAGTTCATCCAGTTCACCCCGCGCCCAGGCACTCGCCATCTCCGGGGTGTAGGCGGTCATCACCGACACTGTCCAGAGCCCATAGGGCAATTGGAAGAAGATGTAGGCGTAGGCGTATTCAGTGACTCCGTCGACACCGTTGGCCAGCGTCTGGATGACCACATACGCCAGCAGGTTGCTGATCACATATCCAAGGGTCCAGCCCGAAAGTCGACCGATCTCGCGGACCGCTGGGTGGCGAGGATGGAACCTCCACCGCAGTCGGATGCCCGCGGCCCGCATTGCCGGCCAGAGCACCGCTGTCATCGCCACGATGCCCAGAGTTGTCCCGGCACCGATGTAAGCGAGCAGAACGTTGTCGTGGGCGACCTGGTCGAAACTGGGGGAGTGACCTCCGGCAACGCGAGGAAGGGCGAGGAAGAGTGCGATGACGATGAGATTGTTCAGCACCGGAGCAAATGCCGGCACAGCGAATGAGCGTCGAGCATTGAGAAGTGCAGTGCCGAGACTCGACAGCCCGTAGAACAAAATCTGGGGGAGAAACAGCATCAGCAGCGGCACTGCGACGAGTGCTTGGGTCTTTGCCTGACCTGCGGAGGCACTCAGGTTGAATAGTCCGATGATGAACGGCGCCATGGCGATCGAAGCCGCGGTCGCAGCAAGAAGCACAAGAAAGATGACGGTGGCGACAGCGTTGATGGCCTCGTCGTCATCGCGGTTCATGTACTCGACGATGACCGGCACGAGTGTGGCGGAGAGGATTCCGCCGAGAACGAGGTCGTAAAGAAGGTTCGGCGTGTTGTTTGCCAAGTTGTAGGCCTCGGCGAGAGCGGTGGCACCGATGGCATACGCCATGACAGCCACGCGGATGAAGCCCGTGATTCTGCTGAGGCCGGTGCCGATCGCCACGATGCCGCTTGAGCGCAGCAACTGACGTTCGCTCCTCGGCGCAGCCGACTCGTCGGCGGGTCGGCTCATCACCCCAACGGTAGTGCGCTGTTGCACCAGCTCAGCGGTCCTTGGAGCAGTGATCGGATTACCCTATGACCGTGACAACTCTGCCGAATACTGATGCCTCGACGGGCGAGACCTCCGCCCCAGGTTCCATGGGCGCCCAAATAGCGGATCTCGGCCGCCGAGCAAAAGCGGCATCGAGAGTGCTCGCAAATGCCCCGACCTCCCAGAAGAACGACGCGTTGCGTGCCAGCGCCGCACTGCTGGTGGCAAGAACCGACGAGGTGCTTGCCGCGAACGCTGCTGATGTTGCCGCGGCAGAGTCTGAAGGTGTCTCGGCCACTGTGATTGATCGTCTTCGTCTGAATGCTGATCGGGTGGCTTCGATGGCTGCAGGGTTGCGGCAGGTCGCTGATCTTCCCGATCCGGTTGGTGAGGTGCTTGACGGTTGGGTTCGGCCCAACGGGCTTCGCATCACGCGGGTCAGGGTCCCTCTCGGGGTTGTGGCGATCATTTACGAGAACCGTCCCAACGTGACCTCTGACGCTGCAGGTCTTTGCCTGAAATCAGGCAACGCAGCTTTTCTACGCGGTTCTTCGGGGGCCATTCGCTCCAATATTGTCATCGCATCAATCCTGCGCGAAGCGATCGCTTCGGTTGGTCTCCCCGCCGATTCCGTCATCCTTGTCGAGGACGTGAGCCGCGAGGCTGCGGTTGAGTTCATGCGCCAGCGTGCCTACGTCGACTGTTTGATTCCGCGCGGCGGCCCCTCGCTCATCCGGTCAATCCTCGACAACGCAACCGTTCCGTACGTCATTGATGGTGACGGCAACTGCCACGTCTATGTCGACGCCGAAGCCGATCTTGCGATGGCAGTCGCCATCATTGTCAACGCCAAAACCCAACGGCCGTCGGTGTGCAACGCCGCTGAGACATTGCTTGTCCATGCCTCTGTCGCCGAAGCCTTTCTGCCTCTCGCGGCAAAGGCCCTCGAAGGAGTTGAGCTCATCGCTGACCCCCTCGCCGCCGCACTTCTTCCCGGGGCAACTCCGGCCGATGAAGCGGCATGGAGCACTGAATTCCTTGATCTCCGCTTGGCAGTCAAAATCGTCAGCGGTCTTGATGAGGCCATCGATCACATCGCCACCTACGGATCTGGGCACTCCGAGGCCATCGTTACTCGCTCTCTGGCCACGGCTGACCGCTTCACTGCTGAAGTCGATGCTGCTGCGGTTCTGGTCAATGCCTCGACCCGATTCGTCGACGGCGAGGAGTTCGGCTTCGGTGCCGAAATCGGTATCTCCACCCAGAAACTTCATGCCCGCGGACCGATGGGCCTGCGTGAGCTGACCTGCGTGAAGTTCATCGTGCGTGGAGATGGTCAGACTCGGGGCTGAGCCTGGTCCGCTGCCGATTCCGGTCTGTGGGCCGCCGAATCGGGCCAGTCCGCCGATGCGGGATAAGTTCCACCGAATGGATTTCCGATTCGAGTCACCCACTTCCGTCCGTGCCCGACTCCGCGACGTCGACTACCTCTCCGACGATGCGATTGCCGGTGTGGTTTTCCTTGCTGACCGACTCGGGAAGCCGATCTTGGTCGAAGGTCCAGCCGGTACTGGCAAGACACAGTTGGCGAAGTCGGTGGCTGAAATCCTCGGTGCCCGCCTCATCCGTCTCCAGTGTTACGAGGGGTTGGACGAATCCAAGGCGCTGTACGAGTGGAACTACAAGAAGCAACTTCTTCGCATCCAAGCCGAACGAAACAATGAGTCGACCTGGGAGGACATCGAGACCGACATCTTCTCCGATGAGTTTCTCCTCACCCGACCGCTGCTCGAGGCAATCCGATCCGATGACCCGGTTGTGTTGCTCATCGACGAGGTTGATCGTGTCGAGATTGAGACCGAGGCTCTGCTCCTCGAGATTCTTTCCGATTATCAGGTTTCGATCCCTGAACTCGGCACCATCACGGCGAAACAAATTCCTATGGTGTTCCTTACCTCGAACAACACCCGCGAGCTCTCTGAGGCTTTGAAGCGTCGTTGCCTTTTCCTCCATATCGACTATCCCGACATGGAGCGTGAGAAGGAGATCGTTCTCACCAGAGTGCCTGAGATCACCGACAGCTTGGCTGATCAGGTCACTCGAATTGTTCGATCGATCCGACAACTTGAGCTCAAGAAGTCGCCTTCAGTCTCGGAGACCATTGATTGGGCTCGCACATTGCTCATGCTTGGTGTCGATTCGATCACCGAAGCAGATGCAATCGAGACGCTGAATATTCTTCTGAAGTATCAGAGCGACATAACCCGAGCCACGAAAGAACTTTCCGCTGACACCACCCAGCGTCGTCCCGGCGTTCCGCGCACCTCGTGATTCGCTGATGACTGCCACGATGTCGTCCGACGGCTCGATGCTTGACCTTCTCACCGGGTTCATTGTCGAACTGCGTGCTGCTGGTCTCCCGGTGAGCCTCACCGAAAACCTCGACGCCATGCAGGCAATCATTCATATCCCGATCGAGGATAGAAACGCGTTCAAGTACGCCCTTGCCGCCACGCTGGTGAAGAACAACGCACACTGGCGGGCGTTCGAGACAGTGTTCGAGGTCTATTTCTCACTGCGTGGACCGGGATATGCCCTTGGCGGATCCGATGAGCCTCTCGAACTCGACGATGACGACACCGCGGCCAATCCTGAGGCAGCCGGAGCTGGCACCGGTGGCGGCGGGGGAGAAGCGCTGACCCCCGAGCAGATGGCCGAGATGCTCTTCAAAGCCCTCCAGAAGGGCGATGAGGCGATGATGAAAGCGCTCGCCCGCCAAGCAGTGACCCGATACGCCGGGATGGAGCCCGGTCGACCGGTCGGCGGCACCTATTACCTCTACCGCACCCTGCGCAACCTTGACCTCGACAACGTGCTCGAGCAGTTGATGTCGCAGGCGCGTGAGGAGTCTCCTGAGCCGCTGACCCCGCTTGAAGAGCGGCTCGAAAAGGACGAGTTCGAATCGCGCGTCGATCGACTCAAGCAGGAAATCGAGGCTGAGATCCGGAGGCGACTTGTGGCCGACCGTGGCGTCGAGGCAATGGCCAAGACGCTGCGCAAGCCGCTTCCCGAAGACGTTGATTTCATGCACGCCAGCCGCGAGGAACTCATGAGTCTTCGCAAGGCGATCTACCCGCTCACCCGGAAACTTGCGGTTCGTCTTGCCCGGAAGCGTCGACACGGACGGAAAGGTCCACTCGACTTCCGCAACACCGTTCGTCACTCTCTGAGCTACGGCGGCGTGCCCGTGGATCCGAAGTTCCGCTATCCGCGTCCCGCCAAGCCGGAGATCTTCGTCGTTGCCGACATTTCCGGTTCGGTCGCTGCGTTTGCGCGATTCACGCTGCAGTTGGTCTACGCAATTTCGGGACAGTTCTCACGAGTGAGGTCGTTCGTGTTCATCGACGGAATCGATGAAGTCACAAAATTCTTCGAAGGGGTCGAAGACATCTCAGTGGCGATTCACCGCGTCAACACCGAAGCCGACGTTGTGTGGGTTGATGGTCATTCTGATTACGGCCACGCATTCGAGGTTTTCTGGGAGCGTTACGGGCGCGAGATCAGCCCAAAGACCACGGTTCTCATCCTTGGAGATGCGAGGAACAATTACCACTCCTCGCAGGCTTGGGTCGTTGGCGAGATGCGCAAGAAAGCACGTCACGTGTACTGGTTGAACCCTGAACCGAAGGCCTATTGGGACACTGGTGATTCCATCGTTGGCGAGTATGGCGTGCACTGCGATGGCACCTACGAATGTCGCAATCTCCGCCAACTCGAGAAGTTCGTCGAGGTCCTCGACTAGTTCGTTCCGGCTCTGAGATCAGGCTCCGATATCAGGGGCTTAGATCAGGGGCGATGAAGCAGTTCGGCGACCCTGAAGGCAAGGTCGAGCGATTGACGTCCATTGAGTCGAGGGTCGCACATGGTCTCGTAACGGGTATCGAGATCGGCGTCGAGGATCTCCTCGGCGCCACCGAGGCATTCGGTGACGTCTTCACCCGTGAGCTCGATATGGACCCCACCGGGCCACGTGCCTACCGAGCGATGGGCGCTGAAGAATCCTGCGATCTCCGCGAGCACAGCGTCGAAGTGGCGGGTCTTGCGACCGCTGGGGGCGGTGAAGGTGTTTCCATGCATGGGGTCACAGGCCCAGGCCACGGGATGACCTGCGTCTTTGACCGCTCGCAACAACGGTGGAAGCGCAGTTTCGACGTGCTCGGCTCCCATGCGACTAATGAGGGTGAGGCGACCCGGAATCCGCTCGGGGTTGAGCGCCTCGCAGAGGCCGAGGACATCGTCGGGCGTGACCGACGGTCCGACCTTGCATCCGAGTGGATTCTGCACTCCCGACAGGAAGTGGACATGGGCGCCGTCGAGCTGACGTGTGCGTTCGCCGATCCACAGCATGTGGGCTGAACAGTCGTACCAGTCGCCCGTGAGTGAATCCTGGCGGGTAAGGGCCTCCTCGTAGCCGAGAATCAGCGCCTCGTGACTCGTAGAGACATCGACGGTGTGTAACTGGGGGGTTGCCTCGGTGTTTATGCCGCAGGCAGCCATGAAGCGCAGCGTGCGGTCGATACCTGAAGCAACTTCCTCGTAGCGCTGACCCTCGGCACTCGAGGATACGAACTGTTGGTTCCACGCGTGTACCCGAGAAAGATCGCCGAAGCCGCCCTTCGCGAAGGCGCGAACAAGATTCAACGTCGACGCGGACTGGTGGTAGGCGGTAACGAGTCTGTTCGGATCGGCCCGACGGGACTCGGCATCGAAGCCGATGTCGTTGACCATGTGACCGCGGAAAGACGGGAGTGTGACGCCGTCGATTGTCTCGTTAGAAGCCGACCGAGGCTTTGCGAACTGACCGGCGATGCGGCCGACCTTCACGACCGGCACACCGGAGGAGTACATCAGCACGACTGCCATCTGAAGGATGACCTTGAGCTTGTCGCGGATTGAATCAGCGGAGAACGAGTCGAAGGATTCGGCGCAGTCTCCGGCTTGTAGAAGGAAGGCTTCGCCGGCGGCCACACGACCGAGATCAGTGGTGAGACGCCGCGCCTCACCTGCAAAGACGAGAGGCGGAAGTGAACTCAGGTGGGCAACGACGCGTTCAAGCTCAAGCGGATCAGCCCATTCGGGCTGCTGTACGGCAGGGAAGTGCCGCCAAGAAGTGGGTGACCATTCAGTGTTCACGGGTGCCTACGTTGACCGAAACGGCACCTCGGACGCAAAGCCATTCTCCTGATCAGCCGTTATTGGGCGTCGATCAGCTCTCCAGCATGCTCCTTGACGGTTGAGACTGCTCGCTTCACAAGGCGCCTGGCGGCTTCGGCGGTGACGCCAAGATCGTCGCCGACTTCCCGGTAGGAGCGCCTCTGGCCGTCTGCAAGGCCGAACCGCTGTTCGACGGCGAAGCGGGCTCTGGTGTCGAGCACGGAGAGGAGATCGGTGAGCATCTGGCCGTCGAGATGTTCCATCACCACCTGCTCTGGTCCCGGGGTCCCATCGGCGATGAGGTCGATAAGTTGGTTCGAGTCGTCCTCGCCAATTGGTCGGTCGAGAGAGGTAGGCGTGGTGAGGCGGTGAAGGGCGGCATGCTCTGAATCAAGCTCGTCGCCGTTGCCTCCCACCTGGCGAAGAGCGGCTCGCAAACTGGCCGACCGGTCACCTGGGAGGCGCACGAGACTTGCTTTCTGGTCAAGCGCTCTGCCGATTGCCTGACGGATCCAGAAGGTGGCATACGTCGAGAACTTGAAACCCTTCCGCCAGTCGAATTTATCGACGGCGTGCTCAAGTCCGATATTTCCCTCTTGCACGAGATCGAGAAGTTCCATTCCGGGCGGCAGCGGATACCGGCGCGCGATGCTGACGACGAGCCGGAGATTTGCTCGAATGAAGCGATCCTTTGCCGAGGCAGCGGCGCGTGACGCGCGGCGTAACTCAACTGTGCGTTCGCCGTTCTCAATGCGCGTATTGGCTTCGACGCCCTTTTCAATGATCTGGGCCAACTCGCGCTCCTCAAGAGCGGTGAGCAATGGGACAAGACCGATTTCGTTGAGGTACTGACCGACTGAATCGCTCATAAACCACTCTCCATCAAGTGTTTCTACTGCTGAACCGAGATCGAAATTCTCCCGGCATGTTCTTGAACGCACGCAGCGCCGCCAGTGTTCCCCGAATCATGGGTGACTTCGGTCACTAAAGATGTTGGAGGCCGGTCGAACCCCCTTCAGCCTCCTCCGAACCGGTCTGAAGGGGGCCTAGAATGTTTTGGTGATGAGCGACAGACGAAGGGTAGGAATTTTCGGAGGAACATTCGACCCTCCCCATAGTGGACACAGTTCGGTCGCCCTCTCCGTCCGGGAGTCGCTCGATCTGGACGAAGTACTTCTTGTCGTCGCTAATGATCCATGGCAAAAGTCTGCAACCAACTATGTCTCGCCTGCCGCTGACCGCATGGCAATGACCACCATGGCAGTCGCTGGTCTTAAGGGGGTGAGCGCATCATCTCTTGAGATCGATCGTGGAGGTCCCTCGTTTACTGTTGAGACGCTCGAGCAGCTGCGAGTGCAAGAGCCTGAGAGTGAGTTCTTCCTGATTGTTGGAGCCGACGCAGCATCAGGGCTCACGACATGGATGAGGCCCGACGACCTTCCGGCGCTCGCGACCCTTGTGATCGTCGACAGGCCCGGATCGCCAGTTACGAGCGATCCAATCGGTTGGAACGTCATGCACGTGGTTGGGCCCGGCATCGATATCGCTTCTCGAGACCTCCGTGGACAGGGCGAACTGGGCTTCATGAATTCCGAAGTGCTGGCGCCTGCAGTGCGCGACTACATCCTCGAACATGACCTCTACGCGGTTCACCGTGTCTGATCAAAACCCTGATCCGGATTCCGAATCAAGCGACGCGGGCGAAAAGCAAGCGACCGTTCCGATTGCAGATTTCCTCCAGGCTGTTTGGACACAGCCAGCGATGCGGAAGACGACGAGCGATCCAAGCCCCATCTCTCAAGATGGTTCAGTCGTAGAAGCGGACATTGAGGAACCCGCAAACTCTATCGACCAGTTGCTTGACGAGCCGTTCCAATCTGCAGCCGTTG
>CANFQA010000013.1 GCA_947449015.1 Microthrixaceae bacterium | reverse complement strand
TTGCACGCTGCACTGCTCGACCCCACCCGTGCATTCCGAGCGACGAGTTGCGTACAGCACATTCATGATGGAGGGTGACACCGCTGCGCTCGAGGAGCGCATTCGCGGCGTGCGCGATCAAGCCGGGCGCGAGACTTTCGCACCGACCTGATCAGGCGATCGAACCAGCGATCCAGTAGTACAGCGGAATGCCGATCACCATGTTGAGTGGGAAGGTCACGGCAAGGGCGAGTGTGAGATACCGGCTCGGGCTGGCTTCCGGGATGGCGTAGCGCACAACTGCGGGCACCACGATGTAGCTACCGTTGGCGGCCAGCACGGCGAGCAGGGTCATATCGCCGACACTGAGATCAAGACCCCAGCCGATTGTCAGGGCGACTGCGGCGTTGACCAGTGGGAGCACGAGGCCGAACCCGATGAGGAATGGACTGATATCGCGAACCTCCCGCAATTGTTTGGCGACCAGCAGACCCATCTCGAGCAGGAAGAAGGCGAGCAGGCCTTTGAAGATTCCATTGACGAATGGATACATGGCCTCGCCACCGGCCTTGCCGCTGATGGCGCCGATCACCATCACCGATCTTGTCGAGGCGGGGTATCTGACTCGCATCAAAGAGGGGCGACGCAACCGCTACGAGGTGCACGTCGACAAGCCGCTGCGCCATTCCCTGGAGCGCGAACATTCGGTGGGCGAGCTCTTGGTCACACTTGGGAAGTTGCCGAGGCGCTGATCCACGATCAGTCCAACCAGCCGAGTTCGCCGGCCTCGGAGTCCCAGAAGTAGCTCTGACATGTCGCCGCGAAGGTACGGACCTCGAGCTCGGGCTCACCGCTGATGCGGAACACCGAGATCAACGTGTGCAACATGAGCGCTGCCGTTCGCTCCGCAGCATCATCGCCACCGGCGGCTGCCCACCAGTTCCGTGTGAAGTCGCCCGTGGTGGTCCAGTCTTCGGGTCGATCGGCGGGATCGTAGGGAACGGTGGGTTCGGTCCAGCCCAGTGCCTCGAGAAGCGCGTGCTGCTGGTCGTCGAGTTTCTCGGGTTTGTCCCACAGGAAGACATTGGATACCGCCTCAATGTGGAACCCGGCCGGGGTGGCGATGCACTGGACGAACACTCGGTCGTCGTCCGCCTTCGCCGGGGACACGATCACGCAGTAGCAACCGAATTCGGTGACCTTGCGCAGGACACTCACCAGTTCATCGACGATGGTTCGTCCGCTTCCAGCCGCCGGCTTGAGGAGCATGGTCGCGTCGTCCCAGTACCACTCATGGTCCTCGTCGGGGCCTTCGTCGTCGTCATCCCAGTCATCGAATGACTCCTCGATGACATTCAGTCGTCCAATCTCCGTCGATTCCATTGGGCACCTCCGCCGTGGGCGAACCGCCTGTTCGCCACTGAAGTATCAACGCACGACGCCGCACCGAATGTGCGCCCGAGGGCAAAGAATCTGACCTCAGCGAAGGGTCATGCCTCCGTCGATGGCAACGACCTGACCGGTCATGTACGCCGAGGCGGCAACATCCACGATTGCGTTCGCCACATCGATCGCTTCCCCTGAGCGTTTGAGCGGCGCGATGTGGCTGACTGCGTTGTGCAGCGTGTCCCAGTCCTCAGTCCAGGGCGTACGGATGAGACCGGGGGCGACGGCATTGACGCGAACCTCAGGTCCGCACACATTGGCGAGCAGCACAGTCAGATGATTGAGCGCCGCTTTCGATGCTGCATAGGGAATGGACGAACCGGTGGGTCGGAGCCCGGCCAAAGAGGTCACATTGACGACACTGCCTTCGCCGCTGGCCCGCAGATGCGGCATCGCCAACTTCGTGAGTCGGAAGGTGCCGAGCACGTTGACATCGAGAATGCGGGTGAAGATCTCATCGGTGACGGCGTCGAGGTCGGCATGCGGGATCACCTCGGTGACTCCGGCATTGTTCACGAGCACGTCGAGTCGGCCGTGATGCTCGATGGTCGCGTCGACGAGGCGTGCACTCGCAGCTGCATCGCTGATGTCGGCCTGCAAGTAGATAGCGCCGGGCAACGATGCGGCCACGGCCTCGCCAGCGGTAACCGAGTTCGAGGAGTTCACCACCACGAGTGCACCTTCGGCGGCGAACAGCCGGGCTGTCTCCTCGCCGATGCCCGATGACGAGCCCGTCACGAGCACCACCTTGTTGTCGAACCTCATGGTCGCCCTCTCTGCTTCATGTTTCGTCCCCGTAGTCTGGTGCCCGAGAGAACTGCTCAACGTGATCAGAACAGGAACACCATGCCAACGCTCGCCGTCATCATCTGCAGCACCCGTCCCGGTCGGATCGGTGCCTCCATCGCCACCTGGTTCTCGAACATCGCCACTGCTCAGGGCGCCTTCGATGTCGAACTGATCGATCTCAAGGAGGTCGACCTCCCATTGTTCGATGAGCCGAATCATCCGATGCTCGCTGATTATGTCCACGACCACACCAAACGGTGGTCGGACATGGTCGGTCGGGCCGATGCATTCGTGTTCGTGACCCCCGAGTACAACCACAGCTTCAATGCAGCCACCAAGAACGCCATCGATTATCTGCACAACGAGTGGCAGCACAAGCCTGTGGGGTTTGTGAGCTACGGCGGTGTCTCAGGTGGCACGCGCGCTGTGCAGGCGCTCAAGCCGATCTGTGCGGCATTACGCATGGTGCCATCGGTGGCCAACGTGATCCTGCCGTTCCCGTTTGCTCATATCAATGACGAGGGCACATTCGTCGGTGACGATGCCATGGCGGCGGCCGCCAACGGCACGCTCGATGAACTCGCCCGGTGGACCAGTGCGATGGCTTCAATGCGGATCTGAGCGTCCGCGATTTCTCGCGACTTGGCGGCTCAGCGACGACCGAGTTCGAACTCCTCGAGATCGGGTTCGGCAACTGAGTCGCGGTAAGTGAACATCGAGAACGGGTACTGGGTGACGATTCGTCCCGATGGGCTGAGGTAGTAGTGGCTGCAGCCTGCATGCCAGACATCCACCTCGGAGATCGCCCGCTGCAGGGTCTCGTTGTAGGCCGCCATCACCTCGGGTTTCACATCAACCCAATCAAGATCGGCTGCATCCATGGCTTGCAACATCTTCACCGCGTACTGGGCTTCGAACTCGATCATCGCAATCAGCGAACCCTGGTTGGTGTTCGGTCCATAGAGCATGAACAGATTCGGGAAACCGCTGGTGGTTATGCCGAGATGGGCCTGGGCGCCATCGGCCCATGCGTCGGCAAGTGACACTCCGCTTCGCCCAGTGATCGGAATACGTGACGCGAATCGGTCGACCCGGTAGCCGGTGGCGAACACGATGACATCGAGTTCGCGTTCGGTGCCATCGGCGGTGACGATTCCGGTTGGCGTGATCCGAGTGATGTGTTCGGTGATGAGCTCGACATTCGGCCGATTGAAGGTGGGGTAGTAGTCGTTTGAGAACAGCGGACGCAGACAGCCCCAGGGTGTCGATGGGCGAAGTTTCGCCCGTACCTCGGGGTCATCGACCACCGCGATGGCGTCAACCCCGGCGAACTCGGCGCCGGCGAGGATGTCGGGGTTCCCGAACGGCGGGTTCGATCCGATGAACGTCATGATCATGTCTCGGTGCGCCTTCAGCGCAACTGGGTCAGTGCGGAACAACTCGAGCTGCTCGGCCGGATGCTCATAGTCCTCCTTCGGCAGCACCCAGTTCGCCGACCGTTGGAACACATGAAGTTGCCCGGCGAGTTTGGCGATCTCCGGAACACTCTGCACACCACTGGCCGCGCTGCCGATAACGGCAACGCGCAGACCGGTGAGATCAAGAGATTCATCCCATGCGCCGGTATGCATCGCTACGCCTTGGAAGGAATCGCGACCCTCGATCTCGGGGATGGCGAGCTCACCGAACATTCCTTGGCCGCTGATGAGGATCTCGGCGGTGAGTTCTTCACCGGCGTCGGTCACCACTGTCCAAGTGGCGTCGGTGTCGTTCCACGCGGCAGTCCGGACACCGGTGCCGAGTCGGAAGGATGACCGCAGTCCAAGTCGATCAACGGTGTCGCGCAGATAGGCGAGGATCTCCGGCTGCGCGGCGTATGACCGTGTCCAGTTTGGGTTGAGCGCGAAGGAGAACGAATAGGCATGGCTCATGACATCGCAGGCCAAGCCGGGATAGCGGTTGCGCTGCCAAGTGCCACCGACCTCAGTGGCTCGCTCAAGCACGGTGACTTCCGTGTAACCGGCTTCACGCAGGTAGTACGCCGAACTAATTCCTGCCGGCCCGGCACCGATCACGATCACTCGTCGTTGCTGTCTGTCGGAACTCGTCGGCGTCATGGCGTCACGGTAGCGAACGCCACGAAGGCCATGAACCGGGAATGTCAGATCGTCGGAAGGTCTGGCTGGAACACCGAGATGCCCGCCTCGCCCATGCCCTCGACGAGGCCGGCAGGGTACGCAGTGCTTGTGGGGTCGGTGTATTGCGAGCGTTGCCGCGACATGTTGTTGCGGGCGAACTGCTCACCGAACCGATCGTCGGGGGCGATGGTGAAGTACAGGCTTTGACGAGTCGTTCGCGCAAAGTGCTCGGCGAAACGGGTGAGCATGGCGGGCTGGCCGGGTCTGCGCGATGACGGAGCGACTCGGCCGATAACCTTTGTCGCCGACATCGCTGCGATGTGCACGATGTGTTCGAACTTGCTTGGTCGACGCCCCCGATGGTCGAGGCGGACATCGAACAGCACGGCATCTCCGGCGTTCGTACTGATCGATATTGCGTCGTTCTCGGAGGATCCCCATTGACGTGACCGATGGCTGCCGGGTACGACCGTCAGACCCTCGCCATCATGGTGATCCTGCAGGTAGATGGCCATCTTGACCACCCGGCATTCCTCGACGAAACAGTCTTCATCGAAATAGCAGTTCTCGGTTCCGGTGTCCTTATGCCACGCGCTGAACGAGTCCTGATGGATATCGCAGTGACCGGTGAAGAGAAGGTCGGTCGACTCGTAGGCCCCGCGGTAGGCCGCCACAACATTCGGGTGCGAGAAGACCCAACTGATGTCAGGGCATTCGATCGCCGCGTTCGGTTGCGTCCATCCCAGGTTGAACGCGGTCCCTCGGGAAAGAAAATGTGTGCGCAACGTTTCACGGAGTCGGGTGAGCTCATCGGGGTCGAGTACCGAAGGAACAACGACGAATCCGGACTCATCGAGTTCATGTTTGATGCCCATGGCCGGCCCCTTCCCGTCGTGGTTCCTTGCGGGAGAACCACGAGAACCGCTCAAACATGGCTCGTCGTGGGCTGAACTGAAGTGCGCGAGGGGGGACTTGAACCCCCACACCCTTTCGGGCACAGGAACCTGAATCCTGCGCGTCTGCCTATTCCGCCACTCGCGCGTGGTGAAGACAATTGCTGGGACTGAAACCCTATCGCCCGTCCCGATGCCTCACGAATCGAAGCCCAGCCCACTGTCGCAGCACCTCACCCGCCCGACAAACACGCAGATCGACTGCAGATCGGCCACAGGACGCCTGCGCAGGGTGGGTAACGTGTCGGCGTGGGATTGAAGGGGTTCGAGCGCCGTCTGGAGCACGCCGTCGAAGGGGTCTTCTCTCGCGTGTTCCGCAGTGGGGTGAGGCCTATCGAGATCGGTCGCCGTCTCACCCGAGAGATGGATGACATGCGCACGCTCGACGTCCGCGGTCGCAGCATCACCCCGAACTCGTTCTCCATCTCTCTTTCAGCCGAGGACCACGCGTCCTTCGCTGATTTCGCCGACAGCCTGGCTCGCGAACTTTGTGACGCAGCCCGCGAGCATGCCCGCGATGAGGGGTATTCCTTTGTCGGACCAGTCGAGACTGAACTGGTCATCGATGACGAGCAGCGCACCGGCATGTTCGCGATCGAGGCTCGCTTCCGAGAGAGCGCGGGTGGGGCTGGAGCGGGTTCGCTGCTGCTTGCCTCTGGCGAGCGGTTCGTCTTGCGCGACCAGATCACCTCTATTGGTCGCCTTCCGGAATGCGAGGTCACGTTGCTCGACCCCAACGTGTCTCGGCGTCACGCCGAAATCCATCAGCGCGGCAACGGTTTCGCCATTGTTGATCTGGGTTCGACTAACGGTTGCACTGTCAATGGCGTACGAATCACCGATCGCGAACTGCGCGACGGCGACGAGATCGGCATCGGGAACCTGCGTCTCACCTTCCAGGCTTCCTGATCGTGGTCTCTGATCAGCTGCTGTTCGTCCTCAAAATCGCGCTGCTCGTTCTGTTGTATCTGTTCTTCTTCCGCGTGGTGCGCGCGGTTTGGGCCGAACTGCGTCCCGCGGGACATCGAGCGCAACCAGCGGCGCCGCTGCCGGCACACTTGGCGTCGCGTCGCCCACGCCGCGATCAGCCCAAGGTGGTCAAGCCACAGTTGGTGGTGCTTGAACCAGTTGAGCTTTTCGGCAGTGTTTTCCAGCTCGAAACCGAAGCATCCATCGGACGCGCCGCGGGATGTCAGATCACCCTTGATGACACCTACGCATCGCAGATTCACGCGAGATTGTTCGCCCGTGACAGCACCTGGCAGGTCGAGGACCTTGGTTCCACCAACGGAACCTGGCTCAATCGGCAGAAGGTCTCTGGTCCGATGGTCATCTCGCCGGGCGATCGCCTCCAGATCGGCAACACCATCTTGGAGATGCAATGACGAGGTTCGCCTGGGGATCGGCCACTGATACTGGCCGCATTCGTCAGGCCAATGAGGACGCGCTGCTCACCGTCGATGGGCTGTTTGCCGTGGCCGATGGGATGGGTGGACATCAGGCCGGAGAAGTCGCCAGTCATCTCGCTCTTGACACGCTTGCCGGTGCCTTCAACTCCGCTGGAACCGATGTGCTGGTGGCTGCCGTCGAGCAGGCCAATGCTGCGTTGGTCGAGCGGGCCGCAACCGATCCGGGTCTTGCCGGAATGGGCACCACAGTGTGCGCAATGGCGCTTGTCGAGGCGCACGGCAGCGATGCGATCGCGGTTGTCAACGTCGGTGACTCGCGCCTGTATCTGCTCTCTGACGGTGAACTCCATCAGATCACCGAGGACCACAGTCTCGTAGCCACGCTGCAACGGCAAGGTCGGATCACTGCCGATGAAGCCGCTGTTCACCCGCAGCGCAACATCCTCACCCGTGCGCTTGGTATCGATGGCCGTGTTCTTGTCGATTCCTGGGAGATCATGCCGGTCATTGGTGATCGCTATCTGCTGTGCAGCGATGGTCTGTTCAACGAGGTCGATGAACCTCGTATCGCCGCGACCTTGCGTCGGCTCGCAGATCCCACCGAGGCGGCTCAGGAACTCGTTCGTTTGGCAAATGAGAACGCCGGTCGAGACAACATCACCTGTGTCATCGTGGATGTCCTTGACGATGCCGGACGTGACCCCTCGAATATTGGGAATTCACGGATCACCTATCGATCGGCAAAAAGCGATCCCGAACTGACGGGGTTTGGACCAACAGCAGATTCAGCGAATTCTTCGGCCGCAGAATCCAATGCTGCCGAACCACACGCAGACGAACCGGCAATTGTCCGTCTGCGGGCCATGCTCACCTCCACAATGACCTGGCGAGTTGGACTTTTCCTCGGTTCGCTGGCGGTGCTGGGGTTGTTCGTGTTCGGGTTCATCTGGTGGACCGGCAACCGCACCTACTTCGTCGGTACCCAAGGCGATCAGGTCGTGATTTATCGCGGCAAACCCGGTGGTTTGCTGTGGATCGAACCTGAACTCGTTGAGAACACCGACCTGGAACTCAACGCAGTGCCCGATCCGTACCGGTCCGCCGTCGTTGCCGGGGTCGAGCAGCCCACACTCTCGGCGGCGCGCACCTATGTGCGCAATGTTGAGAACGTGATCGATAAGCAGACACCACCGAGCACGACCACTTCGTTGCCTGGCGTCACGACGACCACAGGGTGAACCGGTGACGCGTCGGCGCAACACCGAACTGGGATTGATGTTGTTGGTCGTGATCATCACGGCCAGCGCGTATGTGCTTGCCAGCCTCGGATCCGAGTCCCGCATTCCGGCCAACATCGTGCCGTTCCTGGTGCTTGTGCTCGGCCTGCTGCTCGGCGCCCATGTCGCGGTGCGACGTCTTGCTCCAGATTCCGATCCGATTTTGCTACCTACCGTCGCCCTTCTTAACGGTCTTGGCTACGTCGTCATTGCCGGTCTTGATCAGAAGTTGGCCGCCGCGCAGGCCACCTGGACCGCAGTTGGAGTTGTGGCCTTCGTGCTCACCCTTGTTGTGGTGAAGCGGCCGCGAAGTCTCGAGCGGTACCGATACACCTTCGCTCTTGGCGGCATCCTGCTACTCCTTTTGCCCCTCTTTCCCGTTATCGGGCGCACGGTCAACGGCAGCCGCATCTGGGTGGCGTTGGGACCCATCAGTTTTCAGCCTGGCGAGATCGCCAAAGTTGTTCTGGCGATTTTCTTCGCGGCCTATCTCGCCGATCAACGCGAACTCATCGCCACCAGCGTCTGGAAG
The DNA here is from genome assembly GCA_947449015.1 of Microthrixaceae bacterium. Classification (GTDB taxonomy): domain Bacteria; phylum Actinomycetota; class Acidimicrobiia; order Acidimicrobiales; family Acidimicrobilacustridaceae; genus Acidimicrobilacustris. The sequence continues at coordinate 50,080 of CANFQA010000013.1, read as the reverse complement.
GTCGGTCCCTTCCGGCTCCCTGACCCGAAATACTTGGGTCCGGTGCTCGTGGCCTGGGCGGTCACATTGCTGGTGATGGTGTACCAGAAGGACCTCGGGTCCTCATTGCTGTTCTTCGCCCTGTTCATCGTGATGCTGTGGGTGGCCACGCAACGCACCTCGTTCCTTGTCATCGGTTTCAGTCTGTTCGGTGCCGGCGCCTACTTCGCCTGGCGTTCGTTCACCCATGTGCAGACACGCGTCAGCATCTGGCTTGATCCCTGGAAGCACCCGGCCGGTGACGGCTACCAGATCATCCAAAGCATGTTCGCCATGGCGTTCGGTGGAGTCACCGGAACCGGCCTTGGCCTCGGCGGGGGAGTTCGCATCCCGGCCAGCGAGAACGACTTCATCTTCGCGGTGATCGCCGAGGAACTCGGGCTCGCCGGTGGTGCTCTCGTGCTGATCGCCTATCTGCTGATGGTCGGTTCAGGTCTGCGCATTGCCACACGAGCGGATCATGCGTTCGACAAGTTGTTGGCCACTGGCCTGACGCTGCTGCTCGGTTTGCAGGCCTTCGTCATCGTTGCCGGTGTGCTGCGCGTTTTGCCGCTTACCGGCGTGACGCTGCCATTCGTTTCCTACGGCGGCTCATCGCTGGTTGTGAACTACGTATTGCTCGCGCTGCTGCTGCGTATTAGCGATCAGAGTGAGCGTGCCCGTCAGCCGGTGCCTATGACTGAGGTCGCGGCATGAACCGCAATATCCGCCGACTTGGTGCTGTCATCATCGGGCTTTATCTGATCCTGTTCGTGAAGCTCAACTGGATCCAGGTCGTGCAGAAGCAGAGCCTTGATTCCAATCCGCTCAACACTGCCCAGATACGCCGCGATTACAACCGGCCCCGGGGCACTATCACCACTGCTGATGGTGTGCTGTTGGCTCAGAGCATCGCCAATCCGGATCGGACCTCTGAGTTCGGTCGCATGCGGGTCTATCCGGAGGGCGAACTCTTCGGTCAGGTCACCGGGTACTACTCGTTCACGTTCGGGTCTACTGCGGTTGAGCGGCAGTACAACAGTGAGCTGGCAGGGACCACGTTTGCGCAGCAGGTCAGTGGATTCTCCGATCTCCTCATCGCTCGCGAGAACGTGGGAGATGTGTCGCTCACTGTTCGCAAAGACGTGCAGCAGGTTGCTCGCGACAGCCTCGGCGATCGAGCCGGTTCAGTTGTCGCGCTTGATCCTCGCACCGGTGACGTTCTCGCTTTTTGGAGTTCGCCCTCCTATGACCCGAACGAGATCAGCACGCTTGACTCGAAGGCCGCGAACGCGAATTGGAATCGACTCACCGCTGCTCCGGGCAATCCCCTTCGTTCCCATCAGTTCCAGGACCGCTACTTCCCGGGTTCCACCTTCAAGGTGGTTACCGGTGGCATTGGGCTGCAGACGGGCAAGGTCACCGATGTCGACCCCTCGTATCCATTCAGCAACGGTTACACCGCGAAGAACACAACACTTCCGATCAAGAACTTCGGCGGTGAGGTGTGCGGCGGTGCGCTTCCCGAGATTCTCAAGACCTCATGTAACTCGGCGTTCGCAGAGATGGGAGCCGAGACCATCGGCCCTGATGACATGGTCGCGGGAGTCGCGAATTGGGGGTTCAATTCCACGCCCCCGATCGATCTGCCCGGCGGGGTCCGGTCAGTGTTCCCAACTGATGTCGGGAAAAACCCTGCCAAGCTCGCGCAATCCTCGATTGGGCAGAACGATGTGCAGGCCTCACCGCTGCAGATGGCTTTGGTCGCTGCCGGAGTCGCCAATGGTGGAACGATCATGAAGCCGCACGTGCTCAACGAGGTGCGTAACTCACAGGGCGAGGTAGTGAAGTCCTACACACCGACCCCGTGGTTACATCCGATGACTGATGTGTTCGCCGCCACGATGCGCCAAGACATGATCGGAGTGGTTCAGGGCGGCACGGCTACCGCAATGGCGATCCCTGGATTCGATGTCGGCGGTAAGACCGGTACTGCCCAGCTCGGCACCACTCCACCGCGCAGCCACACCTGGATCATCGGCTTCGCCGGTCCGCCAGGGCAGCCGGCAACCGTGGCAGTCGCTGTCGTGGTCCTCGATCAATCCGGGGCCAGCGAGGCCACCGGAGGTGTGGTGGCCGCGCCGATTGCCCGTGCGGTGTTGCTTGCGGCGCTCAAGGCGCAGGGTTTGGCCTGATCGAATTCAGCGAAGTTTTTTGCCTGCACTGGCCCCGAATGGGGGATGAAACGTCGTGCGTATGTGCAGCGGGTCCGACGCTGCGTCAGTAGTGTTGGGGTCGATGAGTGACACGCCTTCAGCGCCAACAGTGTTCAACGACCGCTACGAATTGCATCGCAAGCTCGCCCGCGGCGGTATGGCCGACGTGTATCTCGCCCGCGACCTTCTGCTCGATCGTCCAGTAGCGGTCAAGGTTCTTTTTGCCGAACATGCACGCGATGAGCTGTTTGTTGAACGTTTCCGCCGTGAGGCGCAGGCTGCCGCCAATCTCAACCATCCCAACATCGTGGCGGTCTACGACTGGGGCCAGCAGTACGGCACGTATTTCATCGTCATGGAATACATCGACGGTCGCCCGCTTTCCGAGATCGTCCATACCGAGGGCCCGCTTCATCCCAATCGCTCTGCCGAGATCACTGCCGATGTTGCCGCTGCGCTCGCCTTCGCTCATCGCAATGGTGTTGTGCATCGCGATATCAAGCCGGGCAACATCCTCATCACCCCGACCGGTCAGGTGAAGGTTGCCGACTTCGGCATCGCACAGGCCATCACCACTGGTGATGCGTCGGTCAATCTCACCCAGGCCGGTGCCGTTATGGGCACCGCCACCTACTTCTCGCCCGAGCAAGCACAGGGTCACGCGGTTGATCCCCGTTCCGACCTCTACTCACTTGGTTGTGTTCTCTACGAGATGCTCACGGCACGCCCGCCGTTTGCCGGCGATTCGCCGGTGGCAGTTGCCTACAAGCATGTGCAGGAACAGCCGATTCCGCCGAGCCAGATCAACCCCACCGTGCCGGTCGCCCTCGAAGCCGTCGATATGAAGCTGCTCAATAAGGATCCTTTCCTTCGCTATGCCTCGGCCGAAGACTTGCGAACTGATCTCCGCAACTTCCTTGATGGTCGCCCCGTCGCTGCCGCCGGCGCGTTTGCCGCTGCCGGTGCAGTTGCCGGTGCCACGATGGCTGATGCCACCACCGCTGTACCCGTGACCAACGGGGGAGCCGGATTCGGAGGACCTCCCACCACAGCCATGACCTACGCCCCGCCACCGGAAAAGAAGCGCACCGGCCTCTATGTCGGCATCCTTGTCGCTGTGCTGGCCGTCGCCGGCCTCGGTCTGTTCTTCCTGGCCAACAATCTTGGGAAGTCCACGCCGCAGGTTGAGGTTCCCGATGTCACCGGCACCAACGTCGTCGACGCCACCAACACGCTTCGCAATGCCGGGTTCAAGGTCACAGTGAAGAATCAGGCCAACGACACCGTGCCGCTCAACGAGGTGTTCCAACAGACTCCGAAGGGCAATACCAAGGCTGATCAGGGATCCGCGATTGAGATCGTCGTCAGTGGCGGTGTGGGCGATGCCAAGGTCCCCGATGTCACGGGTCGCACGCAGGCCGCAGCCGAATCGCTGCTCAAGACCAGTGGGTTCATTCCTGAAGCCATTCCCACACCGAGCGACACCATCCCGACGGGACAGGTCATTTCCCAGAGCCCAGCGGCCAACACCACTGCCACCAAGAACTCCGTTGTGCAGATCAACGTGTCGAGTGGATTGGCGCAGGTTGCGGTTCCTGATGTGACCGGGATGACGGCAACTGCGGCTTCGAACGCACTGGGTCAGGCCGGGTTCAAGGTGTCCACCACCACGCAGCCATCGTCGTCGGTGCCGGCAAACTCTGTCATCAGCACCAACCCGTCGGCCGGTACACAGGCAGCGAAGGGATCCAACGTCACCCTCGTGGTGTCGAGCGGTCCTTCCTCGAGCACCTCGTCATCATCGACGACCAGCACCACCAAGGCGCCGTAGTCGCAAACTCCGCGGCAAGCGCTCATTGAGAAGGGCGTGTTGGTTAGCGAGCGCCTTTAGCGACAGCGATCGAGGAAATTCGCTACGAGTTGATGCCCACCGGAGGTGAGGATCGATTCGGGGTGGAATTGCACACCTTCGACATCGAGCTCTCGATGGCGCAGTCCCATCACGAGACCATCGTTGGTCCATGCGGTGATCTCCAGCACATCAGGCATGGTGTCGCGCTGAACCACCAGTGAGTGGTAGCGGGTGGCTTCGAACGGGTTGGGCAGACCGGTGAACACGCCGACCCCAGTGTGTTCGATCAGTGATGTCTTGCCGTGCATGATCTCGGGTGCTCGCACGACGTCGCCGCCGTAGATCTGGCCGATGCATTGGTGGCCAAGACAGACTCCGAACACCGGGATACGTCCAGCGAAATGGCTGATGACCTCATTGGAGAGACCGGCATCTTCTGGTCGTCCGGGGCCGGGGCTGATGAGGACTCCATCGGGGTTCAGCGCATCGATCTGGTCAAGAGTGAGCGAGTCACAACGGTGCACCATCGGCTCGGCACCAAGCTCTCCCAGGTACTGCACCAGGTTGAACACGAACGAGTCGTAGTTGTCGAGCACGAGAATCCGGGGAGTCATCGCCGCTGACCCTATCGCTCGGGTCGGGAACGGTGAACATGGATTCCCGCTCGCCGCTACTGTTCGGGCATGGCTTCCAAAGATGGATCATCCGAGAAAAGTGCCAGCGCTAGCGGTCGCGGCACTGGTCGCGGCAAGAGCCGCAGCGACGGTCGCACCGGTGGCGGTCGCGTCACGCCCAAGGGCGGACCGGTCAAGACCCATAAGGTGACCACCAGCGGCCATGCCGCTGCAGCCTCGACCCGCTACACCCCGCCGGCACCTCGGCTGGACGGTCTCACCCCGCGCTGGGTGCCGGTCGCCATGATCGGGGGCTTCCTGCTCGGGTTCCTTGTGATCTTCATGCACTACGTGAATCTGCTGCTGCCTGGCGCCTCCAGTAACTGGTGGCTGCTTGGCGGACTCGGGCTTATTCTCGGCGGCATTATCTCGGCCACCCAGTACCGCTGATCAACCGCCATTTGGGGCATTGATGCCTGGCCCTTACGAGGGTCAAGGCGGTGAATCAGTGGATTTCCGTTGGCTCATCCCCAGATTTGCGACATCAGGAGAGAATTCTCGCGATCCCTTGGGGCGCTAGATAAATCTCTTCCACGTCGGGTGAACGTGGGGTTACATCGGTGTAACCCTCCCCAAGGCTGTCCACAGGCTGGGGAGAACTTTCAGATGTCGTCGACCGGGGTCACCAGCGCCATGTCTTCCTGGCAGTGGCGGGGCGGTTCTGGGTCCTCATCGGGGGCGGCGGTCATGCGAACTTCGGTGCCGCAGATCTCACACCGATAGGTGATTTTGACCTTGCGCATCTCGCCGGCCGGCGGCGGTGTGGGGATGGGGCGTGCCAGTCCACCAAGCATGAGCACCCCAGTGCGCAGAATGAGCCAGCTGACCGCAGCGGCAACAAGCGACTTGGCGACCCCGAACCCCGCGAGCATCGACGCGATTGCGCCGAGACCGACGATCAATGCGATGACTCGGTGGTTGCGGATCATGACTCAGCCGAGACGTTCGATGATGGTGGCGTTGGCGAGTCCGCCGCCTTCGCACATGGTCTGCAGTCCGAAGCGACCGCCGGTGCGCTCCAGTTCACACAGCAGCGTGCCGAGGAGCTTGGTGCCCGACGCGCCAAGCGGATGACCCAGTGCAATCGCGCCGCCGTTGACGTTGACCTTGCTCATATCGGGATGCAGCTCGCGCTCCCAGGCAAGCACCACCGATGCGAACGCCTCGTTGATCTCGACAAGATCGATGTCGTCCAGGCTCAGGCCCGCACGCTCGAGAACCTTCTGCGTGGCTGGGATGGGACCGGTGAGCATAAGGCGGGGATCGACGCCAGCGAGCGAGAACGAATGGAAGCGAGCACGCGGGGTGAGCCCGAGTTTTGCCGCCATGGCCTCACTCATAATGAGTGCTGCTGAGGCGCCGTCAGTGATCTGCGAGGAATTACCGGCAGTGACGCGACCCTCAGGGGTGAATGCAGGCTTGAGACCAGCCAGCGACTCAGCAGTAGTGGTGTCGCGGATGCCTTCGTCGTTACGCAACGTGCCGTCATCGGGGAGGACCTCGCCGGATTCTTTGTCGCGTCGGCGGGCAGAAACGGCAATGATTTCTTGGTCGAAGCGTCCCTCGTCGCGAGCGCGAGCAGCGCGCATCTGCGATTCGACCGAATAGGCATCAAGATCCTCACGACTGAGGTTCCACTGCTCGGCGATGAGCTCGGCCGACAATCCCTGAGGGATGAGACCACCGGCTTCTGCATAGCGGGCCTCAACGTTGGGCCCGAACGGGAAGCCAACACCTTTGCCAAATGAAGCACCCATCGGCACGAGACTCATGACCTCGACACCGGCAGCGATGACGATGTCGTTGACTCCGGCCATGACCGACTGAGCAGCGAATGCCGCGGCCTGCTGCGAGGAACCGCACTGACGATCGATGGTGGTGCCCGGCACGCTCTCGGGGAACCCGGCGGCAAGTGCTGCGTTGCGTCCGATGTTGAGGGCCTGGGCGCCGACCTGGCTGACACAACCCATCATCACGTCATCAATCAGCGCGGGGTCGAAGTCATTGCGCGCAACGAGCGATGAGAGCACCTCGGCCGCAAGGTCGGCGGGATGCCAACCGGAAAGGGAACCGTTGCGCTTGCCGCCTGCGGTGCGGACGACGTCGACGATGACTGCATCGGGCATGGGGAACTCCTGAGGATGGGCGCCACCGGCGCAGGAGTTCTCAGTCTCGCAGCCCCGGCCCGCTGGCGCTACGGGTGTCGAACTGTCCGGGAATCACAGGCCTACGGGCAGGGATTTACCGGCTATTCCACTGAAGAACGGCCCGAGAATCATGCTCCCAGCCGAGGATGCACAACGTGGCGGGGTCAAGCACGAAGCGCCGGCCTTCGGTCGGGTCGAGCTCGCACCATCGGGCGACCAGGGTCCGAAGGATGTGACCGTGGGCGAACACGATGCAGTCGCCATTGGCGGCAAGCACTCGCGCGATCACCGCATCAGCGCGAGCGGCAACGTGTTCGATGGTTTCACCCCCGGGGATGGCGCCAGTCCAGACGGTCCAATCAGGAACCGTTTCGTGGATCTGCGCGCTCGTTCTTCCTTCGTAGTCGCCGTAGTCCCACTCAATGAGGTTCGGTTCGATCCGCGCATGCTTGCTGAGGCCCGCCAGTTCGCAGGTCTGTCGGGCACGCTGGAGCGGGCTGGTAAGCACGAGTGCGAACTCATGGTTGGCCAGCAACGCACCGGTGGCGCGCGCCTGAGCCTCACCCTCGGGTAGCAGTGGGATGTCGGTATGGCCGGTGTGCTGACCTGTGCGACTCCACTCGGTCGCGCCATGTCGGATAACGAAGAGCCGGTTGCGGTGCGTGCTGCTCATCGATCGCCTCCGGCAGGAGCGGGCGGTTCGCCCGGCCATCGTCCGTGCGATTTGGTAAGAAGCGCGGCCGATGGTGGTCCCCATGAGCCCTGGTCATAGCGCTCAACACTGGAGTGCTCGGTGAGAATGCGTTCAACAATGCGCCAGGACTCAAGCACTGAGTCTTCGCGGGCGAACAGTGTCGGGTCGCCCTTCATGGCTTCCTCGATCAGCAATTCATAGGGTTCCGGACCGGTGTCGAGACGCTCCTCGGGAGGCGGCGCCAGCGTGATGGCATCAGGCATCATTGTTTCGCCGGGTTCCTTATGCAGCCAGGTGATCGCCGCGAAGTTCTCCGGCTTGGCCTCGATGCGGATTGAATTATTCGGCAGATGGGAATGGTCGCCGAGCCAAAGTGGACGAGGCGGGCTCTTGAACTCGATCGTCATCTCGGTGACGGTTTCGGCTAGAGCTTTCCCAGCTCGCAAGAAGAACGGCACACCGCTCCAGCGCGGTGAGTCAATGTCGAGCCGGAACGCCGCGAATGTCTCCGTATCGGAGTCCGGGCGAACACCTTTCACATCGAGATATCCGTTGTATTGGCCGCGAACGAAATTGGCGGGCTCAACCACTCGACATGCCTCGAGAACCTTTGCCTTTTCGTCACGTAGAGCCTTGGAATGCTCGTTGACTGGTTGTTCCATGCCGAGCAACGCCACCATCTGCAGCAAGTGGTTCTGCATGACGTCTCGCATCGCCCCGACCGAGTCATAGAAGTTGCCTCGGTCCTCAACGCCGAACGACTCGGCCATGGTGATTTTCACCGAGGAGACGTAGTTGCGGTTCCAGAGCGGTTCAGCGATTGCGTTGGCAAAGCGGGTGACGAGCAGGCTGCGTAGGGCCTCCTTGCCAACGAAATGGTCGATGCGGAAGATGGCGGCTTCGGGGAACTTCTCATGCAGTGTCGTATTGAGTTCCACGGCCGAGTCGTAGTCACGTCCGAACGGCTTTTCAATGATGAGGCGGGCGCCTTCAGCAAGTCCGGCACCGGCGATGCCGTCAGCCACCGTGGAGAACATCGACGGAGGAATAGCGAAATGGAAGATCGGGTGCTTGGCCCCGCCGGCCGCGGTACGCAATCTTTCAAAGGTGGTGGCGTCGTTGTAGTCACCGCAGACATAGGTCATGCGCGAGATGAGGCGATCGAACGCGGCCTGGTCCCAGTCCTCGCCACTCTCGGCGATCGAAGCGCGGCAGTGTTCATGGAGATCGGCATCGGTCCAGTCGTTGCGAGCCACCCCGATGACCGGAATGCCGAGGCGACCGCGGCACTCGAGGCGGTAGATCGCCGGGAACAGCTTCTTCTTGGCGAGATCACCGGAGGATCCGAACAGCACCAAAAGGTCGGAGCGGACCTTGCCCTGTGGTTCAGATGAGAGTGGCATGCGGTTCTCCCGACACATCGGCTGACCCGCTCAACCTACTCAGCGGTGGGTTCACGATCCGGGGAGAGGCCGATCACGTGCGGGGCTGCCATTGACCGATGACCCGTATCTGAACTGTGACGCCTGTCAGATTGGCAGCACTCGGCGGTAGTCGTATGCTCGCCGATCGGGCCCGGTGTCGGGCGTTGGAGGTGTTGGGAACGTGCATGTAGTCGTCGTCGGATGTGGCCGGGTTGGCTCCGGTCTGGCAGCCACCCTGGTTGGACAGGGGCACACGGTTGCCGTCATTGATCGAAAGAAGTCAGCGTTTCGCCGTCTTCCCGAGGACTTCTCCGGGCAGACACTTGTGGGTGTCGGGTTTGATCGCAACACGCTGATCGCCGCCGGCATCGAACGAGCAGACGCACTTGCTGCGGTCACCAATGGTGACAACTCCAACATTCTCATCGCGCGTACTGCTCGTGAGTTCTTCAAGGTTGAGCGCGTCGTCGCCCGCATCTACGACCAGCGCCGTGCGGCCATTTACGAACGTCTCGGTATCTCCACAGTTGCCACTGTCGGTTGGGCCATTGAGCGAGTCATGCGCCGTATCAAGCCCGATGACGACGGCATCGAATGGGTCGATCCCAGCGCCAAGGTCTGCGTTGTCGAGCGCGTTGTGCCTACCGCGTGGGCCGGCCAGCCGCTTTCCGGTCTCGAGGTCGACGGCGAAACTCGTCTTGTTGCTCTCACCCGCCTCGGTGTTGCCCAGATTGTCTCAAGCGCCACGCTTGCCCAGGAGGGCGATGTCGTCTGGCTCGCCGCCGCAGGAGATCGCATCGACGAACTTGATCGTCGACTCTCGACTGCCCCCACAGCTTCAGGAGGTCATCACTGATGCGCGTCGTAATTGCAGGTGGCGGAAACGTCGGTACGTACATCGCCACGGAACTTCAGCAGGTGGGCCACGAAGTCCTCATCATCGAAATCGATCCCAATCGATACGCCCGTGCCATCGCATCAGACGAGACACCGGGTGTCACTTGGATGAACGTCGATGGGTGTGAGGTGTCGGAGTTCGCAAAGGCTGAACCCGCCCGGGCTGACGTCGTTGTCGCCGTTACCGGCGACGATGAAGACAACCTCGTTATCTCATTGTTGGCGAAGCAAGAGTTCGGCGTGCCCCGCGTGGTTGCCCGTGTGAACAATCCCAATAACGAGTGGATGTTCAATGCCAGTTGGGGCGTCGACGTTTCGGTCTCTACCCCGCATCTGCTCACCGCACTTGTCGAAGAGGCCGTCACCGTTGGTTCACTCGTGCGAATTCTGTCGTTCGAGAACGATCGGGCCCGACTTTCGGAAATCACATTGGCGCCCAATTCGCCGGCGATCGATGTTGAGATCAAGAACATCGAGCTTCCCCGTGAATCCACCATTGTGGCTGTGCTTCGCGATGGTCACCTCGTGGTTCCCCGTGGCGACACGGTGCTTGGCGCTGGCGACGAGGTCATGGTGCTTGCCACCGTCGACTCCGAAGACGCCATTCGCGCTGCCCTCGTGGGCTAATTCGCACAAATTCCTGATTCGGCCGATGTTCACGGCCCCGGATCGGCCATACTTGGCGCCAGTGAGGGGAGTATCCCGACACGACGGCGTCGTCATCACGGCGATGTGATCACCTACTGAAAGGTGCTTGCGTCTCCCGGTTCCGTTGGCTCATGACGGTCCTCAACCGTTCTGGGTGGGAGAGACCTCCGGTCGTCAGTGCGCAACTGCGTGCTGACCCCGTCGTTGTATCGACCTGACCGGAGCGCAGATGCCCAAGAACGAAGATGTTGCGCAGAACGAGAACGAATCAGTTCGGGTTGCATGGTGCGCGCTTGATGGTGCCGAGGTGTTGGCGCAGCAGAGTGTGGACCTCAGGACCGGACTGAGCAGTGCCGAGGTTTTGACTCGCCGGGATGTGGTCGGAGCCAATCGACTGGCTGAACCCGAGCAGCGTTCCAAGCTCTCGATGTTCATCGATCAGTTCCGCAGCAGCATCGTCATGATCTTGTTCGCTGCCGCCATCATCGCTGGGGTTGTCGGACATGTGAAGGACACCATCGTCATCTTGGTGGTGCTTCTCGTCAACGCCGTGTTCGGATACGTGCAGGAAGGCAAAGCGTCGGGAGCGCTTGCAGCGCTGGAACGCATGTTGGTCACCATCGTTCGCGTTCGCCGTGATGGGCAGGTTCAGGAGGTCGCTGCCGAGGAACTGGTTCCGGGCGATGTCGTGCTGCTCGAGCCAGGTGATCGGGTGCCAGCCGATGGCCGGGTCATGTTCGGTGCCAACGCTTCCGTTGATGAGTCATCGCTCACTGGGGAGTCAGTGCCGGTTGACAAGCATGCTGACCATCGCGCTGTGGCGGGCTCGCCGCTTGGCGATCAGCAGGGTATGGCGTTCATGAACACAACGCTGGTGCGTGGGCGTTTGGAACTGGTCATCACCGATACCGGCATGCGTACCGAGATGGGTCGCGTCGCCGATCTCATTACCTCGGCCGAAACCTCCTCCACCCCATTGGAACGGCAACTTGATGCCCTTGGTCGGCGTCTTGCTGTGCTCGCCGGACTGGCTGCGCTCGCGGTGCTGGTGTTGCAGACCCTGCGCGGCGCCGATCTCGGTGTCGCGTTACTTGATGCAATCGCGTTAGCTGTTGCTGCCATCCCCGAAGGTCTTCCTGCGGTGGTCACGGTCACGCTCGCTATCGGTGTGGCGCGGATGGCCAAGCGCAATGCCATCGTGAAACGACTTCACTCGGTCGAGACCCTCGGTGCCACCTCGGTGATCTGCTCCGATAAGACCGGCACACTCACCCTTAACCAGATGACGGCGCGACGGGTATTGCGCGCTGGAACTGAATGGCAACTCGCCGGTGAGGGATATGCCACCAGCGGTGCTGTAACCACCGAACATGGTGTGTCGGTTGATCACGCCACCTCAGAGCGTGCGGGATTGGCGATGGCGCTGTGTTCCGACGCGGTTGTGGGATTGGTGGACGAACGCGGCGAGTCCGGCATTGTCGGTGATCCGACCGAGGCGGCGCTTGTGGTTGCGGCATCCAAGTTTGGGATCGATGCCGGGGCAGTCCGCGTGTCGCAGCCCAGACTTGCCGAGGTTCCCTTTGATTCGGCCACCAAGTTCATGGCGACATTCCATCGCGTTGATCCTGATGACGCCCGCAGTGATGTGCTGATCTGCGTCAAGGGTGCTCCTGATGTGCTGCTTGGGCGCGCGGCATTCGTCATCGATGGAGACGGGCTCGAGCATTCGATCACTGACCAGTCCCGGCAGCGCCTCCTCGACGATAACGATCGTCTCGCAGCTGAGGGCATGCGGGTGCTTGCGGTCGCCACTCGGATTGTCGACGCACACCTGATCCTCACCGAGAGTGGTGCTGTTGCCGACCCGGAGATGTGGGTGGATGGCCTCGTACTTGAGGCACTCATCGGCATTGTCGACCCACCTCGTTCCGAAGCCCGCGATGCGATTGCTGCATGCCGTGTCGCAGGTATTCAGGTGAAGATGATCACTGGTGATCACGCCACCACCGCCGGGGCAATTGCCGCCGAACTCGGGATCACCGGCGGGGTCATCGCAGGCGCGCAGCTCGATGAAATGACCGATGACGAACTCGCCGAGCGTGTCGGTGGCATTGGAGTGTTCGCCCGGGTGTCACCCGAGCACAAGGTTCGGGTCGTCACCGCCCTGCAGGCCAACGGAGAAATCGTGGCCATGACCGGTGATGGCGTCAACGATGCCGCTGCACTTCGCCACGCCGATATTGGAGTGGCAATGGGCATCACCGGTACTGAAGTCACTAAGGAGGCGAGCGACATGGTGCTCGCCGATGACAACTTCGCCACCATTGTCGAGGCAGTCAAGGGCGGCAGGGCCATTTACGACAACATCATCAAGTTCGTGCGGTTCCAGCTCTCCACCAATATCTCGGCCATCACCACCATTCTCGGAGCGTCATTGTTGGGCTGGCCAGTTCCATTCACCCCATTGCAGATTTTGTGGGTCAACCTCATTGCCGATGGCCCACCTGCCATCACGCTCGGTACCGACACGCCCGATGACCGTGTCATGGAACGACCGCCGGTGGCCCCCGGATCGGCGATCCTCAGCAGCGGTCGGATCCTGCGCATCGCGGTCACCGGTGGGGTCATGGCGATCAGCCTTTTGGCACTGTTCTGGTTCTCGCTCCGACACTTCGGTCTCTCGGTCGGCGACTTCGCCACCGACTACGAGTCGTACTCGCCTCAGGCCCGCCTGGTGATGACGATGATGTTCACCACGTTCGTGTTCCAGCAGTTGTTCAACGTGTTCAACGCACGCACGGAGACTGAGTCCATCTTCATCCGACCAACACCAAACCGCTCGCTCACGGTGGTGGTAGCGGTTCTGGTCGTGGTGCAGCTGTGTGTTGTCGAACTGGGATTCATGCAGGCGATCTTCCGCACTGTCGATCTGAGTGTTGTGGAGATTCTCGTGTGTGTTGCTATCGCTGCGGTGGTTGTTGTCACGGAGGAGCTTCGCAAGGCATTCGATCGGGCAATGTTGCGCCGGCACAAGGTCGCGTCGTGACCAACCACGAGCAGTTCGGCGAGGCCATCGAGGGTCTTGAAGACGCACTCATCGAGACCGAACTCGAAGTTGGGCGTCACGAGGAAACTCGGCAGGAAGCCAAGCGTAATGTTGTGCTTCGGGCGGTACGCATCGGGATTGGTATCGCCGTCTGTGTCGCCGGGGTCTTCCTCATCGTGTTCCCTGGTCCGGGCATGGTGGTGCTCGCCGCCGGACTGGCGATCCTGTCGCGAGATGTGCCGTTCGCCCGCCGGCTGCTGGTCAATGTTCGTGCCCGGATTCCTGAGAACGAGCGCGGAGAGATATCTCGGCCGATTCTCATTGGCGGTCTGCTGCTCAGCACCGTGACGGTCAGCTTCAGCCTGTGGTGGTGGCTCCTGCGTTAGGAGCCTGGCCCTGGCGACTACGGAACGATGGTGGCCCAAGCCTCAAGGAGGCTGGTTTCGCCGAGTGCCTCGAGACCGCCCTCGGTGGCGGGTAGGCGGTTCCAAGCCCAGAGGCACAGCGAGCTGGCTGGGCCGCGAACTGCGAGTTGCCCCTTGGCGTGTTCCCGAGTGGTGATCGGTGAGCCAGCAGTAAATGCTGTGAGCCATTCGCCATCGGTGTCGGTGCAATGGAAGTGGAAGGTGGCCGACAGCTCCGGGTTCTTCTTTGCCGACAGCACGGGCATCAGTACGAAGAGCAACTCATCAATGACGTCGACAGCAAGTTCGGGTGTGAAACCTTGGGCCCCACCGGCGGCGTGCTGCGCGTCCCAGCGGTGCACGGCAGCTTCGTTCAGCATGCGTCGTACCCAGAACACGTTGGTGAGATCCGCGCCAGTGAAGTTCCAACTTGGGGCGTTCGGCACGGCATTGCCAAGTGCTTCGACGAGATCTTCGAGCACCTCAGCGAACTGGTCGAAGACGAATTCGTCCTTGGCGAACTGCGTGAACCGATCGTTGGCCGGTGGCTCCATGAGTCCCTCGGTGACCACAACCGCGGTGCGTTGGAACACTTTGGCGGTGTGGCTCACCAGGCGCTGCATATCCCAACCCGGGCAGTGCTCAATGGCAGCTGCGAGACCTGCAGAGCGGGCGGCAGCCAGCAGCGCTTCGCCCTCGACCCTCAACTGTTCGATCTGATTCATCCCCTGTTTCTAGTCGGTGTGCTTCCCGATCGGCTTCCGGCGGGCTTTGCCCGATACCGTCGGAGTATGCCTGATCACACCCCATCGACTCCGGTGGCGGGAGAGTGCCCCTTCTCCATTGATCGCGCGGTCATGTCGCAGCGATGGAGCGATGTCACGTTCGCCCATTGGCCGGTGGAGCCCGACGCAGTTCGCGCGCTGCTTCCCGCCGGACTGGAGCCAGACCTCTTCAACGGTCAGGCATGGGTCTCACTCGTTGGGTTCGAGATGGACGAGCTCCGTATCACCGGATTTCCACCCATCCCTACGACGCAATGTTTCGTCGAGTTCAACGTCCGCACCTATGTCGTGGGTCCCTCTGGTCCGGGGGTGTGGTTCTGTTCACTTGACGTCCCCAACTGGTTGCCGGTGCTCGTGGCCCGCGCCGGCTTTGCACTGCCCTACGACAAAGGTTCTGTTGCGGTTACTCGTCGTGCGGACCAGATCGGCTGGTTCGTGCAACGGACTTGGCCCGATCGCAGCCAGGCTGAGTTGGTGGTGCGACGCACGGGGGTCATGGTTGATGCCACTGCGGATCCCTTGGCCACGTTCCTCACGGCCCGGTGGCGTCTCTATGCCAGCACTCGTGGGGGGTTGACGCTCACTGCGCCTGTGCATCACGAACCTTGGCCACTGGAACAGGCCGAACTTCTCTCGGTCGACACTGGCGTGGCCACCGCCGCCGGCCTGCCTGTTGTGGGCGAGCCGATCCTGCACTTCGCATCCGGCGTGAATGTGCGGGTCGGCGCGCCTCGACCGGTTCGGTCAACGGAACTCCCGACGGGCCAACTGACAGTGCATTTCGACGACGACTGCGGTTTCTGCAGTTCCTGTGTCCGACTACTCAGTCGGGTGACCGATCAATCAGTGCGCTACGAACCGGCCCGGCTGCTCGATGATCCCCGCCTCGCCAGGTTGTCGGAAGTGGCGATCATCGTCACCGGCGATGGACCGGCCGCAGCCGGGGTTGATGGCGTCGCCGCAGTACTTCAACGCTCCGGCAGCGTTGGAAGAGTGTGTGTCTGGGTTCTGCGACTTCCGGTGATTCATGAGATCGCCAGTGCGGTGTACCGATGGGTGGCGAATCACCGTCAGATGATCTCGCGCAGGCTGGGCCTGAAGGCTGCCTGCGCCCTCCCGATTCGTCACCTCGACTCGTCGAAGTAGCACTTGCCATAGTAACTTTTAACAAAGGTATTATAGCAACGAGCTGAGGAGGCCCCATGACGGACACACTCTCAACAAGAAATCAGGCCAGTGCGAATCAGGCCAGTACCCCCGAGGAACACGAACTTCCTCTGATGATCTCGGTTGATGATCATGTGATGGAGCCCCGTGACCTGTGGCAGCGCGAACTGCCTGCGTCGCTTCGCGACCGCGGCCCGCGTACGGTTCGGGAGAAGTGCAAGCTTGTGTTTAAGGGTGGTCACTACGGCTTCGAACGCAATGTCGCCGATGGTCAGTGGTGCGACGTGTGGCTCTTCGACGATATGGCGGTGCCCACCGGCTTTCTGCACGCGCCTGCCGGCGTGCCCCGCGACCAGCAGCGCAATATTCCTGCCGTCTACGAGGATTTTCGTCCCGGCACTTGGAACCAGGCTGAGCGTCTCGCCGATATGACCGCCAACCATGTCGAAGCAGCGATCAATTATCCCAATATCTTCCCCCGTTTTGCCGGCCAGGGATTCCTTGAACGGGCCGACAAGGATTTCTCGTTGCAGTGCCTGCGTATCTACAACGACTGGATTATTGACGAGTGGTGCGCGGGCGAGGGCAAGGGTCGCCTCATCCCGCTCACCCTCGTGCCGCTGTGGGATCCACAACTGGCGGCCGACGAGATGCGGCGATGCGCCGACAAGGGCAGCTTCGCCATCGCCTTCTCCGAGAATGTGGCGAAACTCGGGCAGCCCTCGCTCTACACCGGGGTGTGGGATGTGCTGTGGCAGGCCTGTCAGGAGACCAACACCACGGTGTCAATGCATATCGGTTCCTCATCGAGCATGCCCACCACCTCTGAGGATGCTCCGCTGGCCACCTCGATGTCGATGTACGCGCAGAACGCGCAGGGTTCACTGTGCGACTGGGTGTTCTCCGGCACACTGTCGCGTTTTGCTGATCTCAAGATTGCATTTGCCGAGAGCCAAGTGGGCTGGATGCCGTTCCAGCTTGAGCGTATGGATGCTGTGTGGCGCGACGGTCGGGGCGATGTCGACGATGTGCTCGTTGCGCCAAGTGAACAGGTCAAGGGTCGTGTCTTCGGCTGCGTGTTCGACGACCTTCATGGTCTCAAATGCCGTCACGACGTTGGCATCGATCAGATCCTGTTCGAAACGGATTACCCGCATAGCGATGGCACCTTCCCCCATTCGCGCAAAATCGCCAGAGAGTTGTTCGCGGCGGCGGGTATGAACGCGCTGGAGTGTTACGCAGTGCTGCGCGGCAATGCCATCAAGGCGTACGGTCTGGAACGATTTGGCATCACCGAATGAGCCCAGCATCCCGGTGGAGTTCGTTCGAGGAGCCGTCATCGGATGGTTTGCTTGGACATGTCGTGCGTCTCAACGTGGCAGTAGACCGCGTGCTCGCAGACATCGCCGGTGCGCACGGGATCAGCGTGGCTGACTACCTCGTGCTTGGGGTGATTCGTCGATCGCCGCAACATCGCAGTGCACCTACCGCAATCTGTGAGGTGCTCGGCCGAACCACCGGGGGCATGACACTCACCATTGACCGGTTGGTGCGCGCCAAGTTGGTGCGCCGACTACCCGACCCAACAGATCGTCGCCGGGTTGTGGTTGAAGCCACTGCCGCTGGTGTGGCCCTGGCGAAGAAGGTCAACGCCGATCTCCACGCTTGGGAGCGCTCACTCGGAGCGACCCGAACCCAAACCCGTGCCATTGGCGACGCGCTCGGTGAACTCACCGAACTGATCGATGCTGAGGCTCCGACCTCCTGATCACAGCGACGGGAATGTGTCTCGAGTCGCGCTGTGCCTTCAGGCCAATGATGCCGACAGCGACTCGGCCACCTGCTCGGCGGCTTCATCAATGGAGCCGAATGCAGTCTCAAGGATCCATGCCCGCTTGAGAAACAGATGGGCGTCAACTTCCCAGGTGAAGCCCATGCCACCGTGCACCTGCACACAGGTTTTGCCGTTCTCGGCTGCGGCCCGGCCGGCAAGCACACGCGCGCCGGCAACGGCACGATGAAGATCGCCGGCCTCGGGTTCATCGACAAGTACGCCGGCTGCCCAAACTGCTGAGCGCGAAACCTCGGTGCGGGCATAGCAGTCAGCGAGCAGATGCTTGAGTCCTTGGAATGAGCCGATCGGGCGACCGAACTGCTCGCGCTCCTGTGCGTAGTTCACCGCGAGCGCAGTACTTCCCTCGGCATTTCCGACGAGCTGTGCCGAGGCCAGTAATGAACCGAGTAGACGCAGGTGTTTCGCAGTGTCGGCATTGGCAATGAGTTCACCGAGAGGGAGTTCACGAACCAACGACACCGGTGTGGCCGGATCGGTCGGTTCGGCAAGCAGGGTTGCATCCAAAGAGGATGGGTCGAGTTGTCGAATTCCATCAGTCTCGATGACGAGCAGAACATCAGCCACTGAGAGATGTTCAACAACGACAGCACCATGGGTTGGACGTTCGACGATGGCGGGCACCACCTCGCCCTCGAGAACACCGGGAACGAGACCAGCCGCCAGCGTGGCAGCCACCAGCGGCCCGGGGGTGAGCGCAGCGCCGAGAGCCTCGTGCACCAGCACCGTGTCGATCCAACGCAGACCAACGCCACCAGCTGATTCAGGCAGGGCAATACCGAAGGTGCCGAGCTCGGCGAGTTCACGCCATGCCGAGCGATCAAAGTGGCCTGGTGCGGCGAAGTCACGCACAGTGTCGGCAGGGAAACGGTCGAGGCTAAAGCGACGAACCATTTGCTGCAGTTCGCGCTGGTCTTCAGACGGATCAAGATCCATGGCTCAACGCTCCCGGGGAAGGCCGAGCACCCGCTCAGCGATGATGTTCTGCTGGATCTGTGAGGTACCGCCACCGATTCCGACGGCGAAGCCCTTGAGCTTGTGATGGATCTGCGCACCGGTGGACTCGCCGCCGATGTCATCGAAAGCCAACGAAGAACGATCGAGCACCCGCAACGCAATGTCGCCAAGTTTGTGTACGACGGTGGCATAACTCATCTTGAACGCCGAGCCCGAACCCATGGCCATTCCGCCTTTGGCGCCTTGGGACACATTGCGTTTGGTGAACGCCCAAAGTGCATCAAGCTCGGCGGCGATGGCCCCGATGTCGCGACGCAGTCCGTCGTCATCCCAGACTGTGCCTGCACCTCGCGGTGTGCGTTGGGCGAGTTCGACAAGCTCACCCATGATGTTGGTTGTGTCAAGCAGTTCGCCGACGAAACCGGTACCGCGTTCGAAGCTAAGCGTGACGTTGGTGACCCGCCATCCGTCGTTTTCCTCGCCAACCCGGTTAGCCACCGGGATCCGCACCTCATCGAGGAACAGCTCCGCGAACTCCGCAGATCCCTGCACAGTCATCAGTGGGCGGACATCGATGCCTGGTGTGTCCATGGGCAGGATCAGCCAGGTGATGCCCTTGTGCTTTGCAGCATCGGGATCGGTGCGCACGAGAAGTTCGCAGTAGTCGGCCACCATGGCATGACTGGTCCAGATCTTCTGACCGGTCACCACGTAGTCGTCACCATCACGGATGGCCCGAGTGCGCAGGCTGGCGAGATCGCTGCCGGCTCCGGGTTCGGAGAATCCCTGACACCACACATGGTCACCGGTGAGGATGCCCCGCAGATGATGCGCCTGCTGCTCGGGTGTCCCCTCGGCGATAAGCGTGGGGCCGGCATGCATCTGCCCGACGAACCCGACACCAACATCGGGGGCCTTGGCCGCTGCGGCCTCTTCGAGGAAGATCAGGTGCTGGGTGGGTGTGGCGCCGCGGCCGCCGTATTCGGCGGGCCAGTTCACTCCGGCGTAGCCGGCCTCGAACAGCATGTTCTGCCACACGGTGTCGAACTGGCGACGACCGGGCCAGTCCGTAGCGTCAGGTGGCGCGGGCAGTGTGGTCACCGCGTCGGCGAGCCATGCGCGCAGCTCCGCGCGGAACTCGGCATCGGATTCGGAATCACGGAGGTGCACGGAGCGTCCTATCGGTGGTGGTTCAGTTGGTTCGGGTGCTCATCAAGCAATTGGGGACCGGAGTGGCGAGACGTCAGAGATGATGTTCTCACTCCGACCAGTGCGGCTCACGATCGGAGCGTGCTGGTTGTCGGCCGATCTTCATGGGCGACAACGGGGCATCGCACATGAGGAAGCGTTCAAACCCACGGGATCCCCAGAGCCGGTCTCGCCAGGCCTGCAGTCGTGGATCGGCGTAGATGGCTTTTTCATAGGTGGCCCAGTGATCCCATGTGGGGATGGCCCAGATGAGGATGCATTCGTCATCGGCTCGCATCGAGGTCTTGAGTGCGCCAACCAGCTCCCATTCGAACGGCTCGTGGGCGGCAATGGCTTCGTCACGAACCATTGACAGGAAGTCATCAGCCCCGCCGGCTTCAAGCATGACGGTTTCATGGGCATAGGCCGTGCCGTTCACACCATCGGCGCACAGCTCATCAATGGTGCGCGTCCATGGTGCGGGGATGAGCACGCGGTCGAAACCTCCGCTGCGATAGTTCGCTGCTTCGTTCCACCATTTCTCAAGTTTCTCGTCCTGGAGGTTGGGTCGGCCGAGTTCATGGCCGAGTCCGGCGGCGAGTCCGTCGAAACCCTTCTCCTCCCACATGTTCACCACGCGGGGCCAGCGGGTAGTGGTGCCCACTGCGCCCCAGACCCCGAAGCAGAGCTGGTCGCGCTCGTCCTGGCCGATGGGGCTCCAGTTGGCGGTCATATGGTGCATGTATTGGGGCCGGTTGGGGCCGATGATGTCGATGAACTCGTGTGTGTAGACCCGATCGTTCACGGTGATCCCCTTCAGGCGGCCGGCTGACGGAATCCGGCGTTGGGGCTCAGGTGCCGAGCCCTGCTAGGACATACTACGAAGTCGCTGCTCCCGGAAGGTCCTGGGCCCGCAGCACGCATCGGTAGCTTTCGCTGTCGATCCACTCCGAGAAGAAGGAAATGTTCATGGGCATGCTCGACGGCAAGGTCGCCATCGTCACCGGTTCGGGTCACGGCATTGGTCGTGGTCACGCAATGGAACTCGCCAAGCACGGCGCCAAGGTGGTCATCAATGACCTCGGTGGCAGTGTCACCGGTGAAGGTTCGGGCCGTGCGGCCGACGAAACAGTTGCGCTCATCGCCGAGCGCGGCGGCGAAGCCACCCCGAACTACGGCAACGTCACTGATCACGATGCCTGCGGCGAACTCGTCCAGCAGGCCATCGACACCTATGGCCGTCTCGACATTGTTGTGAACAACGCCGGCATCGTGCGTGATGCCGCCATCTGGAATATGCCGGTTGCCGACTTCGACGCCGTCATGGGCGTGCATGTGCGTGGCACCTGGTCGATGTGCCATCACGCTTCGGTGTATTTCCGTGCGCAGTCCAAGGCGGGCGAAAAGCTCAACGGCCGCATCATCAACACCACCTCCGGTGCTGGTCTTGGTGGCAACTTCGGCCAGACCAACTACGCAACGGCCAAGGCCGCTATTGCCGGTCTCACCCTCACGCTGGCCCAGGAACTCGCCGCTATCGGTGTCACCACCAATTGCGTCGGCCCGGCCGGTCTCACCCGCATCACCGCCACCATGCCTGGCGCCGGCGAGGCCTTCGAGCCCGATGACATCGCCGAAGATGATTTCCACCCGATGGATCCGGGCAACTCGTCGCCACTGGTGGCCTGGCTGGCCAGCGATCAGGCTTCCTATGTCAATGGTCAGGTCATCCGTGCCCTGTACGACCAGATCATCTGGATGCAGGGATGGCGCGAGCGCGTCACCATCACCAGTGGAAACAAGAAGTGGGATGCCACCAAGCTCGGCGCCCGCATGTCAGCTGAGGTCTTCCAGACCGCACCTACCGGCATCAAGTTCCTGCAGGCCTAGTTCTGCCGCCTTCGGGCACAGGGTTTTTCGAAGTGTTGTTGTGCGAAGGGCGGCCTGCGGGTCGCCCTTCGTCGCGTGCGGCTACAGCAGCGCCCGACTACAGCAGCGACAGGGGATCGAGGTCGCGGATGGCGTCGGCTGCTCGCGTGGCCATGGCCATGAACATGGCATCGGATTGCGGCGTGGGCTCAGCACTCGCGTAGACCGCGCCGAGAATCGTGATGAGCGGGGCCTGGATGGTGCCGAGTCGGTAGTCCTCGAAACATTCCTCGAACGAGTGGTCCGTGACCCCTCGGGCCAGCAGTGCATCGTGATACGTGGCGACGAGTTCGCGCTCGTGGGTGCGGCGCAACGCGGGGTCGATGCTGGTAGCGAGGAAGTAGCCGACATCGCGACCGGGAAGTCCGAGGCCAAGGGTCTGCCAATCGACGGTGGACACCGCACTGCCGTCGGGCAGGAACATGAGGTTGTCGGGTCGGTAATCGCCGTGAATGGTCGAGAACCGTTCGGGCCGGGTCATCATCCACTCACCGAGACGCGATGGGATGGTGGTGAACAGTTCGGCATCGGCGGCGGGGAGCAGATGTGCGAACCGTTGGTTGAAGGTCTCGACTGCTCCGGCAAGCACATCGCCGTAGAACGCGGCGCCCTCGGCAGTCTGCTGGTTCATCCAGGGAATTGCGCGCAGCGAGTCATCGCACCAGCGCGGACCATGCAGTCCGGCGAGGTTGACCAGCGCGAGGCGAGCCTCATCAAGTGTGCAGCCCCGTACCTGCTCGCCGGGCTCGGCGGGCGCGAGGTCATCGAGCAACAGCACGAAACAGGTGTTGTCATCGCTGATCACCGCATACCAACAATGAGGAGTCGTGATGGCAACGGTGTCGGCGATCTCGGTATAGAAGCCGTATTCGTTTCGATACCCGTCGGAGATGAGGTCGCGGCTGGCGGGGTCGCCGCCGGCCATCTTGGCCACCAGCGAGATCGGTGCCCCGGCGGCTGCAGCGCCGGATGGGTCGGTGTAGGTGAGATGGAGTCGGTAGCTAGTGCCGATCTGACCGGTGCCGACCCGCTCGGGACGCACATCGATGATCTCGACCTCGACGCCGGTAGTGGCCAGCGCCGCAGACACCCACGCAGGGCTGAGCCCCGCGGGATCATCGAGTACGGGTGGGGAGGTGGGAGTCGCCATCTGCGGATCGTCCTTGCTGGGGAGGGCTCAGCGGTGTATCGGCCCCGTCGTGTTGGCTACGGTAGGCCTTCCGGATCGGATCGTGACTGCGTTCCGCCGGATGGTTCGGCACTGTGTCGGATCATGCAGGAGATCAGCGGCCCCGACCTCGGGGCTCGTACCAGGGGGAAACATGACCGATATTCGTCTGGCCTTCGATGCCGACAACCACTACTACGAGGCCGAGGACGCGTTCACCCGCTACATCGAGCCCGAGTTCAAGCGTCGCTGCATGCAGTGGGCTGATGTCAACGGCAAGAAGATGCTGTTGGTCGGCGGCAAGATCAATCGGTTCATCCCGAACCCCACCTTCGACATGCTTTCGGCACCGGGCAGCCTTGAGGAGTACTTCCGCGGCAACAACCCCAAGGGCGACAGCGTCAAGGATCTCTTCGGCGACCTGCTTCCCTGCGATCCCGCCTACCGCGATCGTGAGATCCGCCTGAAGACCATGGACAGCCTCGGCATCGAGGGTGCGCTGTTCTTCCCGACGCTGGGTGTCGGCATGGAGCAGGCGCTGATTCATGACCTTCCCGCAATGCAGGCTGCGTTCCGCGCCTTCAACCGCTGGCTCGATGAGGACTGGGGCTTCGCCTACGAGGAGCGCATCTTCGGCGTTCCCTACATCACGCTTTCCGATCTCGACAATGCCATTGCCGAGTTGGAGTGGGTGCTCGAGCGCGACGCACGTTGCATCGTCATCCAGACCGGTCCCGTCACCACGGTGGAGGGCATGAAGTCGCCGGCCGATCCGCGCTTCGATCCGTTCTGGGCTCGCGTGCAGGAGTCCGGTGTGGCGGTCACCTATCACGGTGGTGCCAATGCCTATTACAACCTCATCACCATGTGGGGTGAGAGCGCCGAAATGGAAGCGCATCGTTTCGAACCGCTGCGCTCCGCGCTGTCGCATGACGCGGTGGCCGATACCTTTGCCGCCATCGTCCTGCACGGTCTGCTCGATCGCTTCCCGCATCTGCGTTTCGCCACGATCGAGACCGGTGCCGATTGGGTGGCTCCGCTGCTCAAGCGTTTGGGCAAGCTCTACAGCCAGACCCCGATGGCGTTCAAGAACAACCCGATCGAACAATTCAAGAACAACGTGTGGGTCTCGCCGTTCTACGAGAACGATCTCGACAAGCTCCGCGACATCATGCCGGCCGATCATCTGCTGCTCGGTTCCGACTGGCCCCATACTGAGGGTCTTGTCGACCCGCTGTCGTTCACGGTTGATCTCACCGAAGCCGGTTTCACCGATGCCGAACAGCAGCTGGTGATGTACGACAACTGCAAGCAGTTCGTGCAGCGTCAGCCGCACTGAGCTGCACTGCGTCGACAACCATCATTCATTGACAACAGATTGGCGACGCGTGTGCGTGGCCACAAGGGGGAATCATGATCAAGAGCCGCGCTGCCATGCTGTGGGGGCCCGAGGATAAGAACTGGTCCGTCGAGGACATCGAGATCGACGAACCGCGCGGGCGTGAACTGCTCGTGCGCAATGTCGCATCCGGCCTTTGCCATTCCGATGAGCATTTCATCACCGGCGATATGCCCCATGGCGGTTACCCGTGGATCGCTGGCCATGAGGGTGCTGGCATCGTCGAGGCCGTTGGACCGGACGTGAAGGACCTCAAGGTTGGCGACCATGTCGTCTATTCGTTCGTTGCCGCCTGTGGAACCTGTCAGTCCTGCGCCGAGGGCCATTCCAACCTTTGCGATAACGGGCATCTCATCATGAGCGGCCGCATGCTCGATGGCACCTCGCGCATTCGTGCCCGTGGCCAGGACGCACTCGTCATGGCTGGTCTCGGCACCTTCGCCCATCACTGCGTGGTGCATGAGTGGTCAGCGGTGAAGGTCCTCGAGGATCTTCCGCTCGACAAACTCTGCCTGCTCGGCTGCGGGGCCACCACCGGTTGGGGTTCTGCGGTCTATGCCGCCGAGGTGAAGCCTGGCGACAACGTGGCTGTTGTTGGTGTTGGTGGTCTTGGTTCGGCCGCGGTGCAGGGCGCCCGCCTTGCCGGCGCAGAGCGCATCTTCGCCATCGACCCGGTGGAGTTCAAGCGTGAATCCGCACAGCGGTTCGGCGCCACGCATACCGCCAACAGTGTTGAGGAAGCGTTCGAACTCATTCAGCAGGAGACCTGGGGCCGCATGTGCAACAAGGTCATCCTCACCATGGGTGTTGGCAGCGGGGACATGATGGCCCAGATCATGGCCATCACTTCCAAGCGTGGTCGTGTGGTTGTCACCAACATTCACCCGTGGAATGAGCCCAGCAACAACATCCCGATGATCGATCTCACGCTCAGTGAGAAGCAGGTCGTCGGCTCGCTGTTCGGTTCGGCCAATCCTCGTTCGGACATTCCCCGTCTGGCCGAGCTCTATCGCAAGGGTCAGCTTGATCTCGACGGCATGATCACCCGCACCTACACCCTCGAAGACATCAACCAGGGCTACCAGGACATGCGCGACGGAAAGAACATCCGTGGCGTCATCATGTACGACTGATTCAGATCGTTCTTCTGTCTCAATGTCCGCACTGTGCCGGTCCCTTCGGGACCGGCACGTTCGCGTGGCGGTGGGGGGATGGGCAGAGCGTTCCGAAAAATTTGGGTCGGTCGTATGCTCGGACAAGGCCAAAGTCACAGAGAAGACATACCATGGAGCGAGTTGGGAGTAGGCCGATGTCAGTGAAGGTACTGGTCGTGCTCACCTCGATAGGCATGGCGCTGTCTTTGATGGGTTGCTCCTCAAGCGGGTCGACGTCGAGTACAGGGGGTTCGGACTTCGCGTCGGTGGATCGATCGATTGACCAACGCATCAGTACTGACCACCTCGACGGGGCGGCACTCTTGGTGGTGCGCAACGGGATCACACTGCGCAACCGCGGCTATGGCGATTACGACCCCAACACCGTGGTCCCCATCGCGTCGGCCAGTAAGTGGCTCACTGCGGCCACGATGATGACGCTGATTGACGAAGGTCAGGTCTCGCTCGATGATCCAGTGTCGAACTACCTGCCGAAGTTCACGGGAGTCGCCGGAACAGCAACTATTCGGCAGCTGCTGTCGCACACCTCGGGAATCGCGCAGGCCGACTGCATCTGGTCAACAACAACCACACTTGCCGATTGTGTCGATCAAGTTGCCGCCGCGAAACCGACAACTTCGCCGGGGACAACCTTTGCCTATGGCAACACCAGTTACTCGGTTGCCGGACGGATTATCGAGGTGATTACCGGCCTGAGTTTTGAAGCTGCCTTTGAGCAGCGAATCGGCGGTCCAGTGGGAATGGCCTCGACCCGTTTCGACGATGCTGATGGAACAGTCACGCGCAATCCAATACCCGCCGCGTCGGCGCAGTCCTCACTTCATGATTACGGCCGATATGTGCAGATGATTTCTGCCGATGGTGAGATTGACGGGGTCCGAGTGTTGTCGCCGACATCGGTTCGCGAGATGGAACGCGACCAGGTTGGAACGCTTCGCAATCCGAACGACTTCGCGGTGCGAACGACCGGTATCGATACCTATGGCCTGGGGCTATGGCGAGATGTCACAAGCACTGATGCTGCAGGTGTGCTGTCGAGTGGCAATGGCGCGTTCGGGTTCTACCCGTGGATCGACCGTGCCCGGAACTCCTATGGGGTGCTGCTTGTGTACGACTCCGCGCACAGTTCCGATCACGCCGTACCCGCATCACAGAAGATCGTTCATCAGGTGTGGTCGGCGCTCGATGTGGAGACCGGTCTAGGGACGTACCCGACTCCCACGATTGTCAACGGCCGCTGACCAACAATTCAGTCGGGGAGTTGCCAATCTGGCGGGATCGTAGGAAGCGTCGTCCGTGGCGTGTTGAAGTCGCCTTGGAGAAAACTGCTCACGAATTCGGCGATCGGTATGTCGTCAACTGTGGCATCTGTGATGTGGTTGTTCTCGTCGACTGCCACCCGAACGGTGTGCTCGCTGGTATCGGGGAGAGTGATGGAAAAGGTGATGGAACCGTCATCGGCGCTGATCGAATCACCAACTGTGATGCCCGCGGCCCGTGCCAGAGAAACGAGCGAATCAATGGTGAGATTTTTGAGGTCGAGCGGGGAACCGGGTGCGTCGTCGCTACTGTCAGCGCCTGGATCATCAAGCCCGTTCCAATCCGGCGGAACGGTGGACATGGTTCCGAATGGCGCGCTCGGACCGGCGATACGGTCGGAGACTCCGGCGTCCTCCTCGGCGGCGCGGCTGAGGTTTGTTGCCTCGGTGGTTGACGGATCCGAGGTGGGGGGCAGTTCCAGTGCACCCGCAGAGTGGTCAATTGATGCGTATTCGGACTCGGCTGCAGTGTCGGTGGTGCGAGCGACTGTGTCTGTAGAGCGAGTCTCAAGAGTGGAAGTCGCTGTTTCAACGCGCCGGTGAGTTGACGCGTTGGTGGTCGTAGCCAAGGCAGTAGCTCCGCCTCCGAGCAGGATTACCGCGCCAATCGTTAGCGCTGCAGTTCGCTTGTTCGTCATCAGAACGAACCTACCGCTTCCCGTCGACGGCTGATCGCCAGCATCAATCCGCCAGCCAGCAGTGCCAGTGCGGCAGCTCCCAGAAGTCGCAGTGGCTGCGAGCCCGTGTAGGGGAGACCGCCGCCATTGTCTGGTGTCGGTGGGGTCGGAGGCTCCGGAACGAACAGGACCGTTTCGGCAGCCTCGCCGGGCACGGTCACGACCGAGTTAGCGATTGAGTTCGCCGCGAGTTGCTCGGTGAAGGTGTAGCAACCCTCAGCGGTGACACTAGAAGCCGGCGTGGTGAAGGTTCCGTCGGCGTGCACCTCGATGGCTCCAGCGTCATGAACAGCTGCACCAGACCAGTCGAGACCGTCACAGGATCCATTCACCGCGGCAAGCGGGCCCCGCAATGTCCAACGAAGGGAGTTCTCCGTGGGGGCGCCATCGAATGCGACGAGCCCAGAGTCGGCAAGGTTGATGCTGTCGGTGGTGATGCCAGCGCCGCCCTCAACCGTGAGGCTTGCGGTGGTGGTGATAGTCGGGTGGAACGGCTCGACAAGGAACACTTCGTTGGGTGCTCCAGCCGAGACTGACGTGGGGGACGGGAAGGTGTCGCTGGTGACGCGGTCGGTCCAGCTGTAACAGCCAGGTTCACGGACCGAAACCGGGCCAGTGACATAGTCGTTGTCGCCAGTGACGCTCACCGTTGCGGCATCGACGATTACCGCGCCGGTCCAGTCGGCCTCGGCGCAGCTGTTGCCCACTGGTGCAACTGGACCCACGAGCGCCCAGTCGAGTGAACCGTTGCCTCCACCGGTCCCGAAGATGGTGACGGTGTCGGATGTGGGTTCGTCGAGGGCGACGAGATCGGCGTCGGTCTGCGACACGATCTGCGGGTCGGTGATGGCGATTGTTTCGGCCTCTTGACCGACGACGTCGATCGCTTCCGGGGTGTCATCAGTTGCCGGCAGTGAATTGCTGAACGAGTAGCAACCGGGCGTTGAGAGATCGACGTTTGGAGTGCTGTAGATACCGTTACCGGTGATCGGGAGATCACCGCTGTCAACCACTGGTGCGGAGGTCCAGTCAACGCCGTCACAGTTTCGTTCTGCTGTGAGCGCAACCGGCCCGTACAGCGTCCATGACAGTGGCGACGGCGGCACGGGGGTAGCGGCCGGGATGTTTCCGATGATGACCCGATCGTGCACGGTTCGCTGCCCGCCATCGCCAATGCTGAGCTGCGCAGTGGTGATGATCGATGGCGGGTATGGCGTTGTCAGCGTGAGTTCGTTGCTCTCGCCAGCGCTTGCTGTTGCTTGGTAGGGGCGATTGGAATCGCTGCTCGTGAGTTCGTACGACCAGGAGTAGCAGCCACCGGATCCCACAGTGGCAGGCCCGACGCTGACGGAACCGTCACCATCGATGGCGAGGCTTCCACTTGCATGCACGGGAGCGTTCGACCAGTTGAGACCGGTGCAGGAATTGTCGAAGGGCTCGATAGGACCGAGCAATGACCACGCGAGCGAGCCGCGACCACCGCCGGTGCCGGCGATGGTCACCTCATCGGAGAGTTGCTCATACGCGTTGATCTCCACATGCGAAGTGACTGTGGAGATGATGGGATCGACCGAAGCGATGATGCCAACCTTCGGCGGTTCGGCAGGCAGCGGCACGTTCGACGGATTACTCACATCGGTTGCGTTGGTGGCAGCTGAGTTCCAGGCGATTGCATTGATATCGGCGGACGGCACCCGGACCCTGAACGACACCTCGAATCCGTTGCCCGAGGAGTAATTGTTCGCGGAGGAGAATCGCAACGCCTTCACGCTGCCGAGATCCGCAGGAACTGTGGTGGTCCAGTCGTCGACACACGAAGGGTTGTTGGTGTTGGCATAGACCTCGGGGCGGCATGGATTGTTCGAGGCGGAATAGGAGACCGTGACTCCCGATGGCAATGCACCAACACCGAGGAACGGTGTGGCGAACTGACTGTTGCGAGCAACGCCTGACTGACCCCTACTAATACCGGTATCGCCGACAAATGAAATGATGTCGTAGATCACTGGCTGGCCAAGCGTGTTGCTCCCGACGTTGTTCCAGTTGAGTCGATACGTGCCGGTTCCGCCGGGACTGGCGTTGCCCACGCCAAGCGCGCCGCGCGCAATGGTGTCGAGATCGCCCTGCACGGTCTTGGTGAGCGCAAACGCAGCACCGGTGCCGCGAACTGTGACACTGGCTCGGTTCTCGCAGTAGGCCTCTTGCAGCTGCGAATCACCAGCAAGGTCCATGGAATTGTCATTCTGGAACACGGCGGAACTGATGCCGCCGTCGGTCTGGGTGGGTGTCGTGCAGGTGGTGTCAATCGTGGTGAGTCGCGACCCGTACAGATAGATCTGATCGGTGTTGGGATACACGCCGATCGCAACCGGGGTGTTGACCCGAAGGAAGTTCGACGGTGGGGTGATTGTCCACAAACCCGCACTATCGATGGCGCTGGCCGGAACGGTGATGCGGATCAGCTGTCGAGCGGATCCTTGATAGTTGTTGATGGTGTCAACCGATGCCGTGGCGGTGGTGTTGCTGCGGCCGCCACCGCGGGTAAGCGTCATGGTCGCTGAGGTGACCGGGTTCGCCCATGCCATGCCGAGCGGCAGCAGGTCAGTGAGCACCACGTCGCGGGTGAGACCGTCAATCGTGGTGACACCGCCCACGATGTTGATTGCGGTTGTGCCGCCCGTTGCTCCGCCCAGCGCGCCGAACGACTTGGAAATCCCGAGCTGCGGGTTGGTGGGAACGGTGAAAATGCTTGCGCTCCACTGGATCGCTCTCAGTTCATCACCGAGGGTGATCTGCGGGATTGCAGTGGAGCTGTTGCGCAACTGATTGAGCCCGCCGTTTTCGTCAGCGAGCGTGCGGTCGGCGTAACCCCAGACCGTGAGACGAAGTTCATGGTTACGAAGTGCGAGATGCGGGGGAAGGCGCAGGCTTGATACGACCGAGCCGTCAGGGATCGCGAAATACGCGGTGGAGGTTGCGGCCCCAACAGTGCCAACGGCGGCAAGGTCGATGACTGTTCCATCGGAAAGCGTGGCCTTGGGCAACCAGCCGTCGAGCACGGCCTGGCCCAGACCGTTCACGCTGGTATCGAACCCTTCGCTCTTCACTTCAACGACCTGACTATGGAACGCCGGATTGACGCATGGCGGGTCGGTGACCGCAGGCGATGAGTAGACGTTGCCGACCACATTGTCGAGACAGGGGAGCGGATCGATCAGGTCGGTCATGTAGGTGCCAACCAGCCCGTAGTTCACGGTGGTGCGGAACCCGGCTGATGCCGCGTTGGTCTTCCACTGGGGCGACGCAGAGGGCGGAAGCCAATCGCCAGCGAAGGTGGCCACATACTGGTTGCCACTGGTGATACCCGGCTGGGCAAGTGGAGCGATGGCGGACTTGGTGATGGTGGCGTATCCCGGTCCGGGCTCGCGGCTCGGTTCAGAGATCACCTGAACCGGAGTTTCGGCGGTTGCGGTGGAAGTGAGCCCTGCGGGGTTGGTTGCGTCGGGACCCGTGCCGCTGAACGTTGCGGTGTTGATGATTTTGGGAACTTCCGGAACAGCCGATGGTGCGGTAGCCACAACCTCGAACGTGGTCGGACCAGTGGCTCCGTCAGCACAACCGCTCGGCATGGTGGTGAGATCAGAATCAGTGAAGGACCAAGTGACACTATGAGCGACTGCGTCGTAGACGCCGCCTGCTGGAGATGAGGACACATAGGTGAGATCAGCGGGCAGGGTGTCGACAAGCGACGCGTCAGTGACATAGAGCGAGCCGGTGCTGGCGTTATTGCACTTTGCGGTCAGCGTGTAACTCACGGTGCTGTCGAGGTCAAAGACGCTGCCGTAATTGGTGGTGCGCTTGGTGACAGCCACTCGCGGATTCGCAGTAGCCACGGATTGCGCAGGTGTGTCGACAGTGACCGGCTCGATCGAATCGGCACTGAGCGTGGGTTCCAATTCCCATGAGGTGCGATTGGGGGTGATCAGATTTGGCGGCGTTGCCTTGAGTTCAATGGAACCACTGAAACCAGCGACGAATGTTGTGTCATCGAGGGTCAGCACAAGATTGGTTCCCACCACGGTGGGGCCTGAGGCGATGAGCCCTGCGAAACCAGAGGTGGCGCTGTACCTCCACGATGCATCGGTCATCGACGGTGTTGTTGTGGTGTCGAGCGGAATCGTGATGGTCGTGTTCGGGCCGCATTGAGCGCCGCCGGTGCCTTGGCATGCCACGTTGATGGAGTAGGTCTGTGCCGCGCCGGTGGGCTGGGTTTGGTTGGCCGGGGAGATTGAGATGAGCGCCGTCTGCGTGGGTGTCGCCGAAGCGGGAAGAGTCGCGGCGGCAAGCGCCATCACGACGGTTAGCGCAGCGATGATGCTCGTCAGATGCTTCGGACGACGTGGATGCATGGTGATGCGATCTCCTCAGTGTTGGGGTCGACCGCCCCAGTGGTTCCGCTCGGCCCGCAGTGCCGGCAAGCAAGAGACGAACAGTATCTGATCAGCCAATGAGGCGATATTGGAGGATCCGGACCGCTGATGTGATTCAGGTCGAGGGCGGTGCGCACCTCCTGGGCCGGGGAAGAACAGCGCCACCACCTCGGTGGACCTCTGAGAGACTCCCTGCTGGGCGGTCCGGTCACCGCTGAGCTCAGTTCCAAGTTCGCTGACCCGAGGAGCACGACATGGAGATCAACGGACGCATTGTCGTTATCACTGGCGGTGGTGGCGGTATCGGTCGGGCCATGGCCTCGGCGTTCGCTGACGCGGGTGCTGGCGCAGTGGTGGTTGCTGACATCGATGGTGATGCCGCTGAGCGAGTGGCCGCGAACTTGCGCGCCACTGGCCACGAGGCACTCGGTCTGCGTTGTGATGTCTCAGACGAAGCCGACACCATCGCCGTTGTCGATGCTGCTGTCGGCGCGTACGGGCGCATCGACATCTTCTGTGCCAACGCCGGCATCGTGGTGCCCGGTGGTGTCGAGGTGCTCGACGCCGAATGGGAACGAATCTGGGAGATCAACGTACGCAGTCATGTGCATGCGGCTCGGGCAGTTCTTCCCGCCATGCTCGAGCGCGGCGAGGGGTATCTGATCAACACAGCGTCAGCGGCTGGTCTACTCACCCAGATCGGCTCGGCTCCCTATGCGGTCACCAAGCACGCTGCGGTGGCGCTGGCTGAGTGGCTGTCGATCACCCATGGCGATGCCGGCATTCGCGTGTCCTGTCTGTGTCCGCAGGGAGTCTGGACCGCCATGACCGGCGCCCCGGCCGAGGATTTCGAAGCCGGAGGCGATGACGGTCTCAATGTTGAGAATGGCGACGGTCAGCAGCGCGATTTCGCGGTGTCCACAGCGGGGCGTGACGGCATGCTGATGCCCGCCGAGGTGGCGGCCGCAGTCATCGAAGCGGTCGCTGACGAACGCTTCCTGATCCTGCCGCATCCCGTGGTGGCTGAGTACGAGGTGCGTCGGGCCAGCGAACGTGACAACTGGCTGCGCCGCATGCGCAGGGTCCACGCCATGATCATGGCCTCCGCCAAAGGTTGAGACTTCGCGGGCGCTCCAGCTGACTGATCTACAACCCTGGGCACTGGCGAACCGACCCGATCGTCATTGTCGAGGTCGGGTCAGTCCTCAAAGAATGCTCTTTCAAGTGCTTCGAGGGTGAGCCTGTCCCACTCGGCAGGATCTGCAAGGCGTTGTCCGTGTTCCATGAAGATTCGACCGATGAGCAGGCTGTGGTGCCAGGCGATCGTGCTGGGCAGGTCGATGTCCTGGCGGAGCAATCCGCGTACACGGCAGGGTTCGAGGATCTCGGTCAGGAGCCCCACGATCTCGTCCTGGGCCTGCATGACGGCTGCGACGAGTTCGGGGCGCGCGTACGCACTTCCGATGACACTGATCCTCCGCCAGCGACTCTCTGATCTCTGGGCCAGTGATCGACTCCAGGTGATGCGGAGGGCGTATCGGAGTTCTTCGCTCGTCGAGCACTGCGCGACCGCTCGGCCGATCTGAGCGATGTCGGTCTGGGTCTGGCGGGTGAAGCGCTCGATCTGCGCGGCGACGACCAGACCCTCGCGATTTCCGAAGTAGTGGTAGAGCACTGGTTGCCCGATCCCGACCTCGTCGACGATGTGATTGACCCGCAGGGCTGCTTCTCCGCCCTCGTCGATCGCAGCAACGGCGAGATTGAGAATCTTCGCTCTGTTGTCGGTACCCACGCCGCGACATTAGACACATCCGCAGGTCGGATCATGGCTCTTCGGCTGACCGCGGCGGCGAGCAGGGTGATCCCGGTGAGGTCGAGCAGCACGACCCGGGTGCGACGCCGGTCGAGGTCGATGACTGAGGGCGCGCACGAAGTGCGACCACAGCCGGGACTCCGGCGGCATCGTCGGTGGTCGTCAATACTGTTGCGATGTCTGATGAGCAGCCGCTGGTTCTGCGCAGTGATCGCGATGGTCTGTGCACCATCACCCTGAACCGCCCCGACAAACTCAACTCCCTCACCCCCGGTGTGTTCGTGGCATTGCGTGAGGTACTCGACGCGGTTGCCGCTGATGACTCGGTGCATTGCGTTGTGTTGCAGGGCGCTGGCCGATCGTTCTGCGCTGGCCATGATCTCGCCGCCATTGCCGATGGGGAGCGGGCCCCGAGCCGACATTTCGAACCCGAAACCGTCGATGCCCTCGAACGCCTTCCCCAGCCCACCATTGCCAAAGTGCACGGCCATTGCTTCACCGGTGGCCTCGAGCTGGCCCTCGGTTGCGATCTCATCGTTTCCACCACCACCGCCCGGTTCGGCGACACTCATGGCCAGTGGGGTCTCGTGCCCATCTGGGGCATGTCGGTTCGTCTGCCCGAACGAGTGGGTCGGGCGATGGCCAAACAACTGATGTTCACCAGTCGTCGTATCGATGGCGTCGAGGCCCAGCGCATCGGTCTGGCCGATATCGCAGTGCCTGAGGAGGAGCTTGACGCCGCCGTTGAGAAACTTGCCGGCGAGATCCTCAGCAACTCGCCGGGAACCAATCGCCGGGTGAAGCTCCTGATCGCCGATGCCGATGATCTAACCCGCACCGCCGCCATCGAGCGTGAGCGCACCCTGCCTCACGGAGTCCCCGAGGACATGGCCGCAAGGATGTCCCGTGGCTGAGCGACCGACCGATCAGGCCGGCGAGTTCCCGGGCCGCGACGAACTCGAATCACTGCTCGCCTCGATCCTGCCTGCGGGGTGGGTCGACGCCGCCGGTCGGGGCGATGAGGAAGCCCTCGCCGGGCTGGGCGACACCATCGATCGACGCGAGATCGTGCGCGTCCTCGGGCGGGCCGGATGGGTCGCACCCCACTACGCCGTCGACCACGGGGGCCGTGGTCTGTCGCGTTCGGATGCCGCCCGGGCTCTCACGCTGCTGAACCTCTGGGAGGTGCCCCATGTGCCCGGCGGTTCGGGGCTGCCCTTGGCCGCACCCACCATCGAGCAATGGGCCAGCGACGAAACCAAGGGCCATCTGCTGCCGCCGCTGGTGTCCGGCGAGGAGCGCTGGTGCCAGCTGTTCTCCGAGCCCGGGGCGGGTTCCGATATGGCCACGCTCGCCACCACCGCGGTGAGAGACGGCGACGAGTGGATCATCAACGGACAGAAGGTCTGGACCACCTTCGGTCAGAGCTCCGAGCGGGCCATGCTGCTGGCCCGCACCGATCCCGATCAGCCCAAGCACAAGGGCATCACCTATTTCGGTCTCGACATGCGAGCGACGGGGGTCGAGGTGCGGCCGCTGGTCAACATGGCCGGCCAGCATGAGTTCAACGAGGTGTTCCTCACCGATGTGCGGGTGCCCGATATCGATCGCATCAGTCCGCTGGGGGAGGGGTGGGCGGCTTCGCTCACCACGCTCGGTGCCGAACGTTTCGCACTGTCGGGCCTGGCCAGGAAGAAGCGCAGGGCCTCCGATGAGATCCTCGGCGGCAAGCCCTATGCCGAGATCGAGCAGCTGGCCCGGTCCGGTGCCCGGCTCGGCGTCGTCGCCCGCGACGCGCTGATGCAGGCGTACATCGCCGAGCGGGTGCTCGCGCTGAGTGCCCGTCGGTTCCGCGATCTCGCCGCCATCGGTCGCACCACCGGTGCCGAGGGTTCGATCACCAAGATCGCCAAGGCGAGATCCAACCAGCGCCTGCAGGAACTGGCCCTCGCCCTGCTCGGTGCGGACGCCATCGCATGGGACGCCGATGATGACGAGGCGAAGGAGTGGATCACGCAGTTCCTGCGCACCCGAGCCAACTCCATCGAGGGCGGCACCTCGGAGATCCAGCGCAACATCGTCGGAGAGCGCATCCTCGGGCTGCCCCGAGAGCCCGATGCGTTCAAGGGTGTCCCCTGGCGTGAGGTTCCCCGCTGAGGCTGACGTCCGGATCTCGCCGTCCTGATGGCTGCTGCCCGGTTCCGACCCATGGGCGGACCGCCGTGCAGCGATGTGGTGGAGTTGATGGGAATCGAACCCACGACCCCCTGCTTGCAAAGCAGGTGCTCTAGCCAACTGAGCTACAACCCCGGGCACCGGCACGCCGGTGTGGAGCCGTCACTCTAGATGATCGGGCCTCCGGTTCCGAAGTAGACACTCCGCCATGGAAGAACTTCGTCTCGACGGCAGGGTGGCGGTCATCACAGGAGCGGGCCGGGGGCTCGGTCGGGAGTACGCACTGCTGATGGCCTCCCGCGGCGCCCGGGTCGTCGTGAACGACTTCGGGGTGGCCATCAGCGACACCGACGACTCCGGTGAGGCTCCCGCCGTCAATCCCGCTGATGAGGTCGTGGCCGAGATCCGTGCCGCCGGTGGCGAGGCCGTGGCCGATCACAGCACCGTGGCCACCACCGAGGGCGGCGAGGCGATCATCGCCACCGCACTCGAGGCCTTCGGCACCGTCGACATCTGCGTGAACAACGCCGGTCAGGTCCGGATGCAGCCGTTCGCCACCTTCCCCGACGAGCACATCGCAACCGTCATCTCCACCCAGCTGCTCGGCACGCTCAACGTGGGTCGAGCGGCGTGGCGGGTGATGGAGGCTAGGGGCGGCGGGCGCATCATCAACGTGTCATCGGGTGCGGGGTATGGCGGTTTCGACCGCTCGTCGGTGTACTCCATGGCGAAGGCCGGCGTGATCGGCCTCACCATCGCCATGGCCGCCGAGGGAGCGCCGCTCGGCATCGATGTCAACGTCATCGCCCCCTATGCCAAGACCCGTCCGGGTACCGGGTTCGGCCCCATCCCGTGGAGCGATGAACTCGCCGACTGGCTGCATCCGCGCAAGGTGGCACCGCTCATCGTCTGGCTGGCCCATGAGACCTGCGATGTCACCGGGAAGTGCTTCGCCGTGGGCGCCGGCCATGTGGCCCAGGTGGCGTTCGCCGTGAACGAGGGCTTCACCGATCGCGAGCTCACCCCCGAGTCGCTCGCCGCACATGCCGACGAGCTCCTCGTGCCGCCGTCGTTCCTCACGGGCTCACCCGGATCACCGCTCATGACGAACCTGATGCAGGGGTTCGGCGCTGGATCGCCGCCGGCCGAGGATCACACGCGGTGAGTCGACGCTTCACGCAGGTCGATCGATCGGCGCTCGACCAGGTCCGGGACGCGGCACAGCGCGCACTGGCCGAACTCCTCAGCGGTGTGGATCGGGTGGTGATCCTCGACGCTCCATTCCACCGGAACTTCGGCGACGCACTCATCCTCTGCGGAGAACTGACGCTGCTCCGTCGACTCGGGATCGCGGTGCTCTCGGTGAGCGACATCAACACCTACGCGCCTGTCCTGCTCCGTGCGTTGCCCGCGGATGTCGTCGTGCTGATCCACGGTGGCGGGAACTTCGGTGACCTCTATCCGGAACACGAGCAGTTCCGCCGACGGGTGCTGGCGGATCTCCCCGATCGCCGGATCATCTCGCTGCCGCAGAGCCTCCACTTCGTCGACGAGGCCAACATCGACGCCTGCCGTCGTTCGCTCGTGGCCCATCCCGATCTGACCCTCGCCTGGCGCGATCGCTGGAGCTTCGAGCTCGCGCAGCAGCAGTTCCCGGGGGTCCGGTCGGTGCTGATGCCGGACCTCGCCTTCGGGCTCGTGCCATGGAGTCCACCTCGGAGGACCCTGCGTCCCGTGGTTCCCGTGTCCATCCTCGGTCGTCGGGACGGTGAGACCTCGGGTCTGCGTCGACTCGCCGATGAACTCGGGGCCAATCGCGACTGGTCGCTGGTGACATGGGAGAAGATCCTCATCCGTCCGGTCGACCGGATCCTCGGCGCGCTCATGCGTCGACGCGGGTCGATCGCCGATCGGATCCGGACCCGGACGCTCATCCGTCACGCATCGATCCTCGCCGCTGCAGCAGCCCGGCAGGTGAGCTCCGCCGAGCTGCTCGTCACCGATCGGCTCCACGCCGTGATCACGGCAGTACTGCTGGACATCGATGTGCTCGCCGTGCACTCACTCGATCACAAGCTCGAGCATCTGCTCGCCACCTGGCTCCCCGACGCACAGGTCACCGTGCTCGAGTCGCCGCAGGAGGCACTGGAGATCGCCCGGAACCGGTGATCAGCCCGTCGGCCGATCCGCAGTCCGACCGATGCTCAGACCCAGACTCGGCTCAGGCCCAGGGGCCCGGGAGCGGACGGCCGTCGTCGTCGACGAGCACCCGACCCTCGGCGGCGTTCACATGGGTGGTGGCGAGCGCGGCGGCGATGGCGTCGGGATCATCGCCGAACTCGATCATCGGTGAGGTGCGCAGCTTGTGCGTCATCCGCTCCGCCCAGAGCGGGAAGGGAGCGGACTCGGCCCAGGGTCGGGCGGCGAACCACGCATCGTCGAGGGTTCGATCGACGATGAACATCACCAGGGCGTCCCGGGAGGTCGTGGTGGAGAACCCGTGGTAGGAGCGGAAGTGCGAGGCGAAGCACACCGCACTGTTCGGACGGAATCGCACGGCGTGCACCGGATTGACATCCCGGTCGTAGAGGACGGTGGCGTTGTCACGTTCCTGCTCCTCGGTGATCCCGTCCTGGGGGAAGTAGATGACGAACGAGAGGTACTTGGAGGGGAGATCGCAGTGGACGTTCTGGAAGCGGGCCGGCTCGCTGTGGGTGAACTCGAACTCGCGATCGAGGATCGAGAGTCGTCCGACGAGATCATCGGGTTGGAGGTAGAAGCGCGACAGGAACGCCCGGATGACGTCCGGGTCGTCGAAGATCCGTCGAAGATGCATCGCATGGGGGTTCGCGCTCTCGTACAGCGGCGACCGGCGGGTCACGTAGAGGGGGCTGTCCTGACGACGATCCGGCTGCGTTCCGGACCTCTTCAACTGCTCCATCAACCGGCGGAGTCCGTCGTAGAGGTCCGGAGGCAGGATCTCGTCGATCGCGAGATGGAAGTAGGGGTCCTCGCCGAGGGGCGTGTCGAGCGCCCGGGCGATGACATGGTCGCGATACCGCTGCGTGGTCTCGGGGTCGAGCCGGTTGAGCCCCTGCAGCGTCCGCACCTTCATGATGTGTGCCGTTCGACGGACTCGGCGCGCTCTGGTGCGTACCGCGAGCGTGCTGCGCAGGGTCGATGTCAACGTGGCCTGCCGTTGGTCAGGATGCGGCGAGGATGTCGACCACGAACACGAGGGTGTCGGTGCCGCTGATGCCGGCCTGGCTGTTGCCCGAGGTGCCGTAGCCCTTGTCGGGCGGGATGACCAGCACGACGCGGGAACCGACGGTCTGCCCGATGAGCCCCTCGTCGAAGCCCGGGATCACCTGACCGGTGCCGATCGGGAAGTCGACGGGATCGCTGCCCCATGAGGAGTCGAACTCCTTGCCGGTTGCCCAGATGATGCCCGTGTACTGCATGGTGACGGTCTGGCCCGAGGTGATCGCCGGACCGTTGCCCTTGATGAGCACCTCGGTCTGCAGGGTGGTGGGGGCGGTGCCGGTCGGAGTGGCCAGCGTGGGCACGCCGTTCTCCACGGTGACGGTCGGGAAACCGGCCTTCGGGGTCTGCGGTGTGCCCTCGGCGGAGGTCGGGAGGGTCTCGGCGCCCACGATGTCGAACACGAACAGCACCCATGCCGCCGGCTGGGCCTTGGTCTGGTCACCGGCGACGAGCACCCGCGTGCCCACATGCTGACCGACGAGGGCGTCGGCGAGCACTGCGGTGAGTGAGGCCTTGCTGGCGGTGACGGACTGCGGTGCCTGGCCGAAGGTGGAGTCGAGCTCCGAGCCGTCGTTGCCACTCACGGCGACGTAGTTGAGCGTGACGCGCTGGCCGTCCTCGACGACGGGTCCGTCGCCCTCGGAGAGGATCTTGAAGGATTCCTCGGAACCGACGTAGGCGGGCTTGAAGGTGATGGTGGGCTTCTCGCCGAACGCACCCTCGACCTTGACGCCGTCGAGCGACTTCGTCTTCGCCGGGACCGATGTGCTGGTCTCCGCCGAATCCTTCGAGGAGGAGTCGCTGCGGGTCAGCATGAAGATGGCCACACCGGCGACCACGAGGGCCGCCACCAGGGCACCGATGATGATCCGAGTGCGGTTGCCGGCCGATGCGGGTGCTGCAGCGACGGCGGTCTCGACGGGGGCATCGACGAGTTCGGTGGCGACGGTGCGCTCGCCGAGTTCATCGCTGCTGCGTCCGAGGGAGGTCTCGACGGAGGTGTCGTCGGTGGGGGTCGTGTCCTGCTCGTCGGAGGTGGACTCGTCGGGGAGATCGGAGGTCATGGGCGGCAACCCTAGAGGTTCCGATGCCGTCGGGGGAGCGCAGCCCCTTCGGTGATCACGGTGATCGCTCTCGGCAGGTCCGTACAGATACCCGTCAGGAAGCTGTGCGGTTCGCGTCATGTTCAGCGAACGATCAGGCAACACGACCTCCGTAGGTTGCCCACTGCGTCGGAAGGACGCCAGAGATGCAAACGGAGGAGCAATGATCAAGAGATTCGTAGCGGGCATGAAGGAGCAGGATTCGCGCCGCTACTTCATGACCTACCTGGCCGGGAAGATGGTCGGCACCACAGCGCTGCTGGGTGTCATCGGCGGCATCACCTGGTACTTCGGGAGTCAGGCCGGTGCGCAGGCGGCGGAGACGCCCATGGCGCAGGCCGCCGACCTCATCAACCCGCTCAACACCATGTGGGTGCTCGTGGCGGCGTTCCTCGTGTTCTTCATGCAGGCCGGGTTCATGATGCTCGAGGCCGGTTTCGCCCGCACCCGGGAGACCGTCAACGTGCTCATGGAGTGCATCGTCGACACCGCCATGTGCGGCATCCTCTTCTGGGCGGTGGGCTTCGCCTTCATGTTCGGTGAGGGCAATGGCTGGATCGGCCACCAGTTCTTCTTCCTGAGTGGGGCCACCCCCACCTACGGGACGACCGGTGTGGCGTTCCTCGCCTTCTTCCTGTTCCAGTTCGCCTTCGCCGACACCGCCTCGACCATCGTGTCGGGCGCCATGGTGGGTCGCACCAGCTTCAAGGGTGACCTCATCTACAGCGTCGGCGTCAGCGCCATCATCTACCCGATCGTCGGGCATTGGATCTGGGGTCCGGGCGGCTGGCTCGCCACCCTCGACACGCCGTTCCGTGACTTCGCCGGTTCCACCGTCGTCCACACTGTCGGCGGCGTTCTCGCCCTCACCGGCGCCGTGGCCCTCGGCCCCCGCCTGGGTCGCAAGTTCAAGCGTGACGGCGGCGGTTTCATGGTCGGTCACGACATGACGATCGCAGCCATCGGCGGCATCATCCTGTGGTTCGGCTGGTACGGCTTCAACCCCGGCTCCACCCTCAGCGCCATGGACCTCGAGGGCATCGGCCGGGTCGCCGCCAACACCACCCTCGCCGCCTGCGCAGGTTGTCTCATGGGCCTCGTCTGGATGTACGTGCGCACCAAGAAGTGGGATCCGGGCATCACGATCAACGGCTTCCTCGCCGGCCTGGTCGCCATCACCGCCCCCTGCTACTGGGTGAGCCCGCTCGGCGCCATCATCATCGGTGCGGTCGGCGCAGTCGTGGCCATCATCGCCATCGACGTCATCGAATGGTTCCGGGTCGACGACCCCATCGGTGCGGTCGCCGTCCACGGCGTCGCTGGGATCTGGGGCACGCTGGCGGTCGGTCTCTTCGCCACCGGAGACTTCGGGATCCCCGGTGCCACCGGCGCCGATGTCAGCGCCGGCACCGTGTCGGGACTCTTCTACGGCGGCGGCACGTCGCAGCTCGTCGCTCAGCTGATCGGTTCGGGTGTGGTGGTCGGTCTGGTTCTGGCCGCCGGCCTGGTGCTGATGTACGGCATCAACCTCACCAAGCAGTTGCGTGTCCCGGCCGAGATCGAGCTCGAGGGCCTCGACATCCACGAACACGGTGGGTCGGCGTACCACCCCGAGTTCGCCTTCATGGGAACCGGAGCATCCAGCTCCACCTCGTCCTGAGGCCCACGACCCAACGATTCTGACCGAGTAAAGGAGGAGCGACATGCTCAAACTGGTCACCGCGGTGTTGAAGCCGCACAAGTTCGACGAGGTGAAGGATGCACTGAAGGGTGCGGGCATCACCGGGATCACCGTCACGGAGGTGAAGGGGTTCGGCCGTCAGGGCGGCAAGACCGAGACCTTCCGTGGTTCCGAGTACAAGGTCGATCTTCTCCCGAAGATCAAGATCGAACTGATCGTCGATGAGGCACTCGTGCCGAAGGCGATCGAGACGATCACGGCCTCGGGCCAGACCGGCAAGATCGGTGACGGCAAGATCTGGGTCTACAGCCTCGACGAGCTGGTCCGGATCCGCACCGGAGAGACCGGCGCCGACGCCGTCTGATCCGGACACCGCGAACGATGAGGGCCCCCGCTGCGGCGGGGGCCCTTGCGCGTCCGGACTCTTACCTCCATCTCACGAGGTCGTACTAGGAATGGGGGCCATGACAGCCACCATCGTGATCGCCGAGGACGACCGTGCCGTGCGGGAATCGGTCAGCCGAGCCCTCGAGCTCGAGGGCTACGCCGTCACCGCCGTGGGTGATGGCGCCTCGGCACTCGAAGTGGCGGCCGCTGATGGGGTCGATCTGCTGATCCTCGATCTCGGCATGCCCAACGTGGACGGACTCACGGTGTGCCGTCGGCTCCGGTCAGCCGGATCCCGTCTCCCCATCCTCGTGCTCACGGCGCGCACCGAGGTCTCCGACCGGGTCTCGGGTCTCGATGCCGGCGCCGATGACTACCTGCCCAAGCCGTTCTCGCTCGACGAACTCTTCGCCCGGATCCGTTCCCTGCTTCGTCGCAGCTCCTACGGCGACGAGGACACCGACCAGCGCGAGATCTCCGTCGACGACCTCCGCATCGACGACGCCTCCCGTCGGGCCTGGCGCGGCGACCGGGAGATGGAGCTCACCAAGACCGAGTTCGATCTGCTGCAGCTGCTGGCCCACAACGCGGGCGTGGTGCTCTCGCACTCCACCATCTACGACCGCATCTGGGGCTACGACTTCGGCCCTGATTCGAAGGCGCTGGCCGTCTACATCGGGTACCTGCGACGCAAGACCGAGGAGGGCGGCGAGCACCGCCTCATCCACACCGTCCGCGGCGTCGGGTACACGCTGCGCACCTCATGACACTGCGGGCGAGGATCGCCATCGCACTCGCGGTGCTGGCCGGCCTGGCGGCGGTCGTCGTCGCGTTCACGGCGTTCGTCACCACCGATCAGCGGGTCCGGGCCGAGGTCGATTCCTATCTCGACTCCTATGGTCATCGCTTCCAGGACCGCGACGGCCGTGATGCCGCCGCCCTGTGTGGTCGACGCGGAACCAACTCTGCGCTGGCCGGCCCCCGCATCGGCGACGACGGCGTCGAGGGCGTGGCCTTCCAGTGCATCTCTCCCGCAGGAGTCGCCGTGGCCTCGGTGGGTTCGGTTGCGCTGCCGGTGGATGCAGAAGATCAGGTGCTCGCCCGGTCCGGCGGCGGTCAGCGCACCCGCACCGTTCACGTCGATTCCACGACCTATCGGGTACAAACCGTTGCGCTGCCATCCGGTGGTGCCGTGCAGATCGCTCGCGACTA
This sequence comes from Microthrixaceae bacterium, assembly GCA_947449015.1. Lineage (GTDB taxonomy): Bacteria > Actinomycetota > Acidimicrobiia > Acidimicrobiales > Acidimicrobilacustridaceae > Acidimicrobilacustris. The sequence goes on along the minus strand of CANFQA010000013.1, from coordinate 6,379 downwards.
CGGCGAGTCACAGCGCGTGCTCGACGGTCTGCGCTGGTGGTTGCTGCTGGTGGTCGCCGCCACTGCGGCGCTGGGCGCCGCTGCTGGTTGGCTCATCGCCCGCCGGGCCACCGAGCCGCTCGTGCAGCTCACCGATGCCGCCGAGGAGGTGGCAACCACAGGCCGCCTCGACGTTCCGATTCCAGTGAGTGGGAATGACGAACCGGGTCGTCTCGGCCGGGCATTCGCCACCATGCTGGGCGCCCTGGGACGCTCCCGCGAACAGCAGCAACAGCTTGTGCAAGATGCCGGGCATGAATTGCGCACGCCACTCACCAGCCTGCGCACCAACATCGAGACCCTCCAGCGCTACGAGTCGCTCCCCGAACCCACCCGTCGGTCGATCCTGTCCGATCTCGAGGCCGAGACCCGCGAGCTCGGCTCGCTGGTCGACGAGCTCGTGCAGCTGGCCACCGACACCTATGACGATGAGCCCGACCAGCGCCTCGCGCTCGACCAGCTCGTCGAGCGGGCCGCCGATCGTGTGCGTCGTCGCACCGGACGGGAGATCATCACCTCCATCTCCCCCTGCGAGGTCGTGGGTCGCCCCCGGGATCTCTCCCGTGCGGTGGGCAACCTCCTCGAGAACGCCGCCAAGTTCAGCGAGGCCCCCGCCCCGATCGAACTCTCCCTCGCCGATGGTGTGATCACGGTCCGCGATCACGGGCCGGGTGTCCCTCCCGCCGAGCGTGCTCACATCTTCGAACGCTTCTATCGCTCGGCGGCTGCTCGTTCCCTGCCGGGCTCCGGTCTCGGACTCGCCATTGTCGAACAGACCGCGCTCAGTCATGGTGGGTCGGTGCGTGTCGACGGGGCCGAAGGTGGGGGAGCGGTGTTCACCTTCACCCTTCCGCTCGCTCCCACTCCGGCCTGATCGCATTCTGACGCCAGACTGATGGCTTTCTGAGCGGGTACTGAATCAGTTCACCGGCTCCAGTGATGTCAGATTTTGGTCAGATTCTCGGTTCGGGCGTGTAACAAACCCAACACCGTTGGGAAATCCGCCCTCCGTATGGTCAGCCTCGCGTCAGATACCGATCTGGTTCCTGACGAGGTTCTGACGTCTCCGTCAGACCGATCTGGTGCGATTCAGGAGCCACTGGCTCAACCCGAAGGAGGAGAGATGGTCAATCTGGTGACCGCGGTGATCAAGCCGCACAAGCTCGAGGAGGTGAAGGACGCGCTCAAGGCCATCGACATGCCCGGTATGACGGTGGATGAGGTCAAGGGGTTCGGTCGCCAAGGCGGGCACACCGAGACCTATCGAGGAGCTGAGTACAAGGTCGACCTTCTCCCCAAGGTCAAGGTCGAGGTGCTTTGCAGCGAGGCCGATACTGATCGGGTCGTCGACACGATCATGAATGCAGCCCGTACCGACAAGATCGGTGACGGGAAGATCTGGGTCACCCCGGTGTCCAAGATGGTGCGAATCCGCACCGGTGAACGAGATGGAGATGCGCTGTGAAGATGAAACGACTTGCTCTCGGAGGTGCTGTCGCTGGCGCCGCCACGCTTCTGCTCACCGGTGTGGCATCTGCCCAGGAGACCGTGGAAACCACGACTGCGGCACCTGATCCGTTCGTGCTGTTCTCGCAGAACACCAACCTGTTGTGGATCATCGTCGGCGCCTCGCTGGTGATGTTCATGCAGGCCGGTTTCGCCATGCTCGAGACCGGTTTCATCCGGGCCAAGAACGCGGCTCACACCATGGCGATGAACATCGCGGTGTTCGCCACCGGCGCCACCGCCTTCTTCATCGTGGGCTACGGCCTCATGTTCGGTGGCTATTCGGCCAACGTTCCCGGTTTCGACTGGGGATATGACCATGCCCTCGGTGGCCCACTGCTCGGCAGTGGACACTGGGTCTTCCTGTGGCAGGGCGGCTGGGCGCTCACCGGTGGCAAGTTCGCTGCCTCCGGTGCCGTGGCCGGTTACTTCCTCTACATGCTGGCCTTCATGGACACCGCCGCCACCATCCCCACCGGGTCGATGGCCGAGCGTTGGAAGTTCAAGTCCTTCGTCCTGTGGGGTCTGTTCTGCGGCGCCCTGTACTACCCGCTGTTCGGTGCCTGGACCTGGGGCGGTGGCTGGCTCTCGCAGCTCGGCAACACTCTCAAGCTCGGTAACGGCTATGTCGACTTCGCCGGCTCCGGCGTGGTGCACGCCGTTGGTGGTGTGGCCGCCCTCACTGGTGCGTTGGTCCTCGGTCCCCGTATCGGGAAGTACGGCAAGGACGGCAAGGCCCGAGGTATCCCGGGCCACAGCATCGCCATGGCCGGAGCGGGCACGCTGATCCTGTTCTTCGGCTGGTTCGGTTTCAACGCCGCATCCACGCTGCAGATCGCTGATGGCCAGTTCGCTGTTGTGGCCGCCAACACCGCTATCGCCGCGGCACTGGGTGGCATGACCGGCATGCTCTGGGTCTGGAAGCGGACCGGCAAGCCCGACCCCGCCATGATCATGAATGGTCTGCTTGCCGGGCTCGTGGCCATCACCGCACCCTGTGCGTTCGTCGACCCGTGGGCTGCCGGCCTGATCGGGCTGATCGCCGGCATCATCGTGGTCGAGGTCGTGTTCTTCGTTGATCAGAAGGTCAAGATCGACGATCCGGTGGGCGCCATCGGCGTGCACTTCGCCAACGGCATCTGGGGCGTGCTCGCCCTCGGTATCTTCGCCAACGGTCGCTACGGCGTCGATGCGCTCGGAGCCGGCCTCGGCTGGAACGGCACCACCACACACCTCGATTCCGCTGGTGCGGCCACGGGTGTGACCGGTGTGCTCTACGGCAGTTCGGGCTGGGGACAGCTCGCTGCGCAGGCAATCGGTGTGCTCGTGATCGTGGTGGTCATGGGCGGCATCTCCTTCGCCTTCTTCAAGCTCTCCCAGAAGGTCTTCAAGGGTGGCATTCGCAGCGATGCGGCTGACGAGATCGCTGGTCTCGATATTCCTGAGATGGGTGTGCTGGCCTACCCGGACTTTTCCGGAACTCACGAGGGCCTCGGCGCCAGCGTCGAGTAACCCGAGTCGAAGATTCACGGTCGAGGGCCCGGTGCGATGTCCGCACCGGGCCCTCGTCGCGTCTGAGGTCGCGTCTGAGGTCGCGTCGAGGCGGGATCATGGTCGCTCGCTGGTCGACGTAGCGACCCGCTCGTCCTGGTAGAGCGATGGAACCGGGTAGTGCGCTGGAGTGGGGTGAGACTGGTCCACAGCCGCGAACCGCCCGCTGGTGTTGGCGGGCGTGACAAAGTGGTCCCGATGACTTCAGCAGCCGACCCCGATTTCGCCGCCCAGTGGAACAGCCTCGACAAGGGCACCCGCCGTCAGATCCGTCGGCTCATCCGCGTCGGGCGACCCCAGGAGAACGCGGAGAACGCCCGATTCGCTGTTCGCTTCGCGGCGTACCAGCGCACCCGGCCATGGTCCCGGTACTTCTGGCTCTGGCTGCTGCCGCTGTTCGTGGGTGGGTTCTACGCCGGTGCGCAGATCCACCCGATTGTCATCGGGGTCGTGGGTGGGCTGGCCGCGAATGCGGTGCTCGTGCGCTGGAACTTCTCCCGCACGCCCAAGGTCAACGCCGCCCTGCTCGATAGCTGACCACAGACGCGGAAGGGGCCCGGCCGAAGCCGGGCCCCTCTCACGTTGTCGGTCGGGGGAACCCCGATCGATGAACTGCAGGTCAGGCGTTGGTTGCGACCGGAGCCTCATCCATCATGGAGCCACCGCCCTGCTTCTTCGAGTAGGTGATGGCGCCGAGCACCACAACCAGCGCAGCGCCGGCGATGGCGAAGCGGATGTTGTTGTGGCGCAGCTCGATGATCGCCGGCAGCACCAGAAGAGCCACCAGGTTCATCACCTTGATGAGCGGGTTGAGGGCCGGACCGGCGGTGTCCTTGAACGGATCGCCGACGGTGTCGCCGATGACGGCAGCCTTGTGGGTCTCAGACCCCTTGCCGCCCTCATGGCCGTCCTCGATGTACTTCTTGGCGTTGTCCCATGCGCCACCGGCGTTGGACAGGAAGTTCGCCATGAGCTGACCAGTGACGATGGCAGCGGCGAGGAACGCACCGAGTGCGTAGTAATCCAGGCCGAAACCGATGATGACCGGGGTGAGCACAGCGAGCAGGGCCGGGGTGGCCAGCTCACGAAGTGAGGCGGTGGTGCAGATGTCGATGACCGGTCCGTAATCGGGACGCTCGGTGTAATCCATGATGCCTGGCTTCTCGCGGAACTGACGACGCACTTCCTGCACGATGGTGCCGGCGGTGCGGGAGACCGCACGGATGGCCAGCGACGAGAACAGGAAGGCCACCGAACCACCGATGAGCAGACCGATGAAGGTCTTGGGGTCGGCGACGTTGATCTGGACCAGCGAGGCCAGCGTGCCGTTGAGCTCGGCCTTGGTGATCTCGGCGACGCTGAGCGTGGCCTTGGCGATGGTCTCGGAGTACGAGGCGAAGAGCGCCACGGCGGCGATGACCGCGGATCCGATGGCGAAGCCCTTGGTGACGGCCTTGGTGGTGTTGCCCACGGCGTCGAGGCTCACCATGATGCGCTCCGGCTCGCCCTCGAACTCGCCGGCCATCTCGGCGATGCCCGCCGCGTTGTCGGCCACGGGACCGAAGGTGTCCTCGGCCACGACGATGCCGGTGGTGGCCAGCATGCCGATGCCGGTGAGGGCCACGAGGTAGAGCGAGAAGGCGATGTTGCCGCCGCCGAGGATGAGCGCCACGCCGATGGCCACAGCGATGGCCACGAGGGCCCACACGGCGGACTCGAGACCCGAGGAGATGCCCTCGAGCACAGTCGTGGCGGGGCCGGTGCGAGCGGCCTTGGCGATGTCCTGGACTGGCTTGGTGGTGGTGGACGTGTAGTACTGGGTGATCTTGGAGGCGGCGAAACCGAGCACCACGCCGGCCACGATGGCGCCGAACAGACGGGCACCGGGGTTGGACAGGGTGGAACCGTCGGGGTTGCCGACATAGAGGAACGCCACGGCGCCGGCGCCGATGATGGCGAGGGCCTGGGCGGCGTAGATGCCACGGTTGATGGCGGCGAGTGCATCGGTCTCGCCCGGGCGACCCTTCACCACGAAGATGCCGACCATGGAGGCGAGCAGACCGATGGCCACGACGGCGATCGGGAAGATGACGCCCTTGGCGGCCTGGCTCTGATCGAGGCCGATGGCCTTGAACGCCGAGACGCCGAGGATGATCGAGGCCACGAGCGTGACGGCGAAGCTCTCGAAGAGGTCGGCGGCCATACCGGCGCAGTCGCCCACGTTGTCGCCCACGTTGTCGGCGATGGTGGCCGGGTTGCGGGGGTCGTCCTCGGGGATGCCGGCCTCGACCTTGCCCACGAGATCAGCGCCGACGTCAGCGGCCTTGGTGAAGATGCCGCCGCCGACGCGGAGGAACAGGGCGAGCAGCGAACCGCCGAAGCCGAAGCCCACGAGGATGGCCGAGGCGGTGTTCTGGAAGATCATGACGATGCCGACGGTGCCGAGCAGACCCAGACCGGCGGTGAGCAGACCAGCCACACCACCGGTGCGGAAGGCCACCTGCAGGGCGCCGTTGAAATCGCTGCGACGGGCGGCCGCTGCGGTGCGCACGTTGCCGCGCACGGCGAGCCACATGCCGAGGAAGCCGATCGAGGCGGAGAACACACAACCCACGATGAAGGCCAGCGTGCGGAACGCACCGGACTGCACGAAGGTGAGCATCTCGGCGCCCTTGACGCCCTCGATGATCGATTCCTTGTTGATGGCCGTGGAGGTGAGGAACACCACGATGGCCAGCGGGATCACGATCATGCCGATCGTGCGGAACTGGCGCTTGAGATAGGCGAGGGCGCCCTCCTGGATGGCGCCGGCGATCTCCTGCATCTTGTCGGTGCCCTGCTCCTTGGCGAGAACGCCTCGCATGAGCACGACACCGAGCAGCAGAGCCACGATGGCAACGGCCCCGGCGAAGATCAGCCATCCCCATTCGGTGCTGGAGAGGGTGAACGCCTGGTAGCCGCCTTCAGCAGCAATGACCTGGGTCATCGAAATCCGTCCTGTTCTTGACCTGTACTTGGTTCCGGCGCGCGCCGGAAAGGTTCGGTGGGGCACCCATCCCGAGGGGGGTCTGGGAGCGCAGAACAGTACCCCGTGGGTCTGTGGGGTTGCGAGAATGGTCGGGACGGAGCGGGCGCTACTGGTCGCCGATGGCGTAGAGCTGCCCGCCACGGGCTGCCACGTAGATGCGGCCCTTCCAGACCGCCGGGGTGGCCTCGATGCAGCCGTTCAGCTTCACGGTCCACTTGAGGGGCGGGTCGATCCGGGGATCGGAGACGTCATAGG
>CANFQA010000012.1 GCA_947449015.1 Microthrixaceae bacterium | reverse complement strand
CCGGCAAGGGGGAAGTCCTGCGACACGCCGCCGCCGCCGTGAGCCTGGATGGCACGGTCAACCACCCGCAGTGCCATAGCGGGGGCGACGACCTTGATGGCAGAGATCTCGATGCGCGCGCCCTTGTTACCGACGGTGTCCATGAGCCATGCGGTTTTCATGGTGAGCAGCCGCGCTTGTTCGATCTCGATACGCGAATCAGCGATCCATTCCTGGATGACGCCCTGCTCGGCGAGCGATTTGCCGAACGCCTGACGTCCGACCACGCGTCGGCACATGAGTTCGAGCGCACGCTCGGCAATGCCAATGCAGCGCATGCAGTGGTGGATGCGTCCGGGCCCGAGACGGGCCTGGGCGAGCGCGAATCCGCCGCCTTCCTCCCCGAGGATGTTGGAGACCGGCACGCGCACATTGTCGAACTGAAGCTCGCAGTGGCCTTCACGGTCGTTGTATCCGAACACGAGAAGGTCGCGCACGATGGTGAGCCCGGGGGTGTCCATGGGCACCAGCACCATTGACTGCTGGCGATAGGTGGGCGCATCGGGGTCGGTCTTGCCCATGACAATTGCAACCTTGCAGCGTGGGTTGGCGGCACCGCTGATCCACCACTTCCGACCGTTGAGGACGTACTCGTCGCCTTCGCGTCGGATCGACAACTGGATGTTTCGCGCATCGCTCGAGGCCACATCGGGTTCGGTCATGGCGAAGCAGGAGCGAATCTCTCCCGCCAGCAGCGGCACCAGCCACTGGTCTCTCTGCTCGGGGGTTCCGAACAGCGACAGGATCTCCATGTTCCCGGTGTCGGGAGCAGCCGAGTTGAGTGCCTCGGGGGCAAGCGGGCTGCGACCGCTGATCTCGGCGAGTGGCGCGTAGTCGGTGTTCGAAACCGGCTCGGGGGTCCATTCGGTGACATGGGGCAGGAACAGGTTCCATAAGCCGCGTTCGCGAGCCTTGGCCTTGAGGTCCTCCATGACATGAGGATGGAAGTGCGGATCTCCTGAGGCTCGCATTTCCTCAGCGAAGATCGGTTCGGCCGGATACACCTCTTCAACCATGAACGCTTCGAGGCGTTCGATCAGATCAGCGGCGCGCGGGCTCGGTGCGAATTCCATGGTGCGTTCCTCAGTGAGTGCGTCGGTGTATGCGTGGTTCTGCGTGTCGTTGTGTGATTGGCAACTTTGCGCTGGTGTCAGCGATCGGAGCGACCGTAATCGTCCTCGAGTCGAACGATGTCGTCCTCTCCGAAGTAATCGCCCATCTGGACCTCGATGAACTCCAGAGGCTCGGTGCCGGGGTTGCGCACCCGGTGATCGGCACCGCGGGGGATGTCGATCGATGATCCGGGCTCAACGGTGATGTCTTCACCGTTGAGGGTCACCAGTGCGGTGCCGACGACGACGATCCAGTGTTCGGATCGGCGGTGATGGAGCTGGTAGGAGAGTCTTTGGCCAGGGTCGACGATGATCCGCTTGACCTTGCAGGTCGGTGTGTCATCAAGGACGATGAACCGTCCCCAGGGGCGGGTCTCGCCATTGATGGCGTCGCTGTGAGCAGCGCTGGTTTCGGACTCTGACATGCCGTGAGTATGGCCGAAATCCGTCGATCGGGACGAAAATCGGAGGGTTCGGACAAATTATCGGGGACCCCCGTAGGGGTCCCCGGTTAGGTGTTCCGGCCTGACGCGGTTGACAGCAGCGCCGTCATGCTCCAATCCTGTCGAGAATGTCCGGTCCCCTCGTCATCGTCGAATCCCCCACCAAGGCGAAGAAGATCACCGAGTTTCTTAGTGATCTCGCCGATGGTGGTGACGCGCCCACTGTCATTGCTTCGGTGGGCCATATCCGTGATCTCGCGATGAAGTCTTCGCAGTTGCCGGAGGCCGATCGAAAGAAGTGGTGGTCGTATCTGTGCATCGATCCCGATCACGGTTTCCGACCCTTCTATATCGTTCCCGACGCGAAGAAGTCCGTTGTGACTGACCTCAAGCGAGCGCTTAAGAACGCTGATGCGCTCTATCTCGCCACCGATGAGGATCGAGAGGGTGAGGCCATCGCGTGGCATCTGCTCGACATCCTGAATCCTCCGAAGGGCATGCCGGTTCATCGCATGGTGTTCCACGAGATCACCGCTCCGGCCATCCGCGAAGCATTTGCCAATCCTCGCGAACTCGATATGCGACTGGTGGAGTCTCAGGAGACCCGGCGCGTCCTCGATCGCCTCTATGGCTACGACGTTTCGCAGGTGGCCTGGCGCAAGATCAATCGGGGCTTGTCTGCTGGTCGTGTGCAGAGTGTGGCGACCCGACTCGTGGTGGAGCGAGAGCGCGACATCATGGCGTTCGTCTCCGCTGATTGGTGGGACATCCGCGGCACGTTCGCAGCAGCCACCGAACCGATCCCGTTTGAGGCCAAGCTCGTCGCCGTCGACGGCACACGTGTTGCCACCGGGAATGATTTCAGCGAATTCGGCGAACTTTCCCGCACCGATCGCGTTGTGCTTTCCGCCGATGACGCCCGTGGTCTGGCCAGCGAACTCACAAGTGCTTCGTTTGCGGTCCGATCAGTTGAGTCCAAGCCGTATCGACGTCGACCGTTCGCTCCGTTCATCACCTCCTCGCTGCAACAGGTCGCCGGTCGCATGTTGAAGGTGTCGGCCAAGCAGGTCATGTCGATGGCCCAATCGCTCTACCAGCAGGGTTACATCACCTATATGCGTACCGACTCCACCAGCATGTCGGGTGGGGCAATTGCCGCGGCCCGAGCGGAGGCCACTGAGCGCTACGGAGCCGGATCGGTGCCGTCATCGCCGCGAACCTTCGGCAAGCAGGCCGTCAACGCCCAGGAGGCCCATGAGGCCATCCGCCCCGCAGGCGATCGATTCCGCTCCCCCGAGGAGGTGCGCGGCGAGCTGCAGCCAGGTGAGGCCCGTCTCTATGAGCTGATCTGGAGCCGCACAGTGGCCAGTCAGATGGTTGACGCCACCGGCGAGACCGTCACCGTGCGACTGGGTGCGGGCACTGCCTCAGGACGCGACGCGGAGTTCTCCGCCGCCGGCACGGTCATCACCGAACGCGGTTGGATGCAGGCCTACGACTGGAGCCCCGCGGAGGAGAGCGACGAGGACTCCGAACGTCGCCTGCCGCCGGTGCGCGAAGGCGATGCGCTCGATGCCACTGAACTCAGTGCTGAAGGCCATTCCACCAAACCTCCAGCTCGTTTCACCGAGCCCACACTTGTTGCCAAGCTCGAAGAACTCGGAGTTGGTCGTCCGTCCACCTATGCGTCGATCATCGAGACGATCCAGAACCGCGGGTATGTCTGGAAGAAGGGCTCCGCGCTGGTACCGAGTTGGACCGCCTTTGCTGTCACCACGATGCTCGAGCAGCATTTCGCCGAGTTAGTTGACTACGGGTTCACCCGTGATCTCGAAGAACTGCTCGATCGCATTGCCTCCGGCGAAATGGAACGCGTCGACACGCTCGATGACTTTTATTTCGGACCCGCCGATGCGTCGAAGAACCGCTCAGGTGGTCTGCGTGATCTCGTCACCGATCGACTTCCCGAGATCGACGCCGCCGCGATCAACACGTTTGAGCTCGGTGAAGATGAGAACGGCATGATGATCATTGCGAAGCCGGGTCGCTACGGCCCGTATGTGCAGCGCGGTGATGACACGGCGAGTGTCCCTGAGAACCTGGCGCCTGCTGATCTCACTGTTGAGATGGCTCTCGAACTGTTGCGGATGCCCAAGGGTGGCAAGCCGATCGGTACGGACATGGAGACCGGTCTCACCGTGTTCATCATGAGTGGCAAGTTCGGCCCCTATGTGCAGCTCGGCGAGACCGATGAAGCACCTGAGGGCAAGCCGCGACGTGCCTCGTTGTTCAAGAGCATGGATCCGTACACAGTGACGTTCGAGACCGCGCTCGAGTTGCTGTCATTCCCGAAACTGCTCGGCGCCGATCCCGAGACCGGTGAACCCATCACTGCTCAGAACGGCAAGTTCGGGCCGTATCTCACCAAGGGCGACCCCGGCGATGACACCAAGCCCGACACTCGGTCATTGGCGGCTGAGGAGGACCTCCTCACCGTCGATCTCGCCGCGGCGCTTCGACTTTTTGCTGAACCCCGACAACGGGGGCGCAGTGCGCCGAAGCCACCGCTGGCCGAACTCGGCCCGGACCCGGTCACCAATCGACCAATGGTCATCAAGGACGGCAAGTTCGGTCCCTATGTCACCGATGGTGAGAGCAATGCGTCGTTGCGCGTTGGCGATGATCCAACCACTCTCAGTCCCGAACGGGGTGCGGAGCTGCTCCAATCGCGTCGCGAAGCGGTGGCCAATGGAACCGTTGGCACCAAGAAGGCCCCTGCGAAGAAGTCCGCTGCCAGGAAGTCACCGGCCAAGAAGTCGACCGCGAAGAAGGCTGGAGCCCGGAAGTCACCAGCGAAGAAAGCCGCTGCCAAGCGAACCACGAAGAAGGCCGCCGGCGATGGTGTCGCGAGCACCGTGACTCGCACGGTGAAAAAAGGTGCCTCCACCCGATCGAAGGCGGGAGCAGCCAAGAAGGCCAACGTTGTTCGCTCCTCCGCGCAGCGGGTTACCGGTATCCCGGGCCAGCCGGACTGATCCGGACCGCAGCGAAGGCGCGGTTCGGCGCGATTTGCTGAATCACTGGGCTCGAGCTGTCCGTGGGTTGGTTCCCGAGCCGTTGATGGGTCCGTCGTAGGGTTGGGGGATGGCTGTTCCCCGCCCCGGGCCCCGGGACGACGCCGACGCTCAAACGAGCGAGCACGACTCCGAGACGCCGGCCGCCGACGTCTCGGCTGCGGCGACCATCAACCCTGATGACCCCACCCTCACGGGACTCTCTCGGTCTGAGGTGTTCGAATCGGGCGAGGAGACCGAGGCGTACTACACGCTGTACGAGAACGATCGGGCCGGTTGGCATGTGCGCCTGTTCGGTTCACCGGAGTTCTTCCGCCTTTGGCTGGTGCAGGTCGTCTCCGCCACCGGCGATTGGCTCGGCTTCTCAGCGATCATCCTGCTGGCGGCGCGAATCGGCGGCGGCGCCGGCGCAGGGGCCATCTCGCTGGTCATGGCCGCCCGAATCGTTCCCGGGTTCTTCTTCGGTCCGCTTGCCGGCGTGCTCGTTGATCGCTGGGATCGCAAGAAGGTCATGGTCAGTTGCGATATCGGTCGCGCCGTCGTACTTGCGCTGTTGCCATTCGTCGGTGACGTCATCGGACTGGTCCTTGCCTCGCTCGCGCTTGAAGTCCTGACGCTGCTGTGGGGACCGGCGAAGGATTCGGAAGTTCCCAACCTGGTGCCACGCGATCACCTGACCACCGCGAACTCGCTGTCGCTCGCCGCTGCCTACGGGACGTTCCCGTTCGCGTCATTGCTGTTCGCGTTGCTTGCCGGTCTTTCGATCTGGGTCGGCCAGATTCCGGGTCTCCACTGGCTCGACAACAACCAAATGGCACTCGCGTTTTACTTTGATGTCGCCACATTCCTGTTCTCGGCCTGGATGATCCATCGGTTGCGGATGCCCTCGCGGCCCAAGCGCATCGACGCACTCGAGGACGAATCCCGTCGGGTTGATCTTCGCCGCACGTTCGCGGAACTGATCGAAGGATGGCGAGAGGTCTTTTCGAACCACACGGTGCGCGCCGTGAATCTTGGACTCGCAACTGGACTCATCGGTGGCGGCATGCTCATCCCGCTCGGTGCGGTGTTCTCCACCCAGGTGTTGGGCACCGGTGCCGCCGGATTCGGCCTCTTCACCACCGCGCTTGGGTTCGGTGTCGCCATTGGCGTCATCGGCGTATCGGCTCTGCAGAAGAAGCTTTCCAAGACCACCGTGTTCACCGGCTCGTTGTTCATGGCCGGGATCTCGCTGTTCCTCGCCGCGTCCTCGTCCACATTGCCCGTGGCGTTCACCTTCGTTTTGCTGATGGGCATTTCGGTGGGTCCGGTGTACGTCATTGGCTACGCCCTGCTGCAGCAGGAGGTCGACGATGAGATGCGCGGCCGCGTCTTCAGCTCGCTCAACACGCTGGTGCGGCTCTGTGTTCTCATCTCCATGGTGGCTGGTCCGCTGCTTGCCGCGTTGCTTGGTGGTATTTCCAAGGCGCTATTCGACAGCGAAATCAGCATCGGTGGAATCACCATCTGGTTGCCTGGTGTTCGTCTTGCGCTCTGGCTGGCGGCAGCGATCATCATCGCAGCGGGCTTCGCCGCGCTTTCCTCACTTCGTGCCGGGCAGCGCGAACACAGCGCGGACCGCTCACCGCATCCTTCGCGAGGCGCTGGCTCGAACGAGAGCGAATCATGAGTGCGCAATCTTCGAAGCGAGGGAAATTCATTGCGTTCGAGGGCGGCGAAGCCTGCGGGAAATCAACCCAGTCAAAACTTCTTGCCGATCTGCTTGACGCCGTACTCACTCGCGAACCGGGTGGCACAGTCATCGGGTCGCACCTTCGCGAACTTGCGTTGTCACCCGAAACAGTCGGTCTTGTGCCGCGCGCCGAAGCGCTCATCATGGCGGCCGATCGCGCGCAGCATGTCGCCGAGCTCGTCGAACCGGCCCTTGCCGCCGGTCGCCATGTCGTGACCGATCGATTCGCCGGTTCGTCAATCGCCTATCAGGGCTACGGACGTGGCTTACCTGTGAATGAGATTCGCGATCTCTCACTGTGGGCAACCGCAGGAGTGTGGCCGGACCTCATCGTGTTGCTTGATGTCGGTGCTGAAGAGGCGGACCGACGACTCGGCACCGAGCGCGATCGCATGGAGTCTGAGTCGGCGGCATTCCATGCTGAGGTGCAGGCCGGTTTTCGGGCTCAGGCCCTCGGCGAGCCCGAGCGATGGGTGGTGGTCGACGGAACCGGCACTGTCGATGAGGTTGCAAACGCCGTGCGGAACATCGTGGCCGAGCGGCTACAACTGTCGTTGTGACCGATCCCGCTCTTCTCGCTGCTGAACGCGCTGGTGTCGACCTCTTTTCTGGCGTCATTGGGCAGCCCGAGGCGGTCGAAGTGCTGCGCGCTGCCAGTCGAGCGCCGGTGCATGCCTATCTGCTGGTGGGACCGCGTGGCAGTGGGAAGCGAGCGTTGGCCCACGCATTCGCGGCGGCGTTGCTGAGCGAGGGTTGGCCCGATGACGAGGTGGCTCGCCAAGCCACGCTCGCGCTGGCGGGAACCCATCCCGATTTCACCATCGTCGAACGCGAAGGCGCCTCGATCGATGCAAAGCAGATTGCCGAAGTCGTTGCCTCCTCAGTGCGTTCCTCCATGGAAGGTGGGCGCCGAGTTCTGGTGCTTGATGAGTTCCATCTCGTTGGTGGGGAGGCACCCAAACTGCTGAAGTCCATCGAGGAGCCACCAGTGGGCACGGTGTTCATTGTGCTTGCTGATGATGTGCCGGCCGATTTGATCACCATCGCCAGTCGTTGCCTTCGGATTGATTTGGCAACGGTGTCCACTGACGCCATCGTCGAGCGGCTCATCGTCGAAGGCGTCGAGCCCGAACGTGCCGCAGACGCCGCGGCTTCGGCCAATGGGGATCTCGGCCGAGCGCGACTGCTGGCTACCGATGAGCGTCTCGCGTTGCGACGCGAGGCATGGTGGTCAGTACCGGATCGTCTCGACGGTTCTGGCTCCACTGCGATGGAACTTGTGGATTCGCTTCTTGGCATGATCGAAGATGCCATGGCGCCGCTCGTCGCAGTCCAAGCGATCGAAGCTGACGAACTCACTGCAGTCATCAAGGCTCGCGGCGAGCGAGGCTCGGGTCGCAAGCAACTCGAGGCGAAGCACAAGCGACAGGCACGCCGCCATCGTGCCGACGAGATCCGTTTTGGGCTTGGAGTTCTTTCGCGTCGATATCGCGATGACCTTCTCGCCGCAGGTCATCCGCAACAGTGCATCGCCTCGATCGATGCCATTGCACTGGTGGCCGCCGGGATGGTGCGCAATCCCAATGAACGACTCCAACTTGCGGCACTCTTCGGCGAACTTGGCCGATTCACGAACCGCTGAGGCCCCAGAGTGTGGATGCACGCAGGCTTGATGCCCGTTCACCTGCTGCGGCTACGATCGGCCTCCACCCCGCCCGGGTAGCTCAGTCGGCAGAGCGGCTCACTCGTAATGAGCAGGTCAGGAGTTCGATTCTCCTCTCGGGCTCTCATGGCTGATCAGGCAGACTTCGCCGACCAGGCGATGGAGTTCATGCCCGCGTTGTATTCCGCCGCGCTTCGCATGACCCGGAATCGGTCCGACGCCGAGGATCTCGTGCAGGAGACCTACCTCAAGGCGTATCGAAGCTTTGATGGTTTCGAGCAGGGCTCCAACCTGCGGGCGTGGCTCTACAGGATCCTGACCAACACGTTCATCAACACCTATCGGTCGAAGAAGCGACGCCCGATCGAAACCGAACTCGACGAGGGCGAGGATCTCCATCTGTTCCGTCGTCTTGGTGGGCTCGAGGCGGTCACCGCCACTCGAAGTGCTGAGGACGAGCTGATGGACTGGTTCACCGATGCCGAGGTGAAGGACGCCCTTGAATCGCTGCCGGACAACTTTCGGATCCCGGTGCTTCTGGCCGATGTCGAGGGTTTTTCCTACAAGGAAATCGCCGAGATGGTCGACATCCCAATCGGAACGGTCATGAGTCGTCTGCATCGGGGAAGAAAATCGCTGCAGAAGCAGTTGTACGGTTTCGCGCTCGAACGTGGCCTCATCGGCCCGTCAGTCGCAGCAATTCCCGACATCATCACAAACCACACCGAACGCCCCGATGCACACCCCAACGCAGCAGAGTCTGCCTGATCGGATGAGAGTGAACTTTGGCTGACAACCACGATCATGACCGCCCGCTCGGCACGGAGTGTTCTGAGGCCCTAGCCGAGATCTACACCTATCTCGACGGCGAACTCACCGACGAAAAGCGTGTGCTCATCGCGGGCCATCTCGAACGATGTAATCCCTGCATCGAAGCCTTCGACTTTGAGGTAGAGCTGCGCATGGTGATCTCCACCAAGGCCTGCTCGGATGAGGTTCCCGAGTCGCTCCGCATACGGATCTTTGAGCGGCTCACGCTGTTGGCTGGTGACGAGCGCTCCGCACCCGAGGTTGATCCCCGCATTGGCCAACCACCGTCTCTCGACGCCTAGGATCACTCCATGACTTCACTTCTGGCCGTCGTGTGGACCTTCTGGATCGCAGCTGCGCTCGTCGTGCCCTCGATCCTCGTCGTGATCGGGATCATCGCCGGGTACATCTACAAAGTCGTGATGCCCCGCTACCCGAAGCGCTGAATCAGATGGCCAGCTCGGTCGATTGGTCGGTAGCCGAGCGCATTGCCATCCGTGCATCCGGTTCCGAGCCGTTCGCCCGCAGCTATCACTACGACTCACTCGAGCCGGATTTCACTCGCCTCACCGCGCTCGCCGAGGAGTTAGTTGAGCGAGAGACCGGACTTCATTCGCTTGCGGGCCCGGCTCGCAGTCGCGTGACTGACCGCGCTGGATGGATCCGGGCCAACATCTCGGCGTTCCAGCGGTTGCTGACCCCGCTGATTGAGAAGTTCGACGATCGGATCGGCTCGGGCATGGCCGCACCCATCACCTCGCGTCTCGCCGGTGCCGAACTCGGCATGGTCCTTGGCTGGATGTCGGGGCGAGTGCTCGGTCAGTACGACTTGCTCGTGGTTGAGGAGCAGGACCCCCTCGAGCAGGACATCGTGTACTACGTCGGTCCCAATGTGCTGGCCATCGAGAAGCGGTTCGCATTCCCGCCCGAGCAGTTTCGACTCTGGCTGGCTCTCCACGAGGTCACGCACCGAGCTCAATTCACCGGCGTTCCGTGGCTGCGTGAACATTTCATTGATCTCGTCCACCAAACCGTGGGCGCTGTTGATCCTGATCCCGGCCGGCTTTTTGAAAACTTCTCGCGGGCTGCTGCCTCCTGGCGCTCGGGTACCAATCCGTTGGCCGAGGGCGGCATTGCCACACTCATCGCCGGCCCCGAGCAGCGGGCAATCCTTGACCAGGTCTCGGGCATGATGAGCCTTCTTGAGGGTCATGGCGATGTCACGATGGACCGCGCCGGCGAGGGATTGGTGCCAAGTGCAGGTCGGTTTGGCGAAGTGCTGCGCGAACGCCGTTCGTCAGCTCGTGGTTTTTCCAAGGTCTTCCAGCAACTCATTGGCCTCGAGGCAAAACTCAATCAGTACGCACGCGGTGAGGCATTCATTGCTGCAGTTGAGCGTGAGGGCGGATCGAACTTGCTGGCACGAGCATGGGAATCGGCGTCGAATCTGCCGACCCTCATCGAGATTCGTGAACCTCACCGTTGGATTGAGCGCATGCGAGCTCCGCTCGGCGCGGCCTGATTCACGGTGCACCGGCCGATGCCATGACCACTGAGATTGATGCGCTGCGCGAGCGCCATGGCGATCTGCTTTCGCGCTGTCATTTTCCGGAGACAGGAACAGCTCTGACCTGCGGTGTCTCCGGAGGCGCCGATTCTCTGGCGCTTCTGCTTCTGGCCGTGGCCGCGGGCTGTGAGGTGACCGCAGTGCATGTCGATCACGGACTGCGGCCCGGGTCTCATCACGAAGCCGACCTGGTCGCGGCCGTGGCAGAGCGGGTTGGGGCCGGATTTCGGTCCGAAACAGTGCGCATCGAGCCGGGGGCGAACCTCGAGGCTCGGGCACGTGCTGCTCGTCTCGAAGTCCTCGGATCTGATGCAGCGCTTGGACACACTGCCGATGATCGGGCCGAGACGATGCTCATGAATCTGTTGCGCGGAGCAGGTCCTGATGGGCTCGCGGGCATCCGTCCCGGACCTCGTCATCCCATTGTGGAATTGCGCCGTAACGACACCGAGTCGGTCTGCGCGCTCGCTGGCATCGAGCCGTTTCATGATCCTTCCAACCTGGATCCCGCATTTCTCCGTAATCGCGTCCGTCACGAACTCCTGCCGTTGCTGGCGGACCTCGCGCATCGTGATTCGGTTCCGATTCTTGTCCGCCAGGGGCAACTCTTCGCCGATGTTGCCGATCATCTCCGGCACGCTGCGCGCAGGCTCGATGTGACTGATGCGCGAGCTATTGCCGGCGCGGATGTCGTCGTGGCCCGAGTTGCAGTGCGCGAATGGCTCCGGTCAGGTGTGCCTGACACGCATCCTCCTGACGCGGCCACCGTGGAGCGGGTGCTGGCGGTTGCTCGCATGGAGGCAGGCTCCACCGATGTTGGAGGCGGTCGACGAGTTGAACGCACTGCGGGTCGGCTTCGACTCGTGTCTCCCGGTGACGCGTCGGCAGTGGACTAACTTGCATATTCGTGTCCGAACCCACCGATGAGGTAACCGCGTTCCCGCATCCGGATGACGACCCCATGCTTGGCGACATCGTGGTCTCCTATGAGGCGCTTGAGCGGCGTTTGGTCGAACTGGGTGCCCAGATCACGGTGGACTACGCCGGTCGCGCTCCGCTTTTGGTGTGCGTACTGAAGGGTGCCGTGATGTTCATGGCCGATCTTTCCCGGCACATCAATCTCCCCGTCGAACTCGATTTCATGGCGGTCTCCTCCTATGGCACTGCCACCAAGACCAGCGGCGTGGTTCGCATCGTCAAGGATCTCGATATCGACCTGACGAACCGTGATGTCATTGTCGTCGAGGACATCGTCGACAGTGGGCTGACGTTGAACTATCTGCTCAAGAATCTGGCGGCCCGCCACCCGGCATCGCTTGCGGTGTGCGCGCTGCTACTCAAGGAGGGTCAGCAGAAGGTGGAGCCTGATCTTGCCTATGTGGGGTTCCGCATCGCCAACACGTTCATCGTCGGATACGGGCTTGATGTGGCCGAGCGATACCGAAATCTGCGGGATATTCGGACCTTTCTCGGCTCCGATGGTGGTTCGGCCTAGTTCGACCGACGACACTGTTGTGTCCTGCAATCTCTTCTGTCCTCGTGACCCCCGGGTCACCCTCCTCAGGAATCGATTCCGATGGAACCAGTTGACCTTCCTCGTATCGCCGCTGCAGTCCGTGAAATCCTCGCTGCTATCGGAGAGAACCCGGACCGCGATGGTCTGGTTGACACCCCGCAGCGCGTGGCTCGCATGTACGCCGAGGTTTTCGCCGGCCTACGCGAGGACCCGGAGTCGCATCTGAAGGTCATGTTCGAGGCCAATCACGACGAGATGGTCATGGTGCGCGACATCCCAATGACTTCAATGTGTGAGCATCATCTGGTGCCGTTTATGGGTCAGGCACACGTTGCCTACATTCCCGGCACCGATGGACGAGTCACTGGTCTGTCGAAAATCGCACGACTGGTCGATGCCTACGCCAAGCGTCCGCAGGTCCAGGAGCGACTCACCGCGCAGATCGCGAATGAGTTGGAACGCACGTTGCAGCCCCGCGGTGTACTCGTGGTCATCGAAGCAGAGCATCTGTGCATGTCGATGCGTGGTGTGCGCAAGCCCGGCTCATCGACGGTCACCTCGGCGGTGCGCGGACTGTTCCGTGAAAGTTCATCGACGCGCATGGAAGCCATGCGCTTCATTGATCGCCACTAGATGACATCGGCTCCTCGCAGCGTCACTCCCGTGGTGGGAGCGCCTCACGCTGGCGTTCCAATGGTCATGGGAATCGTCAACGTCACTCCTGATTCGTTCAGCGATGGCGGCCTGTTTCTCCAGACCGATGCCGCAGTGGCCCACGGACTCGAACTACTTGGTGAGGGCGCATCGATTCTTGATGTTGGTGGCGAATCCACCCGTCCCGGTGCCGAACCTGTTGCTATCGATGAGGAAATTTTTCGGGTTGTTCCGGTTATTGAGCAACTGAGCGCGCATGGTCGGGTCAGCATTGACACGCGCAGGGCCGAGGTGGCCCGTGCTGCTGTGGCGGCGGGAGCCACCCTCATCAACGATGTCTCGGCCCAGTTGTGGCCGGTTGCCGCTGAATTGGGCGTGGGATGGGTGGCGATGCATATGCAGGGAGAACCGGCGACGATGCAGCTCGATCCCGTCTACACCGATGTCGTCGCCGAGGTCTGCGCCTTCCTTGAGCAGCGCGCCACTGAGGCCGCTCGTGCTGGAGTTTCCGAAATTTGGATCGATCCGGGATTCGGGTTCGGCAAGACCCTCGAGCACAATCTGACGCTGCTCGCTCACCTTGATCAGGTAGTGGCGTTGGGCTGGCCGGTACTGGTGGGAACGAGTCGCAAAGCAACGCTGGGGCGGATCCTGGCCGACTCCGATGGGGTCGCGGAACCAGTAAATCCACAGGACCGTCTGGCCGGTTCAATTGCCTCGGAGGTCTGGGCGATGCACCGCGGAGCCGCCATGATTCGGGCCCATGATGTCCGAGCCGCCATCCAAGCAGCCAAAGTCGTGGCAGCATGATGGCCGTGGCAAGCAAAGGTAAGTGGGCTCAGGGGATCAGACCCCGCAATTTCCACTGGGTGATCACCGATCACCTGGCTGTTTGCGAACGCCCCGGTGGCTACGGCGCGAATCATCGCAAGGTCCGCCGCCAGGAGGAGATCATCTGGGTTCGCGAGCAGGGTTTCACTTGCGTGATTTCGGTGACCATCGCTCCCCACAACCTCCACAATTACGACGAACTGGGCGTTGTTTGGCGGCATCGCCCACTGCCCGACGATGAACGTGCGGCGTTTGAGCTCGCGTTCTTCCGCGAATTGCGAGGGTTGCTCGAATCAGGTGAGCGCATCCTTATTCACGCCGAAGAACTTGGTGATCGGGTCTGTGGACTCATCGCCGGGTACCTCCTCTGGAACGGTCTCGTCGACACGCCGCCGCGGACCGTCACCGTCGTTGAGCGCCTCACCCAGCGTCAGCTGGGGCCACTTGGTCGCGAGCTCGTGGCGTTCGCTGAGCAGCTCCCGCCCCCCGTCGCCTGACTCAGGATCACTATGGCTTCCACTGATCGCATCGAACTGCGTGGCCTTGTCGTCGTCGGTATCTGCGGCGCGCTGCCCGAGGAACGTGAACGACCACAGCCGCTTGAGGTGGATCTCGATCTCGTTGCCGATCTTGCGGTTCCTGGAGTTTCCGATCGGCTCGAGGACACTCTCGACTACGGCGCGCTTGCTGCCGAGATCGAGCGGGTCATTCTCAGCTCCAAGCCCTATCTGCTTGAGCGCCTCGTCCAGCAGCTTGCTGACGCGATGCTGGTCGACCCGAGGGTGCTCTCGGTCACCGTTACCGTGCGCAAGCTACGACCGCCGGTTCCTCAGGCCATGGCCACCTCGGGTGTGTGCATCACACGGGGACGCTGAATGACCCGTGCCTTCCTGGGCCTCGGCTCCAACATGGGCGATTCGGTGACTCTGCTGCGCAACGCCGTTGACTCACTTGACGGAGTCGTCGCCGTGTCACCGCTCTATCGCACCGATCCGATGGGCGGCCCTGAGCAGGAACCGTTCCTGAACATTGTCGTTGAGATCGACACCGATCTCACCCCGCACGCTCTGCTTGGCGTCTGTCACCGTCTCGAGTCCGCCGCTGATCGTGTCCGGGTGGTGCGCTGGGGTCCGCGCACGCTTGATGTCGACATCGTGTGGATGGAAGGTGTTGTTCTGTCCGATCCTGACCTCGAGATCCCCCATCCTCGGATGCGCACTCGTAAGTTCGTTATGGCTCCGCTCGCCGATCTCGCTCCCGATGTTGCTGGTGAAGGCTGGCAGGAGCAGGCTGAGGGCCATGTCGATCGTCTCGGCCCGCTTGTTGCCGATCCGAGTTGAGTTCGTGGCCGACACGGGAGTAGCGCCATGCAGGTGATCTCCACGAAAGACCAGTTCCGTCGCAGTCTCGACGGAGCGCGCCTTGCCGGACACACCGTTGGACTGGTCCCCACCATGGGCGCGCTGCATGCTGGGCACATCTCACTGATTGATGCCGCTCGGCGTGACTGTGATGTTGTCGCACTCACAATCTTCGTGAATCCGTTGCAGTTCGCTGCCGGTGAAGATCTCAGTGCCTATCCGCGTCCTCTTGAACGTGATCTCGAGTTGGCTGAGGCTGCCGGCGTCTCTGTGGTGTTCACACCCACTGACGCCGAGATGTACCCGAAGCCAACCGCAACTTCGGTACACGTTGACGGTCTCACTGCGCTGATGGAGGGAGCGGCTCGTCCCTCGCATTTCGATGGTGTCACCACCGTGGTCACCAAGTTGTTCAACCTGGCGGGTCCATGTCGCGCCTATTTCGGCGAGAAGGACTTCCAACAACTCGCTGTGGTCACGCGCATGGCCGCCGATCTCGACCAACCCGTCGAGGTCATTGCCTGCCCGATCGTGCGCGAGTCCGATGGGCTCGCATTGTCGAGCAGAAATATCTACCTGTCCGCTGAGGACCGCGCCGCAGCGGTGGTGCTCAGCCGCTCACTTGAGCATGGTGCCGAGATGATTCTGGGGGGAGAACGCGATGCTCGTGTTGTTGCCGCCAAACTCTCTGAGTTCGTGGGCGAGGAGCCGCGCGCACAGCTCGAGTACGCCGAGGTGGTTGATGCGGCGTCACTGGTGCCGATCGGTGATCTGCGTAGCGGCACCACCGTTCGTCTCATCATGACTGTGCGTTTCGGCACTACTCGTCTTCTCGATAACCGCGGAGTTGTCGTCCCATGACCTATGACGATGACGCCGATCTCGATCTCCTTGTCGTGGGCTCTGGAGTCGCCGGACTCTCAGCCGCAGTGCGGGCTGCCGAAGCACATGGTCTTCGGGTCGGCGTGCTCACCAAGGGCGATCTCGAACAGTCGACCACCAGATGGGCCCAAGGTGGCGTTGCTGCGGTGCTCGGCGGCGATCCCGATTCCACTGATCTCCATCTGGCCGACACGTTGGCTGCCGGCGCAGGACTCTGCGATATCGATGCGGTGCGCGTGCTGGTGGAGGAGGGACCCGGTCGGGTTCGCGATCTCATCACGCTTGGCGCCGCGTTCGATCGTGATGAGCAAGGACGACTGGAACTCGCCCGTGAGGGTGGACACTCCTTAGCCCGCGTCGTGCACGCCGGTGGTGCTGCCACTGGTGCAGAGATCGAACGAGCGCTGGTGGTGGCGGTGCGTCGTTCGGCTGTGGCCATTCATGAGAACGAGTTCGCACTCGATCTGGTGATCGAGCATGGGCGTTGTGTTGGGGTGCGCGCCGCGGACGCCACCGGCGCTACGCGGGTGGTGCGTGCCCGCCATGTGCTGTTGGCTGCTGGCGGTGCCGGACAGTTGTTCGCGGTGACGACCAATCCGCTCGAAGCCACCGGCGATGGCGTGGCCATGGCGCTGCGCGCTGGTGTTGCCGTGGCCGATGTTGAGTTTGTGCAGTTTCATCCCACTGCGCTGCATCACCCGCAAATGCCACGCCCACTGCTCTCGGAAGCGTTGCGAGGTCACGGGGCATTGCTTCGTGACACCAATGGCGAACAGTTCGTTGACGAACTTCTGCCCCGCGATCAGGTGAGTCGGGCAATGACTCGTCGCATGCTCGAACTTGATGTCGATCACTGCTGGCTCGATGCCACCGGACTCGATCATTTCGTCGAACGATTCCCCACCATTGCCAGCGCGCTCGATGAGGTGGGTCTTGATCCAAGTCGCGACTGGCTGCCTATTGCTCCGGCTGCGCACTACCTGTGTGGCGGAATCCTCACTGATCTCGATGGCGCCACGACACTGCCCGGGCTCTGGGCGGCGGGCGAGGTCGCATGCTCAGGGGTGCACGGTGCCAATCGCCTTGCCTCGAACTCGTTGCTTGAGGGCATGGTGTTCGGTGCTCGCGTGGTCGAGGCCGTTGAGCGCGGCGTAGATACAGCACAACCCACCGGTGCCATGCGCTCGGTGCTCGCAGTTGAGGGAGGATCACCGATTGGTGGTCGAGCCGTCGTTTCGCCGATGACGCCTCCGGCACTCGCGATTGGTGCGCCATTCGCTGCGGTCGACGACATCGCGTTGGCCCGTCAGCAACTCCAGCGGGCGATGACTGCTGGCGCCGGCGTCCTGCGCGACAGTGCATCGCTGTCCCGGACTGCGGCGGTGGTTGATCTTGCCGTTGGGGTTGCGTGCAGCAGTTCGGGCGCAGCGGCCTGGGAGCTGGCGAACCTTGCCGCGGTCGCTTCTGCACTGCTCACTGCGGCCCACGAACGCACCGAAAGCCGGGGCGCTCATACCCGCGAGGACTTCGCTGCGAAGTCGCCCGAATTCGCCACCCGACTCGTTCTCGGCGGAGAAGTTCGCCCGACACCCACCACAGCGGGCAGGCTCTAGGGATGACATCGCTTGCGCAACCGCCCGCGAACGCCGTGGCAGACGCCGTGACCCGGGCCATCGCCGAGGATCTTCTTCCTCTCGGTGATCTCACCTCGGCGCTCCTGCCGACAGGACTCTGCGCCACTGCTCGCTTCGTGTCGCGCGAGAGCGGCATCATCGCGGGTCGGGCCTGCGCCACCGAGGCGTTCACCCAGATCGATCCGTCGGTGACGCTCACTTGGTCGGTCGACGATGGCGATTCGGTTCTTGCTGGCACTGTGCTTGCTGAAGCATCTGGTGCGCTTGCATCCATCCTCACCGCCGAGCGCACGGCACTGAACTTCCTCGGTCACCTTTCGGGAATCGCCACGCGCACTGGTCAGTTCGTTGCCGCCGCCGGCGGTGGTGCTCGAATTTGGGATACGCGGAAAACCACACCGGGACTTCGCTCGCTCGAAAAGGCAGCAGTACGCGCTGGTGGTGGCGCCAACCATCGCGGCAACCTCTCTGATTGGATCCTGCTCAAGGACAACCACATTGCGTTGTTCGGCATCACCGACGCGATTACCCGCGCTCGTTCGATGTGGCCCGGTCGCACCGTTCATGTCGAATGCGATCGTCTTGAGCAGGTGCTCGAAGCGCTTTCGGCCGGAGCCGATGCGCTGCTGCTCGACAACATGACGCCAGCCCAGGTCACCGAATGCGTCGAAGCGGCTGCGGCATCGCCCCGTCGCCCACTGGTCGAGGCCTCCGGTGGCATCACCCTCGAAACCGTCGGTGCCTACGCGGCCACCGGAGTCGATTGCATCTCTGTTGGTGGTCTCACCAACAGTGCCCCAGTGCTCGACATCGGCCTCGATATCGACCCGATCTGATCGGCCAGCCAGGAGAACCAATGCTGCTCGCAGTTGACGCAGGCAATACCCAGACGGTCATCGGCCTCTATGACCTCACCGCCGGATCCGCTGTCGGTCGCCGTCCCGAGGATGGTTTGCTCGATCACTGGCGCATTTCCACCGCGTCTGACCGCACCTCCGATGAGTTTGCCGTTTTGCTGCAGGGCTTTCTTGCCTTACGACGCAACAGCTTCGCTGACCTCGATGGCATCGCTGTGTCCTCCGGAGTTCCGCGTGTCACTGCGACGCTCCGCGAGATCGCCGAGCGTCATCTCGACTTCGAGCCGATCGTGATCGAGCCCGGGGTCCGCACCGGCATCCGCATCGACTACGACAATCCGAAAGAGGTCGGTGCCGATCGCATCGCCAACGCCATTGGAGCGTTCGACATCTATGGCGGCCCCACGATCATCGCGGATTTCGGTACGGCCACAACCTGTGATGCCATCTCCGCCGACGGTGTCTATCTAGGTGGTGCCATCGCTCCTGGTATCGAAGTGTCCATGGATGCTCTGG
Organism: Microthrixaceae bacterium; assembly: GCA_947449015.1. Classification (GTDB taxonomy): domain Bacteria; phylum Actinomycetota; class Acidimicrobiia; order Acidimicrobiales; family Acidimicrobilacustridaceae; genus Acidimicrobilacustris. Next base: position 40,724 of record CANFQA010000012.1, on the reverse strand, counting down.
TCGGTCGAGCTGCTGCACTTCGCGCCGTCGAGTTGCGCGCGCCACGCAGTGTGCTCGGAAAGTCCACGGTCGAGTCCATCCAGTCCGGAGCCGTCTACGGATTCGCGGCACAGGTCGATGGACTGTGTGATCGCATCGAAGCCGAGATCGGATCTTGCACGGTCATCAGCACCGGTGGACTCGCCGAGCTCATTACGCCATTCTCGGCCCGCATCGAACACATCGAACCATGGATCACGCTGCACGGGCTGCGACTCGTCTACGAGAAGAACGTCTAACCCCTCAGCCGGCTCCGCTCATTGCGCCTCAGCCGGCGGCGCGAACGGTGCCGAGCAGATGTTCGGCTGCGGCCTCGAGCGCGGTGACTGCTTCGCTGCCAGCGAACGGAGCTAAGGCCTGTTGCCCGGCCTCGACGTAGCGACGGGCCACCGCAAGTGACTCTGCGACTGCCGGCGAGGAGCGCAGCAGGTTTCTGGCAGCAACAAGCGCCTCGGGATCGTCGACCGGTTCGATGCTGCCGTCGGTGGGGGCGAGTCGGCGCAGTAGTTCGGTGAGTTCATTGGCCAGCGCGCCACCGGCAGCAAGCGTGCGGATCACCGGCAGCGTGTAGGTGCCTTCGACGAGATCATGACCGGCGGGTTTGCCGAGTTCCTCATCAGTTGAGGTGACATCGAGCAGATCGTCGACGATCTGGAAAGCCATACCGAACCCGTTGCCGAAGGTGGTGAGCGCATCGATCTGTGGACGGGGAAGCTCAGCGACGATGCCGCCGATGCGACAAGCCGTGCCCAGCAGTGATGCCGTCTTGCCATCGATGGAAGACAAGTAGGCCGCTTCGGTGCGGTTGAGATCGAAGGCGTGACGCAGTTCGAGGATCTGTCCCTCGCACAGGCGCCCGATGGTGGCGGCGAGCAGACCGGCGACCTCGGTGCCGAGCGATGCCGCGATTTCCGAGGCTTTGGCCAGCAGGTAATCGCCGGCGAGGATGGCGGTGAGGTTGCCCCAGCGGGCGTTCACGCTCTCTACGGTTCGGCGGGTGGTGGCATTGTCCATGACATCGTCGTGGTAGAGCGATCCGAGATGCACGAGCTCGACTGAAACCGCGCCCATCACCACGTCCTCGCTGGCCGGGGCCATGGTGGCCAGCGCGGTGGCCGCCGAAGTGATGGCGAAGGCGGGACGGACCCGTTTGCCCCCAGCAGCGATGAGATGGCCGGCCACTTCGGTCAGGAAGGGGTCATCGGCGATGACCGATTGCCGCAGGGCCTCCTCGACCCGCACAAGGTCGGCCTGGAGCACCGGGAGCTGCAGCAGGGGAGAGGCGGGCATCCCCCGAACGATAGAGGCCGCGTGCCACTCACCCTCAACCGGGCGACCGGTTTTGGGGCGTGACTCCTGCCATGGCTTTTGCCGGCGTTCCGACGAGTGGATCTGAGAACTGCTGGGTAGAGTGTGCCAACGAATTCCCGCCATGGGAGGCAGGTACACAGTGTTCGAAAGATTCACCGATCGGGCTCGCCGAGTCGTCGTCCTCGCTCAAGAGGAAGCGCGGCTGCTCAACCACAACTACATCGGCACCGAGCACATTCTGCTCGGGTTGATCCACGAGGGCGAAGGCGTAGCCGCCAAGGCGCTCGAGTCCCTCGGCATCTCGCTTGAGGCCGTGCGCTCGCAGGTCGAGGAGATCATCGGTCAGGGCGGTTCATCGCCCTCTGGCCATATCCCGTTCACCCCGCGTGCCAAAAAGGTGCTTGAGCTGTCACTTCGTGAGGCACTGCAGCTCGGCCACAACTACATCGGCACCGAGCACATTCTTCTCGGACTTATCCGTGAAGGCGAGGGCGTGGCCGCTCAGGTGCTCGTCAAGCTCGGCGCCGATCTCTCACGGGTTCGTCAGCAGGTCATCCAGTTGCTGTCGGGTTACTCCGGTCCCGGCCCGCAGGGCGAGAAGGCCGGCGCCACCGCTGGTGGTTCAGGCGAGCAGACCCCCTCGGGTTCAGCAGTGCTCGATCAGTTCGGTCGCAACCTCACGCAGCTCGCTCGCGAGAAGAAGCTCGACCCGGTGATCGGTCGTGCCCGCGAAACCGAACGTGTCATGCAGGTGCTTAGTCGTCGCACCAAGAACAACCCGGTGCTCATTGGTGAGCCCGGCGTTGGCAAGACCGCCATCGTCGAGGGCCTGGCTCAGGCCATTGCTTCGGACAATGTTCCCGAGACGCTTCATAACAAGCAGCTCTACACGCTTGATCTCGGTGCGCTTGTTGCCGGTTCGCGTTACCGCGGTGATTTCGAGGAACGCCTCAAGAAGGTCCTCAAGGAGATCAAGACCCGCGGCGACATCATCTTGTTCATCGATGAGATCCACACCCTCGTCGGTGCGGGTGCAGCCGAAGGCGCAATTGACGCCGCCAGCATCCTCAAGCCCATGTTGGCTCGTGGCGAGCTCCAGACCATTGGTGCCACCACGCTCGATGAGTACCGCAAGCACCTCGAGAAGGACGCTGCACTCGAGCGTCGTTTTCAGCCGGTCAAGGTTGAGGAGCCCAGTGTTGCTCACACCATCGAAATTCTGAAGGGTCTGCGCGACCGCTACGAAGAGCACCATCGGGTCACCATCACCGATCAGGCGCTTGTGGCTGCCGCCAACCTTGCTGATCGGTACATCTCCGATCGTTTCCTTCCCGATAAGGCCATCGATCTCATCGATGAGGCCGGCTCGCGACTGCGCATCAAGCGCATGGAGACTCCGCCGGACTTCAAGGAACTCGAGAACGAGATCGCCAAGGTTGTCGCTGAGAAGAAGGAAGCCGTTGAGGCTCAGAGCTTCGAAGAGGCCGGCCGTCTGCGTGACCGCGAGAAGGAACTGCTTGCCCAGCGCGAGCTCAAAGAGCAGGAAATGAAGGACTCCGGCATTGATCTGTTCGACGAGGTCGATGAGGAAGCTGTCGCCGAAGTGCTCTCGCTGTGGACCGGCATCCCCGTCTACAAGCTCACCGAAGAGGAGACCGCCCGCCTTCTGCGCATGGAGGACGAACTCCATAAGCGGGTCATTGGCCAGGAGAACGCCATCAAGGCGGTCAGCCAGGCCATCCGTCGCACCCGCGCCGGGCTGAAGGACCCCAAGCGTCCGAGTGGTTCGTTCATCTTCCTGGGCCCCACTGGCGTGGGCAAGACCGAACTCGCCAAGACTCTTTCCGAGTTCCTGTTCGGTGACGATCAGGCACTTATCCAGCTCGACATGAGCGAGTACATGGAAAAGCACACCGTTAGCCGTCTGGTGGGTTCGCCCCCCGGTTATGTGGGCTACGAAGAGGGCGGCCAGCTCACCGAAGCTGTTCGTCGCAAGCCGTTCTCGGTTGTGCTCTTCGACGAAATCGAAAAAGCCCACCCCGATGTGTTCAACACGTTGCTGCAGATCCTCGAAGAAGGTCGTCTGACCGATAGTCAGGGACGCTCGGTTGATTTCCGCAACACCGTGCTCATCATGACCTCCAACCTCGGCTCCACCGATCTGCGCAAGAGCAGCATCGGCTTCGGCAAGGCTGACGAGGCCGTCAGCTACGAGAAGATGAAGGAAAAGGTGAACGAGGCGCTCAAGACGCATTTCCGCCCTGAGTTCCTGAATCGCATCGACGACACCATCGTGTTCCACGAGCTGTCCAAGGCTGAGGTCACCACCATTGTCGATCTGCTTATCAAGCGGGTCACCAAGCAGCTTGAAGGCCAGGGAATGGGTCTCGAACTCACCGATGCCGCCAAGTTGCTGCTGGCTGACAAGGGCTATGACCCAGCACTCGGTGCTCGTCCGTTACGTCGGGCCATCCAGCGCATGGTTGAAGATCCGCTGTCGGAGCGCCTGCTGTTCAAGGAGTTCCGTGCCGGTGACATGATCCTCGTTGATGCCGAACCCGATCCTGAAACGGGCGAGCGCATCATTGTGTTCCGGGCCACACCAGGCTTTGAGCCACCCACGATGGAACTGGCTGAGTCCAGCACCACCGACTAATTCGGCTCCATTGTTCGTTGGCGTCCGCTGGCAACGGCTCTATTTCTGGGGTTTCCGAAGAACTTGAGAGCCTGAGAGCGCTCACCTAAAGTATGGCGTCCACTTAGTGGATGCACTCAAGAGGCGCTTCAGTGGTTTGAAAGGATCTCAAATGATTGCAACGCGCACGATCGGCCGTCTTGCTGCGGCTGCTGTTTTGGTGGCCACTGTCACGGTTGTTTCACTCGGTTCCCCCGCAGGTGCCGAAGACCCGACCACGACCACAACCACCGAAGCCCCCACGACCACAACCACGGAAGCCCCTGTTGTCTACCCGACCGGTTCGCTGGTCAGCAACGGTGACGGCACCGTGACCCTCACCTACGCCAATTCTGACGCAGGCGATCTCTACGTGTTTTTCCTCCCCACTAGCGGCACCTGTGGTGACGACCCGTCGACGACGTTCAGGAATGACATGTTTGTTCTCAGTAATTCGTCTTCGCTCGGACAATCGCTGTCCCCCAGCCCGATGGTGATCGGCGTCGGTGCTGCTGTGGTCACTTTGCCTAACTACCCGACCGCCTTTGACATTGTTCCTTCCACTCTTCCTGAAGGCGCATACAAAACCTGTCTGTATGCCAGTTCCGCAGAGGCCTACTCGCTGCTCTCCTCTGCTGTGCTTGAGATTGCACCCGCACCCCCCGCACCTGAGCCGGTTGTTCCGGCCTACACGGGCTGATCACCAGCAGTTTTCGTTTCTTGCGAGGGGGTCGTACCTGCGGGTGCGGCCCCCTCGTCGCGTCCGGCAACCCGTTCTTTACCCGAGGGTCCGCTGGTAGCGTCCGCGTCGTGCCATCGCCTTCACACCGTCTTTTCCAACTCATCGGTGCGGTGGCAATGGTGGTGCTGCTGGCCGCAGGGTGTCAGGTTCAGATCCACACCACGGTGTCAATGCAGAGCAACGGACACGGAACCGTTACCCAAGCAGTGGGCTTCGATGATGCGGCGCTGAGTCGCGTCGGCAATCTCGATGCGCAGCTGCACGTTGACGATCTCAAGCAAGCGGGCTGGGCTGTGGATCCAGCGGTCAAGGAAGGCGACACCACTTGGGTGCGCGCCCATCACAGTTTCTCGAGCCCGGCTGAAGCCACCACGCTGATTGGTCAGTTGAGCGGTCCTGATGGGCCCTATCGCGATGTCGTTGTCAGACATAGCGACGGTTTGCTTTCCTCCTCCTCATCGGTCACTGGCGTTATCGACACGACTGCCGGATTCAAGATGTTCGGTGACCCAGACCTGATTGCGGCGATGGGTGGTGACGGCACGGGCGGACTCCTCGACCGCATCGCCAACGAGGAGGGCCGCCCGGCAGCCGACATGGTGACGGTGTCGTTCACTTCAGAGATCCCAGGGATCTCGCGCACCACCGATGTGGTGTTTTCCGATACCAAGCCCAGTGCGTTCAAGGTGAGTGCCACCCATAGCAACCTCAAAGATCTGCTTCGCACCCTTGTGGTGTTGGGGCTCCTAGGCGGCACCGTTTTTCTCATCGCTCGTCGGGTGCGATCGCATCGTCTGCGAACCCGACGCCTCATGCGCCGCGGCCCGTTCCAACGATGAGCGAACGATGAGCCTGTCAGTCTGGGTGCGTAGGGTCTGATCCATGGCCAAGGTCCGAGCTGTCTTTCGCTGCACCGAGTGCGGCACCACCGTGCCCAAGTGGGCCGGCCGCTGTCCCGGTTGCGAGGAGTGGAACACCCTCATCGAGGAACTCGAATCTGCGTCTTCCTCCTCATCGGCACTGCTCGGACCTCGCGATCGCCCCACACCCATTTCCGAGGTCGATGTTGCCGAATGGCAGGCACGGCCCACCGGCATTGGCGAACTCGATCGGGTGCTTGGCGGCGGATTGGTCCCCGGCTCGGTCACGCTCATCGGTGGTGAACCCGGTATCGGCAAGTCCACGCTGCTGCTTCAGGCCATGGCGTCAATCGCGGCCGAGGGTGTCACGGTGCTGTACATCTCAGCTGAGGAGTCCAAACAGCAGGTGAAGTTGCGGGCCGAACGTCTTGGTGCGTTGCAACCCACCTTGTGGTTGGCCTCTGAAACATCTCTGCCCCACATTCTCGACGACATTGACGAGATCGCTCCCACTGTTGTCATCGTTGACTCCATCCAGTCGGTGCATCATCCCGACATCTCTTCGGCCCCCGGGTCGGTTTCACAGGTGCGCGAATGCGCGGCCCGTCTTGTGGCTACTGCCAAGTCACGAGATCTGGCCATCGTGTTGGTCGGTCATGTCACCAAGGAAGGCGGTCTGGCCGGCCCGCGAGTGCTCGAACATGTTGTCGACACCGTGCTTGCCTTCGAAGGCGACCGTCATCATGCGCTTCGCCTTCTGCGTGCAGCCAAGCATCGCTTCGGTGCCACCGATCAGTTAGGCCTGTTCGAAATGACCGAAGACGGATTGGCCGGCGTGCCCGATCCCAGTCGTCTTTTCCTTGCTGATCGTCGCAAAGGAGTGTCGGGTTCGGTTGTCGTGCCCACCATGGAGGGACATCGTCCGCTGTTGGTTGAGTTGCAGGCACTGGTGACGCGCAGTCCACTCGCCTCGCCTCGTCGCTCTTCGCAGGGCGTCGACTCCGGTCGCGTGTCGCTGCTGCTTGCTGTGCTCGCGGAGCGAGCAGGGTTCTCCTTCGCCGAAGCTGACGTCTACGCACTCGCCGTTGGTGGCGTGAAGGTGGCAGAGCCGGCAGCCGATCTCGGTCTTGCGCTTGCGCTCGCTTCGGCGCTTGCCTCGCAACCGTTACCCGCTGATCTGGTCGTATGCGGTGAGGTTGGCCTCGGTGGCGAACTGCGTCAGGTTTCGCATTGTGATCGTCGCCTCGCCGAAGCGGCGCGACTCGGCTTCACACGAGCGCTTGTTCCCCGGCTCGCTCCCGACCCGCCCGATGGCATCGTTGCCATCCGAGTAGGCACGCTGGCCGAAGCCATCGAAGCCATCGGCATTCGCCCTGATACGCGTTCCACCGCGCCTTCCACCGCGCGTTCCACCGCGCGTTCCCCAAACGGCGCCGAATCGCGTCGCGAATCTCCTTCCGAAGACTGATCCCAGCGCGCAACGCAGGGTCGGTCTCGCAAGGGCAGTCGCTACACTCCCCAGATGCCCCGTCGCCGCAGTGAGGCCATGCTCCACGCACTCTCGGTGATCGCCCCCGGACAGCCCTTGCGTGAGGGTGTGGATCGCATTCTCCAGTCGGGTATGGGTGCACTCATCGTGGTCGGCGATGGACCAAAGGTGCTCAGCATCTGCTCAGGCGGTTTCCTTCTCGATGCCGCCTACAGCCCGCAGCGACTTTCGGAGTTGGCCAAGATGGACGGCGCCATCGTGTTAGCCGGCGATGCCAGTCGCATCGCCCGAGCCAATGTGCACCTTGTGCCCGATCCGTCCATCCCCACTTCGGAGACCGGTACTCGACATCGCACCGCCGAGCGTGTTGCCCGGGCCATGGAGCTGCCGGTCATCTCGGTCTCCGAAGACATGGCCATCATCGCCGTGTACACCGGCGCCGAGAAGCATCAACTGATTCCAGTGCCGCGTCTTCTCGACCGCGCCAATCAGGCCTTGCGGACCCTCGAGAGGTACAAGCAGCGACTCGTTGAAGTCTCGAGCAATCTCGATGCACTCGAGGTCGAGGATCTCGTGACTGTGCGCGATGTCGCCACGTTGCTGCAGCGCAATGAAATGGTGCTGCGTATTGCCGATGAAATTGATATCGACATCATCGAGTTGGGTGGCGAAGGTCGTCTGGTTCGATTGCAGCTCGATGAGGTGCTCGCCGGCGTAGAGGACGAGCGTCGCCTGGTGCTTCGTGACTATGTCAACGAGGACACCGACTGGCATGTCGATGATGCGATGGAACGCATCTCGGAGCTCGATACCGAAGCACTGCTGGATCTCGATGTGGTCATCGCCACGTTGCATTTGCCTGCTGATGCGTCCACACCAGATTCCTCGTTGACACCGCGAGGCCATCGATTGCTGGCGCGCATTCCGCGGTTGCGCGAACCCATCATCGAACGAGTGGTCGACACCTTTGGCAGCCTGGCGCGGATTCTCCGAGCAAGCGAGAAGGAACTCAACGCCATCGAAGGCATTGGCGCCCAGCGAGCTCGTGCCATCAAGGACGGTCTGCGACGCTTGGCCGAATCCTCCATCCTCGATCACTACGCCTGAGGTTCCATGCGCATCACGCTTTCCACGGGGACACCCGCCGAACTTGTTCGTCCCGCCACCGTCACCTCGTCGACTCGCGGTCTGGTGGTGTTTCCCGACATCATGGGATTGCGACCGTTATTCGACGAGATGTGCCAACGACTCGCTGATGAACAGGGTTGGGTCGTCTGCGCGGTTGAGCCATTTCCCGGCCAGGAACAGCTCAGTGTTGACGAGCGTCTCGCGGCAATGGCGAGCGCATCTGATGAACGGTTCCGGGCGGATGCCATTGCGGCGGCCGAAGCCACCGGATGCGCGGCAGTCGGCGCACTTGGGTTCTGCATGGGCGGCATGCTGGCGTTCAAAGCCTCTGGTGCCGGATGCTTCGATCGAGTTGCGGGCTTCTACGGCATGATCCGCGTACCTGATGGGTGGCGTGGCCCGCATATGACCGATGCCATTGACACCTTGCAACAGCCCGATCGTTGCCCGACGCTGGCAATCATCGGCACCATCGATCCATACACACCGGAAGCCGATGTGGCCGAGGCCGAAGCTGCCGGTGTTGAGATCGTTCGCTACGAAGGAGCCGACCACGGTTTCGTGCATGACGCCTCTCGCCCTGCGCATCGCGCTGATGACGCGGCCGATGCGTGGCGTCGGGTCATCAGATTTCTCGCTCCGGCCTGAGCGCCTAGGGTCATTCTTCGCGGCGCAGTGCTGCGAAGGGGGACACCATGAAGGTCGATATCTCACTGGCGATGTCCGGTCCGATGGGCGCTGCCGAGCGCGCCGGGGAACTCGCAGCACTGGGTACTGATGGGTTGTTCAGTTTTGAGAACGCCCACGATGTGTTCTTCCCGCTGGTGCTGGCCACTGCCACCACCGAGGTTGATCTGATGACCAATGTGGCCATGGCCTTTCCGCGCAGCCCGCTGCATATGGCCTATGCCGCCAATGATCTGCAGGAACTGAGCGGCGGTCGGTTCCGTCTTGGTCTCGGCACCCAGATCCGACCGCATATCCAGAAGCGGTATGGATCGGTGTGGGAGAAGCCGGTTGCGCAGATGCGCGAGTCGGTCCTCGCCATTAAGGCGATCCTGAACCATTTTGCTGGCGAAGGCCCGTTCGATTTCCGGGGGGAGTGGACCACCCACACCCTGATGACGCCGAATTTCAATCCCGGACCAAACCCCTATGGCCCGCCGCCGGTGCTGGTGGGCGCGCTCGGTCCGAAGATGTGTGAGATGACCGCCGAGGTGGCTGACGGCATTTTGGTGATGCCGTTCAACTCGGAGCGTCATTTCGCCGAACGAACAATGCCTGCTGTTGATCGAGGACTGGCGAAGGCTGGACGCACCCGTGATGACATCGAGATCATCCTTGAAGTGATCTGCGCTGTCGGGCAAACCGATGCCGAGATTGAAGCAGCCGCACAGGGCGTCAAGATGCTGCTGGGTTTCTATGGTTCGACGCCCTCCTACCGCCCGGTGCTTGACGTCGAAGGCTGGGGCGATCTGCAACCCGAACTCAACACGCGCTCCAAGCAGGGCGATTGGGCGGGTATGTCTGCGCTGATTACCGACGATGTGCTGCGCACCATCGCCGTTGTGGGAACTCCTGCGCAGGTCGCTGAGGAAATCGCCCGGCGCTATGGCCATGTTGCTGACCGCGTCTGTCTGTACTTCCCGGGCTATCCCATCACCGACGAATGCATCGCGGAGACCATCGCGTTGGTACGCGCCGCGGCACCTCAGAAGGTCTGAATTGTGGTGACCGCGATCGACACCGGCACCACTGATCTTCTTGCCGAACTGCATGATGACGGTGTGCTTGTGGCCACGCTCAATCGTCCCGAGACTCGCAATGCGTTCAGCGGGGCGATGGGTCGTGCTCTTGGCGAGCTCTACGCCAGGGCCGATGTTGACGATGCCGTGCGCGTCGTTGTGCTCACCGGCACACCACCGGCGTTCTGCGCCGGCGCCGATTTCAGCGATGGCGCAGAGGTGTTCGAGCGATCGGAGAACACCGCGTTCAGTGCCAATCCGGTCTCGCCTCCGGCCTGGCGCATTCGCAAGCCGGTCATCGCCGCCGTCAACGGTCATGCCATCGGCATTGGGTTCACACTCACACTGCACTGCGATATCCGGTTCATGGCCCTTGATGCCAAATACGGGATCGTGCAGGTTCGACGTGGGGTCATGCCTGATGCCTTTAGTCATTGGACCCTGCCTCGTATCGCCGGCATGGCGACAGCTGCTGATCTGCTGCTCACCGGACGCACCTTCACCGGTGCAGAAGCGGTGCAACTCGGCGTTGCCTCACGTGCACTACCCAACGATGAGGTGTTGCCCGCTGCGCTTGAGGTCGCTCATGACATTGCGGTCAACACTGCTCCGGTCTCGGTGGCAGTGACGAAACGACTTCTGTGGGGTTCGTTTGCGCTCGATCCCGTCCAGGTCGAACAACTTGAGACCGAACTGCATCATCATGTGATGGGCGAGCCCGATGCTCGCGAAGGGGTCATGGCGTTTCTTGAACGTCGCGAACCCGAATGGTCGATGACTGTCAACACCAACTGGCCGACACCTTGGCCCGGACCGGAGGATGTGCTGTGAGCGAGACGAACGAGAAGACCACCACGGAGTTACTCGAGGGCGTTGACCTCACCGGCGAAGTCATCCTCATCACCGGTGGCTCCACCGGACTTGGTTTCGAGACGGCTCGGGCCCTTGGCGCGGCCGGTGCCACGATCATGATCACGGCGCGCACCGAGGAGAAAGGCGAGGACGCCGTTTCCCGACTTCGTGATCTCGTTCCCGGCGGGGACTTCGACTACGAGATTCTCGAGCTCGGTTCACTCGACAGCGTTCGGGCCTGTGCGTCTGACCTGCGTCGGCGACTTCCTCGTATCGATGTGCTCATCTGCAATGCCGGCATCATGGCGGTGCCGTTCGGTCGCACTGACGACGGGTTCGAGCTGCAGTTCGGTACGAACCATCTCGGACATTTCGTCCTGGTTGGTCGCTTGCTTCCGTCGCTTCTTCTGGCCTCGCCCTCGCGCATTGTGCTGCTCAGTTCCATGGGGCATGGCATGAGCGATATGCGCTGGGAGGACCCGAACTACGAATCTTCCGAGTACTCGAAAATGGAGGCCTACGGGCAGTCGAAGACCGCCAACATCCTCCACGCGGTTGAACTCGAGCGTCGCTACGGTTCGCAGGGTATTCACGCATATGCCGTGCACCCCGGCATGGTGGCCACCGAACTCGGTCGTCATTTCACCGCCGAGGATTTCGCGGATATTGCTGCTCGCGCAGCTGCAGCAGACGAGCCAGCCTCGAAGCCAAAGGCCGAGTCCACCAAGAAGCGCAGCGGTGGCGGAGGGCTCAAACTTGTCAACACTGATGTCGGGGCCTCTACCAGCGTATGGGCGGCGACCGCGGCCGAGCTTGAAGGCACCGGCGGTCTGTATCTCAGTGACTGCTCGATCAGTGCTGCCGCGCCCTATGCCATCGATCCAGACGCTGCTGCTCGCTTGTGGGCACTCTCGGAAGAACTGGTGGGCGAGACCTTCGCCTGAAGTGGCCCAGCCAGGTGGAGCAAACTGCCCTGCGGCACGCGAACTAGTTGACGCGAACTAGTTGACGCGAACTAGCTGGCGCGAACTAACTGGCGCGCAGGGCGAGCTGGTCGCGGTTGGTGATGCGGTAGCGACGGTCAGATTGTTCAATCCAGCCAAGCTTGACGAAGCTGGCGATGGCTTTGTTGACGCGCTCACGAGAGGCGCCAACCATGCCGGCGAGCTCTTCCTGGGTGATCGGCAGCGAAAACTCATCATCAGCACCGGCAAGTTCGAGAAGTCGCTTGGCGGTGCGACCGGTCACGTCGAGGAAGACTGAATCAGCGAGATGTTCATCGGTGCTGCGGAGTCGGGCGGCCAGCATCGCCACCACGTTCCAGAGCAGCTCGGGTGAGGATTGGTAGATCAACCGAAGCGGCGCGTACGGGATGGCGATGACCTCGGAGCCCTCAAGGGCTCGGGCCTCGGCGGAGCGGGCCATGCCATCGAACAACGGCATCTCACCAAAAAGATCGCCGCGTTCCATCAGCGCGATCACCGACTCGCGGCCATCGAATGAACGATTGGCGATGGCGATGCGTCCCGACACCACAACGAACAGTTCACTTGCGGGATCGTTCTCCGTGAAAAGCACCCCACCGCGTGAGAAGTCCATCGACTTCGCTGATGCAGCGACTGCTTCGAATGCGTCGCCTTCGAAGCCTTTGAAGAATTCGACTGAGCTGAGAAGTTCGCGATCAACCACGTGTTCACCATAGTTGGGAGGTTCAGGGGGCTGGAACACTTGAACCTGGTGGGGTACCCGCGGTGAGTTGTTTGTTGGTCAACCTGTGTGAAGTTGCAGGGCGATTGCGCGTTCGCAGCAAAGAACGCTCGCAGCAAGTGTGCGTGATCACGTCGGATCAACGACACTATGGAGGTGAATAGTGTTGAGTCGCTTCCCTCCGATGGTCCTGTCTGGGCGATCGTGTTGGCTGCCGGCAGCGGGCGGCGTTACGGCGTGCACCCCAAGCAGTACGAGCTGCTTGGCGGGGAGCGGGTTCTGGATCGGGCACTAGGAACCTGCCGAGCTGCTGCCGATCATGTGATCGTCGTGCTTGCCCCCGGTGACGAGGCCATCGGTGAGCAACTGGTGGCCGATGGCGCCGCCGACGCGTTCGTCATTGGTGGTGTGGAGCGCTCTGACTCGGTTCGATGTGCCCTCGCCAATGTCGACGAGGAGGCAGCGGTCATCGTGGTTCACGATGCAGCCCGCCCTCTTGCTTCGGCTGCATTGCACGAAGCGGTGGTGGCAGCCGTTCACGCTGGTGCAGAGGCCGCCATCCCGGCTATTGCGGTGATCGACACCATCAAGCGAGTCGAGGTCGATTCCGATGGAACTCCGGTCGTTGCCGCAACCCTTGATCGGCGCGAACTCGTCGCAGTGCAGACCCCCCAGGCCTTCCGGGCTGAGGTTCTGCACCGAGCTCATGCACACGCAACTGACGCCACCGATGACGCCGCATTGGTCGAGGCCAACGGCGGTCGGGTGGTGATCGTGGCGGGTGAGGTCACCAACATCAAGATCACCGGACCTGAGGATCTGGCAGTGGCCGCGGTGCTGTTGGCCAGCCTCGGGTAGGTTGCAGGTCATGACGGTCAGGGTCGGACAGGGTTTCGACGTGCATGCGTTCTCCACCGACGCAGACCGGGTTCTCGTCCTGGGAGGCGTTGTGTTTGAAGGAGAAGTTGGGTTAGTCGGCCATAGCGATGCCGATGTTGTTGCCCATGCGTGTGCTGATGCGTTGCTTGGCGCTGCTGGACTCGGAGATATCGGCCAACACTTTCCCGATACCGACCCGCAGTGGGCTGGCGCCGACAGCATCATGTTGCTCACCGAGGTCGCCGGTCGTGTGCGGGCGGCAGGGTTCGAACCGGGCAACGTCGATTGTGCTGTGGTCTGCGAACGACCCAAGTTGTCTCCGAAGCGTGACGCCATGCAGCAGCGGCTCTCCGCCGCGGTTGGTGCGTCGGTCACGGTGAAGGGAAACCGTGCTGAGGGCCTTGGCGCCATCGGCCGTGGCGAGGGAATCGCCTGTTTCGCCGTTGCTGTTGTGAGCGCGCCATGACCCCGCCCCGCGGAGCCGCTCCCAAGCGCGGCGGTAAGCCTGCTTCTGGCGCCAAGTCATCGGCGAAACGCGCGCCGGCGGCAAAGCGCGGCGCGGCGCCCAAGGCCGCTGCACCCAAGGGTCGATCCGCATCATCAGGGGCCTCGGCTCCGAAGGGTCGCGCGACTGCATCGGGCAAAAAGGTCAAGCCCATGTCCAATGCCGCCAAGAAGGCGGTTGCGGCCAAGCAGGAGCGTCATGCTGCAGCATCGGTTCGTAATGCTGACAAGCCGGGTGCGCGTCGCCGTCCCGGTCGTGGAGTCATTCCCGGTGCCGCGCTCGAACGTGGCCAGAAGGCCGCCCGTGGTCTCGGTGGCGATCAGGTCGAGGGACGCCACGCAGTGCGCGAGCTCCTGCTCGCCGGCACCAGGCGCGTGCGTGAGATTTACGTGGCCGAGGAGCAGGAGGACACCGAAGTCCTCCAAGACATCGTTGATCTCGCCATTGATCTCAAGGTGCCGGTGCGCGAAGTCACGCGCACCCGGCTTTTGAGTTTCGCCCGTACCGAGTCACCCCAGGGTGTGCTGGCTCGCGCCGTTGAACTCCCTGAATACGAACTCAACGATCTCGCGCATGCCCGCACCGCAAGCGGCGCACCGCCGTTTCTTCTCGCAGTCGATGGTGTCACCGATCCGGGCAACCTCGGCGCGCTGTTGCGCTCGGCTGAATGTGCGGGTGTCTCGGGGGTCGTGCTTCCCAAGCATCGGGCGGTGCACATCACGCCAACCGTCACCAAGGCCGCCGCCGGCGCTGTTGAGTATCTGCCCATGACGCTGGTGGGTGGATTGCCGAGCGCCATTAACGAACTGAAGGCTGCCGGGGTCTGGGTCATCGGTCTTGACATGGGCGGTGACACCGATCTGTTCAATCTCGAAGTTGCCGATCAGCCGGTGTGCCTGGTCATGGGCGCCGAGGGCAAGGGCTTGTCGCGACTCGTGCGTGAGCGCTGCGATGCTGTCGCCAGCATCCCGCTGATTGGCGAGCTGTCCTCGCTCAACGTTTCCGCAGCTGGCGCATTGGCCTGTTTCGAAGTCACCCGTCGACGTCTGGCCGCAGCCCGTCCCGACTGATTCCGATCTGGTTGCCCTCGGTGGTGATTAGCCGTGCAGCAGTACGCCGAGTGCGCGGCGGGCACGTCGAAGTGGCGACCGCCGCCTCGGGCGGCTTGCTGCGAGCTCTGCCAGTCCGCGCTGGCGTTGCTGCGAGTACCAGTCGGCGTAGTCGGTGCTCATGGCGGTGACTTCCCAAGCCTCTGCCGCAAGGAGTTCATTGCGGCGGGGATGTTCCCATCGCCATGGCTTCACTGGTCCGGCGAAATGCACGATGGCTGTATCGGCGTAGGCATCAAGGAGTGCCTTGGAGCTGAATGCATAGGTCACCAGTGCCGGATCGGCGTACGTGTCATCCGCATACACGTTCCAGCGGACGGGGAGTTCGAGCCAGTCATCATCGAGAATTGCATTGAGGGTTTCCTGGTCGGCGAGGTGAATGTGCTCGGCGAAGCGCGCGATGTATCGCTCGCACTTCTCGAAGATCGACCGACTCGCCCATGCCCGAAGGTCGATGACCATTGCGCCTGTCTGCGCATATTTGCGGTTGCCGTCAATCCCGAGCTCGATCACATTCCACTGCCCGCGGCCCATCCAGAGCCCCCAGAGGCATCTCGATGCACCGAGCACATGACCTTCAAGGTCGATGTCCCAGAGTTGCTCGATGGGAGCGCAAACCAACATGTCAGTGTCGACGTAGATGATCTTGTCGAGACCCGCCGAGAGTGTCTCGAGCACATGAAGGCGCGCGTACTGCGATTTGTGCGACTTCGATTCTGGGATGGCCGCGAGCCAGTCGGATGCAACATCCACCCAGGTGATCGGATGATCGGGCACCGACCGTTGGATGCGTTCCCGGTCTTCGGCGGATATCGAAATAGCTCCGACGATCAAATTGATTGAATCCGCGGCATTCGTGGAATCAATGATCGATCGCAGGGTTGTGGCGATATGCGGGGCCCAGTGACCGTCGGCCACGACGAGGACGGAGATCTGTGGTTCCACGGGAGAACCCTAGTGAGCGCGAGCTGAGAGCGTTCTCGGCTCAGTACGAAGCTCAGGTCGCAGATCAGTTCTGGCGGGCTGCGTGCAGCGCGGTCCAGACCCGCAACGGCGTGAGTGGCATGTCGAGATGGTCGATACCGAGATGACGCAGCGCGTCGATCACCGCGTTTTGCACCGCAGGCGTCGATCCAATGGTGCCCGATTCGCCGATGCCCTTTGCCCCGAGCGGGTTGATCGGGGTTGGGGTTTCCATTTCGACACGTTCGAACATCGGGAACTCCGCGGCACTGGGAATTGTGTAGTCGATGAAGGTGGCCGTGAGCGGATTGCCGTCCTCGTCATAGCGAACCTCCTCAAACAGGGCTTGGGCCGCACCCTGAGCGAGCCCGCCATGCACCTGACCGTCGACGATGAGCGGGTTGAGGATTCGGCCGGCGTCATCGCATGCAATCAGACGCTGCAGTTCCACATGGCCAGTTTCGGTATCAACCTCGACCACGGCGACATGGGCGCCGAACGGAAAGGTCGGACCCGGTGCCACGAACTCAGAAAGGGCAAACAGCGGAGTTTCGGTCTTGATAGTGGTGGCGATGTCCTCCCAACTGATGTTCACCGCCGGCGAGCCAGCGACATGGAACTGTGCGGCTTCGCTATCGAGCACGATGTCGTCGACCGCGGCTTCAAGGAGGTCAGCTGCGCGCTCGCGGGCGAGATCAACAAGGCGTGCCGAAGCATCGAAGACTGCGGCGCCGGCGATCTGAAGGGACCGTGACCCACCGGTGACTTCGCCTCGCGGCACCACATCGGTGTCGCCGTATTCAACGGTGATGCGATCCAGCGGGATGCCGGTGCGTTCAGCCACAAGCATGGCCCATGAGGTTTGATGACCTTGCCCATAGGGCGTTGATCCGGTGATGACTCGCACTGTTCCATCGGCGAGCAGCTCCACCGATCCGTATTCGTCACCACCGGGCATGGCGGTGATCTCCACGTAACAAGAAACGCCGATGCCGAGCACTTTGGTATCGCCGCGTTCACGTCGCGCGGCTTGTTGTGCACGCAGATGCGCGTAGCCGGCGGCATCGAGTGCACGATCAAGCGCGCCTTCGTAGTCACCCGAGTCATAGGTGGTGCGAGTGGGGGTTGTGTACGGAAAGGCGTTTGCGGGAATGAGGTTGCGGCGGCGAACCTCGGCCGGGTCGAGTCCGGCCTCGGCGGCGAACACGTCAACGATCCGTTCGATCGCCGCAGTGGCCTCAGGCCGTCCTGCTCCCCGGTACGCGCCGGTCGGGGTGGTGTTGGTGACCACCGAAACTGAATCGAACTGCACGCGGGGAATCTCATACACACCACTGGCCATAATGCGAGTGGCCAACGGAAGCATGGCGCCCATGTTGGGATAGGCGCCGGCCTCTTGGGTGACGTGAAGTTTGTAGGCAAGGAACTGTCCGTCTCGCGTGCCGCCCAGCGTCACGGTCTGGATCTGACCGCGTCCCTGGTTCATGCCCACAAGATTTTCGGAGCGGGTTTCGCTCCAACGCACTGGTCGGCCGATGCGACGGGCGAGTTCGCCCAGCAGCATTGCCTCCGGTGGCAGCTGCGCCTTGGCGCCGAACCCGCCGCCCACATCGGGACAGATGACACGAACGTTGATCGGATCCAATCCATAGGCCTCGGCGAGCGCAGTGCGAATGGGATGCGGCCCCTGACAGCCAATTTCAAGTATGAGGCGGTCGTCCTCCCACCAGCACAATGCCGAGCGTGGCTCGATCGGTGCGGCGGCGACGCGCTGGTTGACGATCGTTCGAGTAACGACGACGTCGCAGTCATCGAAGGAGATGGGTTCGCCTCGCTGGGCGAAGGCCAGTGCGATGTTGGTACCGACCTCCGGATGCAGAATGGGCGCGTCGTCATCGATGGCATGGCGCGGATCGATCAGCGGCTCAAGAGGCTCGATGTCAACGATCACGGCCTCGGCGGCGTCAATGGCGGCCTCGCGGGTCTCGGCGACGACGGCAACAATGGGTTCACCCACGAACCGCACGCGATTGGTGGCGAGCACGGGTCGCACCATGCGTTGCTCGACCATGGCAGTGGGCACGATGGCGGGCAGATCAAGATCCGCCGCGCTCACCACCGCGAGTACCCCCGGTTCGGCGAGAGCATCGCGAATGTCAAGAGAACGGATCACGCCGTGAGCCATGGTGGAACGCACGTACACCACAAAGGCGACGCCGTCGCGAGTGATGTCATCGACATAGGTGCCGCCCTGGGTGAGAAGGGCGGGGTCCTCACGGCGCAGGACTCGGTGGCCAAGGATGCTCATGACCCGACGCTAGTAGCGCGCCGGTTCGTGGAGACGAGGAGCTTCAGGCCTTTTTGCGCCGGCGGGTGATGGCGAACACGCCGCCAATCAACGCAACTGCACCAACGATCACCACAACAATGAGCACACTGCTGACATCGGATGAGGATTTCGTGGTTCCGGTGTCGGTGGCGGGGGAAAAGGTTCGCACCGTTCCCTGACCGTTGAAGCCGGAGACGAAGGCCGGTGATGCGCCGAACCACTTATCTGCGAGATCGGCAGTTACCGCCGAGCCTGGCCACAGCGCCTGCACTGGAAGTGAGATCCAGCCAGCTGTGCCCTGTTGGGCGTAGTTGACGACGAACGTTCCGGTCGTATTGGGGTTGTCGACGGTGAAGACATAGTCGAACTTCAGTGATGAACGCTGCGCAGTTGCCGGCGGATCGGCGAAGGTCGGTTGCCCGTAATACATGGTCGCCAGCAGGGGCTGCAGCATGGACGCCGCTTCATTACTGGAAAACGAGCGAACCGTCCCGTCTGCAGCGGTGGCGGTACCGCCCGTGGTGCTGAGGCCGGGCGAGATCACGACCGGGTTGTTGTCGACCCCGGCGCTGGCAGCCGTGACGGCCGTGAATGTGACAAGCGCCACAGCAATCACGGCGAGAGCGGTCATCCGTCGCAGAGGACTAGTCATGGTTCAACACAGTAGTCCGGCGCCCTAGGGCGGTCCCAGCGCGGCCAGAGGTGCGCTTCACCCTGCCGTGGCCAAGATTTGGGGGTGACTTGACATAGTGGCGGTTGTCACAGGTAGGGTTTCAACGTCCGGAATTCCCGGACTTCTTCTATGGGGGTAATCCATGAAAGCATTGAAGAGTAGGGCGGCGGTGATCGCTGGTGCCCTTTTGGCCTCAACGGCGATGCTGATGCCGCTCGCTGCTCCTGCTGGCGCCACGGCGGCAGTAGACACTTGCACAATGAACTCGAACCCGAGTTCACCTGGCAGCCAGAGCGCCCTGCGCGTTGCTTGTACGTTCAACACTGCGGCCACGACGCCGGCGAAGAACGTCATCAGCGACTTCAGTAACGCTCAGTGGCATAACGGCGCCGCAAGCGCCGTCAACGGAGTTGCGATCGATATGGGTGCCGATTACGGCCACCTTGTCGGTATCGTTTCCCCGAATACCCACCCGAACGGCACCTTTGTTCAGGCGTACGGGGTGTACGTGGGCAACACCAATGTGGTGAACCACAACATCGCGGGCACCATTGACGGCAAGGCCTTCGGCGCGTATGTCAACGTGAAGTTTGTTTCATCCGTTTTCGGTACCCCGATTCTGGTTCTCAATCAGCCAGCTAGCACGCTTGTCAAGGGCCTGAACCTCACCGACGCCGGTGCTGGCGACGCCTACAGCGTTGACGCCAAGCTTGAGAACTCCACCATTCGCGCCGGCATTGGTGCGTATGTGTCGGCAGGCCAGAAGATTGCTGCAATTCCTGCAGTCACCGCGGTTGTTGGGATCCCCGCTACGACTGTTGCTGCCAAGTTCACGAACGGTGCCGCCGGTACTGGTTACGTGCAGCGCAGCGGCAACTGGACTGCGTCCTGGGTTGGCGCCACCATCGCCAGCGATAAAATTGCTGGTGGCTCTGGTGTGATCACCAGCCTCTCGGGGACCAAGGCGTATATCAACGCCAACATCCCGACGAAGTTCACCACCAACTCGAACGTCACGGTTTCCCGAGCTGCAGTTGAAGGACGCGCAGCCGTCCAGGGCGTCGATGGAACACCTGGCCTCGTTGTCTCGCCCACCATTGGCTTCAGTGACTCTGACGTCGGTCGCTCGATTAGCGGCACGACCATCTCGGCCGGTTCCACGATTTCAGCTGTTCGCACCTGCACCACCAGCAACTGCGGCAGCGCTGCATTTGCCGGCTACACCGCGGCAGTCGTCAACGGCATAACCACGGCGTCACAGGCCGACCTCACCGGTGCAGTCGCGTACCCGAACCAGATCTCGGTCGGTGCTGAGGAGACGGTCACCACCGCTCGAATCATCAATGACCAGACCTACAATCTGGGTGCACAGAAGATCACCTCCGCCACGGCTGGCTTCAGCGCCTCCGATATCGGTCTGCCCATCTCGGGCTGCGGTGTGCTTCCGTACGCCAATGGCGCCACAGCGGGTAACGCAAACCTGGGCCAGAACTACATCACGGCCGTCGGTACCGACGGTGCCAACACCTGGGCCACCACCGCTGGTGGTGTCTATGGCAACTCGTATGGTCTTACCGATCTCGGCGGTGGAACCTGCACCGATGCCTTCGGGACCTACGGCATCAACCTGACCATCGGTCAGCCTTCGTCGAGCGCTCCGGCCACCGGCGATGCCATGTCGATGATCACCAGCACGCTCAACGAGAGCCCTCTCCTCGTCCCCGGTGCTGATGCATGTACCGCCAACACCTATGAGGGCACCACCATCATGGGTCAGTGGTACAACCCGGGCACCATCGGCGCTTCGGCTGCCTTCTCCGGCTACACCGGAGCCACCACCCAGTCGGTGGCGGTTTCGTTTAGCCCGAGCCTCAGCCTTACCGCTATCAAGGCAGTGTCTGGCTCCATCGGTGCGATCAAGTACCCGACCTCCGTGGTGAGCTTCTGGGCCTTCGTGTCGCAGCGGACCGCCGCTGAGACTGTTGGTGGCAAGAGCTTCCCGGCCGGTTCGGCGAAGATCACGCTTCCTTGGGTCCCGACCCTTCTGGCACTTTGCGCCACCGGTTCTGAAGGTATTTCCTCTGAGTACCTCTTCGGCGGTACCAGCATTGGAACCCAGACGGTTGCCTCCGGCACCGCCCGTCCGTCCGTGGCCCTTCGTGGTCTGAAGACTGGCGTCACCACCGGCAACGTGGCCTACCAGCCCACCACCGCCCTCGACGTCTCCTCTGTCTGGAGCGGCGTTGGAACGTTCACGAATGCGAGCGCACTTGGTCAGGGCGTGACTGTCACGCTCGCCAAGCAGTAACTGGATGTAACTCGAGCACCTGCTCCCCTCGGGGAACAGATGTGAGATGTGGAGGGGGACGGGCTTCGGCCCGTCCCCCTCTCGCGTTCCCGAACCGTGCGATGCCCTCGAGCATCTACTGTGAGGGGGCTGCGCCCGGGTAGCTCAGTTGGTTAGAGCGCCTGTCTTGTAAACAGGGGGTCAAGGGTTCGAATCCCTTCTCGGGCTCTACTTCGTCTCGTTCGGCGCTGAAAATTCAGTGCTCAAACTCAGTGCTGAAAACACCAGTGCTTAAAACCCGGGGATCACCAGGCAATCGAACCCGAGGCCTGTAACTGCGTGATCTCCTCGGCGCTGAACCCGAATTCAGCGAGCACGCTCTCGGTGTGGACGCCTGGATAGGCGTAGGTCTTGCCAATGACACCCGGTGTGCGGCTCAGACGCGGCACCGGTGCCAGTTGTGGTGGTCCATCGGGCATCTCAACGAATGCACCTCTCGCCACGTTATGGGGATGCTCGGCGGCCTCGGCGAATGACAGCACTGGGGCGAAACAGGCGTCGGTACCTTCCAACAGCTCGACCCATTCCTCGCGGGTGCGGGTGCGGAAGGCATCGGCCATGGCTGCGTGCAACTCGCTCCAGCGGCTCTCGTCGTATTGCGCCGGGAGCGTTGCCGGATCAAGACCCAACTTCTCAATGAGCAACGCGAAGAACTTTGGTTCGATGGGCGCAGCGGTTACGTACTTCCCGTCGGCGGTTTCGTAGACGTTGTAGAACGGGGAGCCGCCGTCGAACATGTTGGTGCCGACTGGTCCGGTATGCATCCCCGAACGGGTCATGCCGTAGAACACCTGATAGAGCGACATGACCCCGTCCACCATGGCGCTGTCGATCACTTGGCCCAGCCCTGATCGCTGGGCCTCGAACAGGGCGCACACAACACCGAAGGCCAAGTGCAGTCCACCGCCGCCGAAATCGCCCAACACCTGTAAAAGCGGTACTGGCGGCTGGCCGGCCACGCCAATAGAGCCGATGGCTCCGGTGATCGCCTCATAGTTGAGCGAATGGCCCGCCGTTTTGGCCAGTGGTCCTTCTTGGCCCCACCCGGTCAGTCGCCCGTACACGAGCTTCGGATTACGGGCCAGCGCCACATCGGGGCCGATGCCGAGTCGTTCGCAGACTCCGGGTCGGAAAGCCTCGACGAACGCGTCGGCCTTCTCGATGAGGCGAAGGAGCGTTTCGACCCCATCGGGAGCTTTGAGGTCGAGAGCGATGGAACGTCGGCCCCTGTCGAACTCGCTGCTGCGATGCGCAGGACCATCGGCGGGTACCTCAGAGGTGGGGTGCACCCGAATGATGTCGGCCCCCATGTCGGCAAGTTTCAGCGTGCCGTAGGGCAGGGCACCGAGCCCTGCCAGTTCGATGATGCGCACACCGTCGAGTGGTCCCATGTGATCCCCCTTGGATTTGGCCCGACCATACCCGTGGCTCAGGCGATTATCGGGAACAGATGGGCGAGGGTCCTTGTGTTTGAGGCCCGGGGCGACGAACATCAATGGTGATGGAGATCTCAGCAGTAGAACTGACCGACCGTGACAAGGCGATCCTCGAGTTCGAGCGTTCGTGGTGGCATGAGACCGGCCCCAAGGAATCACTCATTGAAGAGCGATTCGAATTGTCGGTTGATCGGTACTACGAGATCCTCGGCGAACTGCTCGAAAGCCCGGCTGCTTATGAGCATGATCCGCTTGGTGTTCGTCGCCTGCGTCGACTTCGCGATCGTCGTCGCCGGGTGCGCCAGGAACATGCCCAGCAGGTGAGCGAGCCTCCCGGTTCCTGAGATGGCGGGCTCTGGCGGCGTTCGCAATCAGCGCTCCGACACCATCATTGGTGCTGTGCTGGTGGGCGCCGCTCTGCTGATCGGCACCGTTTTGCTGGTGAAGGGCTACAGAGCCGATGGTGGCTTGGTCGCCACTTCGAAGGCACCGGTTACCAGTTCCACCACGATTGCTGCACCGACCACCACGTTGCCGTCACGTCCCCCCGCAGAGATCGTCGTGGCGGTGTACAACGCCACTGGCGGGGGCTTGGTGGCCTCAAAAAATCGCGGCGTTCTGCAAGCCAAGGGCTTCACGCAGGTCAGCATTGGCGACGCCTCATCGGTGGTGCCCGAGACACAGATCTTCTACACCGCCGGCGCCAAGGCCGATGCCCAGCAGGTTGCCATCGCGCTCGGAAAGGACCCGCTGTTAGTGCAGGCAATGCCCGCGCCGCCTCCCGCGGACCCCGGCTCGGCCACGGTGCTCGTTCTCGCCGGTCCCGACCTGGCCTGATCGGCTTCTGCTGATCAGCATGGCCTGATGACATTGGCCAGATCCGTCCCGCCTCAGCAGGGTGCGGTTGCGGGCTGCTCTACTGGTGCGATGCGCATTGTGGTCGCCCCCGACAAGTTCAAAGGAACTGCAACCGCGCGCCAACTCACCGACGCCCTCGGCTCGGCGCTGCGTGCTGCTGGCCATGAGGTCGTCGCCATCCCGCTCGCCGATGGCGGTGAAGGGTTCCTTGATGTGTTCGGTGGACCTAATCGCACCACTGTCGTTGACGGTCACCTTGGTGATGAGGTTGAAGCTGCTTGGCGGCTGGATCGTGGCACTGCGGTCATCGAGATGGCACGCGCCTCGGGCCTCACGCTTGTTGGTGGTGCTGAGATGAACGATCCGATTGCTGCGTCCACCTATGGCCTGGGAGAGCTGATTTCCGTAGCGGTGGAATCAGGGGCGCGTCGCGTGCTCGTCGGAGTTGGCGGGTCGGCTACGACCGATGGAGGTCTTGGTGCTCTGCGAGCAGTGCATCCGCCGCAACGACTGCGCGGCGTGGAGATTGTTGTGGCCTGCGATGTGCGGACCCGGTTCGTTGACGCGGCTGCGATCTTTGCCCCACAGAAGGGGGCAACACGCGCGCAGGTGGAGTTGCTGCGGCGTCGGCTCGAACGTCTGGCCCAAGTGTTCATGTCGGAAACAGGCATCGATGTGCTGGAGCTCGAAGGTGGCGGTGCCGCCGGCGGTCTTGCTGGTGGGCTCGCCACGATCGGCGCACGACTTGTGTCAGGTTTCGAACTCGTCGCCGAAGAGATCGGTCTCGATCAACTCATCGAGGGTGCTGATCTGGTGATCACTGGTGAGGGGTTTCTCGATGAGGAGTCCTTCGACGGCAAGGTTGTGGGTGGCGTCGCAGCGTTGGCTGCAGAGCTGGGTGTGCCCTGTCTTGCGCTTGTTGGCGAAGTCGTTGACCCTCTGCCCGAACTACCTGGCGGACTGCGCGTGATTTCGCTGAGCGATCGGTTCGGTACCGAGCGAGCGATGGCCGATCCCTGTGCCTGCGCAAGTGAACTCGTGCTCGATGCGCTTGAGTGACTACAGCTTGCCGATGAACTGCTCGGCGAACTTCTCGAACGCTTCGTTCAACTTGCTGGGGTCGTAGGAAAGCGGCGGCACCACAAATCGGGTGACACCTAGGTCGGCAAGCTGCTTGAGGCCATCGAGCGTGGGCATGCCGCCAGTGGTGATTTCGATGGCATCGGGATCGCGCCCGGCCTCGACCGCAGCAGCGCGCATGATCGGGAGCAGTTCGGGAAGATGACGCGGATCGGCCGGGAAGAATCCGTTGCCGAGGCGACCAGCCCGACGGGCAGCGGGCTTGGAATGACCACCCACCACGATCGGGATCGTTCCGTTGGCTGGCTTGGGGTACGAGTACACATCGGTGAATGCGTTATGCGTGCCGCGATAGGAGGAGGTTTCCTGCTCCCACAGCGCACGCAAGGCCGCAACATCGTCATCGGTGCGCGCGGCGCGGTCGTCCCAACTCACGCCAAGCGCATCGAACTCCTCATGGAGCCAACCCACGCCGATGCCCAGGATGAGGCGTCCTCCGGTGAGCATGTCGATCGTGGCGCATTCCTTGGCGAGGATGCCCGGATTGCGCTGCGGCAGGATCAGGATGCCTGTTGCCAACTTGAGCGTGGTGGTGTGGGCGCCAACCCATGTGAGCCAAGCAAGGGGATCGGGCACGGGCGCTTTCTCGTCGCCCGGCATGCGTCCGTCCTTGCTGTAGGGGTACTCAGATACATACCCCTTGGGCACGATCGGATGCTCAACGGTCCAAAGGCTCTCGAAGCCGTTGGCCTCGGCTGCCTGACCCATGATCACGGCCGCATCAGGATTCACATAGGGGCCGACGTTGGCGAAGATGATTCCGAAATCCATTGTCGCAACCTATGACAGAAGTTCCCCGGGCGCTGGTTTTCTTCCCATGGTGGGTCGCTGAGCTGAGGGCTTAGCGGGGATGCGAGGCCAGGTACTCGGGTACGGAAATAAGTGGCGGTCGCTCGCGGTATTCGATCTCGATTGGTGTGAGATCAGGTGGGTTGAGCACGGCTCGTTCGGCTGCGAGTCCCGGAGCAATTCGATGCAGCGCGGCCTGCATGACCTGGGCGGCCATGGGGGAGAGCTCATGGAGCGGTCGATTGCGGTGAATACGCATCCCGAGGTCGACCTGGGCCACCGCGTCAATGCCGAACATCGTGACGATGTCGATGAGCATGGCGATGTCCACGCCGTAGGCCTCAACGAAGGGCACCTGTTCCAGCACTCGCCGACGGCCTCCATATTCGCCCGAGAGCGGTTGGATGACGCCGGCCAACTCGGGCATCAACAGCGTGAGTAAAGGACGAGCAACCAGTTCGGTGACGCGGCCGCCGCCGCGCACCGTGCCATCGTCGGGACGTTCGTAGAAACCCTTCACGAAGCCAAGGTCTGGGTTTGTGAGCAAGGGTCCGAGCAGGCCAGTGATGAACCGGGTGTCGAAGTCGCGTACGTCGGCATCGCACCAGATCACGATGTCGCCGGTCGAGGCATGCAGTGACTTCCAGAGTGCTTCGCCTTTGCCGTGACCCTCGCCGAACCCGGTGAGCACCTCAGCGGCTCGCACCACCCGGGCCCCAGCCTCGGTCGCTCGCTGTGCAGTGAGATCGCTGGAGTGGTCATCGATCACGACGATTTCGTCGACAAGGCCGAGCGAGTCGACCAGCGCAGTGCGGATGGCACTGACAATGGCCCCGACGGTGGGTTCTTCGTTGCGGGCAGGGATGCACACCGACACCGTGGTTGCCCCTTTGGCCGCGACAAGGGCGTCGAGCGGGAACTCAGAGGCCACATGGGTGCTGACCGACGAAGGGATCACCCGCACATCCTTGGCCAGCATCGGGGTGCTGGCAAGGCGAGTCGCTAGGCTCTGACCCGTCGTCATCACCAGATCGCCCGCGATCGTCACTGCCAACGCCCGAGGTTTGCCATGAGTGTCACCGTTCGAGTCCCACCCGTGTTCCGCACCATGACCGGTGGACAGTCCACTGTGAAGGTGGAGGGCGCCACCGTGGCCGAGGTGCTTGCCAGCCTCGAGGCCGACCATCCTGGCTTCGCCGCCAAGCTGCTCGATGACTCCGGCGCCATGGTTCGCTACGTCAACATCTTCGTCGATGATGACGACATCCGGTTCATGGACAACCTCCAGACGCCCGTGCCTGACGGTGTCACCGTCTCGATTATGCAGGCCGTGGCCGGCGGGTTCTGACCCACATCATTCGAATCCCCTCATCTCAGGTTGCGATCCTGCCCTGAGGGTGGTTTCCTATTAGCACTCTCCTTAGGAGACTGCTAACTCCGAAGGTGGCCCCCCGGCCCCTTCTGCCGGAGCGGGCGACAGACCCCCGAAGGGAAATCATCATGGCAAAACTCATTGAATTCGACGAGCAGGCTCGTCGTGGCCTCGAACGAGGTATGAACCAGTTGGCTGACGCCGTGCGCGTCACCCTCGGCCCGAAGGGCCGCAATGTGGTGCTCGACAAGAAGTGGGGCGCTCCCACGATCACCAATGACGGTGTGTCGATCGCCAAGGAGATCGAACTCGAAGATCCGTTCGAGCGCATCGGCGCTGAACTGGTCAAAGAGGTCGCCAAGAAGACTGACGATGTCGCCGGCGATGGCACCACCACCGCCACCGTTCTCGCCTGGTCAATGGTGCGTGAAGGTCTGCGTAACGTGGCCGCTGGTGCGAACCCGATGTCGCTGAAGAAGGGCATCGAGGCGGCCGTGGCCGAGGCCGTCGCCGCCATCCACGATGTCGCTGCCGAGGTCGAGGACAAGAGCCAGATCGCTCAGGTCGCCGGCATCTCCGCTGCCGATCCCGAGGTTGGCGCAATGATCGCCGAAGCCATCGACAAGGTGGGCAAGGACGGCGTCATCACTGTCGAGGAGTCCAACACCTTCGGCATGGAGATGGATCTCGTCGAGGGCATGCGCTTCGACAAGGGCTACATCTCGCCGTACTTCGTCACTGACACCGAGCGCATGGAAGCCGTGCTTGACGATCCGTACATCATCTTCGTCGGTTCCAAGATCACCGCTGTTCGTGATCTCGTTCCCGTGCTCGAAAAGGTCATGCAGGCCGCCAAGCCGCTTGTCATCATTGCTGAGGACATCGAGGGCGAAGCACTTGCCACCCTCGTGGTCAACAAGATCCGTGGCACCTTCAACTCTGTGGCCGTCAAGGCTCCGGGCTTCGGCGATCGTCGCAAGGCGATGCTGCAGGACATGGCCATCCTCACCGGTGGTCAGGTCATCACCGAGGACGTCGGTCTCAAGATCGAAAACACCACCCTCGACCTGCTCGGCAGCGCCCGCAAGGTCATCATCACCAAGGACGAGACCACCATCATCGAAGGCGCTGGCGCTGAAGCCGACATCTCCGGTCGCGTGGCCCAGATCAAGTCCGAGATCGACCGCACCGATTCCGATTACGACCGCGAGAAGCTCCAGGAGCGCCTTGCCAAGCTGTCGGGTGGCGTTGCTGTGCTCAAGGTTGGCGCCGCCACCGAGGTGGAGCTCAAGGAGCGCAAGCACCGCATCGAAGATGCCGTGAGCACCACCAAGGCAGCCATCGAAGAGGGTGTTGTCGCCGGCGGCGGTGTCACGCTGCTGCGTGCCCAGGCCCGCGTGCTCGAGATGCTCAAGAGCCTCGACCCCGACGAGGCCACTGGCGCTCGCATCGTGGCCCATGCTCTTGAGGAGCCCATCAAGCAGATCGCCACAAACGCCGGCCTTGAAGGCGGCGTCGTGGTCGACAAGGTGCGCAACCTTCCCGTGGCCAGCGAGGGCCTGAACGCCGCAACCGGCGAGTACGAGGACCTCGTGAAGGCCGGCATCATTGATGCCGCCAAGGTCACCCGTTCAGCTCTGCAGAACGCGGCGTCCATCGCTGCGCTGTTCCTCACCACCGAGGCTGTCATCGTTGACAAGCCCGAGGGTGGAGCCGGTGGCGGTATGCCCGGTATGGACGACTACTGATCCAGCAAGCTGTTCGTTCAACGGGGCGCCCATCTGGGCGCCCCGTTGCGCGTCCGGGGTCACTACGGTGAGCGCCATGGCCAGACGACGAACCGAGACGATTCTCGCCCGGCGCGTCGTTGTCGGCGCAGGTGCTGGCGTGGACGCGGGAGCCGATGCGCCCGCTGAGTCTGGTCGGCGACCTGATGAACTGATCATCGAGGAGCCGCTCGAGATCCGCCTCGACGGTCATCTTGTTGGCACCACGATGCGCACACCCGGTCATGACTTCGAACTGGCAGTAGGTCTGTGCTTCACCGACGGACTGCTCGCTGGCGCGCCAGTGCTGTCATGTCGCTATTGCGGAACGGGCTCTGCAGTGGAGACCGAGTTCAACGTTGTCAGCGTCGATACCGGTAACCGCGCTCCTGAGCCGGTGGCGCGTCTGTCGACGGCGTCATCGTCATGCGGAATCTGTGGGTCGGTACAGCTTGATGAACTCACTGATCGGCTGACAACGATCGGTGACCACGAGCCCTGGGATCTTGATGTGCTGCCCGGCGTTGTCGCCGGCGTGCGCGACGCGCAGGAACTGTTTGCCCGCACGGGCTCGGTGCACGCGGCCGCGTCATTCACGCGCGATGGATCGGTCGGTTTGGTGCGCGAGGACATCGGTCGACATAACGCTGTTGACAAGGTTGTCGGTCGACTTCTGCTTGATGATGCACTCCCGGCTGTTGGCAATGGCCTGTTCGTGAGCGGTCGAGCGTCGTTCGAAATGGTGCAGAAGGCGTGGGCGGCCGGATTCGAACTCGTGGTGGCAGTCTCAGCGCCCTCAGCGTTGGCGGTGCATACCGCCCAACGTGCCGGTATGACGCTGTGCGGCTTTGTGCGCGAAAATTCCTTCAACCTGTACACAACCCCGGATCGCTGAGAGTTCCCATGGCCAAGCGTTTCCATCCTGATTTGTGGGTGAGCCCCCGCCCCAATGGCATTGGCCTGCAGAAGCCGAATCACTTCGGTGATATGGCCCGCGTGGCATGGCAGAACAAAAAGCACGCCCGCTACGCGTGGAAGCTGCTCACCAAGGGAGTGTGCGACGGCTGCGCGCTCGGAGTCGCCGGTCTGCACGATTGGACCATCGACGGCGTGCATCTTTGTCTCACCCGATTGCGCTTGCTTGAACTGAACTGTGCCGATCCGCTTGATCACTCCTTGCTCGCTGACGCCGACGCGCTCAGTCGCCGCTCAAGCACAAAACTTCGCGAGCTCGGTCGGCTGGCGCACCCAATGCGACGTCGTGCGGGGGAGAAGGGGTTTCACCGCATCACCTGGGACGAAGCCCTCGAGGCATTGGCCCATG
Source organism: Microthrixaceae bacterium (assembly GCA_947449015.1). GTDB lineage: Bacteria > Actinomycetota > Acidimicrobiia > Acidimicrobiales > Acidimicrobilacustridaceae > Acidimicrobilacustris. The sequence goes on along the minus strand of CANFQA010000012.1, from coordinate 10,687 downwards.
GCCTTCGCAGCGCCGGCCCTGATCGCAGCGCGATGTTCCTCACCAGTCGAGGCATTACGAACGAGACCTATTACGTGGCCGGCAAAGCAGCGCGAGCCATGGGCATCGCCAATGTCGACTCCGCGGCGCGCACCTGTCATGCGCCGTCGACGACTGCGCTGAAGGCCACGATCGGCGCTGCGGCAACCACCTGTTCGCTCAGCGATGTACTCACCTCCAAGCTCATCGTGATTTGGGGAGCCAATCCGGCCAACAACCAACCGGTGTTCATGAAGTACCTCTATAAGGCGCGCACCTCGGGCACCCGTGTGGTCGTGGTCAATCCCTACCTCGAGCCCGGACTCGAGCATTACTGGGTGCCGAGCAATGCTGAATCCGCCATGTTCGGCACCAAAATGTGCGATCTGCATGTTCCGGTGCGCCCCGGCGGCGATGTGGCGCTTGCCGATGCGGTGCTCAAGCGTCTCATCGAGCGCAATGACGTCGATCAGGACTTCATCGACGCACATACCGAAGGCTGGGATGCAGTCGTCGACCATCTCGCGTCAGTTCCGCTTGAGACGTTGCTCGCCGATGCCGGTGTCACTGCGGCCCAACTCGAAGCATTCGTTGATGAGTACGCCCAAGCGGACTCGGCCATCTTGTTGTGGTCGATGGGCATCACGCAGCATCGCCATGCCGACCAAGGTGTTCGCGGCATCGTCAATCTCGCACTGGCCCGCGGCAATGTCGGACGCGATGGTGCCGGCCTCATGCCGCTGCGCGGTCATTCGGGTGTGCAGGGCGGCGCCGAGATGGGTGCGTATGCCACAGCGCTGCCGGGGGGTCTGAGCCCCACGCCGGCCAACGCTGCGGTTCTCTCTGAGCGCTGGGGTTTCGAAGTTCCGGCCCACAGCGGCATGACCGCAGCCGAAATCCCTGAGGCCGCGTTACGCGGCGAACTCGATGTGTTGTGGATGTCGGGCAGCAACTTCCTCGAAATCCTTCCTGACCCCGCGCAGGTTGAAAAGGCACTGGCGCGAGTGCCGTTGCGGGTCCATCAGGACATCGTGGTCACCTCGCAGATGCTGGTGCCGGGTGACGATGTCATCTTGTTGCCCGTGCACACTCGCTATGAGCAAGAGGGTGGCGGTACCGAGACCACCACCGAACGCCGCATCGTGTTCTCACCGGAGATTCCTCGCGTGGTCGGTGAGGCCCGAAGCGAATGGCGGCTCTTTGCCGATGTGGCCACCCGAGTACGGCCTGATCTGCGCGCTGCGTTCAGTTGGCGCGACAACCAAACCTTGCGCACGGAAATCGCACGGGTGGTACCGCTCTATGCCGGCATCGAAACGCTGCGTGACACCGGCGATCAGGTGCAATGGGGCGGCGAGCATCTCTGCGCTGACGGCGTCTTTCCGACCGACTCCGGTCGTGGCGCGTTCTCCACGCTTGCGCGGCCCGAAATGTCGTTGCCGCCGGGCATGTTCGCCGTGGCCACCCGCCGCGGCAAGCAGTTCAACTCCATGGTGTTCAGCGAAATCGATCCGTTCACCGGGGCCAGTCGTGATGCGGTGTACATCGATCCCGCTGACGCCGCCGAACTTGGCTTCTCCGACGGCGATGCGGTCACGCTCACCTCGGAGACCGGCAGTTTCAAGGGGCATCTGCGCTTCATTCGTCTACCCCGGCGTTCACTGCAGATCCACTGGCCCGAGGGCAATGTCCTCATTGCCGGCGGTGTCGACCACCGTGAGCAGGCCTCAAAGGTGCCCGATTACAACGCTGTGGTCTCGATCGCGCGCACCGGGGTCTCCACCGGCGTCTGATCGAGTCGAGTCCCGTAGACTCGTGATCGTGACTGACGCCGTTTCCCCCTCCGTTGGCCTCGCCGTGGTGCACCTGTTCTGCAAGGTGACACCGCTGGCTGATGCTGAGTCCATTGTCGCTGCCGTGCAAAAGGCCCAGGCTGAGGGTGACCAGGTGGTCACCGTCGCCATCCTCGGCCATAAAGCCGACCTTGCCTTCATGATTGTCGGTCCTGACCTCTGGAACATCCGTCGTCTTCAGGCGGCTATCCAGAACGCCGGTCTCGAAGTGGTCGACTCGTATGTGTCGCTCACCGAATTGTCGGAGTACGCACAGGGCGTTCCTGAGCCAATGCGCTCGGCCCGACTCACCCCCGTGCTTCCGCCGCAGGACAAGCCGGCATGGTGCTTCTATCCGATGTCGAAGCAGCGCGGTGATGTGAACAACTGGTTCACGCTGCCCTACGACGACCGTAAAGAGATGATGTACGAACACGGCGCATCGGGTCGCACATTCGCCGGTCGTGTCATCCAGGTTGTCACTGGCTCCACTGGTCTTGATGATTACGAGTGGGGCGTCACCCTGTTCGCCACCGCTCCCGATGACCTCAAAGAGGTCGTCTACACGATGCGCTTCGATAAGGCATCTGCGCTGTATGCCGAGTTCGGTCCGTTTTACACGGGCATGGTGGCACCGGTTGATGCGGTGCTCACCCAACTCGGCATCGACTGAGTCAATGTCCGAGCTCGCGGCGATCGACAGCATCGACGCGGCCGAACTTGAAGTTGCCCTTGAACGGTTGAGAGCGCGGCTGCGCGAACTGGGTAGGGTCGTCGTTGCCTTCAGCGGCGGCGCGGACTCGGCGTTTCTCGCCTATGTCGCGCATGACACACTCGGCGCCGACAACTGCCATGCGGTCACTGCTGTGTCACCTTCGTTAGCCGGCCTTGAGCGTGATGATTGCGCCGCACTGGTCGAGGAGTGGGAGCTTCGCTGGTCCGAGGTGATGACCACCGAACTTGAAGACGCGGCCTACCAACGCAATGACGGCGATCGGTGTTTTCATTGCAAGACCGCACTGATGGATGTCGTCGGCCCTTTGGCGGCCGAATCCGGCGCCACGGTGGTTCTCGGCGTGAACCTCGATGATCTCGGTGATCATCGCCCCGGTCAACGGGCTGCCGCCGACGCCGGGGCGCAGTTTCCGCTTGTTGATGCAGGGTTCACCAAGCCCATGGTTCGTGCCGCCTCACGTGCATTGTTGCTTCGCACCTGGGACAAACCGGCGGCGGCCTGTCTTGCCTCACGGGTTCCCTATGGAACCTCGGTATCGGTGAGCGTGTTGTCCCGCATCGAACGAGCAGAAGCAGCGCTGCATGCACTCGGGTTCATTGAGCTGCGTGTGCGCCACTATGACGACACCGCACGAATCGAAGTCCCGATCGATCAACTCGGTGCCATCCTCGATCATCGTGATGCGGTGATCACCGCAGTGATCGGCGTCGGATACCGCTATGTCACTCTCGATCTTGAGGGACTGCGCTCAGGCAATCTCAACAACGCACTGCACGACTGACCGACGCCAGCGCCCATCGGCGCTGATTTGTTCGTTGCTGATTCGTTCGGCGCTGTTTCGTTCGGCGCTGTTTCGTTCGGTGCTGATCCGTTCGGGCTGATTCGTTCGCGGTATCAGTCGGGTTGTGAGTCCGGTTCGACCACTGGAGTCCATAACGGGAACGCCAGATGTGCCACTCCGAGGTGATCGATGATTCGGCCATCTTCTCGGAATCGGTCGAGACAGGGCCGGGCGATCTCGAGGCCACCGACCATGGCGATGTAATCGGCAATGGACAACAGCAGCGGGCCGCTATCGGCATCGCCATCACGCAAGAGCGCGTCGACCTCCAGCATGGGACGCTCCGGGTCGACCGGATCGACCACCCAGCAGTGGTACACGACGTGCTCGAACACTGAGAGAACCCGGATGCGCATCAGTCGGTTCGGAGTCGGGTCGCTGGTTCGATGAGCGAATGATGGCTCATGTGCGTCACGATTGCGTCTATGGAGCAGCCCGACCCTCAGAATCAACCGGCTGGACCATCACGAGATGATCTCCGCCGTCTCGCCGACTACGCGACCGTGTTGGCTGATGCCATTGACGTCGCGCTCGGACCATGGGTGCGGCGAAGTGTTGAACGAGTGCATGTGGAACGACTCACTCGCCGCCCGCCGCAGGAGGTGCGTGATGCCGCCGAGCAGGCAGGCGCAGAGGCCACCGAGCTGATCGGTGGGCGAGTTCGTGCTCTGCTGGCGCTCGACATCGATGAGCAGCGCACCGGACCGCTGGCCCTGCTGCGGTCCGCGGCGGTGTTCCCGACCCAGGTGTTGCTCGCCGCAGGAGTACCGACTGCGGCGCGAGATGAGTTCCTGCAGTCGCAGTTCCCCGACGACGTCTACGACCTCGGGCCGGCGAGCTTCGCGGACATCGACCCTGCGCTGCACGAACCCGGGCTTATCTGGGGCGCGGCGAAAGCCCATGTGCATCTCGCCCGCCGACGCGCCGCAGCAGGCTGATCTGAAGTTGACTTTGGTCAGATAGTTGTCAGAAAAGTGTCCACAAGAGATCGCAGTGAGAGTCAGTATCCGGTCAGATTCTGACTAGTGTCTTCGCATCACGAACAGCCGGGATGACACACGGGGGACACAACATGATCGATACGGGCGATACCGCCTGGATGCTCATCGCGACTGGACTGGTGCTCTTCATGACACCTGGCCTCGCGTTCTTCTACGGCGGCATGGTGCGGGCCAAAAACATGCTTGGCATGCTCATGCAGAACTTCTTCGCTATGGGGCTGATGGCCATTTTGTGGGTGGCCATCGCGTTCTCCCTGGCCTTCGGCAACTTCGGCGACGGTGGATTCATTGGTAATCTCGACTTCGCCTGGATGCACAACATCGCTGGCGACGCGGGACCTGCGGCATTCGGGCTCACCATTCCGTTCGTGCTTTTCTGCGCCTATCAGATGACCTTCGCGGTGATCACCCCGGCTCTTATCACTGGCGCCACCGCGGATCGCTTCAAGTTCAAGGCCTATGCCGTGTTCATTGCGGTCTGGCTCATCGTGGTCTATGCCCCGGTGGCCCACTGGGTATTCGGCGGCGGCTGGTTGACCAAGCTGGGCGCGCTCGACTTTGCCGGCGGTGCCGTGGTGCATATCAACGCCGGCGCTGCCGCGCTGGCTGTCATCCTCGTGCTGGGCAAGCGCCACGGTTGGCCGCGTGAAGGTATGCATCCGCATTCGCTTCCATTCACCCTGCTGGGCACCGGCATTTTGTGGTTCGGATGGTTCGGGTTCAACGCTGGCTCTGCGCTTGGCTCCAATGGTTTGGCGGCACAGGCACTCATGAACACCTTCCTGGCGGCCTCTGCCGGCATGATCGGCTGGCTCATTGTCGAGCAGGTCAAGGAGGGCAAGCCGACAACACTTGGCGCTGCGTCTGGTGCGGTTGCCGGCCTTGTGGCCATCACACCTTGCGCCGGATTCGTCGGCGGAATGGCCCCGATCGTCATTGGTCTGGCCGCAGGCGTGTTGTGCGTGCTCGCCATTCGCCTCAAGTTCCGATTCGGCTATGACGACAGTCTTGACGTCGTCGGCGTGCATCTGGTCGGCGGCATCATTGGTGGCCTGCTGCTTGGGTTCTTTGCTGATGCCAAGGTGAACAAGGCCGTGACCCACGAGGGCGTGTTCCTCGGTGGTGGCTTCTCGTTGCTGTGGTACCAGTTCGTGGCCTGTGCGGTGACGTTCGCGTTCAGCTTCACGGTGTCATTCGTCCTTGCCAAGGTCATCGATCGCACGATTGGGATGCGCGTCAGCGAAGAGGACGAGGCTGAGGGTCTCGACTTCAGCCAACATGCCGAGACTGCGTACAGCTTTGGCAGCACCGGTTCAATGGACCGACTCCACTGATCAGCAAACACAGCCGATGGGCGATCCATCGGCAGCGATGAAGGGATACCGTGCGGATATGAAGCTCGTGACAGCGATCATCAAGCCCCATAAGGTCGACGACGTCAAGGAAGCTCTCAAGGCCGCAGGCCTCAAGGGTATGACCGTCGACGAGGTCAAGGGTTTCGGTCGACAAGGCGGCAAGACCGAGATCTACCGCGGCGCCGAATATGTCGTGGATCTGTTGCCCAAGGTGCGGGTCGAGACGGTGGTCCCCGATGAGCTGGCCGAGCAGGTGGCCGAGATCATTGTCATGGCTGCTCGTACCGGCAAGATCGGCGACGGCAAGGTGTGGATTACCAATGTCGAGAAACTGATCCGAATCAGGACAGGCGAGGCTGGCGAAGAAGCGGTCTAGCCTGACGCCGTCCCCTCACTCACGGAGACGGCGATGACCCCCCAACTCGATCGACGAGCCCTTCTCGACAATGTGTCCGTTCGCGGGTTTGTGTTCTGCCGAGCACTCGCGGCGCTGGTTGATGAGTGGATCATTGAGTTGTGGAACGCGTCTGGCCCGCCTTCGAAGGGTGCGGCGCTTGTGGCGGTCGGTGGCTATGGCCGCGCTGAGTTGTCACCGGGAAGCGATATCGATGTCTATTTGATTCACGATTCCGGTCTCGATGTCGCCGAATTGGCCGAGCGCATTTGGTACCCAATCTGGGATCAGGGCATCAAGCTCGGCCATGCCGTTCGCACAGTCAAGGAGACCATTGCCCTGGCCTCCGATGATCTCGATACCGCCACCGCTGTGTTGTCGGTTCGGTTCCTCGCCGGAGATGAATCCCTTGCCCGTGAGCTGAGCGAAAAAGGTCTTGCTGCTTGGCAGAAGCGCTCCAAGCGCTGGCTCGCCGAGCTCGACGAGCGCATCATCGAACGTCATCGTCAGGCTGGGGAAGTGGCGTTCCTACTCGAACCTGATCTCAAAGATGGTCGCGGCGGCATGCGCGATGTGCATGGCATCCGCTGGGCTGAACTCGCTGGTACACCGCTGTTGCCTGGCGACGATGACGCCATACGCGACGCCTATGAACTTGTGCTTTCGGCCCGTGTGGAGCTGCATCGTCGCACCGGTCGCCATAGCGACACCCTCCTTCTTGAGGAGCAGGACGCAGTCGCCGAGGCACTCGGGTTCCCGGACTCCGATGTCCTCATGGCTGAACTTTCGGCTGCGGCGCGAACCATTGCGTGGGTCAGCGACGAACTCTGGGCTCGCGTTGAACTCGCCCTTGAGCCGCCCTCACGTTTGCGTCGCCTGGCCCGCAACAAGGAGCTTGCTGCTGGCGTGCTGCTTGAGGACGGCGCAGTCACTCTGGCGCCGGGGGCTGATCCGTCCTCCGATCCCTTCCTTGTGCTTCGCGTCGCGGTCGCCGCTGCCCAGGCTGATGCCCGCATTGATCGGGCCACACTCGGCCGCCTCACGAATGCGGCGCCCATTCCGCAGCCCTGGCCTGATGAGGCTCGACGGTTGTTCGTCGAGCTGTTCCTTGCCGGCCGTCCTGCAGTGGAAGTCGTGGAGACACTCGATCAGAAGGGTCTGTGGGAACCGATCCTTCCTGAATGGGCAGTCATCCGATGTCGACCGCAACGCAACGCCTATCACCGCTTCACTGTCGATCGTCATCTCTGCGAAGCGGCCGCCAATGCCGCAGCACTCGTCGATCGTGTTGATCGACCAGATCTGCTGGTGGTGGGCACGTTGTTGCATGACATTGGCAAGGGTCGTCCTGGCGATCACACCGATGTTGGTATCGAGCTTGTGGCCGAGATCGCCCCTCGTATGGGCTTCGACGCGGAGGACACCATTGCCCTGCAGCAAATGGTGCGTCATCACCTGCTTCTTCCCGATGTGGCAACGAGACGTGACCTCTCCGATGACGGAACCATTGCGCATGTGGCCGAGGCCGTCGGCGATCTGCGTTGTCTACGCCTGCTCGACGCGCTTACCGAAGCCGATTCGCTGGCCACTGGTCCGGCGGCATGGGGAAACTGGAAAGAAGAACTGGTCGGGGTCCTCGTGGATCGAGTGGCCCATGTCCTCGCCGGTGGTTCGGTGGCCGACGCCACCGATTCGGGATTCCCCTCCCCCTATCAGCGCGATCTCCTGGCACAGCGCCGACGCATCCTCGAAGGCGTCGAAGATCAGCTCGTTGTTGTTTCACCCGACCGTCCGGGTCTATTCGCCCGTGTCGCCGGTGTGCTCTCGCTGAACGGACTCACCGTGCTCGAAGCGGCCGCTCACTCCGATGGAACTGGCATGGCGCTTGAACAGTTCCGGGTGCAGAGCAATTTCGATTCCGAGATCAACTGGGATCACGTCATCCGCGAACTGGAAAAGGGTCTCGATGGACGTCTCGCCCTCGAGGCACGTCTTGCCGAGCGTCGACGCACCTATTACCGCCCCCGTCGACTTCCCGGACTGGTGAAGCATCCCGAGGTCATCATCGACAACGTGTTGTCGCGCGAAGCCACGGTGTTCGAGGTTCGTGCCCCCGATTCCATGGGAGTGCTGTGGCGCATCACGCGGGCGTTCCACGATCTCGATCTCGACATCACCTCGGCCAAGATCCAGACCCTTGGCCCCGCTGCGGTCGACTCGTTCTACGTGCGTGATTCCTCCGGCGAGAAGATCACCGATCAGGCGTATCTCGATGAGATCAAGCGAGCACTGTTGTTCGCCATCGAGGGCACGGCCGGCTGATCCGGTTCGCCGCTAGCGTTGATGTTCATGAGCGACTCGGTCACCCCGCAGGATCTGATCCGTTGGAGCGAGGCACTCGCCGGTATTGCGCGAACTGGTCTTGGCTTCACCCAGAGCCTTTATGAACAGGAACGTTTCGAAGAGGTGCTGGCCGTTGCCGCCGATATGCGAGTCGCTGCTGGTAGCACCTACGACCCTGATGATCTTGTACACGAGTGGATGAAGTCGGTGGGCGTTGGCGTGCCCGGCTATCAGACCCCGAAGGTCGCGGTTGGTGCCATCGTGCAGAACGATGCCGATGAGATCCTGCTGGTGCAGCGATCCGATTCTGGTGTGTGGCTGTACCCAACCGGCTGGGCCGACATCGGATATTCGCCGGCCGAGGTTGCGGTGAAGGAAGTCAGCGAGGAGACCGGCATCGACTGTGAGGTGCTGCAACTGCTCGCCGTGTACGACGGTCTGCAGCGTCGCTTCACCAGCGTTCCGCTCTATTCGCTGGTGTTCCACTGTCGGGCTACTGGCGGTTCATTGCAGGCGCATCCACTCGAGACCTCTGGTGTGGGTTGGTTCTCGCTCGATGATCTTCCGCAGATGGCAGTGGGTGCTGATCTCTGGGGTCCACTCGCCCGTCACGCGTTCAGTGGCGCTGCGGTTGATGTGCACTTCGATCACCCCCGCACACCGGTGTGGGAAGGTGACCACGTCGTGGTCGATCTCACTGACGAGAACTGAGCGTTCGTCAATCTTGATCGCGTAGAAAGCGTTCGACTTCATCAACCAGGCTCTCGCCGTCGGTGAACGAGTCGGGTTCCTCGTCGAAACGTTTCTCGAGCTGCGCCACGTAGTCGGTGGTCTCATCGTCCTCGGCCACCAGCTGCGACACCTGATGTTCGTAGGAGTCGGTGGCGAACTTCAGCTCGGTGGCTTCGATCTCGGTGCCGATGAGCTTTGCGGTTCGTTGGATCAGTGCGAGTGCAGCCTTGGGCGAAGTGGCGTTGGGGACATAGGTGGGAACTGCTGCCCACAGCGCGGCTGAACGGATGCCAGCCTCCCGGCAGGCCCCATGCAACACGCCGGTGATGCCGGTGGGTCCTTCGTAGCGCGAGGGCAGCACATCAAGGGCGTCGACGGTGGCTTCGTCATATGCCGTTCCGAACACTGACACCGGACGTGAGTGCGGTACCTCGGCGAGGAGCGCGCCGAGCGTGACAACGAGCCGGGCATCGATGGCCTTGGCGACGCCGATGACGTGTTCGCAGAAGGTGCGCCACTTCAGTTGCGGTTCGATGCCAGACATGAGCACGACATCGATGTCGGTGTTGGGTACCCGACCGGAATGGAACGCGTTGGACGGCCATTCGATCTGACGGGTGCCGCCGAGATCGATGCGCACCTCGGGTCGGGTGGTGGTGAAGTCGAAGAACTCTTCGGGATCGATATCGACGAACTCGTTCGTATCCCACTCATCGATCAAGTAATCGATGGCTGTGCTGGCGGCATCTCCGGCATCGTTCCAGCCACCGAAGGCCACGAGCAGCACCGGTTGCGACACCTCGGGGGTGTCGGACCATCGCAAGTGGGGAAGTGAGTCGCCGGACGGAACAGCCATCTGCTCAGGCTACCGGTGTCCCGGCTTCGGCTTTCGGTCGAAATCGGCTCGGGCAGGGTTCGGATCGGGCGCGGGCTCGGCTGGGGGTTGAGGTGGGCGTTCGCGTGCGCATCGGCGGGCGCCGGCCCAAAGGTGATCCGTTGCCTACGCTGGACCGATGGCCGCAGTGGAGATCGTTGAAGCTACCGAAGTGACCGATGCGCTGGTGGAGGCGTTTGAACTGCTCACCCCGCAATTGTCCTCGTCGAACCCGCCGCCGACCTGGGCCGAACTGGCCGCCATCGTTGACTCGCCGGCGAGCATTTTGTTGCTGGCGGTTGATACCGACAGCGGCTCCATCCTCGGCAGTCTCACGCTTGCATGGTTCCGCATCCCGACTGGGGTGCGGGCCTGGATCGAGGATGTTGTGGTGGATGGCGAAGCGCGTGGGCGCGGTGTTGGTGAAGCGCTCAACCGAGATGCGCTCGACCGTGCTCGTGCACTCGGCGCGAAGACCGTTGATCTCACCTCCCGCCCGAGCCGTGAGGCGGCCAACCGTCTCTACCAACGCATCGGCTTCGTCGCCCGCGACACAAATGT
>CANFQA010000011.1 GCA_947449015.1 Microthrixaceae bacterium | reverse complement strand
GTGGGCTCGTTCATCATCTACAACACCTTCTCGATCATCGTGGCCCAACGCACCAAGGAACTCGCTCTGCTGCGCGCTCTCGGAGCCACCCGACGACAGGTCCTCACCTCCGTGATGCTCGAGGCATTCGCCGTCGGGCTTGCCGCCTCGGCCGTCGGTGTGGGCCTCGGGGTACTGCTGGCCATGGGCCTCAATGCACTGATGCAAAGCATCGGCTTCTCCGGCCCTGATACCCCTATCGTGGTTCCCGCATCAGCGGTCATCTCCTCGATGCTGATCGGCACATTCATCACACTGGCCTCGGCGATCCTGCCTGCTCGTCGCGCGGCGTCGATTGCACCGATTGCCGCCATGCGCGACGTTGCTGTCGAATCAACCAAGACCTCGCGGCGACGAGTCATCCTCGGCTCGCTGATGCTTATTGGTGGGGCTGCTTCCCTGTGGTTCGGACTCTTCGGCAACAGCGATTCAGGTCTGCAGGTGGTCGGCTTCGGTGCCTTCTTGGTATTCATGGGCTTCACAGTGATCGGCCCAGTTATTGCCCCACCGATGGCCCGGGTTCTCGGTTGGCCGCTGGCCCGCTTCGGCGGCGTGGCCAGTCGAATCGCCCGCGAAAACGCCATGCGAAATCCGAAGCGAACCGCCACGACAGCAAGCGCGCTGATGATCGGTGTGGGCCTGGTGGGATTCATTGCTGTGACTGCGCAATCACTGAAGGTGTCCACCGTCGATGCCATCAATGCCTCGGTCACCGCCCAGTACGTCGTCACCACCGATAGCTTCGGAGCAACCGCGCTACCACTCAGCCTCATCGGCCAGATTGCAGCGCTTCCTGAGGTTCAGACCGCCGCCGGGGTGAGCGCCGGATTCGCCAACATCAATGGCGATTCCAAGGTTGTGCTCGCCACCGATCCAGTGGCACTTCAGAAGGTCGTCTCAATCAGCGATGTCTCAGGGAAATTTGCCGAGCTCACCGACACCGGAGTCGCCATCCCCAAGAAGGTTGCGAGTGACAAGAACTACGTGGTTGGCGACACCGTGTCGGTCAGTTTCTTGCACGGTGGTCCCTCCGAGCTCAGGATTGAATCCATCTACGACACCCGATTCCCTGTGCGCGGCTCCGGGTACTTCATCAATGAACACCTCTTCACGCAGGTCACCCCGCCCGACCAGCAGACCGCACAGTCGATCTATGTGGGCTTGAAGAACACCAGCGAAGCCGGTATCGCTGCGGCCCAGCAACCGCTCGATGCTGTGGTTGCCACAGCTCCCGGCGCCAAGCTCCAGAACCTGAAGGAGTTCACCAAGGCCGAAACCGACCAGGCCAATCAGTTCCTCGCCATCGTCTATGTGCTGCTTGCACTGGCACTGGTCATCGCCATCATTGGTGTTATCAACACATTGCTGCTGTCGGTCTACGAACGCACCCGCGAACTCGGCCTGCTTCGTGCCGTAGGTATGAGCCGGCGACAGGTGCGCTCGAGCATCCGTTCCGAATCGGTGATCATCAGCTTGATCGGAACCATCATCGGCCTCGGCATCGGGTTGGTCTTCGGCTGGGCACTCGTAACCGCGCTGAAGGATCAAGGCATCACCACCTTCGCCGTGCCGTGGTCGCAGCTCATCATCATCGTGTTCATTGCCGCACTGGCCGGTGTTGGAGCTGCGCTCTATCCCGCCCGACGCGCCGCCCGCCTCGACGTGTTGCGCGCCATTTCCTCGGAGTAACCACCATGGCCCATGACCCCGCTGCACTCTCTGTTGAGGTCACCGCGTTTGTCACTGAACGACATCTCGCCACGCTCACCACGATGCGCGCCGATGGCACCCCACATGTTGTGGCCGTTGGGTTCACCTGGGATCCGGCCGAGCAACTCGTCCGTGTCATTACCTGGGCCGGAAGCCGTAAGGCTCGCAATGTGGCTCAGGCACCCGGTAGTCCCGCAGCGGTGTGTCAGGTCGATGGTGGTCGCTGGCTCACCATGGAGGGCCGCGCCAGTGTCACTTCCGATCCCGAACGGGTCGCCATTGCCGTTGCGCGCTACGCCGAGCGGTACCGCCAGCCCAAAGAACGCGATGACCGAGTTGTGATCGAGATCGCCATCGACCGAGTCCTCGGCCGGGGCTGACCACTCTCGAGCGGACCAACCTCGGGCTCACCAACCTCCCGTAGACTCATCGAATGGCGACGCAACCACAGCGCGAATGGCATCCCGCCTTCGAGGAGTACTGCGAGGCCATTTTCGAGTTGCGCGAGGACGACGTCGCCGTCATTCAGGCCCGTATCGCCGAGCGCCTCGATGTCTCGCGGCCTGCGGTGTCCGAGATGATCCGACGCATGGAGAAGGCCAACATCGTCACCATCGACGGCGGCGCGATCCGACTCACCGCCGATGGCCTTGCTCTGGCCGAAAGCGTCGTGCGCCGTCACCGACTTGCTGAACGGTTCCTCACCGACATCCTTGGACTCTCCTGGGCTGATGCCCATATTGAGGCTGGCCGCTGGGAACATGTCATCTCCCCCACGGTCGAAGCCGCCATGACCCGCACACTCGGCGACCCCACCACATGCCCTCACGGCAATCCGATCCCGGGCACTGACTACAGCGCGCCTGAAACTGTGAGTCTCGATCAACTCGCCATTGGTCAACAGTTCGTCGTCTCGCGCATCCCAGAGGAACTCGAGTTCACCGCCGGGATGCTGCAGTTCCTTGAATCGTCATCACTGCTGCCAGGGAACCGCGGCACCATCACCGCATCTTCAGACACCGACGGGACCACTGTGGAGATCGATGGTCACACCGTCGATATCGACACGTTTGCAAGCACGCGAATTCTGGTCAGCGCGCTCTAGGGGAGCAACGAGGGCGGCAGCGGAGCCTCATGGACCACTGCAAGTCGCTTGGTGGCGCGGGTGAGCGCCACATAGAGGGCGCGATCCCCTTGGGCCTGCTCGGCCACCATGAGTGCGGGTTCGACCACGATGGCGGCATCGACCTCAAGGCCTTTGACCAGGCCGACCTCGACCACGGTGACGCGGTGTTCAAGTCCGTTGCGAGTGGCACGTCCGTAGGCGATGGATGCATCGTCGAGCGCATCGCAGATGGAATCGATGATCGACGGGGGGCAGATAATGGCAACCTGACCGGGATCGACCTCGGCGCGTTCGATCAGCGTGATCTCGGCAACCGCCCGGGCCAACGACCCCGGAGTCGCCCGCGAGATAACCGGTTCAGCGCCGTCCTCGCGAACCGAACGAGGCGGCAGCAGATCAGGGGCGGTGTGACGCAGCACCCGAGCAGCCAGCGCCATGATCGGCGCGGGCAGTCGATAGCCAAGCGTGAGCTCAGCCCGATGCGGCGGACGACGAGCCGGCAGCCGATCAAGAATCTCGTCCCATGATGCATGTGCCCACTGGCCAGTGGCCTGGGCGATATCGCCAACAATGGTCATCGACCCGTTGAGTGAGCGACGCTCCAGCATGCGCAACTGCATAGGTGAAAGATCCTGCGCCTCATCGACAACGATATGGCCGTAGGTGCGGATCTCTTCATCATCGGCACTCTCGCCGGGTCGACGACGACGGGGCTTGGGGCCAAGCAAGGCTCGTGCCTCATCGAGCACCGGCGCATCATCGTGGGTCCAAGAAACCTCGTTGAGCGCTTCAGACCTTTCCCGGTAGAGCGCCTCCCACTCCTGCTCGGAGAACACTCCCTCGGCGGCATGTCGCAGCAACCCGCGAGCTCCGAAGAGATCGTGAAGAAACTGAGGAGGCGTGAGAATGGGCCACATCCATTCGAGGGCCTCGCGCACAGAAGGATCACGGCGAAGACGTTCGCGAACCTCAGAGGCGGCGATCTCATCTCGCGACGAAAGCGCGAGTTCAGCAAACACCTCGTTCTCCACAAAACGGCGAGCGGCATTATGGCGTCGATACCGCCGGCGGGCGTCGCGGATGATCTCGATGCTGCGCTCGCGACGCAGCGTGAGTCGCTGCAGGCCGTACCCCACCACAAGATCTGACCGCAGCGGACGTTCGCGATCGCGAAGCGCTCGCTCCAAAAAGCGCACCATACGAGGATCACCCTTGACCCGAGCCGTGGCCCCGGCGTCATAGGAACGAACGCTTACATCTGGGACAAGATCGGCGAGCACTGCGAGTTCCACACCGGCCTCACCGAGCGACGGGAGCACCTGTTCGATGTAGCCGAGGAACAGTCGGTTCGGACCGATGACCAAGACGCCCTGACCTTCGAGCGGAAAGCGATGGGTATAGAGCAGATAGGCAGCGCGGTGCAGGGCGACGACGGTCTTGCCAGTGCCGGGACCGCCCTGAACCACAAGCACACCGGGGAGTGGGGCCCGGATGATCTCGTCCTGCTCACCCTGAATCGTGGCGACGATGTCACCGAGCCGACCAGTGCGAGCTGTTTCGAGCGCGCTGAACAGCGCGCCCTGTCCGGCCACCACCGGCGCCGACTCACTGGGGGCCATACCGAGGCTGGCGAGCGTGTCACCAAACAGTTCATCTTCGATGCCGAGCAACTGACGGCCGCGAGTGGCGAAGTGACGACGGCGCGCCAGACCCATTGGTTGGCGACCGGTAGCTCGATAGAACGGTTCGGCCACAGGGGCCCGCCAGTCAACAATGACTGGGTCCTGATCGCTGTTCGAGACCGCCACACGACCGATGTAGAAGCTCTCGACCTGCATGCCGGCCAGTTCACCAGTGCCGGGAAGACCTCTGGGGGCTCCGCCATCAAATGCGGTAAACCCCTCGTTGCCGGCACTACCGGCCACGACCTCTCGGTCAATTCGACCGAAGCACAGGGCCGCGTCTCCAAGCTGCAGTTGGGTGAGGCGGTTGACCACCGTGTCGAAAATGACATCGCGTTCGAATCGGGCCTGCTCGGTGCCACCCCGTCCCACCTCGACCATTGAGGTCAAGCGACTCGCCGCCGCGCGCGACGCGTCAAGGCACGCGTAGGCCTCATCGATGTAGGCCTGCTCAGCGATCAGATCGGGGTGTGGAGCCATGGGCTGCCTCGGAAGGGGACGGGCCATTGGTGCAGTTCGAGGTTGTTCGGACGGGTGTCCGAAGGCCGCCTCTACGCGCCGATGGGGATCGGCCATGCTACCCGCGACGACAAGTTGAGCCCCAAGGCGTCTGGGTTTCCGGAGCGCGGGTTCCCACCAAGGCGGGGTGATCGGTAGCGTGACGATGTGCCAACCCCCCCTGATGCCACCTCCGGACCCTCAACGGGACCGACCGACGGACTCCCCCCGTTCCTTCGCGCCTGCCGCGGACTGCCGGGCAGCGCCACCGATCGGGTTCCGGTGTGGTTCATGCGCCAGGCCGGGCGGTCGCTTCCGGAATACCGGGAAATCCGAGGCGTCGGCAGCATTCTCGACGCCATTGCCGAACCGGAACTGTCCGCCGAGATCACCCTCCAGCCGGTCCGGCGCTACGGCGTCGATGCCGCCATCTTGTATTCCGACATTGTCGTGCCCGCCGCCGCCATCGGATTCGGCGTCGATGTCGCCCCCGGCGTGGGACCCGTGGTCGAGCGCCCCTTTGCATCTGCAGCTGATCTCCAGCGACTGCGCCCGCTTGAACCCGAGATCGATACTGCCCACGTGCTCGAAACCGTGCGCATCCTTGTGCGCGAACTCACGGTCCCACTCATCGGATTCGCCGGCGCCCCGTTCACTGTGGCCAGCTACCTCATCGAAGGTCGCCCGTCGCGCACCTACACGCGCACCAAGGCGCTGATGCATGGTGATCCCCAACTGTGGCATGCGCTGATGGAGCGTCTCGCCGATATGGCCATCGCATCATTGCGCTCACAGATCGACAACGGCGCCGCCGCACTGCAGCTGTTCGACTCCTGGGCCGGCGCACTCGCACCGCCCGATTACGAAACGTTCGTTCTTCCCCATAGCCAACGCGTCTTCGAGGGCGTTGCTGATCTCGGTGTGCCCCGGATCCACTTCGGTGTTGGCACCGGCGAGTTGCTCGGACTCATGGCTGCAGCCGGCGCCGATGTCGTGGGCGTCGACTGGCGTGTGCCGCTCGACGTTGCCCGCACCCGCGTACCAGCGGGCACACCGCTGCAGGGAAATCTCGATCCCGCACTGTGCTTCGCTCCCTGGGAGGTCACCGAGGCCGCCGTGCGCGATGTTCTGCGTCGCAACGCTGGCAATCCCGGCCACATCTTTAATCTCGGCCATGGCGTGATGCCCGAGACCGATCCGAGCGTGCTCGAACGGATCGTCGAACTTGTCCATCGCGAAGGTCGCTGCGACGGAACTCTCAGCGCGGAGGTTGCTGCATCATGAATTCCAACTCCACCGGTGCGTCGAACCGCATCGGTCTCATTGTCATGGCCTATGGCACGCCTGGTTCACCCGCGGATATCGAGCCGTACTACCTCCATATCCGTCGGGGCCGACCGCCCACCCCTGAGCAGTTGGCAGATCTCATCATGCGCTACGACGCCATTGGCGGTATCTCGCCACTGGCCCAGCGCACCGAGGCCCAGCGGGCTGCACTGGAAACTGCGCTCAACACCGCTATGGGTGATCAGTGGCGGGTGGTGCTTGGCCAGAAGCATGCCGCTCCGTTCATCGAGGATGCTGTGGCGCAACTGGCAGCCGAGGGCATCACCCAGGCTGTGGGCCTCGTACTTGCTCCCCATTTCTCCGGATTCAGCGTGGGCGAATATCAACGCCGTGCCACCGAGGCCGGAGCCGAGGTCGGACTCACCGTGCATGCCATCAACAACTGGCATCTCCAATCCGCCTATTTGGACTTCCTCACGAATGCAGTTGACGAGGCGCGCATCGGTCAACCCGAGCGCCACAAAGTCCTGTTCACTGCACACTCGCTGCCCGAGCGGGTGCTGGTCGATGACCCGTATCCCGATGAACTCGAACAGAGCGCATCAACCGTGGCCGACCGCCTCGCGCTTGGCGACTGGGGCTTGGCCTGGCAGAGCGCTGGTCGCACTCCGGAGCCCTGGCGCGGTCCTGACATCCTCGAGGTAATGCGCGAACTCGCCGATGCCGATGCCACCGATGGCGTCGTGGTCTGCGCACAAGGGTTTACCGCCGATCATCTCGAGGTGCTCTACGACCTCGACATCGAAGCTGCCGCGCTCGCCGACCAACTCGGGCTCAAGTTCTCGCGCACGCGGTCGCTCAACGCCGATGCCAGCGTCATGACCGCACTTGCGGATCTCGCGATCGCTACGGCCACTGCTGGTGGCGCGATCTGACATGCCAGCAACCGGCGCGCACACGATTGTCATCGGCGCCGGCATCACCGGACTGACCGCGGCATACACGCTGCTTGTGAACGAACCCAACCGACACGTCACTGTCATCGAGGCGGCTGATCGTAGTGGTGGACGAATCATGTCCGGCGAGTTCGCTGGTCATATCGTCGACTGCGGTGCGGATGCATTCCTTGCCCGTGTTCCCGACGCCGTGGATCTGTGCCGACAACTCGGCCTTGATCATCTCCTCGCCTCACCGGCGAGTTCATCAGCACGGGTCTGGACCGATGGCGCGCTTCGTCAACTTCCCGCCGGGCTCGTGCTCGGCGTACCCACCGACCTCGATGCGCTCGCCGCCTCGGGCATTGTCAGCGCCGCTGGTGTGGCGCGTGCGGCCGAGGATCTTGACCGCGTCGACTGGCCACAGGGAGCGCCCGGCGCTGATCCCGGTGGTGTCGACGACCAATCAGTCGGAAACCTCGTGCGTTCACGGCTGGGCGACGAGGTGTTCGAACGACTCGTGGCTCCGCTGCTGTCAGGAGTGAACGCCGGCGATGCCGACCAGTTGAGTCTGGCCACCGGCGCCGCACAGCTTGCCTCGGCCGCTCGCACCCATCCAAGCCTCATTCGATCGCTGCATGAGCAAATCGAAGCCACCCGGCGCGCAGGCGCGGATCCCAACGCTCCCGTGTTTGCTGGGCTGCCCGGGGGAACCCAGATGCTCACTGACACTCTCGGAGCTGAGATCATCCGACGCGGCGGAACCATCGCGCTCGGCACTGCGGCCACAGCCCTGCGACGCGACGCCAGTCGCTGGCTGGTTGACACCGCCAACGGCGTGCTTCATGCCGATGCAGTGGTTCTGGCCCTTCCGGCAACCGGCGCCTCCCGACTCCTTGCGTCCCATGCCCCAGAGGGTGCGGCGGTGCTCGCAGAGTTGGAATACGCCTCCGTCGCCATGGTCACCGTGGCTGTTCATCGGGCCAATCTCGACTGTGACCTCGATGGCAGCGGGTTCCTTGTGGCCCTCACCGATCGCCTCCCAGCGCTGACCGCCTGCTCCTGGGCCTCCTCCAAATGGGCTCATCTGGGCGATCCCGACCTCGCCGTGCTGCGCGTCTCGGCCGGTCGCCACGGCGATAGCGCTGCGCTCGCGCTTGATGATGAGGCTTTGGCCAGCGCTATTGCCAAGGATCTGGGAACAACCATGGGACTTCGGGGCCCACTTGAGCAGGTGCGGATCAGCCGGTGGAACGAGGCCCTGCCCCAGTTTCGACCAGGCCATCTGGGCCGGGTCGAGGCCCTGCGCGCAGAGTTACAGGCCGGGG
The DNA here is from genome assembly GCA_947449015.1 of Microthrixaceae bacterium. Lineage (GTDB taxonomy): Bacteria > Actinomycetota > Acidimicrobiia > Acidimicrobiales > Acidimicrobilacustridaceae > Acidimicrobilacustris. The sequence continues at coordinate 61,347 of CANFQA010000011.1, read as the reverse complement.
CGCCGGGGCTGCTTGTGGCCGGTGCTGCCCATGACGGTCTGGGAATTCCGTCATGTATTCGTCAGGCCAGAACTGCTGCCGAACAGGTCTCTGAACAGGGTTTTTGATGTTTTTCCAGTCGATCTGAGCCTCGTCCGGGACGGGAAATGTTACAGAGTGCGTTGCAATGTTGCGATCAAACTGCAACACTTTCGCAACAATGCGACTGCAACTGCTCTCCCTCCCCCAGAGTCTCCCCCAGAGATTCCCCCAGGGATTCTCACTGGCCCACCAGTCTCGCCGCAGACTCTCCGCTGCGCTGCGCGCACTCGCCGTCATTGCTGCGTTCGTCTGTGTGATGGCCGCGGCCCCGGCGGCCAGCGCCCGCTCAGTCGCCGGCGAGTACACACCGGCAGCCACCCTCACCACCGACGCACCAGTGGTGTTCACTGAGTCAGCTGCGATGTCGGTCGACTCGCCGCTTCTCACCCCTCCTCCGGCACCGGCATCCGTGACCAACACTGGGTCAAGTCCCAGTGCCACCGCTGTCGCCGAACCGACTCCCGCCCCGGCTCCCGATCCCCGACAGGTTGCCATCGCCTCAGCGATTGCCGCGGCCATCTCCAAGATCGGCTCGCCCTACTCCTACGGCGCTGCCGGCCCCTACGCCTTCGACTGCTCCGGTTTCACCCGGTGGGTCTACCAACAGGCCGGCATCACGCTTGATCACTACAGCGGTGCGCAGTGGGCCAACACCATTCACATTTCCATCGACCAGCTGCAGCCCGGCGACCTCGTCTTTGACTGGGGCTTCGGTGGCAGTGCCCCCGACCATGTCGGTCTCTACGTCGGCGACGGCATGATGATCCACGCCCCCAGCGGCGGAACCTCAGTCCGCTACGACAGCATCTGGTGGTGGAGCGGCGCCACGGTCGCCGCCGGCCGTCTCCCCTGAACCAGCCCTGAACCAGCCCTGTTCCAGCCCTGTTCCATTGCTGAACCGACGCTTCAGCAATGCTTCCGGCTTCGGTCGGATTGGTGAGTACTGATACCAGTAGCGTCGGTCGCACCATGAGCGATCAGCACACGTCAGAACCTCTCGAGGCCGAACCTCTCGAGATCGTGGTGAGCGGTCCGGCCGATGCCGATCGGATCTTGTTCCTGCTCCCCGGATTCGGAGATCGACCCGAACGATTCCTGTCCCGGGCGATGATGTTCGACCCCGAGCAACAGTGGCGCATTGTGTCGCCGAGACCACGAATCGAACTCGATGAGGGAACCTGCTGGTACCGCGTCGACGAGAACGGTCCCGATCTTGATGAGGTCACTGTGAGTGTTCGGTCAGTGGCGGCCGCCATCGACGACGCGCTGGCCGAATCGGGCCTCGGCCCGGATCGCCTGGTGCTCGGAGGGTTTTCTCAGGGCGGTGCACTCGCGCTCAACGTGGCACTCGACCGCACCGTGTCGGTCACGCCGCGCGCCATCGCCGCCATCTCGCCCTATCTGCTGCATCGCGAGGAGATCGACGCCAGCCGCCTTGAAGGTCGCCATGCGCTCATCGTGCATGGACGCCATGACACCCAGGTTGAACAGACACGCGGACGTGCTGCGGCAAAATTTCTCGAACGATCGGGCGCGGAGGTGACCTGGGTCGACGTCGAGGGCGGCCATCACCTTGGCCCTGTACTTCTTGAACCACTCGGCGAGTGGCTCGCCACTCTTGAGATGTGAACCCACCGGCCTGATGAAGGAACCAATGACCACCCCCCAAACACCAGCAGCACCCCAACCCCGCACCGATATCTATGCGCGCATCCGCCGACTGGCACCAGTGCTTGTGGTGCTGTTCTGCATCTCCATCCTGGTATTCGCCGCGGTTGTGCATCCGTTCGAGAAACCACCGGTGGCGCTGCAGCTTCGATCACCATTGGTGGCCTCCGAGGGCGACCCTGCTGCCGCGTACGTCGTGATTCACAACGGTGGCGGCTCTGACACGTTGCTCGGCGCATCCACGCCGGCGGCCGCCACTGTTGTGATCCAGCACTGGCAGAGTTCAGATCCCACCGATGGAACGGCGCCGGTCAGCGCGCTCGTCACTGTGTCCCAACTCGAGGTGCCGGGCTTTGGCGAGCTCCATATGCAACCCGGTGGCGATCAGTTACTGCTCTCTGGCCTCACCGAACCGCTGACGGTGGGTTCCACAATTCCCATCACCCTTGAGTTCGCCCGTTCGGGCGCTCTCACGGTGCAGGCAGAAGCTCAGCCCTATGACGTCATCGGTGATCGTCTGCTGCCGCCGCGGCTGAAGGTGCCGAACGGCAACTGATGCGAACGCGTCTTCGCACTGCAGCGGCGGCGATCCTCGCTGGTCTGCTGCTCGCCGCCGCGGTGCCGCCGTTTGGGTGGTGGCCACTGGCCTTCATTGGAGTTGCACTCTGGGATCGCCTCCTGGCCGGTGCCAGTGCCAAGGCGCGCTTTGTCCGGTCCTGGCTCATGGCCGCGGCCTGGTTCGCTCCGACCATGCTCTGGATGGCCGGTCTCACCGCCATCGGCTATCCGATTGCCATCATCGTGTTCTCGGCCATGGTCGGTCTCGCCGGCATGGCAGTGCCGGGCCGCAGCGAGCAGGCCTGGATCCGTTGGTTGGCAGTCCCCGGGGCTTTCACCCTGGCTGAAATCACCCGGTGGACCTTTCCGTTCGGCGGCGTGCCGTTGGCCACCACTGCCATGAGCCAAGCGGCCGCACCTCTCGGGCAGATCGCCCGGGTGCTGTGTGCCATTGGCGTGGTGTTCGCTGTCGCCGTGGTCGGCGTCGCATTATCGGCTGCTTGGGAACGTCGCTGGTTGATGGCCGGCGGGGCACTGGCTTTGGTAGTCGCGCTCTGGGGCATCGCCATGGTTGCCCCCCGCGGACATGAGGTTGGCGTCATCCGAGCCGCAGTCGTGCAAGGAGGCGGACCCCAAGGCACGCGAGCCGCATCGACTGATGCCCGCGTTGTGTTCCAACGCCATCTCGATGCCAGCGCGGCAATCGAGACGCCGGTGGATCTGGTCCTATGGCCAGAGAATGTTGTCGATGTTGAAGGACCCATTGGCGCCAACCGCGAGAACGCTGCGCTTTCGGCGCTCGCCGAGCACCTCAACACCACCTTGGTGGCCGGCATCACCGAGGGAGTGGATTCCAAAACATTCCTCAACGTGGCCCAGGTGTATCTGCCCGACGGTTCCATCGGCGAGCGCTACGAAAAAGTTCGCCGGGTTCCATTCGGCGAATACGTTCCGATGCGTTCGCTCATCGAATGGGCGGCGGGCCCCAACAGCGGACTGCCAAGTCGCGATGCCCATACCGGCACCGAGCCCGCGGTGCTACACACCCCTGCCGGAGCTCTGGCGGTGGCCATCTCCTGGGAGATCTTCTTTACCAACCGCGGCCGCGACGGTGTGCTCCACGGTGGAGAGATCCTGCTGAACCCGACCAACGGTTCGAGTTACTGGCTCACCGAGGTCCAGTCCCAGCAAGTGGCCTCGAGTCGCCTCCGCGCCATCGAAAACGACCGTTGGGTCCTTCAGGCCGCTCCAACTGGGTTCAGCGCCATTGTGACCCCCGAGGGGCGGGTTATGGCCCGCACGAGCATCTCCGAACAGGCCGTGTTGGAGCAGCCAGTCGGGAAACGGGCCGGCGAGACCATCGCCACCCGAATCGGCCCCGATCCCATGGTGGGGGCCTCAATTGCCCTTGTCGCCCTTGCCTGGTGGCTGGCGATGGGCCGCCCGATGCCCCGTCGACCAGCCCTGCGCCGGAGCCGCTCATCTTGACCCGTCAGGGGTGGGCGGGGAGACTTGACGACTCATGTCCCCCACCGCAGATGCCCCCCGAACCTCGGGACGCACCGCTGCAGACGGCGATCTTCCGCTGCGCATCGCGTTCCTGACCTACCGCGGCAAGCCCCATGTGGGCGGCCAGGGCGTCTACACGCGCCATCTCACCAAGGCCCTGCTTGACCTCGGCCACGAGGTCGAAGTGCTCAGCGGCCAGCCGTACCCAATCGTTGATCCTCGGGTGCCGCTGATCGATCTGCCCAGCCTCGACATCTATAACGACCAGTTCCCCATGCGCCTGCCCGGACCGTGGGAGATCAAGAGCCTCGGCGACCTCATCGAGGTCGGCTCGTTCATGGGCGGCAGTTTCCCTGAGCCGCTCGCGTTCAGCGTGCGGGCCTTCCAGCATCTGCGTCGTCGAGTCAACGAGTTCGACCTCGTCCAGGACAACCAGTGCCTCGGCTACGGCCTGCTGGCCATGGAGCGCATCGGCCTGCCGGTGCTGGCCACCATCCATCACCCCATCACCGTGGACCGACGTCTCGAAATGGAACATGCCGAGACCGCGTTCAAGCGCTTCTCCAAGGGTCGCTGGTATGGGTTCACCAAAATGCAGACCCGGGTGGCATCACGCATGCCCCGCGTCATCACCGTGTCGCAGAACTCGCTCAAGGACATCCACGCCGATCAGAAGGTGCCGCTCGATCGCCTGCATGTCGTGCCCGTCGGCGTCGATCAAGACCTCTTCAAGCCCCAGCCTCAGGTGCAGCGAGTACCCGGGCGCCTCATCACCACCGCCAGTGCCGATGTGACCATGAAGGGCCTGCGCTATCTCCTCGAGGCTGTGGCCAAGCTACGCACCGAGCGTCATATCGAGCTCGTTGTCATCGGTCGCCTCAAAGAGGGCGGCCCCTCGGCCCGCATCATCGATGAACTTGGCCTGCGCGATGCGGTCACCTTCATCACTGGAGTTCCCGAGGAACGCATCATCGAGCTGTACTCCGAGGCCCAACTGGCCGTCGTGCCATCGCTCTATGAGGGTTTCTCGCTGCCGGCCATCGAGGCCATGAGTTGCGGTGTTCCGTTGGTGGCAACCACCGGCGGCGCTCTGCCCGAGGTCGTCGGTGCTGATAACGACACCGCGCTGTGTGTTCCCCCGGGCGATAGCGAGGCTTTGGCCGCCAAGATCGCTCTGGCCCTCGACGATCAGGCTCTGCGCGATCGCATTGGGAGCGCCGGTCGTCAACGCGTCATCGAACGCTGGACCTGGCGTCACACTGCGGTCGGCACTGTCGAGCACTATCGGGCCCTGCTGGCCGAAACTGCAGCAATCCAAGCCCGCCGCCCCGGCGGCGCCGGCGCTGCCCCGCGTTACCAACTGTCGCGTCTCCCGAGCACCGGAGCCTGATTCGTGCTGACCGCCGACTACGACCGCCTCGACCTGCAGGCCGGCGACCGTCTCCTCGACCTCGGTTGTGGCTTCGGTCGTCATGCATTTGAGGCGCTGCGACGCGGAGCGACCGTGGTGGCCTGCGATATGGCGTTCCCTGAACTCACCCAGGTCATCGGCACGGCCAACGCCATGCGCGATGCCGGCGAGATCGCACCGGGACTGTCATGCACCTCAGTCAACGGTGACGGCACCCGCCTTCCCTTCGCTGATGCCTCCTTCGATCGCATCATCGCGTCGGAGGTCATGGAACATGTGCCCGACGATATGGCTGCACTCGATGAACTCACACGCGTGCTGCGACCCGGTGGCACCATCGCCATCACTATTCCGGCCGAGTTCCCCGAGAAGATCTGCTGGAAACTCTCCGATGAGTACCACGCACCGTTTGTCGAAGGTGGTCATGTGCGCATCTATTCCGAGTCCGAACTGCGCGACAAGATGCGCACGGCGGGGCTCAATCCGTCGGTCTCGCATCGTGCTCACGCTCTGCACGCCCCCTACTGGTGGCTGCGCTGCGCAGTCGGACCGACCAATGCCACCAACCCGCTGGTCAAGGCCTACACGAAGCTGCTGGAGTGGGACATCATGACCGCCCCGGCCGTTACTCGAGTCACCGAACGTGCCCTCAATCCGGTGCTCGGTAAGTCGCTGGTTGTGTACGCGACCAAGCCGGTCACTCGCAGCGCCGGACGCAACACCGAACCAGTGGGAGCCTCCGCATGACCACTATCCCTTCTGTGCCCGGAATCATCACCGCCGATCAGGTACGTGAAACCGCTGAGGCCATCGCGTCGCTGCAGTTGCCCAACGGCATGATCCAGTGGTTCCCCGGCGGACACGCCGACCCGTGGAACCACATCGAAGCAGCCATGGCCCTTGACCTCGCCGGTCTGACCGACGAAGCCCTGCGCGCGTATCAGTGGCTCGTTGATGTGCAGCGCACCGACGGCTCCTGGCACCAGTACTACCTCGCCGACAGCATCGAACAGGACAAGCTTGACGCCAACACCATCGCCTACATCGCCGCTGGCGTGTGGCATCACTGGCTGCTCAGCTGCGATCTCAAATTCGTTGAATCGATGTGGGCCACCGTTGAGCACGCCATAGATTTCGTGCTTGATCTGCAAACACCACGCGGCGAAATCTTGTGGGCCCGCCACGCTGACGGCACCCCATGGTCATTTGCGCTGCTCACCGGATCATCAAGCATTTGCCACAGCCTGCGCTGCGCAGTGGCCATTGCCAACCTGCTCGGCCATGAGCGTCCCGATTGGGAGCTCAGTGTGTCGCGTCTTGCACAGGTCATTCGTGCCCATTGCCTCGGCGACGCACCCGATGCATTCGCCCCCAAGGCCCGCTGGGCCATGGACTGGTACTACCCGGTGCTCGGTGGCGTGCTCACTGAAGACGAAGGTCGCGAGCGTCTCGCATCGCGTCGCAACACGTTCCTTGTTGAGGACCGCGGCATCCGTTGTGTGAGCGATCGTCCCTGGGTCACCGCAGCTGAAACCTGCGAATGCCTCATTGCAGAGCTGTCCGTGGGCAACCGTGATATCGCATTGCAGATGTTCAGTTGGGCTCAGGCCCTACGTGACACCGACGGTCATTACTGGACCGGCATTGTGTTCCCTGATGAGGTGCACTTTCCTGCAGACGAGCGCACCACCTATACCGATGCCGCCGTGATCCTCGCTGCCGATGCGCTCAGCCGTACCTCAGCTGCCTCGGGACTGTTCATCGATCATCACGCACTGCCACCGCTGGTCGATCTCGACACTGACTCCCCGATCGAAGACCGCGCCGACTGATCCACTGGTCGAATTGCAGAAACTGATCTGATCAGTTGTGCACTCGACGCAGCACCCGCAGCGAGCCGGTAGCGGAGACATCAACAAAGTCGCCTGAGTCAATGGCGCGGCAGTAGATCTCAAACGGTGGGCGTCCGCCGTCAGCGGGATCGGGAAACACATCGTGGATAGCGAGCAGGCCGCCGCGCTCCACCCATGGCGTCCACAGTTCGAAATCGCGATGGGCTGGCTCATGGCCGTGGCCACCGTCGATGAACAGAAATGACAGCGGGATCTGCCAGTGACGACCCAAGGTGGGTGAATCGCCGACGATGGCGACCACCGTCCCTTCGAGTCCGGCGTTGAAGATTGTGCGGCGGAACTGCGGCAGCGTGTCGATACGGCCAACCTCGGGGTCGACGAGATCGGGTTCATGCCATTCCCATCCCGGCTGGTTCTCCTCCGAACCACGATGGTGATCAAGCGCGAAAAGCACCGTGGCGCGTTCTTGGGCGGCAGCACCGAGATACACACCGGACTTGCCGCAGTAACTGCCGATCTCGAGCATGGGCGAGCCGCCCACCGGAACCGTGGCCGCCGCGTCATGCAGGGCGAGACCTTCATCCGTTGGCATGAAGCCGCGGGCGGCCTCCGCGGCGCGCTGGAGTTCGGGGTTCATGCGAGTTGCCGTCCGTTCCTTCAGTCGAGGTCGGGGGTGTCGTCTTCGAAGACCTCAACATGGAACAACTTGTCGAGGACAAAGAATCGGACAACCCACAAAATGCCGAAGGCCACCAACTGCACCAGGCCAACCGCCAGCTTGTCCTGCGTGAAGTGCTTCAGGACCCAGATCGCCAGGCTGGAGAGCGCGAGACCCGCGAGGGTGAACGCCCAGAATGGCGCCACCTCTTTACGCATATGGCTCTTGCCGCTCTTTCCCCACACCCAGGAACGGTTCATGTAATAGGCGGGAACCGATGAAATTCCCACAGCGAGCACATTGGCCCAGACCGGTCCGAACGCTCCTTGGAGCGCAAACAGCAAGGCCTGACCGATAACCACATTGACCGCAGCCACAAGGCAATAACGGAGACCCTTGGTGCGCACGAGTCCGACGATGTGCCCAATCGTTCCAGTGGGTTCGGGCATTGGAGTGATCACATGGTCAGCGGGAGCCTCAGAACTCATATGGATGACTCTCCTTGCGGATCATGCTCGTGTGTCCAGACTGAACCACGAGCCTGCCAACACTACTCCCGAGCCCATCGAGCGCCGGCGCACCGATCTCACTCGATGAGGGCATTGGCACGGGCCACACGGCCAAGCCATTCACCGCTGGGCTTCACAATGCGTCGTTGTGTGGAACGGTCGACATCGATGATGCCGAAACGCGGGCGATAGCCGAAGCACCATTCGAAATTGTCGAGCAAGCTCCAGTACGTATAGCCGCGCACATCGATGCCATCGGCCAAGCATGACAGCACGCCTTCGAGCGCGGTGGCGACATAGCGACGACGCTGCTCGTCGTCATTGGTGCCGATGCCATTTTCGGTGACGAGCAACGGAATGGAACCCCCGGTGTAGTCCCAGGCCCGACGGATGCAGGCCTCAAGCGCTTCGGGGTAGAACTCGTAGCCCATCTCAAGGATGTCGTAACCGGGCTCGCCACCGATGACGCCGGTTGGCCCGACCCGGGTACGGCTGTAGGTCTGTACGCCGAGGAAGTCGTCGCCGGCACAGACATCGAGGTACTGGTCCTCCATGTCGCGCCGCACCGAGTCCCGCGTGGACACGGCATCGGCATCGTCGGCGGGCACCGCTTGATAATCGGCCATCGACAGCGTGAGCCCGACCGGGAAGTCGCCCGGGCCACCACGCAGGATCGGCACAACCCGTTGGTGCGCGGCGAGAAAGTTGTCGCAGGCCCGACGGTACTGATCAAGATCGCTCACACCGGGAGGGAAGAACGCCATCTGATAGCCGATCATCGCCACGATGTTGGGCTCATTGATGGTGCAGGCCCGACCGATGAGATCGCCAAGCGCGCCCACTGCGACCTCACTGAAGCGCAGGAATCGATCGACTGTGCTGGCGGTATGCCAGCCGCCTTCGGCCACCACCCAACGCGGAGTGGTGAAGTGATGGAAGGTGACCACCGGTTCAATGCCATGGGCATGACAGGCCGCACAGACGCGTCGGTAGTGGTCAAGCGCGGCCCGGGAGAACTCGCCCGGTTCGGGTTCAATTCGCGACCACTCAATAGAGAACCTGTAGTTGTCGAAGCCGAGCGCGGCGCACAGTGCAATGTCCTGCTCGTAGAGATGCCATTGGTCGACCGCGTCGCCACTGGGCGCCTCGCATGGTGATCCCTCAGCGTGCTCCCATGCCCACCAATCGTTGTTCCAGTTGCCACCTTCAACCTGATGCGCCGCAGTCGCGGTGCCCCAGCGGAAACCTTCGGGGAAGTTGTTCGTCATGAAACGGACCCTAGTTTCCCAACCCAATCGGATGGGTCGACATCGACGCGACAAGGGTCGCGAATGTGGGAGATTGGAAGGGTGACTCAGGCAGCCGTTGACGCACTTTTGAACTTGCTTGATCTCGAGGAGATCGAGCTCAACATTTTCCGGGGCAGCAGCCCCCACGCGGATCGCCAGCGGGTCTTCGGTGGACAGGTCGCCGGACAGGCCCTTGTGGCAGCCGCCCGCACTGTTGAACCCGAAACCAGGGTGCATTCGCTGCATGCGTATTTCCTGCGTCCCGGCGATGCCCGCATTCCGATCCTCTACGACGTGCAGCGCATTCGCGACGGTCTGTCATTCACGACCCGCCGCGTCACCGCCATCCAGAACGGCCGCGCCATTTTCAGTCTTTCGGCCTCGTTCCAGGTGCCCGAGGACGGCTTCGACCATTCGGCCACCATTCCCGATGTGCCCTCTCCCGAAGGTCTTCCTGATATCAAGGAGCGATGGGCGGAAGTGGCCGCTGAGCACGGCGACAAACGCTTCGAGCTCGACCTTCCGTTCGACCTGCGCAACTGTGACTGGTCTCCCACCGATCGCGAGCGCGAGCTGCCGCCGTATCAGCGCATCTGGCTCAAGGCCACGGGTCGCCTACCTGACGATCCGGTGCTTCATGCCTGCGCGCTCACCTATGCCTCTGACATGACGCTGCTCGACACCGCCCTGCTTCCGCACGGCCTCGGTCCTGTCGACAACGTGTTCATGGCCAGCCTCGACCATGCCATGTGGTTCCATCGCCCGTTCCGAGCCGACGAATGGCTGCTTTACGCGCAGGACACACCATCGGCCTCAGGTGGTCGCGGCTTCGCCCGAGGCGAGGTGTTCACCGCCGATGGCAAGCTTGCCGTCACCGTGGTGCAAGAAGGCCTGGTCCGTCCGCCGCGCTGATCACCGGCTGTGTTGCGCGCAAGCAGCGATCTTGAACGAGTGGAGACGACCTAGAACCAGGCGGGGAGCAACTGACTCAGCGTCTCCGAGGCGACCACGGCGAACACCAGCAGTGGCGGCACGGTAAGCAGATAGGCAACCCGCGGGCTTGAACGACGGTAGAGCAGCACCGCGCCCACAATTGCGCCGCCGAGACAGAGAAGAGCGAGCAGGGCCATTGGCCAGCGAGAGGTGTCACCGCTGGTGCCGGTCTGACGTGTGCTTCGACCGTTCTGCGGAGTGGGAGCAAACGGCTTGCCATCCATGACTGCGATCACGACGCGGGCATCAGCGGTATTGAACGGGAACGCGCTGTTCGATGTGACCAGCGTGAGGCGATCGTCCGATGACGGGCCGTACAGGTCATCGATGGAGATACGACCGGAATCCAGAATCGGCGAATAGGTGCTACTTGCGGCTGCTGTGGGCTTCGAGGCGTTCGCTGACTTGGCGTTGCTCAACTGCACAGATGACGCCTCGGCAACGCGATAGACAACCTGGCCCTGGGTGGTGGAGACCGCGATCAGATCATCGACGGCAAGCGCCGAGAGATCGGCGAACGGTGCACCGAACAGCGCGGACCGACCAACGATGACGCTGTTACCGGGCTGACCAGGCGCCGCGGTGCCAGGGACATGTCCCGGACCGTTCTGCATGACCGGGGAGGACGCGCCCTCGACGATCACCTGCTGGAGTGCCAACGGCCCGATTTCCATAATCCCGACGGGGCTGCCGAACTCTGGTGCCGTGGTCGAAACCTCGACCCCACCGAGACCGGTGGACTGATTCGCCGCCATTTGGATCGACTCGCGGTAGTCCGAAAGCAGCAATGACTGCTCACGCTGCTGGAACAACGGCTCGACGGCGATGAGCACAACCGCGACAACCACAAGCAGAACAACCACCCACAACGCGAGCAATCGCCCGGAGGGGACTCCGGGGCGATGCATTGGCGCGGCCTCAGGTTGTGGCGCGAACTCACGGTGCTGCGGAAGGACGTCAAGACTTCCGACGACGGAGACTTCCTCAAACAGACTCATCGGGTGCCTCCGAATCGGGAACGGATGCTGGCAAGCGACGGCATGCGGCCAGTTGTGGCCAGCGCCATGGTGGTGAGCAGACCGAACACGACGACGAGACCGCCAAGGGCGGCCGCCGTACTCGCAGCCGACCGCGACATGAACTCTGGAACCTCAGCAGAGGCCACATCGGAGGCTCGATTCGTTCCGCCACCTACTGGTGTCTCTCCGTTGGCGGGTGCCCCGGTGGAGGCTCGCTGGCCACCGCGACCAACGCCGCCTGACGAATTCGCTCCGGCGCTGTCCGGAGGCTCGGGTGTACCCGGAGCATCCCCCTCGATAAAGCAATCGGGCGTCACCGAGCCAACCTTGGCGATTGCATCGGTGGCCGAAGCCTTCAGATCCTCGGGAAGTGGCACATACCCGTCGGGCAGCTTGCCCTGCCCATCAGCGACCGCGTAGTTCAGCCAGGTGCTGAGCAGCGCTTGCGATGCGGTCCGACCCTTGCAGGTCGAATCCACGAGCTTCGAGGTCGGCGCAATGGCGTAGTCAACGAAGGTCAGCGGATAGGGCTGCACTGCATCCTTAGCCACTGTTGCAGTGGGGTCAGGCATGAGGCGCCCGTCATCGGTCTTCGTCATCGTGGCCACCGCCGCGGTCATGGACGCAGCAGTAGGAGAAACGAAGTCGCCATTGGCATTTTCAATGCTGGCGACGGAAAGGCCGAGGCGCTTGGCAGTCGCCAGATCAGTGAGGTACCAGATACCGCCGTACGCATTGGTGTTCTGGCTCCGCAACGTCTTCACCAGCACGGAATTGCCAGTGAACATGTCAACGGCACCGTTGAAGGAGGGGGAAGCCAAGCCAAACGCGATTTCAGCGTTTCTGGTGAGACCCCGTTCCGGGCCGAACTTATTGGTGTCCGGAACCTTCCAGAGCTCGGGACGATTCGCCTTCATGAAGCTGGTGAGAAACCAAGACGATGCATCAGCAGGAGCGAACGCACCCACCTGGATTGCTGCTGGTAAAAACACGCTCACGGTGCGGAACTGCGGATTGAGATCAAGGAAATCACTCAACGAGTAATCGTTGAAGTCGCTCGCTCCGCCGGAAAACATGTGAGCGACCATATCGATGGTGAGCTTGACATCGGAGAACGGAATCTTGCGGTTGTTCGGTCCCTGACGGCCGTTGCCAACGGCAACAACTGTGGCATTCAGCCCCAGCGGCACGGCGCTCGACGCGCGCGCGGCGAGTGGTTCGGATCTTGTTCCGAGACCGAGCTTCGGTTCCGGCTCATACCCAACGGCGCTATAGGCAAGATCAAGTGCGCCGCTCGAATAGCCGTCCATGGCATCACCCTCGCCAGAGAAACTTGCCCGACTTGCGGCCCCAGCCTGCGCACCGGGGAGGTGACATTGATCGAGAGTCCAGTTAATCCAAACATCAGTGGTTCGTTCAGCCCCAGCAGTATTGAGGATGCCAGTCGCCGGTCCGCCGCAGCCGGCGACCGGATCATCGACCCGGTAGTTAAGGGTCTGGACGTAGGGGATCCAACGAGCAACACCTGGAGCAGTGGAGCCATAGACCTCCACCACAAGCGCGCACGGATTCTCAGAGTCGCACGCCAGGCGCTGGGTCCGGCCGCTTGAGGAGGCAGGCCACTCAACCACTCCACTCCCGACGTACATGCTGAAGGTCTCTCCGCCCGGTTCGACCGCGCCGATGTAGGTGTTTTCGTCGCCGGTCTGCACGTCAGCACTCGAAGAGATCGGGACAGCGGGGCAGTTGAGATCGCCGGCTGAAAAGTCTGTGGCCGGGCGCTCTCCATCGCTCGGGGCGTAGTCAACACCGAGACGACAGATCTGCGCGTTCGCCTCGTAGATCCGATGGTCGGTCGTGGTCTGAAGGTTGATCGAGACCAACTGGCCATCGGTGAGGGCCGTGTTAGGGGTCACCGACACGGTCCATGGTGCCGATGCGTTATCGGCTGCGTGCACAGGGGCGATTGACGCGCCGAAGGTGGTGAGTACCGCAGCAACTGCCACGGCGCTCACCACCACCAGCGAACCGATCCGGCGAAGCCGGGGGGTCATCATCGGATCAGTAACTCCTCATCAGGCCTTCGTGGTGTAACCGCTTGAAACGCCGGCCAGGCTTATGCCTGCGCCATTGGTAGCGGTGACCTTAAAGGTGTACGTGGTGTTCTTGGTCAGACCACTGATGGTGCAGTTGGCTGCACCACCGCTCGTGCACGACTTCCCGTCCACCAGCACGTTGTTGCGGTACGCGGTGACCGTGTACAGCGTGATAGTTGAACCATTGGTGTTGGGCTTGGTCCAAGACACCTTGACTGGTGACGTGCTATTGCCGGTCTGGGTTGCAGAGACCCCAGTCGGGGCATCAGGTGCAGCCGTGGTCAGCTTGTTCGTCAGGCTACTACCGGTGCTGTTGCCCTTCGAGTTCGTCGCCACCAACTTGAGCGTGTACTTCACACCGTTGACAACATTGGCGACGCTGCAGGAGTTCGTACCAAAGTTCACCGTGCAGCTTCGAGTGGTTTCACCACTCTTCGTTGCAGTGACGGTGTAGGAGATGATGCTTGATCCCCTGTTGTCCGTCGGTGCGGTCCAGTGGACCACGAAGGTGCCATTCGACGCAGTGTCAACAGCGAACCCCGAGGGGTTGGCCGAAACTGCTGCTGCCGTAGCGGAGGGAGCAATCCCCTGAGAGTTGGCGGAGAACGCACCAACTCCGGCAGCACTCGTGGCCTTGACCTTGAAGGTGTAACTGGTGGCGTTGGTCAGACCTGTCACCGAACAGCTCGTCACGTTTCCTGCAACGGTGCAGCCCTTGGTCACGCTAGCGACCTGGGGCGAAGCCTCAACGGTGTAGCCCGTGATCGTGCTATCTGAAGCCGGAGCAGTCCAGGACACGGTCACAGCGCCGGTACCATTGCGCACGCCAGTCGGGGCTGCCGGGGCAGCCGGGGCAGTGGCATAGGTGAGGGCCGTGGAGGTGTAGACGACCTTGCCAACGCCAAGTGCAGTGGTGTAGCTGAGTTCGGTCACCAGGGCACATGCTGCTGGTGCGCTCGGGCCACATGCAACGGTCTTTGAGCCGTCGTACTGAGAGGTGAAGGTGTTGGTACCCGAACCCACCTTGAAATTCAGCGTGGCTGCGTTGCGGTTACCAGCAGTTGTCGTCACAGTGACGTCGTTGTTGGTGTTGCTGGCCAGCGGTGCCGCGGCACAGTTACCACCGAGCGTCGGCGAGAAATCACCAGCGTTGTTGATGGTGGCCGATGCCAGACACAGGCGAGTACGAACCGAATACAGGTTGTATCCCGAGCTCATCGTGACCGACTGCGCCACAGTGTTTCCAGAAACAAGTCCGGTTGTCGGAGTGGCCGAGAGTACATAGTGAGCACTCGACGGCGTGACTGCAGTCGACGGGGTTGAGGCCGAGGAGTCACCGAGCGCGTTGGTGGCGACCACGCTGAACGTGTACGGCGTGCCGTTGCTCAAACTTGGCACCTCACACGATGTGGTTGCGGTGGTGCAGGTGAAGCTGCCGGGCGAGGAGGTCACCGTGTAGGACGTCACCGCCGGCAGGCCCTGCTGGGAGGCAGGAGCCGTCCAGGACACCAGTGCTTTGGCGTTACCCCAAGCTGCGGTGACACTTGTAGGAGCAGCAGGCAAGGCATACGTGAGCGGGAACGAGGTGTAGATCACGCGGGCCGCAAGATTGGTGGCCGACATCTCGACAACGAGTTTGCACCCGGTGGCTGAGGTGACGCCGCATGCGATCGTCGTTGAGCCGTCGTACTGGGTGGTGAAGGTGTTGCTGCCGGCGCCGACCTTGAAATCAAGTGACGCTGAACCGCGAGATCCGGGTTCGGTGTTCACAGTGACATCGCTGTCGGTGTTGTTGGCCAGCGGAGCGGAAACACAGTTTCCGCCGAGGGTCGGCGAGAAGTCACCAGCGTTGTTGATGACGGCATCGCTCTTACAGAGGCGAGCCCGGAGTGAATAGATGTTCCAGTTGGTGTCAGCAGTGGCTGAGACCGTGACCGTGGAGCCCGAGACGAGCCCCGTGGTGGGTGAGGCAGTGATCGTGGCGGGGATCTGCCCTGCCACGGTCTCAGCCTGGGCCATCGGGGCAAGTGAACCGAGTGTGGCTGCGGTGAGCAGCACACCGGTGGACACAGCCACGAGGCGGGATCGGAAGGTACGAATCATCAGAGTGTGACCTCTCTCGAGCGCACGGCGCCCGGTCTATGGATGAACGGCGAGGAATAGAACAACAGCAGGAGATGCATCAGCGGTAGGTAACAGGGATTCCCTTGAAGCCGAATCCCTTCGGGTACTGAAGCTTGAGCACGATCTGGCAAGGAGAACCCGGACCGCAGGTGATGGCGGTAGATCCGTCGTACTGGGTCATGAAGGTGGTGGAACCGACACCAACTCGGAAGGTGACATCCAGCCCCGAGTAGGGCTCGACTCCGACGACACTGACCTTGGCGTCGGATCCGGTTGAGAGTGGCTTGTCGATACACACACCGCCCAGCGTGGGAGCGAAGTCCCCGTCACTGGAGACCGCCACATCACCCCGACACAACCTGGCCTCGACCCCGAAGAGCTGAGATCCGGATTCGGGACTGGCGTGAACCGTGACGGCCTGCCCATCGAGGACCCCGTCGGTCTGGGAAACCCCAGCGGAATCGGGCACCTCCACCTGCACCGGCATTGTCGGTGTGGTGTAGGGACCCTGCGGTGTCGTCGGGGTGGGGACTACCGATGATGCTGGAGAACCGCCGGTGTCAGTCGATCCGGATCCGGAAACCTCTGACGTTGTTGCATTGGCACCAGCAGCGGTTCCAGTCGTTCCACCCGAACCTCCGCCCACCAGCAGCACCGTGAGTAGGGCCACGACCGCCACCACTGCGATGACGGAGGGGACCATGACTCTCGGTTCAAGCCAGGTGGAGCGAATTGCGGACATCGGTGACCTTTCACCTTGGTGCTGGGGTGAGACCGACCTGCGATCCCACCCCTGCACCGGGTTCGTTCGTTTGATTAGGCGAGGTAGCGACGGCAGGTGGAGCCGGCGATGTTCGACGTGCCATTCGCCGTGTTCGTCAGCGGCGAGAAGCCGTAGGCGGCGATGGTGGTCTTGAATCCACCGCTGCACAGCGTGCTCTTCACACCACTATCAACGTTGTTGAAGCCCACGAGGCCGCGAGCAACGGAGTAGCTCGGCGAATCGGTGTGCAGCACGTTGTACACAAGGCGGACGCCGGGGTAAGCCACGATGTTCCACGCTGAGCCCGAGGCCTGCGTGGTGTTGCCCTCAATGACCGGGTATCCACCAGCGTCGGTGCTGGTGTCAACCGTGGCCCAGCCAGCATCATTGAGCTGGTAGCGGCCGTCGATGTCATTCCAAGCAACCGGGGTGGAGTTCCACAGCTGCGAGTCACCATCGTGCTTGTCGATTCCCTTGATGACAGTCGTGACGCCACCGGCGGACTTGCGCTGATCAATCGAGGGGTTCGCGGCGTTATTGGCCTGGTAGGACCACTGGCCTGCTGAGAACGGCAGGATGGCCTTCTGAAGATCAGCGTCGGGGATGCGATCGCCACGATTCTCTTCGAAGCCATTGCCGTTCTTATCGAGCACCTTGACTGCCGGGCAATTGTCGCCCGTGCCGAACGAAAAAGTCTTCGAAAGGCCGAGGAGATCGGTCACGAAGTAATCGCGGGTACCCGAGCCACTCTGCGGCAGATAACGCTGAATCGGACCGTCAGTGCCTCCGACCTGCGACCAGTTGGTGTAGGTGCAGTCGTAGATCTTTGACAGCTGCGTCAGGGTGAGCGTGGACGGAGCAAGGGTGCTTGGCGAGGCCCAGGACACTGCGTCCAGAGCAAACGCGAAGTACTGACCCTTGGTCGCGGCCGGTGACGCTGAGCCGTAGGAGGATGAGCGGGCGATGTCGAGGCAGCCCTTCACCCCGGTAGCGGCGTCATAGGCCGGCTGGCCCTGACCCGCAACCGTGACCTCGGAGCCGTTGGCGAACTTGCGGGTGCTGGCAACATAATCACGCAGCAAGTTGCGGCCAGCGCCGGAACCGTTCGGGGCGACCTGATTCGGGTAGGTAAGCCCAGTGGTGCTCTGCGGGTAGTAGGTGACCGACGGGCAGTTGGCGTCAGCCGGAACCGTGAAATTGCTCGCCGAGTACACCGGAATGTTGTACGTCGGGTTTGCGTCGGTGTTGAGCTGCGACAGGATCGACCCCATCACATTTTCAGTGGTGTCGGAACCGCCGGCGGCAATGACGTCGGCAGACGCAGCGGAAATCATCGGGATGTAGGTGGCGACCGAGGTGGCAACCACTGCACCGGCGATGAGACTGCGCTTGAGAAGAGAACTCTTCACAGCATGGGTCCTTTCGGAAAGGTGGGTTTCGGGGAGCTGCAATGTGTCGGCACCTTGCACGACACAGGGGATTCTGCGGTACCAAGGTGAACCGGTAACCGAGATGATCCGAACAGAAGGTGAAGATCAGACCAACTATTGAGACGTTTGGCTCAGGCCTTGGGTGAGCCAACCCGGCGTCGGCGGGCGATCACGCCACCAACCGCCAACGGCAGAACCATGATCGCCACCAGGCCAAGTACGGCGATCGGGCTCGACGAAGCTACCGACGGGCCCAAGTAGGCAACTGGGGTGGCACGACGCCAGTCAGTGCTGCCGCCTCCGCTGGAAACAACCAACCCTTTGCCCCCGCCTGCTGCCGAGGTTCCAGTGCCATCCGCACCAATGTCGGTTCCCCCGCCAATGGAATCAACATTGGCGATCGGATCGACAGGCGGTGCGCCGCCATCACCCACTGATCCACTGAATCGAGGGTTGGCACAGTTGGCAGCACTGAGCTGCTCGGCTGGGGCACCCGTGAGGCGGGCAATCGAATTCGCCACCTCTTGCGAGAGGTTGGGTGGCAGCGGTGAATAGCCGATGCGGGCCATATTCACCTGACCTTCGCATGCGATGTAGCGCATCCAACTCGTGAGCGTCTCGGTGATACCGGAGTTGGGATATGGCCCCTGACAGGTGGGGCGATCAGCGGACCTGGTGCACTGGGTGACGATGTAGCTGTAGGCCGAGATTGGATAGGCGATCGGGTTGGTTGAGTTGTAGACACCCGAGAGTTCCTGCGAAAGATCAGAACGCAGCGCCGCCGATTCGAGCGCAGCCGAAATGTTCTCGGCATAGGGAAGGACTGACTGGCCGGCTGCGTTCTCAACCCACGCGGCACTCACGTCATAGGTCTTGGCATAGCCGAACTCGTCGTAGCCGATGCTCCAGAGACCCTGACCGCTGCCGATGTACTGGGCGATCTGATCTGAACCTTGGAACGCTTGGGATTTCGGCACGAACCCTGGCGAACTGTCGAGCTGGATGATGCGAACCGACGTGGGGAAGCTGTTGCGTGCCGCCCATGGTCCGAACACATCGGGGGCCACGTTGGCGACGAAGTCGTAGAACAACCCGGTGGTACCTGACTGTCCACCGCGGTACACCACATTGATGGGCTGATTCGGCAGCACGAGACCCTTGTTGTCGGCCGTGATCGCCGGATCACTCCAGGATGTGATGTCGCCAGTGAAAATCCGGGCGATAGTGCGCCGGGTCAGATGCAGGTAATCGACCTTGCGGCCAGCCGTATCCTGGACGTTGTACATGATCGCCACTGCGCCAGCGACGTCGGGTACGTACTGGTAGCCGCGGGTGTCACCGATGCCCTGAGTGGACAGCGCCGAGAACTCCGCTTCGGTACCAGCGAAATCGGCGAGGGATTGCCCGAAGGAGGTGAGACCAGCCGGGGAACCGGTAGGCAGATAGTTCACCTGTAGGCCGGAGGTCTGCGCGTCGGCAACCCACTGCTGCATGGCAAGTGCCACATAGGAGGATCCCTGGCCATTGATGCGCGCCGGGGCCGCGCTGGCAGGAGGAGCCGCCGAGAGCGAAAGCAATGCTCCCGATGCCAACACGCTGACAACGGCGAGAAGTCGCGTTGCGCAGCGAATGAGGTAACCAGACATCAGCCGAAGCGACCTTCGACATAGTCAAGGGTGCGGGGATCGTCGGGGTTCTCGAACATCTTGCGGGTGGGACCCTGCTCGACAACGACACCGGGCTGGTTCTCGGCGGCGAGGAAGAACGCACAGCTGTCAGAGACACGATTGGCCTGCTGCATGTTGTGCGTGACGATGACGACAGTCACTTCACCGCGAAGTTCGTCAATGGTCTCCTCGACACGTCGAGTTGAGGTGGGATCGAGCGCCGAACACGGTTCGTCCATGAGCAGCACATTGGGCTGCACCGCAAGTGATCGGGCGATGCACAGACGCTGCTGCTGACCACCGGAGAGCGCACCACCGGCGCTGTCGAGACGATCACGTACTTCCTTCCAGAGGCCGGCGCGAATCAGCGACTGCTCAACAAGATCGTCCTTCTCGTCGCACTTGAGTCGAGCAAGTTTGAGACCAGCAAGGACGTTCTCGCGGATGCTCATGGCTGGGAAAGGATTGGGCTTCTGGAACACCATGCCGATGCGCATGCGAACCTGCTGGGCTCGGGTGCCAGTGGCATAGATGTCGTCACCATCGAGCAGGATCTCGCCGTCGAGTGCTGCGCCCGGAATGAGCTCATGCATGCGATTGAGCAGACGCAGGAACGTGGACTTGCCGCAGCCCGAAGGACCAATAAGCGCTGTGACCTGACCGGCAGGCATGATGAGGTCAACACCCTCGAGCACGAGACGCTCACCGAACCACGCGCAGGCTCCCTTGGCTTCGAGCGTCGCCGCACCCGGAGGCGGACCACCGATGATCGTGGCTCGACCGACCGACGGTCGTTCGGCGAGGAGAATTCCGGAATCAGTCATGGGCAGTGCCCTTTCATCGAGGTCAGTCATGGGGTCATCGGCTCCTGGATGTGTGGATTCATCGCCAAAGCACCCGCGGGCGCCAATGCGTCCGAGGTCGGCGAGTTGAAGGGATCATCGGGATTGGTCTGCACCGCAGCGCCGCCACCTTTTGGCGCGCCACGGCGTTTCGAACGGTCGCGACCGATGAAACGGGCAAGGGCGAAGAGCGCCACCACCAGAAGCAGCAGCACAAGGGCGCCGGCGAAACCACGTTCGATTGCGGAGATATCAGGCTTGCGGATATTGCGATAAACGAACAGCGGCAAGCTCTCCTGCGACCCCGAGAAAGGGTTGGCGTTCATGAGGTCGTAGCCAAACGCCGTGAACAGCAGCGGTGCGGTTTCGCCGACCGCGCGGGCGATGCCAAGCACCACGGCGGTGGTCATGCCGGTACGAGCGGTGGGAAACACCACCGAGAACACGGTGCGAGCCCGTGATGCGCCAAGTGCGAGCGATGCTTCGCGAAGGCCATCGGGAACAAGACGAAGCACCACATCAACAGTGCGGGTGATGGTGGGCAGCATCGTGATCGCCAAGGCAAGCGAGGCCATGAAGCCGTTGTAACCGAACAGCGGATTGCCGCTCTTGGCGAACGGAAGAATGAGCGTGGCGAAGATGAACAGACCAGCAACGATGGAGGGAAGGCCGCTCATGGCATCGACGAAGATGCGAACGGGTCGACGCCATTTGCTACGCGACTCGTTGAGGAACACCGCAGCTGCGAGCGCGAGCGGCAGCGACCACAAAAGTGCCAGACCCACCTGTTCGATCGAGCCGACAATGGCATGCGATGCCCCACCGGCGGTGGAGGGAAGAACCGGTGTGATGCCCTGCTGATCATTCACAAAGAAGTTGGGACGCAGCGCTTTGAGGCCCTGCACAAGGATGTACCCGATGAGCAGCACCAGCGGAACGAATACGATCGCCGCCGCGCTGACAACCACGACCGTCATCACTCGATCGGTGGCCACAAGACGACCTAGCCGATCAGCGGTAACGACCGCGAACAAGGCGAGGAAGCTGAGATAGGAGCACAGAAGGAAGCCGAAGAGGCTTGCGCCGGCAGTGAGGCGGTAGAAGATCAGCCAGTTGAAGCACAAGGCGCTGATGAGCGATCCGACGAGAACGACCACATCGAAGTTGGTGAACTCCCGCGGGCGACGAGCCCGACGAACTGGGCCGGGACGCGAAGGAGCAGCGCGCTGAGGTGAAGTCGGCGGAGTAACAGTCGTCTCGCTCACAGGTCAACCCCCGCGCCAGAACGGCTCTTGGATACGACCACTGAGGCGACCATGTTGGTTGCCAGCGTGATGATGAACAGCACGAGACCGGCTGCCATCAGACCCGACACAGTGAACGAGTCAGCGCCGGCACGATTGGCAATGAAGCCCGACACCGTTGCGCCGCCGTTCTGCAGGATGTGGATGCTGTCGCCAATGCGCTGCGGCACCTGCGGAAGGAGCAGCGCCACGGCAATGGTTTCACCCAGTGCACGGCCCAGGCCGAGCATCGAGCCACCGATGATGCCGCCACGCCCATAAGGCAGAACCACCGCGCGGATCATGCCCCATCGGGTACCGCCGAGAGCGAGTGCCGCTTCCTTCTCCCCTGCCGGGGTCTGTGAGAAGACTTCCCGGGTGACAGAGGTGATGATCGGCAGGACCATAAGGGCCACGACAACGCCGGCGATGAAGATCGAACCGGTCAGGCTGGCGTTCTGCTCAGTATGGAAAAACGGGATGAACCCGAGGTTGTCTGACAGCCAGCGCGAAATCGGAACCATCTTGTCGGAGAGGAACAAAAAGCCCCAGAGACCGAAGAGCAAACTCGGCACTGCGGCAAGCAGATCGACCACACCAATGAGCCACTTGCGTCGACGTGCCGTTGAATACTCGGTGATGGCGAGAGCGCAGAACACGCTGAGCGGCACTGCGAAGAACACCGCCACAAGCGCAACCAGCACTGTGCCGGTGAGCAGCCCAAAGACGCCGATTGCCGGAGGCTGCACATCGGTGCGCCATTCGGTGCGTGTCAGGAACCGAAGGATGCCGGTCTGGGAGATGGCATCAGAGCTCTGAATGAGCAGGAAGCCGCCGACGAGCAGCAAAAGGACGAGAACTGAGATTCCTGCGCCCATGGTGACGGCGTTGAACCGTCGGTCAACGGCGCTAGGTACCTCAGTGACGATCCGTGGGGTCGGACCAACCTTCGGCGAGGCGGGGATCGGTGCCGGCGCATCATCCACAGCAGTCTCTGACACGGGTATTCCACTGCTCCATCGGGAAGGGGTGAGGGGGGCTCGGTCGTGTCCGGACGCGCCGGACCACATCGAGAGCCCCAGTCAACGGCAGATGCCGAATATGGGCAACCAACCAGTCACCAACAGTGGGTGAATCTCTGTCGCTCAGGTGAACGCAAGGTGACAAACAGGTTCCGGACACGCCGACCGGCGACTCCTGAGCCTCGCTAACCTCGGATCGTTATGTCCCTTCCCCGATTGAGCACGGCCCCTGCGGCCCGGATCCTGAACCCGAGGTTCGTAGCCGTCGGGCTCGCACTGGTTCTGCTGGCGACTTCAGTCATGGCCGGTTGCGGCACATCCACCAAAAGCAACGCCGCGGGTGTCGACAGCATCACGACCACCGCACCAATCGATCCCGGGCCCGGGCCCACAACCTTCACTGCTGCAGTCCGACTCGACCCCGTTGCGTCCGGGCTTGATTCTCCGATCGCTCTGGTTGCCCGACCCATGCGCAACCAGCTCTGGGTGGCCGAGCGCGGCGGTCACATCAAAGTCATCGCCCGTACGACCACCTGGGATCTGACCCGTTCCCAGGCCACCCGCAGCGGCTACCAACTCCAACCATCGGCCGTACTCGATCTCTCTGATCTCACCAGCACCGAGGGCGAACGCGGACTTCTGGGGCTCGCCTTCTCCTCTGACGGCCAAACCCTCTATGTCGATCACACCGCGAAAAATGGTGACATCGTGATCGCGTCGTATGCAATCACCGATGTGCTCGACGACTCCGGTGCACCGACGATCCCGGAGGACAACGTCGACCCGTCCCCGTCATCGACGACCAGCACAGCACCACTGTCGGTGTCGCGTCCGCGGGTCGACCCGTCGAGTCGCAAGGTGCTGCTCACCATCTCG
The DNA here is from genome assembly GCA_947449015.1 of Microthrixaceae bacterium. GTDB lineage: Bacteria > Actinomycetota > Acidimicrobiia > Acidimicrobiales > Acidimicrobilacustridaceae > Acidimicrobilacustris. Next base: position 37,696 of record CANFQA010000011.1, on the reverse strand, counting down.
CATCGGACCGCCAATAATCACAACGGCGGTCAACTCGCGCTCGGACCCGATGGATACCTCTACATAGGAACCGGCGACGGCGGTCGACCGGTTGATGCATCCAACGCCCAGGACCCCCGATCGCTGCTCGGCAAGATCCTCCGCATCGATCCTGCGGTGACCGACGGATCCACGCCGTATTCGATCCCGGAAACAAACCCGTTCGCGCAAAGTGGCGGCGCTCCCGAAGTATGGGCGCTCGGGCTGCGTAATCCCTGGCGGTTCAGCTTTGATCGCCGAACCGGCGACCTCTGGATCGGCGATGTCGGCCAAAGCGAGCGCGAGGAGATCGACGAACTCGCCCATGACGCGGCTCCGGGAGCCAACTTCGGCTGGCCCCTGCGCGAGGGGAACATCGATGGTGGCTCAAGCGCCACGACCGCCGCCGGCACTGCGACCGATCTCGTGGAGCCTGTCGCCACGTACTCCCACGAGAACGGGAACTGCGCAATCACCGGCGGGTTCGTCTATCGGGGCACGGCAATTACGGCGCTGCAGGGCGTCTACGTCTACGGAGATCACTGCACCAGTCAGATCCGGGGACTCCTGAGTCGCCGCGGTGTCCGCCTTGATGATCACACGCTTCGTGCATCTGTCGACCCACAGTCGCTTGTGAGCTTCGGGCAGGACGATCAGGGCGAGGTCTACGTCGTATCCTCCTCAGGAACCATCGCCGTGCTCGTAGGTACGAAATGACCGAGATCACCTCGACAATCGACAGCGCTGCCGGCGACGAGCCAAACAGTGAACGCGTCGCGCCTCGCTGGCGGCGGGGAAAGATTCTCTCCGACGGCTCGAAGCTCTACTGGTGGCGAGAAATCATTCTCGTACTGGTCGTCGATGTCGTCTACGAGAGCATCCGCAATGTGTCCTCGGCCAACCCGGCTCGGGCATACGCCAATGCCGAACGCCTCATCGGCTGGCAGAAAGCAATCGGGCTGTTCCATGAGCGACAGATGCAGATCTGGGCGCTCAATTTCACGCCGGCGATTGTGGTCGCCAATTACTTCTACGGTTCGGTGTACATCGCCGCCACCCTGTTCGGCCTTGGCTTCCTCTACGTCCGGTTCCCCGATGACTACTCGCTGTGGCGAACCACGCTGCTCATCGGCACGCTGCTTGGCCTCATTGGTTTCGCCACGTTCCCGCTGATGCCACCGCGGCTGCTCGACTCCATGGGCGGAGCCCACTACGGATTCGTCGACACGCTGGTGAAGTACCCGACCTTCTGGTCGTTCAACTCCGAAGGAATGAAAAGCATCTCGAATCAGTTTGCCGCCATGCCATCGCTGCACTGCGGCTGGGCCATGTGGGGAACAGCGGTGTTCTATCCCCGAGTGCGCAGTTGGTGGGCGAAGTCACTCGCAGTGCTCTATCCAATCGTCACCATTACCGTCGTCATCATCACCGGCAACCATTACTGGCTCGACGCGGTGGGTGGCGCAGTGATCTTCCTTGCGGGCTTCGCCATCGCACGAGTGGTCGCACGTGCCGGCCGGGGCCCGGTACTCGCCGGGAAGTAAGCCAGCGGTTCGGCCAGCGGTTCGGCCACGACTTAGACCAGCGTCATCGCCAGTCGGTACGCCTCGACATTTTTTGCCACCACATCGGACCAGTCCACCGGCGATGGTGTTGATCTGTTGAACGCAGTCATCCGATCCCGCAGATCCTGATCGCGAATGATTCGGGTGAGCTGCACCACCATGTCGTCATCAGAGGTGGCCAGCAACCCCTCGCGTTCATGGGTAATGAACTCACGGATACCGGTCTGCGCCTTGGCCACAACCGGCAGGCCGGCACAGCGACCCTCCAGCGCGGCGATACCAAAGGATTCGAGGTTGGCGGGAGCGACAAAGACATCAGCGGTGGCAAAGATCTCTCGAATTTCGTCACGTGAACGCCGACCGACGAGTTCGACAACTTCGGTGAGTCCATTGGCACGCAGATACTTCTCCAGCTGCGTGCGTTCGGGACCATCGCCAATGACAACAACTCTGAGACGGAGATCCGGTGGGAGTTGATCGACAACGCGACGAACCATCCGCAACAGATGCATTGGTCGTTTACGCGGCGCGAGCCGCATTACCGACACCAGGGTGACGACTCCGGGAGTTCGTGGTGCCGGTTCGACGCGCCAAACATCATTGGAGATGCCATTGGGAAGCACCAGAACCGGATGAGTAGGGCCGGCGATTCGTCGGATGGGCTCCGCGGCCACATCGCTGACCGCGGAAAGAACCACAGGCCAATCCCCCCACCCGGTGAGGCGATCGAGCAGGGCGAACCCTGGCGCCGCGTAGCCCCAGACACAGTGGAGCGTGATGACACTGGGAACCCCAGCGCGCTGCGCGGCCCGCGCTGCGATGTAGGTCATGGGGCTGGCGATTCCACCCTGGAAATGCGCCACGTCGACCCGTTCACTACGTAACAACGAACCAACTGCCCGGAATGCTTTTCGGGTGAAGGGAATATCGAACGGGAGCAAGGGGACGTCGATGCGCTGCACGCGGACACCGTCGACAGTTGTGGGACCGGGTGTTGGTGTGATGACCACAACCTCATGGCCGGCCCGCTGCAACTGCTGGGCGAGATCATGCACCTGCATTTCAATGCCACCCAGACGAGGCACGTAACAGTCAGAGACCAGACCAATACGCAGCGGTCGGTCGCCTCCGGCGTCGCGTCCGAGGTTGGGTTGGGAATTGGGTTGGGAATTGGGTCCGGCGTCGGCCACAACCCACCTCCCCGATGCGGTGAACGACAGTGCTGCACGGTACTCCGCCAGCGATCATCCCCGGCAGTACCAATGGGAACCGCTCCGACATGAGGGCCTGACACAATGTGACGGTGACCACCGGCACAATCGTGTTCTTCCATGCTCATCCTGACGATGAGGCGCTCATTAGCGCCGGCACCATCGCCCGAGCAGTCGATGCCGGTTCTCGGGTCGTGCTTGTACTGGCCACTGATGGCGGTGCCGGCTTCTTCGACCCAACACTGCTCGCATCCGGTGAAACACTCGCCGATCGCCGCCAACGCGAAGCCCACGCCTCAGCCGAGGCGCTCGGCGTTCATCGACTGGTGTTCCTCGGATACGCCGACTCTGGGCTTGAACCCGACAATGGTTGGCCCGAGGGATCGTTCTGCGCCGCGGAGACCGGCGAGGCCATCGATCGCCTCGCCGCAGTGCTGCGCGAGGAACACGCTGACCTGCTCATCGCTGACGATGCGGTCGGCGGATACGGCCACCCCGATCATGTGCGTGTTCACGAGGTGGCTGTCGGGGCAGCGGCAGGCGCTGGCATTGCCATGATCGAAGTCACCATCGATCGCGAATTCCTTTCGGGCGGCATTGAACTGGCCGCAAGTCTCGGCCTTGAGGTTCCGGAGGGTTTCATGCCACCGGATCTGTCGAGTTGGTATACACCGCATGATCAACTCACCCATGTGGTTGACGTCTCCGGAGTGCTGGACCGCAAGCGTGCCTCAATGGCGGCGCATGCCACCCAGGCCAGCAGCTCGTCTGCCGATTCAGTCCGCACATTGGCGGTGTTCATCGGACTTCCCGATGACATCTACGCCATTGCCTTCGCGTCGGAATGGTTCGTGGCGCACAGCCCCATCCCCGCCGCATTTGCCGACCTGTTCACCCCGGTGGTGTCGTGACCTCGCCGGATCAAAGCGAGTTTCCCGACCCCAACGTCGATCCGGTCTCCGCTGTCTCTCAGGAGCTGCAGAAAAAAACTCCTCGACGGCGACTCATCGAGAGCGCGCTTTCACTCGCCGTCACCGTCATCATGTTTCTCTTTGTCGTGCCTGCCGTAAGCGGCTCGCACTACTCGTCTATCTGGGACCAGATCTCGCAGTTGTCCATCGCTCATCTGGCCACGCTCAGCGGCATCTGGGCGCTCGCCGTTCTCGCCTACAGCGGTGTGATGGTCAATTGTCTTCCCGGTCTGCGCCGCCGACAAGCCGTCACCGTGAACCTGGCCGGTAGCGCTGTGTCCAATGTGGTGCCCTTTGGCGGAGCGGTCGGGGTCGGCGCCACCTACGCCATCGACATGTCCTGGGGGTTCTCTCCTCCCACCGTCACGCTGTCGATCCTCGTCTCCGGCGTGTGGAACGTGTTCGTGAAGCTCGCTCTCCCAGTCATTGCGTTGGTGCTTCTCCTCACCACCGGACGCGATACCGGCCAACTCGTGATCCCCGCCATCCTCGGTGTGGCCGCGCTTGTCACCGCCATCACCGTGCTTGCGCTCATCATGCGCAGCGAGGCGCTGGCCATCCGGGTCGCCGACCTTGGTCAGAAATTTGTCACGCCACTGGCTCGGCGCATTCATCGGCTGGCATCACTCGACGTTGAACGCTCGGTTCTCGAGTTCCGCCATCACAGCATCGGCCTGTTACGACGCCACTGGTTACTCATCACGGTCTGGGTTGTGCTGTTCAACCTCATCCAGTACCTCCTACTGCTCGCCTGTGTCCGCTCGATCGGACTCGATACCCACGAACTCGGGTGGATCGAGGTGTTCGCGGCGTTCGCGTTCGCCCGACTACTTGAGACCATTCCGATCACCCCGAGCGGTGTTGGCTTCGTGGAGACGGGCGCCGCAGCCACGCTCATCAGTTTCGGCGGGCACGCCGAAGCGGCAACTGCCGCCGTGTTCCTGTTCCGAGGATTCACCTATCTCCTCGAGATCCCCACCGGAGCCCTTGCCTGGGGCGTCTGGGCCACGATGCGCAGTTGGCGGCGCCCTGTCGGCACTGCCGACCAATCTGGCTGACCCAAGGTTTTTCGGGAGCAACAGCGCTCCGTTCCACCATCGCGCTGTGGGAGAGTGAGCACATGTCGCACCTCTTTGATGAACAGTCCATCCTGCTGACCGACCGCGTGGCCATCGTGACCGGCGCAGCCCAGGGCATCGGCCGCGCCACCGCTCTGCTGTACGCGCGCTGTGGAGCCTCGCTCGCGCTGTGTGATCGCAAAGAGACCGAACTCGCCGAGGTCGTCGCCGAGATCGAAGCGCTGGGACGACCAGTCATGAGCGCGGTGCTCGATGTTCGCGATGCCGAAGCAGTCGACACCTTCGTTGAGGCGGTCGTTGCCCGCTTCGATCGCGTTGACATCCTCGTAAACAATGCCGGCGGCACATTCGTCTCGCAGTTTCTTGACACCGCCCCGAAGGGTGAAGCCTCGATCATCGCCGAGAACTTCACACAGCTCACCCACTTCGTGCGACGCGTGGCGCCGGTCATGAGCGATGGTGGCTCGATCATCAATCTCACATCCATCGAAGCCCATCAGGCCGGCCCCGGATTCGGCATCTACGCCGCCATGAAGGCCGCAGTCGCCAGCTTCTCCAAATCACTCGCCCTCGAACTTGGCACCCGCCGCATCCGCATCAACTCCATCGCCCCCGATGGCCAGCCCAGCGCCGGCGAACAGGAAGCCCGCTTGGCCATGCTGGCGAGCGAACCAGAGTTCCTCCCCGCGTTCATGCCGCCGCTCGGTTACTTCGGTACCCCGGAGGACTCGGCTGCCACTGCGTTGTTCCTCGCCAGCGATCTGTCGCGGTTCATCACCGGCAGCACCATTCATGTTGATGGCGGCAACTGGGCTGCAGGTGGCTGGCATCGTCCTTCCGACCCCGACGCCATGCATACCTGAGAGACGATCTCGGCCAACGCCCTGGCGACATTGCGTGACGCGGAGCACCCCTAGAGTCTGGCCATGGATATCTGGGGGATCGAAGGAAAGTCAGTCGTTGTCGTCGGAGCCGGCGGCGGCGGAATCGGCACTGCGGTCTGTCGTCACCTTGGTCGTGCCGGTGCCCGCATCGTGGCTGTCGATATCGATGCCGACAAGCTCGCCGTCTGCACCGATGAACTTCGTGAGATTGGCGTCGAACACGTCGGCCTCATCGCCGATGGGCGCGACCGCGGCGCATTGAGCCCGGTTGTCGAGGCCGCTTGCGATCTCGGGACACTGCATGGTTGCGTGCAGGTGGCCGGCGGGATGTGGCTGCCGCAGTGGGCACCATTCGCCAGCGATGACGTGTTCTTCGACGACATCATGGACCTCAACTTCGGAGCCACGGTCAACACGGTGCGCGCTGTGGGTCGCCGGCTGGTCGAGCAGGGTCAAGGCGGTTCGATCGTCAATATCGCCACGGTGTCTGCGCTCAATGCCATGCCATACGGCTCGGCCTATGCCGCGGCCAAGGCCGCCGTGCTTTCGCTGACGCGTTCGCTTGCTGTGGAATGGGGGGCACGTGATATCCGTGTCAACGCGGTGGCCCCGGGTTCCATCGCCACACCGAAGAGTGCATCCAATCGCAAAGCGGGCGACACCGACGGAACCGATCTCGAGGTCATCCCCATGCGACGTCGTGGTACCTCCGATGACATCGCCGCGGCAGTGCTATTCCTGATCAGCGAACTCGCGGGCTATGTCACCGGACAGGTGCTCTGCGTCGACGGCGGCACATCGGTGCGACCCACCGTCAATGACCGCGACGAATTGCCGGTGTTTGTGCATAACGAAGAACTGCGAGCGCGGCTTCGCGATTGGTAAGACAGCACAGCTGGCAGTGCCGGGTGAGCAATGACGCGCTACAGCGAGGTGAACCGGCCGCCGCTCACAACCAGCGTCTGACCCGTGACATAGCGAGCCTCCTGGCTGCACAGGAACACCGAGGGCGGTCCGATGTCATCGGTGGGATCGCCAAGGCGACCAAGTGGCACCAATCCTTCGATGCGAGCGACGCGCTCAGGATCGGTGGCGCGCAGGTTCTCGAGCGCCGGTGAAACGGCCAGCGGAGCAATGCTGTTCACGCGGATGCCGTCAGGACCCCACTCACGAGCCAGCGCCCGCACAAAGCCACGCTGAGCGGCTTTGACTGCGCTGTAGAACGGCAGCGGTGCCGAACCTTCGATACCGGCCGGCGACGTCATCAGTAGATATGCGCCCTGCGTGGCACGCAGATGGGGATGGGCCTGCACCGCAAGGCGCCAGGTGGCCCGCACTGTGACCGAGGCATGCTCCTCCCAGAGGTCAAGGTCCGCGTGCTCGAAATCGGTGGGTTCGCTCGACCGGTTACTCACCGCGTTATGTACCAGCGCATTGAGACGGCCATGGGTGTCGATGAGCTGTTCGATGGCCTCGGCCGACTGCTGGGCATTGGTGACATCGCAACGCAGAATCACAGGTGTTCCGCCCGCGTCGCGCACCTCATCGGCGACCTCACCAGCAGCTTCGGGACGACGTACACCGATGCCAACCACAGCACCCGCTCGTGCAAGTGAAACGGCGACACCACGGCCGACACCAGCAGCAGCACCGGTGACCAGTACGACCTGACCATCGAGCATTCGGGTATTCACGGCAGCATCACCGTGCCTCGATCAGCCATGAGGAACGCTCCGGTCACCGCACGACCGGCGGGAGACTCGAACACTTCGATCAACCCGACCACATCGTCGACTACAGACGAGGCAGGGAGTGCTGGCGATCCAAGCACCGGTACCGGTGGCACTGTGCCGCTTCTGTCCTCGGTATCTCCAAGCATGAATGCTGCGAGTTCAACCCCGATGGTGTTGACGGTGATGGATCGAGCTCCCCAGCGGCGGGCCACGGCCTTGGCCATGACTCTGATGCCCTCGACCGCTGTACACAACGGGACCAGCCCGGCCACACCGACCGCTCCGACATTGGGCAGTACCAGCACGATGGGAGTGCCATCGGCGACGAGATCATGCGCCTGCTGCAGCGCAATGAACGCTCGTCGTAGCGAACGCTCGCAGGTGTCATCCCACTGCTGCTCGGTTATCGCAGTGATGGGGGCAGTCGCGAATCCCGCAGGATCAAGCTGGGCCAACACCACAAGTTCAACAACCGAATCACCCACCGCCGAGCGCAGGGCATCGCCTGCGGTGACGCGATCGTCGAACACCGCATCGGCGGTGATGGTGGCAACCGAACGTCCCGCGGAGACAAAGTGCTCGCCGATCGAACGGGCGAGACCACCGGTGCCGATGACAAGTGCAGTCATGGAAGAAATGGGAGCGTGATCGCAAAGAACATGACGATGAGACGCTACCGCCTGACCACCGGCGGCGAACTCCTAGGATCAGTGCATCGAGATCCTGTTCGTCTGTTCCGGTAATACCTGCCGCTCCCCGATGGCGATGGGCCTGCTCGCGCATCACCTCGAACGTCGAGGCATGACCGCACGGGTGCACTCAGCTGGCACTATCGGTTGGGGCGGCCCGGCAACTGCCCATGCCGTGGAGATCCTCGCTGCGCGCGGGATCGACCTGTCCGATCACGAGAGCCGACGTCTCTCCCCCGCGTTTGTGGCCGAGGCGGATCTGGTGCTGGGCATGACCCGTGACCATGTCACCGGCTCGCTCAACCACGACCCGAGCGCCCGTGATCGCACCTTCGTCATGGGAGAGGTTGTTCGTCTCGGCCGCAAAGTAGGGCCCCGTCGTCCCGAACAGTCCGTGCGCGACTGGTGTGCCGAAGTAGCCACGCTGCGCCTGCCGAATCGACCACCAGGTATTGGCGGTGACGAGATCGCCGATCCAGTTGGCGAGGGGCTTACGGTCTACCAACGCACCGCCGACCAGCTCGACCGCCTGTGCGAAGAACTCGCAGCGTTGCTTCTCCCCGATGGTTCACCCGCCGAAACCATCGACATCGATCCAGTCTGAGCGCGGCTTCGTTTCAGGCTTCCGGTTCGGTCTCGCGAAGTTCCGGGGGAACGCCCACCGGCCATCCCTCGACGACACCGATCGGTTCAGTGAATGGTGGCTGCCAGCCATCAGCGCGAGTCCAACCACGGATGACGCGACCAGGGATTCCCGCCACCACCGAGTGATCAGGGATGTCGCCGCGCACCACTGCACCGGCGGCAATGGTGCAGTTGGCGCCAATGGTGGTGCCAGGGAGGATCACTGCGTTGGTAGCAATCCACGTGCCGGTGCCGACGCGCACGGGCTTGCCTTGGATCACTTGCTGACCAACTGGCAACCATGGATCGGCATAGGTGTGATTGTGATCAGTGAAATAGACGTTGGGAGCGATCATCACATCGTGTTCAAGCACGATTGAGTGTCGGGCCACAAACCAGCAGTCCTTGCCGATCGTGGTGCGATCACCGATTTCGATCACCGGCGCACAGTCGGGGGCGAACACCTCCGTGGGCATACCGACAGCAAGGGTGACTCCAGCGCCGATGAAACAGTTCTGTCCAATATGGATGGCATGCGGGTTGGTGCAATCACCCGGCGGGAACGCCTGATAGCTGCCCTCACCCATGGACCCGTACTTCCGGGCCAGCGGATGCTGCCAATTGACTGCGCCATGGGCCCGGATCCAGGTCCATGCCCGGTTGATGACCGAGGTCATGGCGCGATGCATCGGTGAATTGATGTGGGCAACTCGGGACACGGCTGCGCACGCTAGTGCGACCGCACCAAGATGCCCTAGTGACAGTCAGACTGTCACGAACGAATAGGCTCAGTTTTCGGTTGAAGGGGGAACAGATGGCAACCAGTCGCAGTCAGGTCCGCATTCACAGACATCCCGATGATGTGTGGCAGGTGCTGCGCGATCCCATGCGCATCGTTGAATGGTTCCCCGGCATCACTGGCGTCTCGATGGAGGGCGACGTACGCACCATCGTCATGGCATCGGGCCTTCCAGTGAACGAGGACATCATCACGATCGACCATCGGCTGCGCCGGTTCCAGTACAAGATCACTGGACCACTGCCGGTGAGTTTCCATCTGGCCACCATGGACGTCATCGATATCGGCACACCCGAGTCCCCCGAGTCACTGCTGACCTACAGCACCGAGATCGTGCCCGACCCCATGTCATTCGTGCTCGACGGCGCCACCTCCACTGCCATCGCGAATTTGGCCACCATCCTGAACGATCACGCCGAGGAGCGCAGCTAATGGGACGCAAGATCCTCTTCATCACCACCGATCAGATGCGCTACGACGCCATCGGGGCCAACGGCGGCCGAGTGGCTCGCACCCCGGTCATCGACAGCCTTGCCGCCAATGGCATCAGCTATGACCGAGCGCAACCCACCAATGTGGTGTGCATGCCATCGCGGGCCACCATGGTCACCGGTCAGAACGTCGGTACTCATGGTGTGTGGATGAACGGCGTGCCGCTGCCCGAGCAGTCAGCCAGCGTGGCCCGAGTGCTGGGCGAAGCCGGCTACCGCACTGCACTTATCGGCAAGAGCCATTTCGAACCGCTGCTTGATCCGTTCCTGCGTTTCGGCGAGAACCAACACGCCATGCGGGGCGAGACAACCGGCAGCCATGGGTTCGAGTACATGGAGCTGGCCACGCATGGCGCCGTTGGTTTCAATCATTACGCCCAGTGGATGCAGAAAAATCATCCGGAATCTCTCGGTGGCTTCTTCCAGGTGCTCGACCGCGAACTTGAGGTAAGCGGGGTGCCCGGCGGCGACACCGGCGCTCCGCAGATCAAGGTCAATCCGATTGATCCCGAGTGGTACCACACCGATTGGGTTGCCCGTCAGACCATGTCATGGCTCGACAGCATCGGCACCAACGATGACTGGTTCTGCTGGATGAGTTTTCCCGATCCGCATCACCCATGGGATCCGCCGGCTTCTGAGATGCACCGCGTCAACTGGCGCGAGCTCGATCTTCCCGAGAACTACGTCACCGATCGCGCCCAGCGCGAGGCCATCATCGATGCCAAGCCCCGCCACTGGCGCAAGTGGTACGACGGCGAGATGGTCAGCAACTACGAAGCGCCGGCCAAGTGGGTTCCGGCCACGCTGACTGCAGATCAGATCCGCGAAGTCAACGCGTATGCCCATGTCGAAAACGAACTCATCGACGAGGCCATCGGCCGCGTGCTTGCCCATATTGACGCCAAAGGCTGGGGCGATGACCTCGACATCGTGTTCACCACTGATCACGGCGAGTTCCAGGGCGACTTCGGCTTCCTGTTCAAAGGTCCCTATCACGTCGATGCGCTGGCCCGACTGCCGCTGATCTGGCGCCCGGCGCCATCAGCAGTGCAACAGGATCCCGAACGCGTGTCCAAGCCTGTCGGACTGCTTGATCTTGCTCCTACGTTCTGTGCCATTGCCGGCCTCACCCCGCCGTCGTGGATGGAGGGCAAGCCATTGCCCATCACCGACGCAGATGCCGAAGCCCGTGGCTTTGAGCGTTCACTGATCGAATGGGATAGCTGTCAGCCCGACGGCACTGATGTGCACTGCCGAACCATCCTGCGCGACAACCTGGTGTGCACCATGTACCGACCCGGAACCATGCACGACGGGACCGAGGGCGAGCTCTATGACCTCGTCGCCGACCCACTGCAGCGCGTCAACCTTTGGGATGATCCAAGCCGTCAGAGCATCAAGGCTGATCTGCTGGCTGACCTGTTCGACAACCTCGTGGAATCCACGATGGAACTGCGCCCGCAGGCTCCGGTCTGACGCGACTGTGCGCGGCCCCAAGCCGCGCATAGTGAAACATCATTGCGAACCGGATCGTTGGGATCCGAGCTCGATCTACATCATCGACTGCAGGACCTCAATGGTGGCTTCGCGATTGCTGAATGGCACCGCGACGAATTCGGTAGCGCCAGCCTCCATGATGCGCTCAATACCGGCGCGCACGGTGTTGGCATCGCCGATGATGGCAACATCAGCAGGTCCTTCGACACCTTCGAGATCGAGCATGGCGCGATACGACGGCAAGTATCCGTAGTAGAGGAATTCCTCGGCAGCTTTGGCACGGGAGGTCGCCTCGTCATCGGTGACGCACACTGGCAACGAACACACGATGCGCGGGGTGGGACGACCAGCACCGGCGGCGGCGGCGTTGATGGTGGGGGCAATATGAGTGCGGATGGTCTCGGGGCCGGTCATCCACGTACCGGTGCCCTCAGCCATGCGACCGGTGACAGTGAGCATCTGGGTGCCGAGAGCAGCAACCAATACCTCGATAGGCGTGGAGTTCGGAATATCGAGTTCGAGATGAGCACTGAGCGTCTCGCCCGTCGCATCGGCGGCCTCGCCGCGCACAAGCGGCAGCAGGACGTCGAGGTACTCGCGCAAGTGACGCACGGGCTTCTCCCAGGACATGCCAAGCATGTTCTCGATGACCATCTGATGCGAAAGACCAATGCCGAGGGTGAACCGGCCCCCGGAGACCTGCTGCACCGTGCGGGCCTGCGCGGCGAGCATCATCGGATGACGCGGGAAGGTAGGGATCACCGCTGTGCCGAACTTCATCTTCGGTACCTCACGGGCAGCAATGGCCAGCGCGGTGAGTGTGTCGATTCCGAAGATCTGCGGCATCCAGGCTGAGCTGAACCCAGCGTCGGCTGCGGTACGAACATCGACGAGAACCTCATCGACGGTAGGGCGTTGAATGAACAGTCCGAGTTCCATGGTGACTCCTTGATTCGTAGAAAGGCTTCATTGCGCGGAGTGGTTCCGCGAGCGAGCGTTGGGCGAACTGTGGTTCAGCCGAGAAGCGGTTCAAGCACCGCAGCATGGGCCTCGAGTACCGCGGGGCTGTGCGGAGGTGGAACGTAGACGATGCCGAGGTCCAGTCCCGCTTCGGCAAACGCCGCGGCTTGTTCGGCAGTGCGTCCCGGTTCGGCGGCATCGGCCAGCAAGTGGATCGAGGTGGTGATCTCAGCGGGGTTGCGGCCGATGCGATCACATTCGGCCCAGAGCACATCGCGGGCGGCACGCCAGTCATCCACACTGCCGCCGGGATGGTTCCAATGTTGGGCGAAGCGAGCAGCGGCAGGAATGGTGCGCTTGGTACCAGTGCCACCGATGCAGATCGGCGGATGGGGACGCTGGATCGGTTTGGGTTCGCAGCGGGCACCACTCAACCTGAAGTGCTCACCGGCGAAATCGGTGGTCTCATTGGTGAGCAACGAGATGATCATCTCGACACCCTCATCGAAGCGATCGAAACGTTCGGTGAGCGAAGACCCGAGGTCGAGCCCATATGCGTCGGCCTCCTCCTGGTTCCATCCCGCGCCCAATCCGAGTTCAAGGCGACCGTTGGAGATGATGTCGACAGTCGCTGCCATGTTGGCCAGCACCGCGGGATGCCGATACGGCATTCCGGTGACAAGCACGCCAACGCGAATCCGCGATGTGGCTTGCGCCAGCGCGGTGAGCGTGGACCAACCTTCGAGACAGGGGCCAGTGGAGTCGGAGAAGATCGGATAGAAGTGATCAAAGTTCCAACCCGACTCGAATAGTTCGATGTCGTCGGCTGCCTTCCAGACATCGAGCATCGCCTGCCAGGTGGTGTTTTGTGGTGAGGTCTTGAATCCGAAGCGCATGTGATCAGGTTACCGATCGGGGTCATCGGACACCGCTGGAAGTGTTGTTCAGTCCTCGAAATTCCGGCGACGATCCTGCTTCCGACTGGCCTGTCTGCGTTTGGCATCCAAGCGCCGCTCAACGGCACCACGTCCGGGTCGGGTGGGGCGGCGGGGTTTTTCCACCACGAGCGCATCGGCAAGGCGCACCCGGAGCCGGTCAAGGGCAAGGCGACGGTTGCGCAACTGCGATCGTTCATCCTCGGCCGAAACCACCACTGCCGAGCCCAACTTCGTCATGAGGCGATTGCGCTGACCCTCCGTGAGCGAGGAGGAGGTCTCGATATCGAATCGAACTTCGGCCCTGGTGTGGGCCCGATTGGCATGCTGCCCACCGGGGCCGCTGCTCGGACCAAAGCGCCACTCAAGTTCGGACACAGCGATGACAACACTCGCCGTCACCCGCAGTCCCTCCTCCGCTTTGTCCATCACCCAAGCCTAGGAGTGGTGGCCCTCTACGCTGCAGCCATGACTGGTCAGGAATGGATTTCCACCTTCGCCGCCGAACTCGGACTTGAGCCACTTACTGAAGCCGACATCGAGGCCCTGCTCGACCTTGCCGGTGTGGCCGCGCATGCATCCGAACGTCTCGCTGCACCGCTTACCTGTTACCTCGCGGCCAAGGCCGGCATCTCTCCCACTGATGCTCTCGCCCGGGCTCGGGCGATGGCCGAGGCGTAGCCACTCCCCATGGCGAGAGAGTCGGCGCCCGATCGTGACGCCGAGTCCCCGAATGATCGCAATCTGTCGCGCAGCGCCCGAATGCGACTCATCCTCCAGCGTGATGGAGCTCGTTGTGTGTGGTGCCAACGAGAGATCGACACCGACAAAGTGCTCGCCACCACCGAACACCTCGTGCCCCGCATCAAGGGCGGGCCGTCTTGGTTCGAGAACGAGATGGCGGCCTGTGCCCGCTGCAATCGCGAGCGCGGCCACCGCACACCGGCGGACTGGATTGATGAGCTTGAACGCCGCGGGCTCGAACCCGATCGCGACGCCGTGCTGCGTGCATTGCATTCACTGCAGCAGGCGATCGCCGAACGTGGTGGCCAACGACGGGCCCGCCCGTATGTGGTCTCGCAATTGCGGCGGCTTGAGCGAGGCCGTCCACAGCCCTACTGAGCCGCAGTGATCCACGCCGGCATCACCCACGGCTGCCGTCCAAGCGCAGCGGGATCAAACCTCTCGATGAGATCGATAGCGCGGACGGTCTCGCCTTCATCAGCAAGACCCAGCGAAACCGCGAATAACGCGAGCACATCTTTTGGTGTTCGTCCCACTGCGGATTGATCATCAAGGGTGACCGCTCCATGGCGTTTGGCTAAGCGTTCTCCGGACGAATCGAGCACCAACGGCACATGCGCGTACTGCGGTGGCGCGAATCCAAGCAGTTCGCTGAGAAACAGTTGCCGGGGTGTGGTTTCGAGAAGATCATCACCACGCACGACCTGTCCGATGCCTTGATCATGGTCGTCCACCACCACAGCAAGGTTGTAGGCAGGAACGCCGTCGGCACGACGCACCACAAAATCATCGATCGTGCCCTCGTATGCGCCCATCACATCATCGACGAACCCGAAGCTGTGGCCCTCGCCGCGCACTCGCAGGGTGGGGCGGCGACCAGCCGCCTCGCGTTCGTTCCTGTCACGAGTACTCAGATCGCGGCAGGTTCCGGTGTAGGCAAATGCCGGAGCGTGTGGCGCGCGTGGGGCTGCCTCGGCTTCGGCGAGGATCTCCTTGCGGGTGCAGAAGCACGAGTAGGTCTCACCCGTGGCGAGCAACGCGGCAAGTGCACGCTCATGTGCTTCGCGTCGCTCCGACTGGAACATGATCGGACCATCGTGATCAATCCCCAAAGATGCGAGGTCGGCGAGGATCGACTCGACATGCTCAGCACGTGACGACACCGGATCGAGATCCTCGATCCGCACTAGGAACCGGCTTTCGGTGGAACGGGCGAAGAGCCAGGCAATGAGCGCGGTCCGTAGGTTGCCGAGATGCAGACCTGCGCTCGGACTCGGGGCGAACCGACCATCAGGCATCGTCGGACCAGAGTTCAGAGTCGCTCGAGGATCTCGTCCCAGAGCGACTGATAGGCGCGGGCCGGGCGCGAACGCGCAGAGATCGCGGTGACCGGTTGGCGATGAATACCCATGCGCTCGATATCGGTGTCCATTGGGATCTGCGTGGCGAGCAGTTCGGGACGCTGCTGGCGCAGTTCATCAGCCAGTTCGCGATGCAGGCGCTTGCGTGCATCAGCCATCGAGAAGAAACCGAGAATTTTCAGTTTGCGAACGATGTCGGGGTTCTCATCGACGAAGGCGTCGAGTTGATCGAAGGTCCGGATCGACAAGGTGGTGGGAATCACCGGCACGAGCAACGCATCGGCGGCTCGGAACACGCTCTCCGAGGTGAGCGAGATGCTCGGGGCGCAGTCGAGGAACACGTAGTCGTACTCATCAGCCACGCTGGAAAGAACCTTGCGGAGGCGAGCTAATGGCTTCTTGGTCTCATCGAGCATGAGATCGAGGTGACGGTAGGAGAAATCAGCGGGAACGATGTCGAGGTTGTCGTAATCGCTGCCCTTGATGACATCACCAAGGTCTCGTCGGCCAGTGAGAAGTGCTTCACCGCCACCTTTCACCTTGGGCTTCACCCGGAAGTAGAAGGTGGCTGCCCCTTGCGGATCGAGATCCCACAGCAGTACGCGATTTCCGCGGCCGGCAGCAACATGGGCAAGGTTCACCGCCGAGGCGGTCTTCCCGACCCCGCCCTTGATGTTGTAGGTAGCCAGAATCTTCATCGCTTCTTCTTCCGTCGCTGCTTCTTCGACGCGTTGGTAAGCAGGTCATACGCGTCGTTCACTGAGGCGCCATCAAAGTTGGAGAACCGCGATGCGAACTCGCGACGGGCACGCGCCGAACGCACGCTGAGCTGCTCAATGGCACCACCCATCGCAAGGATGGTCTCAGTGCTCGATCCAGCATCGTCGAGTTGGCGACCGAAATCGGCGAGGGCATGGGCCTGCACCTCGGTGTCCTGGAACTCACCAAGTACATCTTGCAAGGACTTCAGGGGGCGCACCGCGACAGCCAGAACCTCGGCAGGAAACAGCGACCCGAAGCACTCGAGGAGATAGCGAAGTCGCTTGGCGTCCTTTCGCAGGTCATGCAGCGCCACTGGCGGCGACTGCGCGTCGATCGACCGACCATCACGCACGAGACGAGAATGAGCCCGGGCGATGCGCGAAGCCACGACTTCCCGAGCTGGGCGATCAGCATCGGCAGCATCGGTGGACCGACCGGCCCAGGGTCCATCTCCGGCAAGGAACTCCGCCCACTCAGCCCCGAGTTGGGCCCGTTGCGCTGAGCGCAGATCTGTGGCCAATTGGGCCTGACAGGCGCGCTGACGGTCCAGGAGCAACTCACCGAGCGGAGCCAGCGCGGCCGCGTACTGAGGTGACAACGCCGCCAACATGTGCGGGTAGTCGAGCAGATGCACATCCGCGTCTCGGGTTGGCGTGGTGATGTCACCCAACCATTTGAAGCCGGCTCGGAAGTGTTCGCGTGCCCCAGCGTCGAGCACATCACGACCTTCCTGCAGTACCGAGCGCGTGCGGCGCACTGCGACCCGGAAATCATGCAGATACTCGGAGTCAACATCGTCAACGGTGCCGGCGAAATTGGCGATCATCGCGTTGTGCAGTTCCCGCATCACCGTGACCCAGACCTCAGCAGAACTGGCAGAGACCTCGACATGCACAGAGAACTTCGACGGGACGAAGGGTGGGGCTCCAAGCATGGACCGTGCGAAATCGGCGGTGGAGAGATCGGTGGCATCGAATCCGTCCCGGGCATCAAGGTGAGCCAGCAGTCGATCAGTTTCGGACTCATAGCCACGCACGGAACGCACTTCGAGCACTGCTGGAAGCGGTCGGCCGTCGGGCAGAGTCGGCAGATCGATCATCACCCGGGCGTTGGTCTTCTCCTCGGAGTCGAGGTACGCGGCAACGCTAAGGCGCGAACGCACCTCAACGACGGGGAGCAGCCTGCGCATTTCGATGACCTCGCGCAACCGGTCGAAGGCGGGCCCAGCGGGCAGCGTCTCGGCGAAGCCCGGAGCGAACGACGCATCAACGCGGCCTGAGGCCAACACCTGGCCCCCACGCATCCATACCAGCGAACGCATCATCGGGTACTCGACAGGATTACGCACTTCAAGGGTGGCACCCATGGCATGAAGTCGGCCATCGGGGGTGTCGAAGAACCGTCGTTCGAGTTCTTCGGCCTCGGTCTCATGCAGACCCAGATGGATTGCCAGTTCCTCAAGTTCGATATCGGGTGAACCATCGACAACGAACTTGTGGAACTCGCTCAACTCACTTCTCCCGAGATGCCGTGCACAGAACGTTGAGCGTAGTTGTGCCGCCCGCAGGCTGCTGCCACTTCAAACGTGTATTTCAGGAGCGCGGCGGGCGCGGAAGAAACGCGCTGGTGCGACGCATGTAGTCGGCGTACCCCGGTCGACGCTTCACCATCGAGCGCTCCAACATGGTGACTCCGGAAACGAAGCGCAGGAAGTACGTCATCACGATGGGGCTCACGATGCCCAACCAGGCCCAACCGCCAGCTGAGGCGGCAACCAGGAAAATGCCGAACCATACGCAGGAGTCACCGAAGTAGTTGGGGTGACGGGTGTACCGCCACAGGCCGCGATCCATGACCTGACCGGCCGATGCCGGGTCAGCCTTGAACGCCCGCAGCTGCGCATCGCCGACTGCTTCGAACAGGAAGCCAGTGATCCAGACCAAAAGTCCGAGGGGAAGCACCACCCATGCGAACGCGTCGTGATGATGAATGCCGGCACCGAACTGCAAGGGCAGCGACACGATGAACATCAATGTGCCTTGCAGGGCGAACACGGTGACGAGACTCACCAGACCGAAACGCGGACCAATGTTCTTACGCATCGCCCGATAGCGGAAATCCTCGCCATGGCCGATGTTGCGCCGGAAGAGATGAAACGAAAGTCGAAGGCCCCAGATCGACACCATGGCCACAAGCGCCACCACACGCTCGGTGTCTGTGCTCGATCGACCGCTGTGGCCGGCGAATGCAGCCACCCACCCGACTATGACAAATCCGAGTGGCCAAATCGGGTCGACAATCGATGCGTTCTTGAGCGGCAGGCTCACAAGCCAGGTGCCGAACATAAGCACAGCAATAGCAATAGCGGACGCGAGCAGGACCGAGGTGTTCATGCCGCGACGCTAACGCCTGCGGTCAGTCACGGTTCGGACACAGTTCGGTGCGTGTGGGGCCGCAGGTGGTCCGGAGTTGGCCTTTGGCTCGACGAATCAGAGCGACGGCGAGTGGATGACGACCAAGCGTTCCTCGGTCATCTCCCGAACTGCGTAGGCCGGGCCTTCGCGGGTGTTACCCGAGTCGCGCAGACCGCCATAGGGCATCTGATCGGCACGCCAGGTGGGCACCTCGTTGATCAGCACGCCACCGAAGTCGAGCTGCCGGGCTGCCTTCATGGCGGTATCCAGATCTGCAGTGAAGATGCCCGCCTGCAGGCCGTACCGACTGTCATTGGCCATGCGCAGTGCGTCATCGACATCCTCGTACACCTGCACGCCGACCACAGGGCCAAACACTTCGGTGCGACAGATTTCCATCTCCGGTCGCACATCGACCAGCACCGTGGGTTGCAGCACACCGTTGTCCTCGACGGCACCGCCACATGCAATGCGGGCACCATCGGTGACGGCTTCGGCGATCCACCCGGCAACACGACTGGTTTCGCCGGTGTCGATCATGGCGCTCACTGCTGTGGCCTCATCCATTGGATCACCGACCACAAGTGCAGCAAAACCCTCAACGAGGCGGGCCACGAACGCATCAGCGATTGCGCGGTGCACGAAGACTCGCTGGACCGAAATGCAGGACTGTCCGGCAAAGGCCGTGGCCGCCGCGGTGATCTTGTCAGCAGTGGACACAACATCAGCTGAGGGCTCAACGATGACAGGTGCGTTATTGCCCAGCTCGAGGCCAACACGCTTGCGCGGTGCTTTCGCGCGGATTCCCCAGCCAACAGGAGGCGAACCCGTGAACGTGATGAGTGCTACGTCCTCGTGCTCGACAAGGTGATTGGCAACCGAACCCTTGCAGGTGACCACGTTGAGCCAGCCGGCGGGCAAGCCACATTCCTCAACAAGCATCTGAGCAAGAGCCAGCGCGGACAGCGGCGTGGCCGAGGCTGGCTTGAGAACAACAGGACAACCGGCAGCAATAGCCGGACCGATTTTGTGCACCACAAGATTGACCGGGAAGTTGAACGGCGAGATTGCGGCAACAACTCCGACCGGCACGCGGCTAACAAACGCGATCTTGTTGCCGCCGGCCACTGATGCGTCGATCGGGATGGTCTCGCCAGTGAGGGTTCGGGCCGCAGCCGCCGAGAACCGGAACGTGTCGATGGCGCGGGTGACTTCAACACGGGCGGTGCGGATGGGCTTGGCCGCCTCCCCGGCGATGCGCTGGGAGAACTCCTCATGACGCTCGGCCAGCCGCACTGCAGCACGGTCAAGGATTTCGGCGCGTTTCCATGCCGGCAGTTGTTCACCGTCACGACGAATGACGGCAATCGCCACTGCCGCATCAAGGTGAGCTTCGGTGCCAACCGGCACGCGCCCAACCTCATGACCGTCGAAGGGCGACAGCACGGCCATGCTCTCCTCGGTTGTTACGAGGTCCGCGCCGATTCGCATCGGTGTCACATCAGTCATCGTTCTCTCCGTCTCAGGTATTTCGGGGGAAGCCGAGGTCGGGCCCGCGGGTGGCGGGATCAGCCCAGCGGGCAGTCACGGTTTTGGCTCGGGTGTAGAAGTGCACGCCTTCGGTGCCATGGGCTTTTGTGTCACCGAACATCGAAGCACCCCAACCGCCGAACGAGTGATAGGAGACCGGCACGGGAATGGGCACGTTGATGCCGACCATTCCGGCCTCGACCTGCTGTTGGAAGCGACGAGCGGCACCACCGTCGCGGGTGAACAGCGCAACGCCATTGCCAAATGGACTGCGCTCCACCAGTTCGACGGCCTCGTCATAGGACGACACCCGCACGACAGCTAGCACCGGACCGAAAATCTCTTCGGACCAGATGCGCATCTCGGTGCTCACATGATCGAACAGACAGGGACCCAGCCAGAACCCCTCGGGATGATCATCAACCGTGATGTCACGGCCATCGAGAACGAGCACTGCGCCCTCTTCGACGCCAAGGTCAACATAGGAGCGCACCCGATCACGATGGGCAGCGGTGACCAGCGGCCCCATATCGGCAGCACGGTCACGTCCGTCAGCGATGACAAGCGCCTTGGCGCGCTCGACAATGGCCTCGACCAATTCATCGCCGACTGGGTCAACCGCTACGACCACGCTGATGGCCATGCAGCGCTCTCCCGCCGAGCCGTACCCGGCGCTCACCGCAGCATCAGCTGCGAGTTCGAGATCGGCATCGGGCAGCACAATCATGTGGTTCTTGGCGCCACCCAATGCCTGCACGCGCTTTCCACTCTCGGTGGCCGCGGTGGCCACGTGACGGGCGATGGGCGTCGAGCCCACGAAGCTGACGGCCTTCACATCGGGATGATCGATCAGGCCGTTCACCGCGGTGGCATCGCCCTGCAGCACATTGAACACGCCATCGGGCAGACCGGCTTCGGAGAACCACTGCGCGAGCAGCACCGAGGCGCCGGGATCGCGCTCACTGGGTTTCAGGATGAAGGTGTTGCCACACGCGATGGCCACTGGCAGCATCCACAACGGAACCATGGCCGGGAAATTGAACGGAGTGATTCCAACACTCGGACCTACCGGCTGACGCACGGTCCAAACATCGACGTCAGTGGAGACCTGCTCGTTATAAGTGCCCTTGAGTAGTTCGCCCACACCGCAGGCGAACTCGACGACCTCAATGCCTCGACCAACTTCGCCAACCGCATCGCTGAGTACTTTGCCGTGCTGCGCGGTGATGACTGCAGCCAGTTGCTCACGACGCTCGCTGAGAATTTCGCGATAGGCGAACATCACTTTGGTGCGGGTGGCAACCGATGAACGGCGCCAGGACTCGAACGCGGCACGAGAGGATGCCACTGCCGCTTCGAGATCGGATCCGGAGGCCAGAGCCACCTGTGCAGCAACCGCTCCAGTGGCGGGATCGAACACCGCAAGCGTGCCATCGGGTGAACCAGCGAACCGCGCGCCGTTGATCCAATGGCCAATGACACCAGTTGTCACACCATCGAGCGCTGGAGTGGCAGAACTGCTCGCTGAGGTCATCGAGTTCCTCGTGCCGCATCAACCTCACGAAGCGCATCAACGAGCAGTGTGGTGCCATGCGCGCATTCCTCGTCGGTGAGACTCATCGGCGGTGCGATGCGCAGACAGTTGCCATACAGACCACCCTTGCCGATAAGCAGACCGCGCTGCTTGCAGGCTTCGAGTGCTGCGACCGCGGCCGGCGCGTCTGGCGTGAACCCGTCGGCCCCAACAAGCTCGATGCCGATCATGAGCCCCTTGCCGCGCACATCGCCCACCACACGAAGCTCGTCCACCAATGGGTCCAACGCTTTGCGCATTGTTGCGCCCTGGCGGAGCGAATTGCCTTGGAGATCGTTCTCGAGCAAAAAGGAAAGATTGGCAAGTGAGCCAGCACAGACCAGCGGATTACCACCAAAAGTGGACACCGAGTTGGCCGAGATGGAGTCCATCAGTTCAGCGCCGGCAATGACCCCAGCCATGGACAGCCCGTTCCCAAGTCCCTTGGCGAAGGTGAGCATGTCAGGACGCAGGCCGTGAGCCTCGTAGCCCCAGAAGTGCTCGCCGGTACGACCCCAGCCAGTCTGGACCTCATCGGTAATCCAGAGAATGCCGTACTCATTGCAGACCTCCTGCAATGCACCAAGAAGACCATCGGGCGGCACGGTGAAACCACCCACGCCTTGGATGGGCTCGGCGATCATGCATGCAACATCGCCAGAGGTAGTCGTGGCGATGATGTGGCGCAGATCTTCGACGATGGCATCGACGAAACCCTTGGCGTCGCGATCACGAAACGGCGAGCGAAACGTGTCGCCGTTATGCACATAGGACACATTGAATGGCGAAAGGCTCGATGCTGACCAGCCCCGATTGCCGGTGACTCCCATCGTGGCGAACGAACGCCCGTGATAACTGTTGCGCAACGCCAAGACCTGATTGGAACGACGCACGGTGGAGGCCAGCAGTAGCGCCGCCTCATTGGCTTCGGAGCCGGAGGTCGCGAAAAACACCTTGGCATCGGGAATGCCCGAGAGTTCACCAAGGCGTTCGGCCAACTCGATCATCGGTTCAATGAGATAGAGCGTTGAGGTGTGAATCATGCGACCGGCTTGGTCGCGAATGGCCTCGACCACCTCGGGCACGTTGTACCCGGTCATGGTGGTGAGGATGCCAGCGAAGAAGTCGAGGTAGCGGTTGCCTTCGGCATCGACGACATGGCGACCATCGCCGTCGACAAGAGCGATCGGCTCCCCGTAATAAAGCGCCAACCAATCGGGTAGCGCTCGGCGGTGACGGGCCAGCAATTCGGCGTGCGAGGACACGGCTATCGGTTCTCTCCCCGGCGCAGGGCCGGATCTCACGAGTCCGACCCGAAGCGGTCGGTGCCCGAGATTCTGCCACCGAAAGGCCCGCGATCCCCGCTCGGTCCGGCTCTACGCTCAAACCATGCCCGCTCGTCGTTGCGCGTCCTTCACCGAATCAGTGCTGTGGCATGTCGATGCTGAGTCGCCCGAAGTTCCGAACGCTCCCCTTCCCGACCATGCCGATGTGGTCGTGGTCGGCGGCGGCTACGCGGGACTGGCCGCGGCCCGCCGCTTCGCCGAACATGGCCGCTCCGTGGTCGTGATCGAGGCTGCGCCCTTCAGTACCGGGGCCAGTACCCGAAATGGCGGCATGGTCATCCCCGAGCTCAAGGCCGGCCCGGGAGCACTGCATCGCACCTACGGCGACCTCGGCACCCGCATGCATGCGGCGGTCAATGAGGCCTTCGACTGGACCGAGCAACTCATCGCCAACGAGCGCATCGATTGCAACTACGAACGCAGCGGCCAACTCTTCCTTGCCCATAACGAGGTCACCCGTCGGGCTATCCGAGAAGCTGCCGCCGATCACCTGTCCCACGGCGAGGACGTCCGGTACCTCGAGGGAGACGATCTTCGTGCCGAAATTGGCTCCGAGGTCTACGGCGCCGGCATGGTCATTGCTCGAACAGGAGGGCTCCAGCCAGCGCAATTCCATGCCGGGCTGCTGCGCCGCTGTCTGAACATTGGCGTGCAACTGCATGAGCACACACGTGCGGTCTCCATCACTGATGATGGGCCGGGTGCGCATACCGTCAGCACCACTCGAGGGTCGATCCGCTCCCAGTTGGTCTTCGTGGCCACCAACGCCACCGCCGATGCACTGCTGCCAAAACTGCAGCGACGAGTGTTGCCGGTTGGCAGTTTCATCATTGCCACCGAAGTGCTGGATCCAGAACTTGCGCGGGCAATTTCACCCAAGAACCGCATGTTGGTCGACGCCAAGAATCTTCTGTTCTACTGGCGGCTTACACCCGACGGTCGTCTCGCGTTCGGCGGTCGCAAGTCCTTGCGCTCCACCACCGTTTCCGAAGCAGCCGACTTCCTCTACGACTCCATGGTGCGAGTGCACCCGCAACTGGGCGAAACCGCAATCGAGTTCGCATGGGGCGGCGAAGTGGCACTGACCGTCGACCGACTTCCCCATGTCGGAAGCTTCGGACGTGTTGCCTATGCCACCGGCTGCAATGGCAGTGGCGTTTCACTCATGCCATGGCTAGGAACCCAGATGGCCGATGCCATGATCGGTGAGGGTCCGCCGCCACCATTCATCGAACTTCGCCATCGGCCTGTGCCGCTTTCGCGCTGGCGTCAGCTCTGGAGTCCAATGGTGGGGTCCTGGTTCGCAATGCAGGATCGTCGGCGCTGATCAGCGAAGCGAAAGCTGCAGCGACTCCATGCCGCGCAGCACCAGTCGACCATTCCACTCGGGCTCGCGCTCGGCCTGCACAGTTGGGAAACGCTGGATGAGTCCACGGATGGCCTCGGCCCCCTGCAGTCGGGCCAGCGAAGCACCCAAACAATGGTGCAGTCCGCTGCCAAATGACAGGTGGCGACTGGCGTCTGCTCGACCTAGGTCGAGTTGATCGGCGCTCTCGCCGAACATCAGGCGATCACGATTGGCCGAACCCAATGAGGTGAAAACGAACGAGCCGGGATCAATCTGCTCACCATGGATCTCCATGGGAACCATGGCAATGCGACGCGACAGTTGCACGGGTGAGTCGTAACGCAACAGTTCGTCAATTGCCACATTGTCGTCGGCATCTCCATCGCGCCAACGCTCGAGCTGATCGCGATGTTGCAGCAGGGCCCATGTGCCATTGCCGATGAGGTTCACGGTGGTCTCATGGCCGGCGATGTACAGCAAGGTGACCTGTTCGAGAAGTTCGGCGTCGCTCATCTTGTCGCCGTCTTCCTCGGCTCGGATCATGGCAGTGAGCAGATCATCAGCAGGATTCGCGCGCTTCCATTCGATGACACCGCGGAGGTGCTCGCGCATCTTTGAGCCGGCAATGAGTGCGGCCCGGGTCTCCTCTTCGCTGATGGTGAAGTCCAGGATGCGCACAAGCGTGTGTGACCATTCGCGTACCTGCTCGCGATGTTCAGTAGGCATACCGAGCATCTCGGAGATGACCGTGAACGGCAGCGGAAAGGCGAGGTCGGCAACGAGATCCATCGAACCTTTCGCCTCAACCGCGTCGAGGTGCTCATTGACCACCCGTTCAATCATGGGCTGCAGCTCACCGATGCGACGCGGGGCGAACACCGAGCTGACCAACTTGCGCAGTCGGGTGTGATCGGGCGGGTCAATGTTCAAAATGGCGAGGCGTTCGCGACCCTTGGACTCAGGGGCAACCTCGTCGATAAGCGCCTCACGAAGTTTCTCTCTCTCGGGATCAAGTGAGGTGGCGTTCCCAACATCGACACTTGTCGAGGTATTACGCAGCAATGCCATGGAATCGGCATGTTCAAAGACGATCCACGGTCCGAACGGCAGCCGCTGGATGGGTTCGGTCTCGCGCTGGTCACGCAGGTGCGGATACGGATCGGCAGCGAAGCCTGGTTCGAAGGGATTGAACATAGGAGGTGGCTCTCGGCCTTCGAATGGAATCGGGGATCAGTGGGGAAGTTCGCGGAATGGTGTGGTGCGGTCGTTGCTGGGCTCGCGTGGCAGGCCGAGCACTCGTTCACCCACGATGTTGCGCTGCACGTCCTCGGTACCGCCACCGATGCGTGCCATCCACTGCCCGGTGAAAACCATCGACTGCCAGTAACCCTCATCGGGAGCGTCGTCACCCCACAGCATTCCCTGGGCGCCCATGATCTCCTCAACCAGATCGCCCTGGAATGCGAGGCGGTTGGACACCGCGATCTTGGCGACCGACACCTCGGGGCCGGGGGCTTCGCCGCGCGACACAGCCGTGCGCATGCGATATCCGGTGAACCGACTGATCTCGTAACTGATGTAGAGCTCCATGAGCTTCTGGCGCATCACCAGATCTTCGGTAACACCGAAGCGACGAGCCAACTCGAGAATGTTGCTGAAACTCATGCCGTGTCCGGAACCGATATCTGCGCGTTCACTGGTGAGCGTGGTCATGGCCACTCCCCAACCACCGTTGACCTCGCCCAGCACATTGCCGACCGGGATGCGCACCTCTTCGAGAAACACCTCGTTGAACTCGGCGCCACCGGTGGCCTGCTTCAGTGGACGAACCTCAATACCCGGCGAGCGCATATCGACCAAGAAGTAGGTAATGCCACGATGCTTGGGTGCATCGAAGTCGGTGCGGGCCAGCAACATGCCCCAATCGGAGACATGAGCCGAAGAGGTCCACACCTTCTGTCCGGTCACGACCCATTCATCGCCATCAAGTTCGGCCTTTGTGCGCAGACCAGCAAGATCGGAACCAGCATTCGGTTCGGAGAACAGCTGACACCACACCTGCTCACCGCGAAGGATCGAAGGAAGGAACGCCTGCTTCTGTTCCTCGGTGCCGTGCACGATGATCGATGGGCCCACCATGCCGATGGCTTGGGCAAACATGCCCGGGGCTACATCGAAATGTGATTCCTCCTCGAGGAAGATTCCCTGCAGCAGACCGCTGAGCCCGCGACCGCCATAGGCGACCGGCCAGGTGAGACCAGCCCAACCAGCTTCGGCCTTGGTGCGCTGCCAGTCGCGACAGGCCTGCACATGGGCCAGTTCGTCCTCGGCCATGGTGCTCATGGTGAGAGTCATCTTGTCGGCGGACTTCTCTGACGCGTGCTGCGACAGGAACGCTCGGCACTCGGCGCGCCATGCAGCTTCCTCTGGTGTCTCTTCGAAATCCATCCAAGCCCCCTAGCGGTGAAGAACGGGTGTCATCTTGTCTAGTTCTGCGCCGCAGGGCCAAACCCCACTAATTGCGACCTCAGCGACCGCTCCAGTTGGGCTCGCGTCGCTCGAAGAACGCCTGGACCCCTTCACGGGTGTCCTCGGCGGAATAGATGACTGATTCGGAGGTGACGGTCTCGGCCCAACCGGTGGCTTCATCATCGGCAGCGATGGCCTCAAGGAATCGCATGGTCTCTCGCACCGCCACCGGACCGTTGCGACAGATGCGCTGCGCGAGGGCCACCGCCGCATCGAGCGCCCCACCGGCTTCGGTGACGAGATTGACCACTCCCAATCGTTCTGCTCGGTCAACCTCGATGGGGTCGCCGGTGAGCAGCATTTCTCGGGCCACGTTGAGCGGAAGGATCTTCGGGGCACGGAACAACCCGCCACAAATGGGAGCCAAGCTGCGCTGCACCTCGGGCAGACCGAACTGCGCGGTGGTGGAGGCCACAACGAGATCGCAGGCCATGACCACCTCAAACCCACCACCAAGCGCCGAGCCCTCGACTGCAGCGATGAGTGGCTTGCGACGGCTTCGACGGATGATGCCGTACTGCCCTCCACGTTCGGTGGAGTGCACACCCGCACGCATATCGGTACCGGCACAGAACACCGAGGTGGTACCGGTGATGACACCAGCCCACAGAGACTCGTCATCCTCGAGTCGATCGAGCGCCGCGCTGATGCCTTCTGCCATATCGACATCGATGGCATTTCGCTTGGCTTCGCGCTCGAGTCGCACCACGAGTACGCGATCGCGTACCTCGGTTAGGACTGTCTCGGACATTGTGAACCCTTTTCTTGGTAGCGAACGAAGATCAGCAGCCTGTACTCAGTGCTTGATCATCACGTGCTTGAGCTCGGTGTATTCCTCGAGGGCGTAGCGCGACATGTCCTTGCCGTAGCCACTGTTCTTGAAGCCACCATGCGGCATCTCAGAAATGATCGGGATGTGGTTGTTCACCCACACCGTGCCGAACATCATTGAGCGTGACATACGCATTGCCCGACCAACATCGCTGGTCCACACTGATGCCGCCAGGCCGTAATCGACATCGTTGGCCCAAGCCAGCGCCTGCGCCTCATCAGCAAACCGCTGCACACTGAT
Organism: Microthrixaceae bacterium; assembly: GCA_947449015.1. Classification (GTDB taxonomy): domain Bacteria; phylum Actinomycetota; class Acidimicrobiia; order Acidimicrobiales; family Acidimicrobilacustridaceae; genus Acidimicrobilacustris. The sequence goes on along the minus strand of CANFQA010000011.1, from coordinate 9,558 downwards.
GACGGGACCGAAGACTTCGCGTTGCACCAACTCAGAATCTTGAGCCGGCGCAGCAATCACGGTGGGCGCATAGAAATAGCCCGGGCGTTCGATCGTGGAACCACCGATAACAACCTGTGCGCCTGCCTCGACCGCGCGCGACACCATGCCGGCCACACGAGCCTGCTGACCCGCAGAGATGACCGGTCCGACATTGGTCGCTTCATCCTCTGGTGAGCCAGTGATGAGCGCGGAGACCGCTGCCTCAAGGCCGCTCACCAATGCGTCGTAGATCTTCGGGCCGGCGATGACACGACAAGGCGCCGTGCAGTCCTGGCCAGAGTTGTAATAGGCGGTCTCGGCCAGACAGGCGACGACAGCATCGACATCGGCGTCATCGAACACCACCACTGGGGCCTTGCCACCAAGTTCGAGGTGCACACGCTTGAGCGTGTCGGCAGCATTGCGGGCGATGAGCTTGCCGGTGTTGACGTCGCCAGTGAGCGACAGCATGGCAATACCGGGATGACGCACGATGGCGTCGCCGGCGGTCTCACCCTGACCAGTGACCACGTTGAACACACCGGCCGGCAGAATGCCCTCAGTGAGTTCGGCCAAACGCAGCGCGCTGAGCGGCGTGAGCTCCGAAGGCTTCAGGATGAACGTGTTGCCGGCAGCCAGCGCCGGGCCGAACTTCCACACGGCCATGTTGAGTGGGTAATTCCACGGAGCGATACCGGCAACCACGCCAAGCGGGTCGCGACGCAACATCGAGGTGTGATCCTCCATGTACTCACCTGCGGCCTGGGTTTCCATGGTGCGAGCCGCGCCAGCGAAGAACCTGAGGTTGTCAACGGTGAGGTCGAATTCGAAGTCGATGATGGAAAGCGGCTTACCCACATTGGCCATCTCAATGGACTTGAGTTCGTCGAGATGGTCCTCAATGCGATCAGCGAGAGCGAGCAGCGCCTCGGAGCGGGCCCGCGGTGTGCTGGTGCCCCATTCGGCAAACGCCGCACGGGCCGCGGAAACCGCCGCATCAATATCGGCGGCATCGCTCGAGGGCACAGAGGTGATGACCTCGCCGGTTGCCGGAGCCAGCACCTCGTCTGTGGCGCCGCTGACGGCCGCCACCCACTGCCCACCAATGAAATTCGCGTGCTTCACATCTGCTCCTCAGGTCAGGTTCGAACCCCCGAATCGTGGGCCATCGGCAGCCCGATGGCAAGCGGTTCTGTGACAGCAGCATGAACTACCGTAAGTTCGCTTGCGCAGCACGGGGAATGTTGGGAATCTTGCGGGTCTGCAAGTCGCAGTCGACGCCGGGTCACCGGCAAATTCGAGGGGTTCACGCTGCCAGAGGACCGGCACAGAGAATCAGCACAGAGAACCAGCGCAGTGAACCAGCGCAGAGAACGAGCTTCGACAGAACTGGGAAGAGGGTGCGGTGACACAGCAGGCGACGCAAGAGGGCTTGAGCACTCCGACGTCCGGTTACGACCCGTCCACCTCGATTATCGAGATCGATCACGTCACCAAGTCCTTCGGTTCGTTCACCGCGGTCGACGACGCCAACTTCTCCATCGCGCAAGGCGAGTTCTTCTCCATGCTGGGCCCGTCCGGCTGCGGCAAGACAACGACCTTGCGCATGATCGCCGGATTCGAGCAGCCCACTTCGGGCGCCATCCGTCTCGACGGCACCGATGTCTCCCGGGTTCCTCCGAACAAGCGCGATGTCAACACTGTGTTCCAGCAATATGCGCTGTTCCCCCATATGAACGTGTTCGACAACGTGGCCTTCGGCCCGCGGTCGCGTAAGGCCTCCAAAGACGAGATCGCCAAGCGCGTTCCCGAACTGCTCGAAATCGTCCGGCTCGCCGATTTCGCCAATCGCCGTCCCTCGCAGCTGTCCGGCGGCCAGCAGCAGCGTGTGGCGCTGGCCCGGGCACTGGTCAATCTTCCCAAGGCCCTCCTGCTCGACGAGCCACTCGGCGCTCTTGATCTCAAACTCCGCCATGCCATGCAGTTCGAACTCAAGCGCATCCAGCGTGAGGTCGGCATCACCTTTGTGTATGTCACCCATGATCAGGAAGAGGCGCTCACGATGAGTGACCGCATTGCGGTCATGTCCGATGGGCGGGTCGAGCAGATCGGCACCCCAACCGAGATCTACGACAACCCAGCCAGTGTGTTCGTGGCTGGTTTCATCGGTCAGGCGAACCTTTGGCCCGGAACCGTCACCGGCCGATCGGGCGAAACCGCCGACATCGTCGCCCTTGGCGGTGCATCACTCAAGGGTCGCTGCCAGAGCGAGGCCCTGCGAAGTGGCACCGATGCCGTACTCATGGTCCGTCCCGAGCGCATCACCATCTCCACCAACGATCCGGGACCCACCATTCAACGTGTCCGCGGCACCGTGGTCGATCTCACCTTCCAGGGCCCGATCGTTCGCCTTGTGCTTCACACCAGCGATGACACTCCCATCATTGCCAACATTGATCCCGACCACGACCTCCCGATGTTGCGCCCCGGCGACAACGTCTGGGCCTCATGGAGCACAAACGCAGCCTCCGTGCTCCCCGCATCACCTGATCATCCCCTCACCGCCACTGACGTGGTCGACGAGGGCTGAAACCCGCAGTTCCGTACGTACTTCACAACGCAGTACCTGACCCAGTGCAAACCCCACCGCATTCGAAGGAGTCATCATGGCCAACCCCACACCCGATCCCGAGATCCTCGCTGCATTCGCTGAGCGCTCAACCTCGCGTCGCCGGTTCCTCGGCATGAGTGGTCTGGCCCTCGGTGGCCTGGCTCTCGGTCCGACCTTCCTCGCCGCCTGCAGTTCTGGCTCCAGCAGTAACGCGTCAGGCGATTCCAAGAGCATCACGATGCTCAACTGGCCGCTCTACATCGAGAACGACGACCCCTCGACCTCGGCCACCATCAAGGGTTTCACCGATGCAACGGGCATCAAGGTCAACTACCAAGCCAGCATCGACGGCAACGAGTCGTTCAATACCAAGTACACCGACACCCTCGACAAGGGCAAGGGAATTGGCGCCGACATCATCGTGCTCACCAGTTGGAATGCTGCGGCCTATATCGGTGCCAACCGCGTCGAAGCCTTCGATACGAGCGCCTTCGCCAACAAGAAGAACGTCGTCTCGAAGCTGGCCAACCCCAGCTGGGATCCGGGCCGCAAGTTCTCGGTGCCGTGGGCCATTGGCCAAACGGGTATCGCCTATTACCCCGACAAGGTCGGCGGGAAGCTCACCGATGTCAACGCCATCTTCGACCCCAAGTTCAAGGGCAAGGTCACGATCCTCGACGAACTGCGCGACACCGTGGGTCTCACCATGCTCGGCATGGGCTACAACCCCACCACCGGCACCAAAGCCCAGATGCTCGAAGCCATCGCCAAGATCGGCAAGGCCCGCGACGAAGGCCAGTTCAAGAAGGTGACCGGCAACTCCTACACCGAAGATCTCTCGCTCGGCGACACTTGGATCGCAGTCGCTTGGTCCGGTGACGTTGCGTCCCTCCAAGCCACAAATCCCGATCTCGAATGGCTCATCCCCGAACAGGGCGGCATGCAGTGGGTCGACAACGCCATGATTCCGGTGGGCTCCAGCAATGCCAAGGGTGCCAACGAATTCCTCAACTACGTGTACACCCCCGAGGTCGCGGCACCGCTGTACGAGGCCATCAGCTACGAGCCACCGGTGCAGGGCGCAGTTGCCCTCATGTCTGCCGAGGCTCAGGCCAGCCCGTTCATCAACCCGCCAGGCACGCCACCGCTCTATGAGTTCAACGTGCTCAGCGCCGATGACATCGAAGAAGTGAGCCGCGCATTCACCGCGGCCACCGAGCAGTAGAAGCAGTCATCATCCACCGATGACCACCGTGTCCGCGCCCGTGAAGAGTCGTCGGTTCTCCAAGAAGGAGGCCGACGACTCCGGCGTATTCGCACGGCGGTGGTTCACCCCCTATCTGCTCATTGCTCCAGGCACCCTGTGGCTGCTCATCTTCTTCATCATTCCGCTGTTCAGTCTCGGCCGGCTTTCACTGAAGAGCGGTGGACTCTCCAACTACAGCACCGTCATCTCCGATAACAGCACAGTCATCGTGCGCACCTTCGTCTACGCCAGCATCGCCACGATCGCCGCCATCATCATCGGATACCCGTTGGCCTACGTGATTGCCAACAAGGGCGGTCGCTTCAAGAACCTGCTGCTCGCACTGGTGGTGCTGCCGTTCTTCGTCACCTATCTGGTGCGCACGCTCTCATGGAAGATCCTGCTGTTCGACGGCGGCCCCGTGGTCAACATCTTGCACTCGGTCGGCGTGCTCAACGAGGGCCAGGGCATCCTCGGTTCGCCCTTCGCCGTGGTGGCCGCGCTCACCTACAACTTCTTGCCGTTCATGGTTCTGCCCATCTATGTGAGCCTCGAAAAAATGGATCGCCGACTGCTCGAAGCAGCCGCCGACCTTTACTCCAGCCCCGCCCGTGCGTTCCGGCGGGTCACGCTGCCATTGTCGCTGCCCGGTCTGTTTGCGGGCACTCTGCTCACCTTCATTCCCGCCGCTGGCGACTTTGTGAATTCCGAACTGCTCGGCTCGGAGCGCACCGTCATGATCGGCAACATCATTGAGAAGAACTTCGGCAAAGAGTTCTTCCGTCCTGAACTCTCGGCCCTGTCATTCATGCTCATGGCCATCATCCTCGTAGGCGTCATCATCTACGCCCGCATCCTTGGCACCGAGGAGCTCGCATGAGCGTCACAGACTCACCAGCGGTCCGACGCGTCGGCCGCATAGCGCTCATCGCGTGGGCTGTGTTCGGATTCATCTTCCTGTTCACACCCATCGTGGTCACCGTCATCTACTCGTTCAACGAGCCGACCGGGAAGTACAACTACATCTGGAACAAGTTCTCCCTCGCAGCCTGGAAGGACCCATTCAAGTATCCCGAACTGACCAATTCGCTCGTCTACAGCCTCAAGGTGGCGTTCGTCGTTACGCTCATTGCCACGGTGTTGGGAACCCTCATGGGCATGGCCATGGTGAAGTACAAGTTCCGCGCCAAGGGTGTGCTCGGTGCGGTCATCGTGCTGCCACTCACCATGCCCGAAGTCGTCATGGGCTTCTCACTGCTCACCCTGTTCGTCACACTCAACTGGTCGCGCGGCTTCGTCACCATCATCATCGCTCAGGTGATGTTCTCGGTCAGTTATGTGGCCACCACCGTACGAGCGAGAATCCGCGGATTCGACTGGCGTCTTGAGGAAGCTTCCGCCGATCTCGGCGCCGGCCCTGTGCGCACCTTCACGAAGATCACGCTGCCGCTCATTGCACCGGGTGTATTGGCGGCCGCCATGCTGACCTTTGCGCTCTCGCTCGACGACTTCATCATCACCTATCTCAACTCGGGACTCGATAACACCTTCCCGATCGAGATCTGGAACCTCAAGCGCAGTCGGGTCCCCACCCAGATCAATGTGTTCTCCACATCTCTTCTGGTCATCAGCGTGCTCATGGCGCTGCTGGTCATCTGGCAGGGCCGGCGCCGGCAGCGAGCGCTCGACGGTGCCGCGTCGGCATCCACCGGCATCGGCACCCACGGTCTCGCCGCGGGCTAAGCCGTCAGACATCCGGTTCCGCCCGCTCCCCGATTCCGGGCTCGTTGAGCGCGGATTCCAGCGCCGATCACCCTTTGGGGTGCCATTTCGATGGCCCTACGGCTGAATTCGTCCGGAATCATGCCTGAAACACAGATTTGACGATGGAATCGGTTGTCAGACCACGCTTCGGCAAGCAATACTTGCGGTCGAACCACAAACGTCGACCGGCACCCGCCGACGGCGAACCGACGGAGCGTTCCTCATGACCCGTTCACCCGCAGAACTGCGGACCATGGCGCAGGCCAACCTCTGGGGCCATTTCTCACGACTCGCCCCCAGCGACGAAATCATCCCCATCATGGAGCGGGGCGAGGGTTTCTACATCTGGGATGTCGACGGCAAGCGTTATCTCGATGCGCTCTCCGGTCTGTTCACAGTCCAGGCCGGTCATGGCCGCAGCGAGCTGGCCGAGGCCGCCGGAGCGCAGGGTTCCCAACTGGGTTACTTCCCCATCTGGACCTACGCCCACCCCAATGCCATCGAGCTCGCCAGCAAGCTGGCATCGCTCGCGCCAGGCAATCTCAACCGCGTGTTCTTCACCACCGGCGGCAGCGAAGCCATCGAGTCCGCATGGAAATTGGCCCGCAAGTACTTCAAGCTGCGCAACCAGCCGGCCAAGGTCAAAGCCATCACCCGCTATCTCGGCTACCACGGCACCACCATGGGAGCGCTTTCGCTCACCGGCATCCCCGCATTTCGCCAGGACTACGAACCGCTGGTACCCGGCGTTGGTCGTGCCGCCAACACCAACGCCTATCGCTGTATCTCGTGTTCCAAGGCAAACGAGGGCTGCAACCTGTGGTGCGCCGATGACATCGAGCAGATCATTCTTCGCGAAGGTCCCGAGACCGTTGCCGCAGTCTTTGTCGAGCCGGTCCAGAACTCAGGCGGCTGCTTCACTGCGCCGCCCGAATACTTCGCCAGGGTTCGCGAAATCTGTGACACCTACGACATTCTCATGATCTCCGACGAAACCATCTGCGCCTATGGCCGCCTCGGAGCCATGTTCGGATGTGAGCGTCTCGGCTATGTGCCCGACATCCTCACCTCGGCGAAGGGACTGACCTCGGGCTACTCACCGCTGGGCGCAATGATTGTGCACGACAAAGTGGTCGAGCCGTTTCTTGAGCCGGGCGCAATGTTCACCCACGGACTCACCTTCGCTGGTCATCCGGTGAGTTGCGCCGTTGCCTTGGCCAACCTTGAGATTTTCGAGCGAGACGGGCTCATCGAAAATGTGCGTGCCAACGAAGGCGCCTTCCGGGCCGCTCTCGAAACGTTGCGTGATCTCCCAATCGTTGGCGACATTCGGGGCATGGGCTATTTCTACGGCATCGAGATGGTCAAGAATCGCGAGACCAAGGAATCCTTCAATGCTGACGAATGCGAACTTCTCATCCGCCAGCATCTGTCACGCCGCCTGCTCGAACTCGGGCTGATCTGTCGCTCCGACGACCGTGGCGATCCCGTCATCCAGTTGGCGCCGCCGCTCATCTGCGGCCCGAAGGAGTTCGACGAGATCGTCGCCATCCTGCGGGTGGTGCTCATTGAAGGCATGGAGAAACTCGGCATGAACCCGATCGTGATGGGAGCAAGTGCATCATGAGCACGTCGCTCATCGTCGGTGTACCGAAAGAGATCAAGCACGAGGAACATCGCGTTGCCATCACTCCTGACGGTGTTCGCGAAGTTCTCCACACCGGTGCAACCGTGCTCATCGAAGCCGGAGCGGGGGCCGACTCCAGCATCCCTGATGAGGACTATCTGCGCGCCGGTGCCACCATTGTCGCTTCGGCTGCCGAGGTCTGGGAACGCTCCGACATCGTGTGCAAGGTCAAGGAACCACTCGAAGACGAGTTCGCCTATTTCCGTCCCGACCTCGTGCTGTTCACCTATCTCCATCTCGCCGCCTACCCCAAGGTGGCCGATGCACTGCTTGCTGCACAGGTCACAGCTATCGCCTATGAAACCGTGCAATTAGCCGATGGCGCACTTCCGCTGCTGGCTCCAATGAGCGAAGTGGCTGGCCGTATGAGTGTGCAGGTCGGCGCTCATCTCCTTGAACGCCATAACGGTGGTCGCGGAGTGCTGCTTGGCGGTGCGCCCGGCGTGCGTCCCGCCAGGGTTGCGGTGCTCGGTGCCGGCAACGTGGGATGGAACGCCGCCTGGATGGCAGCCGGTCTTGAAGCCGAAGTCGACCTGCTCGACAAAAGCATCGACCGGCTCCGTCATATCGATCAGATTCAGATGGGTCGTGTCACCACACTCAGTTCCAACCGAGGCATGGTCGAACGCACCGTGGCTGAAGCCGACCTCGTCATCGGTGCCGTCCTCGTACCCGGCGGCCGCGCACCAGTAGTCGTCAGCGAGGACATGGTGCGAGCCATGAAACCCGGCGCCGTCATCATCGACATTGCCATTGATCAGGGCGGTTGCGTCGAGACCTCACATGAGACCACGCATTCCGATCCGGTGTTCGAAAAACATGGCGTGCTGCATTACGCAGTGGGCAATATGCCTGGTGCAGTTCCACACACCTCCACCCACGCGCTCACCAACGCCACCTTGCCCTATCTCGCGGCACTCGCCCAGTACGGTGTCGCCGGTGCCTGCAAACGCGACACCGCTCTTTCCCATGGGGTCAACACCATGAGCGGCCATGTCACCAACGAGGCCGTTGCCGAGTCCATCGCCAAGCCATACACCGCGCTCGAAACGGTCCTCGGGTGAAAGCTCAGCGACCGCTGCGAGCAGTCGGCGATGAACGAATCGTGCGCGCCGGCTCGCCAGTGCACCTTGATGACACCGATAAGGCCATCATCCGCGAGCTGCAGGTCGACGGCCGCATGCCCTACGCCAAGCTCGGTCCCCTGGTGGGTCTGTCGCAGGCTGCGGTTCGCCAGCGAGTGCAACGACTCATCGATAGCGGCGCCATGCAGGTTGTGGCGGTCACTGATCCCATTGCTGTGGGGTTCAGTCTCGAAGCGCTCATTGCCGTCAATGTCGACGGCAATCTGCGTGAGGTTGCCGATGCGTTGGCCGCCATTGAGCAGGCCACCTACGTGGTTATCACCACCGGCCGCTACGACATCATGTGTGAGGTGGTCTGCGAGAACACCGATGAGTTGCTTACGCTCGTCAACGAGGTAATCCGCCAGACACCGGGCGTCTCCCATGCCGAGACATTCACCTACATGCACCTCACCAAGCAGAGCTACAGCTGGGGCACCCGCTGATCAACGCGCCGTATCGATTGCGCCTTCGAGCGCATCCACACACTGCAGCAGCTGCGCATCAGAGATAACTAACGGTGGGCAGAAGGCAATGACTGACGCGCCGATCGGCCGGGCAATGACCCCCCGCTCAAGCATGGCGTTGCGCACCGCCGGAGCAGCAAGACCCTCGGGCAGCACTGCCGACCAAATGCCGCCCACACCGCGCGACGCGGCAAGCACGCCCTGATCGGCGAGGCGGGCCAGCCCACCGCCGAGATGTTCGGCAATGGCTGGCACCCGATCGAAGAGGTTCTCTTCCAAAAGGATCGCGGTGTTCTCGAGCGCGGCGACACATGCGGTCGGGTGGCCGGAATAGGTGAACCCGTGGCGCAGGATGAAGGTGGGATCAGCCTCAATGACATCGAGCACGGCATCGCCCACAACCACACCACCAAGTGGAAGATACCCGGAGGTACAACCCTTGGCGAAGGTGATCATGTCGGGCACGACGCCGTAGTAGTCCGCAGCAAACCAGGTACCAAGACGTCCGAAACCGGTGATGACTTCATCGAAAATGAGCAGGGCGCCATGTTCGGTGCAGAGTTCGCGCACTCGCTCGAGATACCCAGCCGAAGGCGGATACACGCCACCTGCCCCTTGCACCGGCTCAGCAATGACCG
>CANFQA010000010.1 GCA_947449015.1 Microthrixaceae bacterium | reverse complement strand
CGAACGCATCGAACTGGGAAGTCAGGAGCTGAGGTTCGAACGTGTCTCGGTCTCGGAGGTGGTCAGGCCGGCGCTTTCGCAGCTCGAAGGGCATTTCGCCGCCGCCGGAATACGACTGACCACCGAGATCGAGATCGGCCAAGGATTCATGATCCTGTGTGCACCCGATCGGATCACGCGTGTGTTGGTGAACCTACTTACGAACGCCGTCAAGTATTCGAGTGATGGGGCTTCCATCATCCTGCGGGTCGAGGCCGCTGCGGACGACATGGTCGCCTTCTCGGTGAGCGATAACGGCATTGGCATCGCTGAGGAGTCCCTACCGCAGTTGTTCGATCCGTTCTGGCAGATTGACTCGAGCGCCTCGCGATCGGTGCGGGGAAGCGGACTCGGCCTCGCTATCTGCAAACGGATCGTGGAGAAGCATGGTGGATTTTTCGAGGTCGAGTCCACCGTGGGAGAAGGATCAATGTTCCGGTTCTTCATTCCCATCGGCTGAGGGCCGGCTGGACCCGGTGCTCAGCTGGCGAGGGCAAACTCCGGGTCATCGCTGCGTTGATTCCAGCCCGGTGCGCGGAACACCGAACCAAAACGTTGCCGCCAGGTGCTGGCGCGGGCGATATCGCCAGCAATGGCCTGGTACTCGTGTGATGCGATTCGTAACGGGTTGAACGTGTTGATGTTCTTCGTCAGCCCGTAGACGACTTTCTCTCCTTCGCGCTCGAAGGTCCCGAACATGCGATCCCAGATGATCAGGATGCCGGCATGGTTGCGGTCGAGATACTGCTGGTTGGATCCGTGATGGGCTCGATGATGCGAAGGCGTGTTGAGAACTTCTTCAAGAACGCCCATGCGATCGATGGCTTCGGTATGGATCCAGAATTGATAGATGAGGTTGAGTGCTCGCGCAGTCTCAATAACCGATGGGCGGAACCCGAGATAGGCCATGAGCCCATAGGGAACGAACATTCCGAACACATCGGCGATGGGCTGACGCAGGGCGGTTGACAGGTTGTAGTGCTCGCTTGAGTGGTGCACGACATGGATCGCCCACAGCCAGCGACTCTCGTGCTGAATCCGATGGTTCCAGTAGTAGATGAAGTCCCAGGCCAGCAGCGCGGTCGCTGTGACGGCGAGACCGGTTCCGCGATCGCGCTTCGAGCCGCTGTGCTCCCAGATGCGCTTTGCCGAGGTGCGTGCCGCCCAACCGGTTGATCCGACAACAATGCCGGTGGCTACTGCTGTGACCCCAGACGATGGTCGCACCCGTCGGGCCCAACGTGTCACCGATGAGTCGTCGTTTCGGTTGGCCAGCGCGTCGGCTGCGGTGGTGAGTGCTGCAGCTCCGAGTGCAGTGGCCACAAGCGCAACACGTGCCCGACCTTTGCCGGGTTGCACGGGTTTGAGAGCCTTGGCCAAAGCAAGAGGTGCATAGAGGCTGGCAGTTCCCATCAAAAGACTGGCGATGGTGTCCTTGCGTTCATAGCCAATGGCGGTGGTGTCACCCTCGGCGGCCCGCTTCTTGAGCGCGCGATGCTCGATCCCCATGGCGGCAAAGAAGCCGGGCGTGGCCAGATCGATGAGATTCACATTGTGTTCCTATCGCAGGTCAGCCGATATCTGCTCATCGGGTGGTGACTCAGGTGCTGTGTGACCGCTGGGCCCAAGAGTCAGCGAATGGTGACCGACTCGATCGAATGATCTGGGGCTTTCATGATGATGACGTCCGCCAGGTCTCTGGTGGGTTCGATGTGTTCGAGCAGGTTCGGGAGGTTGACTGCTTCCCAGATTGATTCGGCCCGTTCGGCGAACTCCTCGTCGGACAACGACGCGAACCCGGCGAAGAAGGCCGATGGCTCGTCAACTGATCGTCGCCGCAGTTCAAGCACCCGCTCGAGGTACCACTGCCGCATAGAGGATTCGGCGGCGTCGATGTAGATCGAAAGGTCAAACGAAGACGCGAATCCCAGTGCGTTTACGCCTTCGAAGAGCACAACATCGGTCGCATCAACTCCGGTTTTGGCATCGAGGACATCACTGATGAGATGGTCGTAGCGCGGCACCGAGACCGGGAACTGGCGAGCGCGTATGGCGCCGATGAATGCATTGATTGCGGACCGGTCGTAACTCTCGGGGAATCCCTTCCGATGGAAGATCCCCTGATCGATCAGCGTGGAGTTGGAAAGAAGGAATCCGTCGCTGGAGACGATCGAACAGTTGAGCCGTTCATGCTGATCGAGCACGACCCGCAGTGCGTTGGCTGCCGTGCTCTTGCCCACGGCCACTCCGCCGGCCAGCCCGACCAATGCGGTGCGGGACTCGCCGAGCTGCTCCGAAATGATGCCCGCCACAGGACGCAGGGCGTCACTATCGGCAGGAGAGATGAGATCGGGGTTCGGACCGTGGCTCACCTCGTCACCGTAGGCCTCCGGCGGGCTCCGGCAGAAGCCCATCTCCGCCGGTCCTACACTCGCAATCGGTAGGTTCCTCGGGAACCGATGAGCGTCCAGGGGGACAACACATGGCCATGCCGACCGATATCGGGATTGTTGATCTGGGAATGGGATTCCCGTTCAAGAGCGTCGAGGAGAAGAAGGCGGCGTACACGTTCTTCAAGGCGAACCTCAAAGATGAGGAATCGCTGAAGGGTATGGAGTTCCCGGCGCAGTACATGTTCAAGGACGTGCCCGACATCGTGTCCGCGGACACCGATGTGGTGGCGTGGATCGTCGAGAAGATGGACGCCTTCAACATCGAGCAGTGCATGACCGGCATCAACCCCGAATCAATCCGGGCCAAGGCTGAGTATCCCGGCCGATTCCATCTCATGTGCCAAGCCGACCCCAACAAGGGCGTCGAGGCATTGCGCAATCTTGAGAAGCAGAAGGCCGATCACGACATCAAGGCGGCCATGACTTTCCCGAGCGGCATGGTTCCGCAGGTCGCAGTGAACGACAAGAAGATGTATCCGATCTATGCCAAGTGCGTGGAGCTCGACATTCCGATCTGCATCAATGGCGGCATCGTCGGTCCTCGTATGCCGAGCTGGCCGCAGCATGTGGAGCATTTCGACGAGGTGCTCTATGACTTCCCCGAGCTCACCATGGTGATGATGCATGGCGGAGAGCCCTGGACCGAACTGGCCGTCAAGCTCATGCTCAAGTGGCCGGGCCTGCACTACATGACCAGCGCGTTCGCGCCGAAGCATTATCCGAAGCCGATCATTGCCTATGCCAACTCGCGTGGCTCCGAGAAGATCATGTATTGCGGGTATTTCCCCGCGGGCCTGAGCCTCGAGCGTCAGTTCAGCGATATGCCCAATGTGCCGTTCAACGATGATGTGTGGCCCAAGTTCCTGCGTGAGAACGCCATCCGCGTCTTCAAGCTCGATCAGTAGCACTGGCCAACAGGGGGAATCATGCAGATCACGAACGGTGATGTCGCCGTCATTACCGGTGCCGGCAGTGGCATCGGTCGGGCATTGGCGGTGCATGCCGGTTCGCTCGGTATGCGAGTGGTGGCGGCCGATATCGAAGCGCCGAACCTCGCGGAAACTGTCGCACTGATCACTAGCGCCGGTGGCACTGCCATTGGCGTTCAGACCGACGTGTCAGTTCCCGAGGCGGTCGAAGCGCTCGCCGCTGCTGCGTTCGACACGTTTGGTGATGTGCATTTGTTGTGCAATAACGCCGGTGTGTTCAGCGGCGGGTTCCTTTGGGAACGAACCCTTGCCGACTGGAATTGGGTCATGGGCGTCAACCTGTACGGCATCGTGCACGCCATCAATGCCTTTGTGCCCCGCATGATTGCGACCGGCCACCCCGCACACATCGTGAACACGGCGTCCATGGGTGGACTCATCACCAACGGCTATTCGGGTCCGTATTACACCTCGAAATTCGCGGCCGTGGGTGTGTCGGAATGTTTGGCCCATGATCTGCGCGGTGCTGGAACCGAGATCGGTGTGTCCGTGCTTGTTCCGAGCCTTATCGCCACCTCAATTGGTTCCTCTGATCGCAATCGTCCGGAGCGTTGGATTGATCGCAACCGTGAGCGCGGTGCTGATGAGGAGTTCGTCGTTGCCGCGCTTACCGACTCCACTGCTGCTGGCATGGCCCCGGCTGAGGTGGCCGACATTGTGTTCGATGCCGTGGCCCATGATCGGTTCTGGATTCCCACCAAGCCCAGCTATCACGATCAGATCCGCTCGCGTCACGAGGCCATGCAGGAACTGAACCTGCCTCCCGGCCCGCCGATCGACTGATCATCACACAGAGCCCGAACGCGAAGAGAGCGCCCCGAGGGGCGCTCTCTTTTGTTGTGGAGTGATGTTTTGCCGAAGCTGTCAGGCCGCTGGCTTGGTGATGCCACAGGTTTGGGCTGCAGCGCGCAGGTCAGTCTTGAACTGCGCTCTCGCTTCTGGCGTGTGTTCGGTGGGTCGTGTCACGTTGGCCTTCACGCAGTCGAGTTGTGTCTGATCGATCGAGGTGATCCAGTCGATGCGACGCTCGAGCTTGGCGGGCAGAGTGATGCCACAGGTTCCGGCCGCGGTCTCGACGGTGGTCAGGAACGACTGGCGCTCAGCCAATGTCGCATCGCGGCCCGGTCGAACCACTCCGTTGTCACGAAGACAGGAGGTTTGATCGACAGAAAGTGTCGAGGCGAATTGCTTTGCCGTTCGACCGCCACCGCTGGAACCCTGTGCTCCGGCGATGCCGGTTGCGAAGGTTCCGGTGACGGCGATTGCTCCGAGTGCGACAGTGGCGATGGCGGTGCGGGTGCGGGTGATCTTCATGGTGGTGCTCCTCGTTGGTAGTCGGTGGTTGGGGCTGATGGAAGCCACGATGACGCAGCAGACTTGCGGACTAGTCAGAGGAACCTTGAGGTTTGCTCGAGATTGGGACTGGTCGGGGTCGTTGCGGCCATTGTTCGTGGCAGAGTTCAGGCAATGAGTGCAGCCCACCGATCAGCGCCGATGGTCCTCGTCGTTGACGATGAGGAAAACATCTCGTATCTGGTGGCGTCGGCGTTGAAGCTCGAAGGCCATGAAGTCCTCACCGCGGCCACGGGTAGCGAAGCCGTCGAAACGGTCGCCCACCACTCTCCAGATCTGGTGGTCCTCGATGTCATGCTTCCGGATATCGATGGGTACGAGGTGCTGAGGCGTCTCCGCAACGGTGGCTTCACAGGTCCCGTGCTTTTTCTCACCGCCCGCGATACGACAGAGGATCGAGTGCGTGGACTAACCGCGGGTGGCGACGACTACATCGTGAAGCCGTTCGCCCTCGCGGAGTTGGTGGCGAGAGTTCAGGTGGCGCTGCGACGTCGAGGTGGTCCCGTCACAACTCGTTTGCAGGTCGGGGACCTCACCATCGACGACGACGCTCATCGTGTGTGGCGGGGTGAGGACGAGAAGTTTCTCTCTGCGACTGAGTACAAGTTGCTCTGGTGTCTTGCGGCAAATGCAGGTCGGGTGGTCACGCGCACGCAGATTCTCGACCATGTTTGGCAGTACGACTTCGATGGCGAGTCCTCAATTATTGAGTCGTTCATGTCGAACCTCCGCAAGAAGGTCGACACATCTGAGCCGAAATTGATTCACACCGTGCGGGGTGTTGGGTACAGCATGAGAGAGCCCAAATGACGCTCCGGCGACGGTTGATCGCAGGGTTTCTTGTCATCGCGGTGACCCTCGCGATTGCTGACCTCGCTGTCGCGGTGATCCAGCGCAACGCGGTTCTACGCCAGCTGGATGCGCAGCTCGAGTCGGCTCGGCCACTCGCCCAGAAGATTGTTAATCAGTTCACGCAACGTGATCCGGCCGGAGATTCCACAGTCGTCAAGGGTGGCACGTACGTGGGTCACCTCTTGCCAAACGGCGAACTCGTTGCACTGGTCACGCCGGCGTCTGATCCGACGATGAGCCCCGATGTCTCGGACCCATCGGCACTTTCATCACCTCGCACCCGGCGCACAACCTCCGGCGTCACCGGTCGTGTCCGTGTGCTGGCAGCGCCACTGAAGGACGGATCCACAGCCATTGTCGCAGTGTCGACGGCAAGCGCCGCAGCCGCGGCTCAAAAAGCGGCCATCACCATGGGTGTGGCAGCACTGGTTGTCCTTGCCGTGATGAGCCTTGTTATTGCCTGGGTGAATCGCTTTGGACTCCGGCCGATTCGTCGTATGACCGATGCGGCTGACGCAAT
This sequence comes from Microthrixaceae bacterium, assembly GCA_947449015.1. Taxonomy (GTDB): domain Bacteria; phylum Actinomycetota; class Acidimicrobiia; order Acidimicrobiales; family Acidimicrobilacustridaceae; genus Acidimicrobilacustris. Next base: position 68,694 of record CANFQA010000010.1, on the reverse strand, counting down.
CACTGCTGGCGCGCTTGATTCACGTCTTGAGGTCGTCGACGACGGCACCGAGGCAGCGCGCCTCGGTGCGGCGCTCAACACGATGATCGACGCGAATCGTGTATCGCAGGAGCGCCTCCGTAATTTCGTTGCTGATGCCTCGCATGAACTCCGCACGCCGCTGACCACGCTTTTGGGGTATAGCGCGTTGTATGAGGCGGGCGGTCTTGCCACTGCTGACGAGGTCAATGACGCGATGGCTCGGATGGGTCGCGAAGCAGCCCGGATGGCGCGCATGGTTGATGACCTGCTTCTGCTGGCCCGCCTCGACGAGGCCGGCGGATCCGTTCTGGTACCAGTTGATCTCTCTGGAGTGCTCACCGATGTCGCATCAGATGCACGAGTCGTGCAATCGGAACGCGAGATATCGGTTGTCTGTCCGGAGTCGTTCTCTGTGATGGCTGACCGTGACCACCTTTTGCAGGCGGTCACCGCCTATGTGAGCAATGCGCTGCGACATACTGAACCGACGACCGTGCTTGTCATCAGTGCCGAGCAACGCGGCACCCAGGTGCGGATCGCGGTGGCCGATCGCGGCGAAGGGATCGATCCCGAGGTCATCGACCATGTCTTCGAACGGTTCTTCCGGTCCGATACCGGCCGGGCTCGTTCCAGTGGCGGCACCGGTCTGGGACTGGCCATCGTTTCTGCAATTGTCGACGAGCATGGGGGTCGGTGCGGTGTCGACTCGGAGCAGGGTGTTGGTTCAACGTTCTGGATCGAACTCCCACTGCTCGAACAGCGCATCCGATAGGAAGAGAACCATGACTCCGAGCGATCACACTCTCGCCGCGAACGAAGCGGCCCGAATGACCCTGCCGTTTTCTGATCGGCAGGATTTCGAGGACGCCCAGCGCGGGTTCATAACCGCGCTCGACGAACCCATTGTCACCAACACCGAAGGTCGGGTGGTTTGGGATATCACCGGCTACGGCGATATCAGCGGCGAGTGTCCCGACACGGTGCACCCGAGTCTGTGGCGTTCTGCGCAGCTCAATGTGATGCACGGACTGTTCGAAGTGGTTCCCAGCGTGTATCAGGTGCGCGGACTCGACCTCTCGAACATGACCATCGTCGAGGGCGACACCGGCGTGATCATCATCGACCCGTTGATCTCCTGTGAAACCGCAGCTGCTGCGCTCGAGCTCTACCGCTCGCAACGTGGTGATCGACCGGTCACCGCTGTCATCTACACCCACAGTCATATCGATCACTTCGGTGGTGTGCGCGGCGTGCTGCCTGATGGTGATCCCGGCGATATTCCCATCGTCGCCCCCGAGGGATTCCTCGAGCATGCGGTGAGCGAAAACCTCTACGCCGGTACGGCCATGTCCCGTCGGGCCATCTACATGTATGGCTCCTTGCTGCCGAAAGGTCCGCTCGGACAGATCACAACCGGATTGGGTGCAACCACCTCTGTTGGTCGGGTCACCTTGGTGCCACCCACCATCGACATCACCACCACCGGCCAGGAACTTGTGCTCGATGGTGTGCGCATCGTGTTCCAGATGACCCCGGGAACCGAAGCACCGGCCGAGATGAACTTCCACTTCCCCGAACTGCGGCTTCTGTGCATGGCCGAGAACGCCACCCACAATCTGCACAACGTGGTCACGCTCCGTGGGGCTTTGGTTCGAGACGCACACGCCTGGGCGCATTTCCTCGACGAAGCGATCGAGATGTTCGCTGATTCCACCGACACGCTGTTTGCCTCGCATCACTGGCCCACCTGGGGGCGCGACAACATCGTCACCTACCTTTCCCAGCAGCGCGATCTGTATGGGTATCTCCATGATCAGACTTTGCGGTTGATGAACAAGGGCTTCACTGGCATCGAAATTGCTGAACAGCTTGATCTTCCGCCCACATTGGCTTCGTCCTGGCATTGCCGCGGCTACTACGGCTCGGTCAATCACAACGTGAAAGCCATCTATCAGCGCTACATGGGTTGGTTCGATGGCAACCCGGCGCACCTCTGGATGCATCCGCCTGAGCAAGCCGCCACTCGCTATGTCGAGTACATGGGTGGCGCCGACGCGGTCCTCGAACGGGCGCGGAAGTCGTTCGATGAGGGCGACTACCGCTGGGTGGCCGAGGTTGTGAACCACGTGGTGTTCGCGGACCCCACCAACACTGAGGCCCGCGAACTGCAAGCCCGCACACTTGAGCAGATGGCGTACTCCTCGGAGAACGCCACCTGGCGGAACTTCTTCCTCATGGGCGCGGTCGAACTCCGCGGTGCGCCGATGTCGAACTACATCGGCGCCAATGCGCTCGAGATGTTGTCGTATCTCACCGTGGAGCAGATCTTCGATGCCACTGCGATTCGTGTCGACGGCCCGCGGGCCGGCTCGACGCGCCTTGGTATCAACTGGACCATCGGTGATACGGGCACGCAGTACTTCCTGCGACTTGAAAATGGTGTGCTCTCGTTGGTGAGTGGTCGCCATGACCTCTCGGCGACTCTGAGCATCACCCTGCCCCGGCAGAACCTGCTGTTCCTGCTGCTTGGGTTCGTCACCCTGGCTGACCTCGTCGCCGGCGGCATCGCCAGCGTCGCCGGCGATGACACCGTGCTCGACTCCCTGCGCTCGCTGCTGGATAGTTTCGATCCCACCTTCGCCATCGTCACTCCCTGATTCGGCCGGCATCGTTCGACGTGGACTGCTAGGAAATGGTCCTGTCATGCGCACAAGGCGATGGTGACGGGGGGAGATCTGATGTCGAAGGTTGGCGTTCGCGGTGGCCTGACCGCAGTGGTGATGGTGATGGCACTTGTACTCGGATCGTGTTCCTCCGGATCCGGTTCATCGAAGGGGGCCATTGATTCGGCCACACCGCCGAAGCGCGATGCGGTCGGCACTGCCACTGTCACCGGCCCAATCACCACAGGCAACGGCAAGACCGTGCTCGGCCCCGGTGGTTTCGATCTCGCATCGGTTGGTTACGAACAGAACGAGTACTTCCTGGCCGGTCGGGCCAACTCGTACACCTCCTCCGAACCACTCACCACTGATGGCCTGTGGAACTCCATCACCACCGATGGCTCGGCCGACTACACCACGCGCATCGTGGTGCGCCGACCCATCGATGCCGCCAAGTTCAACGGCAGTGTGTTCGTGGAGTGGCTGAACGTTTCGGGTGGCCTTGATGCCAGCCCTGACTGGACCTACGGCCATGTCGAGATGATCCGATCTGGGTTCGCCTGGGTCGGAGTTTCCGCGCAAAAGGTCGGCATCGCCGGTGGTGGCAACGCCCTTGGCGCGGCGCTTGCACTCAAGAACGCCGACCCTGTTCGCTATGAGCCGCTGAACCATCCCGGCGACGAGTTCTCCTATGACATGTACAGCCAGGCCGGTGCTGCGGTTTGGTTCCAGAACGACGCCATTCTCGGGGGCTTGAAGCCCGAGCGGGTCATTGCCATTGGTGAATCACAGTCCGCCTTCCGCCTCTCCACCTATGTCAACGCGATCGCTCCCATCACCAAAATCTTCAACGGCTATCTGGTGCACAGTCGAGGCAAGACCGGTGCTGCGCTCTCGGCCTCGGTGCCCGCCCCTGATCCCACCCTCACCCGTACTGATCAGCGGGTACCAGTGCTCACCTTCACCTCGGAGACCGACCTCGTTGGCAAGGGACTCGAGTACGGAAAGGCACTGCAGCCCGATACCGAGACCTTCCGTGACTGGGAGGTACCCGGTACCGCGCACGCTGATGCCTACAACCTCGGCATTGGTGACACTGATGCTGGCGACGGCAAGGGCGACGCCGCGCTGTTCCAAGCCATGATCACCCCTCCGGCCGACCTCTACGGCGGCATCATCACCTGCTCCTCGCCGATCAACGCCGGACCGCACACCTATGTTCTCCGCAGCGCCATGCATGCGCTCGATCAGTGGATCCGCACGGGGAAGGCCCCGCAGAGTCAGCCCCGTATGGAGATGTCGAGTCCGACGGAGTATGTGCGGAATGACCGTGGTTTCGTCAAGGGCGGCATGCGCACTCCCCAGGTTGATGTGCCGGTGGCGGTGCTCTCTGGTGTTGGTCAGACGGGTACGAGTTTCTGCGGTTTGTTCGGGACAACCGCACCGATTGACGAGAACCAGCTCGCCATGACGATCACGGTGACACCGCCGGGAGCGACTCCACATGATTCGTTCGTGAACGTGTGGACTGCCTCGCTCAACAGTGCCATCGCCAGTGGTGCAATTCTCGAAACTGACCGGGCAAGTCTCGAAGCGACTGTTCGCAACTCATCAGTCCTGCGGGACTGGGCTCCCAAGGGATAGGTGCACGACATGAGCACTCGCATTCTTCGCAGCGGTCTTCGGTTCGGCGAAGGTCCGCGCTGGCACGACGGCCGGCTCTGGTACTCGGACTTTTACGACCACGCTGTGCACGCCATCGATCTCGATGGCAACGACGAACGCATCGTTGAGGTTCTGAGCCAACCGTCCGGGCTGGGATGGCTGCCCAATGGCGACATGCTCATCTCCTCAATGCTGGATCGCACAGTGCTGCGCTGGGACGGCAGCGCATTGCATCCCTATGCCGATCTCTCGATGCATTTCACCTGGCATGGCAACGACATGCTCGTGCTGCCCGAAACCGGCCGCACGTACGTAGGCAACTTCGGCTTCGACTACGAGGCGTTCCTTGCCGAGTACGGCCTCGATGGTCTGTTCGGCGAGCCGGGCCCTTCTTCCACGGTGATCTGCCGCATCGACGCCGATGGTTCAGTGCACATGGCCGCAGAGGACCTCATCTTCCCCAATGGCATGGTGCTCACCCCCGATGGCCGCACGCTCATCGTGGCCGAAACCCTCGCGCTGCGACTTACCGCGTTCGATGTGGCCGCCGATGGCACGCTTTCCAACCGACGGGTCTGGGCCGATCTCTCCGAACAGTTCGGCGCGCCTGACGGCATCTGTCTCGATGCTGAGGGAGCGGTGTGGATCGCAGCGGCGACGACACCACGGGCCATGCGCATCGCCGAAGGTGGCGAGGTGCTCGAGGTGATCGAAACCTCGATGAACTGTTATGCGCTGATGCTCGGTGGTCCCGAGGGCCGGCACCTGTTCATGATGACGGCACCCACCTCGGAGTCGCACGCAGTGGCCGATGTGACCACGGCGGCAATCGAAGTCGTCGAAGTCGCCGTTCCCCACGCTGGACTTCCGTAATACCGGACGTTCCCAGAACACGCGTTGGTGCAGGTTCGCGTCGCAGACTTCCCGGCTCACGCCCCCTTGCTCACGCGGGGGGCATGCACACCCAACCGCGGCGAACCAGTTCGTCGGCCAGCGCATCGTCGGGAACCGCGGCGAGCAGTTCGTCCTGCTTGGCTGCGCCGCGTTTTGCGGCGCGTTGCTCCGACACCACGATGGCGTCAACTGCGGCTGCGGCTTGCTCGGAATCGAGCTCACCTTCGCCGGCCAACAAGCGCGCAATGAGTTCATTGGCCTCGCCGGTGGTGAACTTTCCGCCGGCCTGACGCTGGGTGAGCCCATAGATATGCCGGGCCTCTCGTAAGGAAGAGAACCCAGCGCGCTCCAACAGTGATTCGATTTCGGCGACCTGTTTTGTCGATGCGGGTGGGCCTGATTGCTGTCCGAATGCCATGGGGTGAGCCTCTCATCTGGTTGTGACAGGAGCTGGCATTGGGGTTTTGTGCCCAGATGTCGGTACCCTGTCGAAGTCGCTCCAACGTCGGAGCCTCACCGCTGAACCGCTGTCGGCCCCGTCCCCCTGCATCGCAGATCGACGCCCGTGCCAGTCGTCTTCCAGCGGACCTCAGTGAAAAGAGAACCCCCTATGGCGGAAAACCGCCTTTCCTCACCCCGTCCCGGCGCGCGCGCCTCGGAGTATCCCGGCGTGCCCAAGCCCGCCGATTCGGACTCCGCATCCACCCCGAACGCTGAGACTGCACCCACTGCGAAGCCCAGCGGTCTCGGTTTCGCCGCCCTCGGCGTTCCCGAAACCCTTGTTCGCCTGCTCGACCGCGCCGGCATCACCGAACCGTTCCCCATCCAGAGCGCCACGCTTCCCGACTCATTGGCTGGCCGCGATGTTCTCGGTCGCGGTCGCACCGGTTCGGGCAAGACCCTCGCGTTTGGTCTTCCCGTGCTCACCCGTCTTGCCAATGCCCGTCGCGATCGTAAGCCCGGTCGACCTCGTGCGCTGATCCTCGCTCCCACCCGCGAGCTCGCCATTCAGATCGATGCCACGATCTCGCCATTGGCCAAGTCGCTCGGCCTGCGCACCACCACCATCTTCGGTGGTGTTGGTCAGAACCCGCAGATCGACGCGCTGCGTAACGGTGTCGATGTTGTCGTTGCTTGTCCCGGTCGTCTTGAGGATCTCATCACCCAGGGTCACTGCAAGCTCGATCGCATCGAAATCGCTGTGCTTGATGAAGCCGATCACATGGCCGATCTCGGGTTCCTCCCCGGCGTGAAGCGCCTGCTCGATCGTGCGCCGGATGACTGTCAGCACATGTTGTTCTCGGCCACGCTCGACAAGGGCATTGACGTCATCGTCAAGCGTTACCTGCACAATCCGGTCACTCACAGCGTCGATTCCGAGCAGTCGCCGGTGAACACCATGACCCATCACGTGCTCCACGTCGCCACCGCCGATCGTCTCCCGGTACTGGTTGATCTCACCTCTGCACCGGGTCGTTCCATCGTGTTCACCCGCACCAAGTACCGGGCCAAGACCCTGACCAAGCAGCTCAACGCCAGCGGTGTGCCCGCAGTTGAGATGCACGGCAACCTCACACAGAACGTGCGCGTGCGCAACCTTGCTGCCTTCTCCGAGGGTCGGGCTGTGGTGCTCGTGGCCACCGATATTGCCGCTCGCGGCATCCATGTCGATGACGTAACGCTCGTGATCCACGCTGATCCGCCCATCGAGCACAAGGCGTATCTGCATCGTTCGGGTCGCACCGCTCGCGCCGGCAATGACGGCACCGTGGTCACCATCGTGCAGGAATCAGAGCGTCGCGAGGTTTCGCAGCTCATGAAGAAGGCCGGCATCGATCCGATCGTCACCGCCGTGACCCCGGGCAACCCGTTGCTGCAGGAACTCGCGCCAGGTGTTCGTCACCGTCGTTCACCTACCGAGATCGCGGCTGCGTTCGCGGTTGAGGAACCGCGTGGCGCTCGCCCGAACTCTCGTTCCAGTGGTCGGCCCAAGGCTGTCGCTGGCGCCCCTGGTGCCCGTCATGGACGAACCGGTCAGGGTGGCCGTCGTGGCTCGGGTGGATCGTCGGCTGGTGGCTCGGGATCCGGCTCAGGTAGCGGAACCGGTGGCGGTCCCCGAACTGGCGCAAAGCCCGGCGGCAGTCGGAGCGGTTCGGCCCCCGCAGGTCGCTCCAGCCGTGGTGGGTCCACACAGTCCACTCGGGGCGGCGGCGCTCCCACAGGTCGTGGCCGTTCCGGCGGTTCCGGCGCAGGTGGTGGCGGTCAGCGCTCCGGTGGCGGTGGCGGTCGACGCGGCACCGGCTCGCGAACCACGCGATGATTGTCCCCATGGATTTCTTTGAAGCCACAGCCCGCATTGGTGCCGCCGAAACTCTCGATCTCGAAACACTTGAGTTGCTCATTCGCGTGGAAAACAGCGGTGACGTCCTCTACGACGCCCTCGCGGAACGCATCGGAAACGACGAGGCCGCCGAGCTGCTTCGTCGCAATGGTCGTGAAGAGGTGGGCCATGCCCGCCGCATGATGAAAGTCATGTCGCTCAAGACCGGCACCGAGTACGTGCCATCAGCTGAGGTGCTCGAGAAGTTCAGTGTGGATCTTCCCGACACCGTCGATGTCGCCATGCTCCCGCTGATTGTGGCTGGTGAGCAGCAGGGCGATGCCGGCTATCAGGCTTGGGCCGATCATGAGACCGACGAAGAAGTCATTCGTCTGCTGCGTCTCAATGGTCGTGAAGAGTCCAAGCACGCCGAGCGCATCACGCAGGTCATCGCGATTCTTGAGGCCGCGCAGGCCAACTAGTTTCATCATCAGTCGTTGACCGCGCCTGACACGGGCCGGTCCTCATCACTAGGGGAGTTCCACCATGGCCCTGTCCATGCTTCGTTTCAACTGTGTCCAGCCCGGTCTCGAGCCCAACGAGATGGCCGATCGCTACGGCGCCATGCTGGATCTGTGCCAAGCCCTCGACGAACTCGGCGGCGGCATGGTGTCGCTCGAAGAACATCACGGCGCATTCAACGGTTGGAGCTCATCGCCGCTCACCATGGCCGCCGCCATCCTCGCCCGAACCAAGAGCGTGTCGGTCTCCATTTCGGCGCTGCTCGTGCCGCTGCATGATCCGTTGCGCATCGCCGAAGACATCGCCACCATTGATCTCATGTCGAAGGGACGCCTCAGCATCATCGGCGGCCTCGGTTATCGCCCGAGCGAGTACGCCGCCCACGGCAAGTCCTGGGAAGACCGCGGCAAGATCATGGACGAATGCGTTGATGTCATGCTGAAGGCTTGGACTGGTGAGCCCTTTGAGTACCGGGGAACAACCGTGCAGGTCACGCCTCGGCCATTCACCCAGCCCCATCCGGCGTTCCTTCTGGGCGGCACCTCCAAGCCCGCCGCTCGTCGTGCCGCTCGTTTCGGACTGCCGATCATGTTCGCCGCACCCGTGCCGGAGATCGAAGCCCACTATTACGAGAAGTGCACCGAGTACGGAACCAGCGGTTTCGCTATGGCGCCGCCGGCCAGCTTCTACCACGTGTTTTTTGCCGAAGATGTCGACAAGGGTTGGGCTGAAATGGGCGACTACCTGCTGCACGAAGCCGTCACCTACTCCTCATGGCAGACCTCGGACATCAAGTCATCCGCACATTCGCATGCCACCACAGTGGCCGAACTGCGTGAGGAAGGTCTGTACCGCGTGATGTCACCGGCCGAGGCTGTCGAGGAGGCCGCCGCTGCCGGCGACTTCGCCATGTTCTCGATGCATCCGCTGTGTGGCGGGATGCCCATCGATCTGGCCTGGAAGCAGTTCGACCTGCTCCGCAACGAGGTCCTTCCGGCGCTGGCCTAGCGCCGCCGAAGTTCGTATATCGCATCGATCACCGGGAGATCACCACAATGACCAAGAACAATTGGGGCCGATGGGGCGCGGATGATGAGCGCGGCGCACTCAATCTGCTCACACCAGAGATCATCATGGCTGCAGCGCAGTCCATCACCACGGGCAAGGTGTATAGCCTTGGCATCCCGATCCAGGGCAAGGGTGTTCCGCTCATGGATTACCGCGGTGTGCCCATGCGCTACACGCTGCGCGACGGTACCGACTCGGATCGTGATCTGTGGATGGGCGCGCTCGAAGGAACCGGTGCCCATGAGGACATCCTCACCATGGCCTCGCATACCACCTCACATATGGATGCTCTCGTGCATGTCTACGAGGACTACAAGCACTACAACGACGTCGACTACACCGAAATGCGCTCCATGGACGGAGCCCGCAAGCTCGGCATTGAAAAGGCCTCATCGTTCGCCGCTCGTGGCGTCGTGCTCGACATGGTGGCCTTCTTCGGCGACGAGGTGCATGTCGAACACGGCCGCATCATCACCGGCGCCGATCTGCAGGGTGCGGCTGACGCGCAGGGTGTCGAGATTCGTACCGGCGATGTGGTGCTCATCCGCACTGGCTATCTCGACTGGTGGCTGGCGGCTGATCAGGCCACCCGCGACTCGACCTGGTTCCAGGCCGGCATCGGTGCCGATGCTGCCCAATGGCTGGCCGATCACGATGTCGTGGCCGTCGGCTCCGATAACGCCGCCATCGAGTCGATTCCCTTCGATGAGAACCACTTCCTGATCGCCCACAAGATCCTGCTCGTGCGCTCGGGCATCTACATGCTCGAGTACCTCGACCTCTCGGCGCTGGCTGCCGATGGCGTGCACGAAGGCATCATCGCAGTGGCACCGCTCAAGGTCACCGGTGCCACTGGCAGCCCGATCAACCCGGTATTCATCGCCTGATTTTCAAGGGGTGCTTGCTTCGCGGCGACAGGATGCAGCCCGGCGGCCCCAGATCTGCAATCGTTGCGCCATGCAGATTCGCTCACGTTCATTTATCGGCGCGCTCGCGCTCGTCCTCACGGTCTCGCTCGGCCTCGCCGGCTGTGGCAGTTCGTCGTCGGCAAAGGATTCCGCCGCCCAGTCGAGCGTTGCCGATCCGGCTGCTCCCGGTCCCTACGGCGTTGGCTTCCGCACGATCAAGATTGTTGACACCGCCCGCAATCGTCCCCTTGATGTCACCGTTTGGTACCCGATCGCTCCGGGCACCACGGGGACTCCGGCTCGGTATGCACTGCTGCCCACCGTCTATACCGACTCCAAGGTCGCCATTGCTGATGCGCCGATCATCGCTGATGATTCACTGCCGATGGTCATCTACTCGCATGGCAGCGGCGGCCTGAACTTCATCTCTTCGTTCCTGACCGAGCACCTCGCCAGCGAGGGATTCATCGTGATCGCCGCCAACCACACCGGCAACACTGCAATCGACAACTTCGTCAACACGACGGTGTCGCAGGACCAGAACGATATGAATCGCCCCGCCGATATCAGCGCCGAGATCGACGGCATGCTTGCCCGAAATGGCGATGCAACTGATGTGTTCCATAACAAGATTGACGCCAATCGCATTGGCTTGTTCGGCCACAGCTATGGCGGCTACACGGCCCTTGCCACTGTTGGTGGACACACGACTCCGCTTGGTACCACCGTGGCCGACACGCGTATCAAGGCCACTGTCGGTCTTGCTCCGTACACAACTCGCCTGACCTCCGCAGAGCTCGCCGCCGTCAATGTGCCCACAATGATGCTCGTCGGCACCAAGGACATCACGACACCTGCGAACACCAACGCCGAAGTTGCCTACCAGTCGATCAGCGGTCGTCCGCTGATTCTGGTGGAGATGACTGATGCCGCGCACCAGTCCTTCACTGATGTCTGCGCCTACCTCGATGAGATCCCCAAGCTTCCCGATGCGCCGGCAGCTGTTGTTGATGTCATTCGCAAGCAGGCCACTGAGGGATGCGGTGACGGGTTCATGCCCTATGCCCGCGATATTGAGGTCACCAACACGATGACCACGGCATTCCTGCTGCAATACGTGGCCGGCAAGACCGGATACGACTCCTACTGGACCACCTGGCCGAAGAGCCAGAGCGACATCACGGTGCAGTCGAAACTGAACTGAACCGAGAGGTCGTCTGCGGATTCATCCTCCGATGAGACGGCCGTGGCGCTGTAGGTTCGTCGGGTGAATCCCGTTGAGCTCGCTATCGCTGCGTTCATCACTGCAGGGATCGGAGCACTCGGTGGCCTTGGCGGGGCAATCCTGCTGGTGCCGGTGCTGGTGCTTTCGGGGGTGTCGGCTCGCGATGCGGCGCCACTCGGTCTCATCTCGGTCGCCGCGGGTTCACTGGCCGCTGCACCACACCAGCTTCGCGCCCATGTTGTGAATCACCGTCTCGGCGTGTCCACCGAGATCATCAGTTCCATCGCCGCGCTTGGTGGTGCACTCGCGTCGGGAGTGATCGGACAATCCGTGCTTGCGGTCATGCTCGGCGTGGTGGCGCTGGTAGCGGCGTTCTTCGGAGCTCGACGCAAAGGCATCCGCAACCTGCCCGATCCCTCGCTCACCACGAGCGATGTCGGCGAACACCGCGGCTCACTTTCCGGGGTCTATCAACTCGATGAGGGTGAGTTCGTTGCCTACCGAGCACGTCGAGTTCCGTCCGGTTTGCTCGGCATGGCCAGCGCTGGTCTTATCGCCGGCCTGTCCGGGGTGAGCGGCGGGTTCATCAAAACCCCCACGACCTCAGAAGTCATGCAGGTACCGGTGAAAGTCGCAGCAGCGACCACCACGTTCACTGTGGGCATCACCTCGGCAGTCGCACTCCTTGTCTACGAGGCACAGGGTCGCATCGTGGTGTCCGACGCCGCGCTCGTGGCCGCGGCAGCACTTGTTGGAGGAACTCTGGGAGTTCGACTCCAGGCTGCGTTGCCTCCCCCGCTGGTACGTAAATCGTTGTCGGCGGTCCTGCTTGTGATTGGCACTCTCCTGATCGTGAAGAACCTGTGATCCCGAGCATGCAGCGTCTTGCCGGTCTGATGCAGATCGCGCTCGTTGCCGCGTTTGTGCTCGCGTTGGGTGGAGCGTTCGTGCCTGGCAGCGCTGGTCACGCCAGTGGGGTTGCCTGCATTGTGATTTTGATCGTCACGCCGGTGGTGAGAGTGGGGTGGCTCACAACATCATGGGCGCGCAGCGGCGATCGCCGCTTTGCCCTACTCGGCGGTGGGCTACTTCTCGTTCTCGCAGTTGGAGCGGTGATTGCGTTTCTGAAGTGAACGACCGCTCGATGAGAGTCAGCTGGCGCGATCCTCAGCGACTGCATCAAGCAGTTCGTATTCCTCGCTGGTGTCGGTCCAGTCCTCAAACTGAGTGACGCCAAGGGTGTCGAAGCGCTTGCGAAGCCAGCCGTCGTTGGCGTCAAGTAGGCCGAGCTTCTTGCAGTTGGGCACGATCTTCGAGAACAGCAACTGCTGGAACGGGTCCTGGTTCTTGATCTCCGGGTCGTCCTGCTTAAACACTCGGATGGCGTCGCGCACCGGAACGCCGAGGCGCTCCCAGACTTCCTGCTGCAGGAAGCGATCGCGCATGCGCACGGCGGCTTCGAACGCGAATTCCTGGCGGTCGAGCAGTTCAGCCGAGGTGAGACCCTCGTAGTACTCCTTGAGCGTCAGCACGCCGAAGGCAACGTGGCGGGCCTCATCGCTCATGACATAACGCAGAAGCTGCTTGAGGAGCGGATCGCCAGTGGTCTGATGGGCCATGCCGAACGCGGCGAGAGCAAGACCCTCAACCATGATCTGCATACCGAGATAGGTCATGTCCCAGCGGCTGTCGTTGACGATGTCATCGAGCAGCATCTTGAGGTGATGGTTGATGGCGTAGTGACCGTCGAGCTTGGTGTCGAGGTACTTGGCGAACACCTCGACATGGCGGGCTTCATCCATGACCTGGGTGGCGGCGTAGTACTTGGCGTCGATCCACGGAACGGTTTCGACGATCTTGGCGGTGCAGATAAGTGCTCCCTGCTCGCCGTGCATGAACTGGCTGAGGCTCCAGTTGATGCGCTCGATCTCGAACTTCACCCAATCGTCGTTGTTCCACTTGGCGAGCACGGTGCCGCTGAGATCAATGCCGAACTCGGCAATGCCCTCGACGGTTGGGGTGAGTGGGTTCTCACGTGCGAGCTTCTCGTTGTCGACCTCGATCGACCAGTCGAGATCGGTCTCGCCGTTCCACATGGAGGTCTTGGCCTTCTCGTAGAGCTTCATGAGCGGCACGCGGCTGCGCTCGTAATCCCAGGTGAAGATGGAATCAGCGTTGTTCTCCACCGTGTGGATCGCTTCGTCCATATCGGTGTTGGTGATTTCAAGAATGGCGTCGAGGTCGTTGACGTCCTCGCGGCCAAGGATCTCTGCATCGGTGCGGGCCATGGTGCTCCTACGTGTGGAGGGGGGCTCCGTCGCCCCACTTGTTACCCAACAGTAGGTTCTGGGAGAAAGCGGCGCTAGGGCGCCTTTCTGAGGAGAAGACGTTTCTACCGGCCTGTGCGAGATCGCGTCAGTAGTGTCTCCGCCATGTCGACGGCGTCCTCCCAATCCAGCGTTCTTGCCCCCCTGACTGGGGCTTCAACCTCAGCCGACGGCCTGGTCGTACCCCGCGATTTCGGGGCTCGTCATGGCAATGGCCTGCACTTCGGTCTATCCCTCGGCGGTGGGGGAATCTTCTTCGTGGCCTGGCAGGTCACCTATCTCCACGAAATGTCCAAGCGGGGTATCGATCTGAGCGGGGCGCAACGCATCGTTGGCACCTCGGCTGGATCAATGACCGCGGCGGTTCTCCAGAACGACTCCATCGGGCGGTTCGATAAGCAACTCTCAGTGATGGCGAAGATTCCCGCGCTGGTGGCGAAACTGGCGCCGGCCAGCAATTTCAGTGCGAGTCAGCAACGAGCCTTGGGACTGTTCGGCACCGCCACCGACGCAAGTGCCGAGACGCTCCGTCGGATTGGTGGTGCTGCGCTCGCCGCTGCAGCCCCGTTGCCTTCGGTGATGGAGCGCAATTCCGGTCTCGTCATCCTGTCTCGGAAGTGGAAGTCGCCTGCACTTCACATCACCTGTGTCGACACCTACACCGGAGAGCGTTGTGTGATCACACGCGATTCCAAGGTGCCGATAGCTCGGGCTGTTGCCGCCAGCAGCGCAATCCCAGGGGTGTTCTCTCCCCAGCCCATTGGCGATCGTCGATGCATGGATGGCGGCGTGAGTGGGTCTGGAACTCATCTCGATCTGATCGCCGGTGCTGAGCGAGTGGTCGTGCTGAGTCTTATCGACGGTTCACCCACCGAAGTTGGTGGCATGACCCAAGCTCCGGGCGCGTTCCATGCAGAACTCGAAGAACTCCGGGCTTCAGGCAGTGAACTATTCCTGCGCAGTCCCGAAACCATGGACATCGCTCGCCTCATGGATCCCAAGGCGGTTCCCGAGGCGATTGCTATGGCCCGTCGTCAGGCAGCAGCCGATGCTGATGCACTTCGGGAGTTCATCGCATGACCGATCTCTCGAAGCTCGATGTCGAGGAGGTGCTGGCTGAGAGTTCTCGCCGCACCGGTGGACTCACGGACCTCGGTGCCGGCCCGTTTGTCGAACCTCTCGCATTGTTCATGGAGTCGTTGCATCGCGATGCGCAACTCAATGATCTCGGAGCGCTCATTGCCAGTGAGCGGGCACTGATGCATACGGTCAATCGTCTCAACTACATCGAGGATCGCAAGCGCTTTCCGATCATTGCTCAGCAGCGCATTGTGAAGCCGGTCTTCATCATCGGCATGCCGCGCACTGGAACCACGATCCTGCACGACATCCTCGCCAAGGACCCGGCGAATCGGGCGCCGATGACCTGGGAGACCATGTTCCCGTCTCCGCCACCGCAGCGGGCCACCTTCCGCACTGATCCGCGCATTGCGCAATGCGCCGCGCTGTTTCCGGCCCAACAGGAGCAGAACCCAGGCTTCGAAGCCATCCATCCCACCGGTCCCGAGCTCACACAGGAATGTGTGGTGATGATGGGCGAGGCTATGTGCACGCCGTTGTTCCACAATCAGTTCCGCGTCCCCACCTTTGAGGATTGGGTTGATCTCGAGGCCGATTGGTCACATGTGTACGACTTCCACCACATGCAGTTGCAACATTTGCAGTCTGGCTATGAGGGTGATCGTTGGGTACTCAAGACCGGGGCTCATCTGTGGGGGCTTGAGCATCTGCTGGCGACCTATCCCGACGCGCGCATTGTGTTTACGCATCGGGACCCGGTGAAGTCCATGACCTCATACGCGAGCCTGACGTCAAAGGTTCGGGCCGTGGGAAGTGATCATGTTGATCCGGCCGAGGTGGCAGCCGATTGGATCCCCCGTCTGGCGCGAGTGCTCACTCGCAGCATTCGCATTCGCGCTGAGCAGGCCTATCCCGATGCGGTGTTCCACGACATGATGTTCCGCGATTTCATCAGCGATCAGTTCGGTGTCGTTGAGCAGATCTACGAAGCACTCGACATTGCCATGTCATCACAGGGTGCTGCGGCAATGCAGGCATTCATTGCCGCAAACCCGCCCGGTGTTCATGGCGTTCACTCCTATACCCCGGAGGAGTACTCCATTGATCCCGCCCAGGTGCGGGCTGATTTTCGGGAGTACATCGAACACTTCAATCTTCCACCGGAGTAACGCATCACCAGATGTGCACTCGGCGGCCCGTCGGCAGCTCAGCCGATGTGATGGGCGTCCATGAGATCAAGCAGTTTGTTCTGCTCTTCAATCTCGATGCCGCTTGTGTCGAGGTAATCGCTGACATCACGACGAGTAGCGGCGCCACTGGCGATGATGTCGACCTTGACGGGGAATCCAAGAAGCCTTGACGCAACAAGGCCAAATGCCCGATTCGGCCCCAGCCAGTTCGGAACCTCGTGTGCGATCCTTCGGCGAACCTCTGCTGAATCCGATTCTCGATCTGCAGCTGGAATCGACGCGCTGCTGGCTATCCGAGGTTGAAAATCTAGAGCCCATCGAAGGCCGCGGGCCTCTCCAGCGGTGAGCTTCCCCCAGTCGCCCTGAACTGCCTCGTCGAGGCGTTCGAAGCTGAAGTACCCCAGAGGTGGTTTGGAGAGTGATCGCAGGATGCGACTGAGTTTCTTCTCGCATCGCCGAATCACCGTTGTCCGGTTGTTCGAGAGGAGAAGGTGGCTCCAGAATCGGCGGAGGGAAGGCGAGAACGCCGTGGTCCCATCAAGGGAGAACGCGAAGGTCTGAGCTCGTGGTTGCGTTGCATTCGTGGTCGCCAGAGCACGAGTTCCGCTCGCGTTCTCAAGCCAGTTTTCGATCAGGGTCGACGATGACGGTAGATAGACAACCGAATCATTGAAGTACGAAACACGTTGAAGGGACCCAACCGGAGCGTTCTTCTGAAGATGCGACATTGCTCGTTGATAACACCCGAAGTCGCGGCCCAGATTGGCTCGATGGATCACGACATCGGCGTGATCCATCCAACGTCCATTGCAGAAATCCCGATCAGGTGAGTCGTTGGCAACGAGGATGACTGTCGCACCAAGGTCTTGGAGTGATGCGAGCAGTCTGCTCGTGGATTCAGCGAGTGAAATGCGCGGGTAGGTGGCGACGACAGCGACATGCTCATTCCAGGTTTCGGTGTCTTTGACGATTCGATCGCCTGGATCGTTACGTAGACCTCGGAACGCTCGGTATTCACCGGGAATGGCGATCACCGACTGAATCCGTGAGGTCACGGAACGAACCTTGTTTCTGGCCGTCGTCCACAGCCAGTGATTGGTGAGAACCATGGGTCCTCATCTTTCCACGACTCTTAGGAAGTCTTCTGTCCGGCCATGACGATGACGCGTCCGACCGTGGCCCGATCCGCCATGTCGGTGATTGCTTGCGGAAGTTCCTCGAACGCCGGCGTGGCGCCAACCACGGGATGCATCGCGCCACTACGCACCCCATCGAGGATCTCGCGCATGGCGCGCTCTCCAAGTGAGGTGGGGGCCACGTTCCAACCCATGGCCCCTTTGAGCAGGGCGATCATGTCGTCGGAGGTGTAATTGAGCAGCACGCCGCAAAGCTTGAAATTTCCCATGGCGATTCGGCGCGGCACGATGAAGGCTTCGTCGGCGACGACCTTGTTCGAGGCGAACCCCATCATCAGGTAGCGGCCGTTATAGGCGACGCATTTCATTGAAGCCTCCATGACGGCTTCGCCAACGTTGTCGAAAACTACGTCGACGCCGCGACCATTGGTGGCGGCCAGCACGACCTCGGAAAAATCCTCAGTGGTGTAGTCGATGGCAAAATCAGCGCCGAGCTCTCGGCACAGCTCGGTCTTCTCGGCTGAACCACATGTGGCGAAGACCGTTGCGCCAATCTGCTTGGCCAATTGAATGGCCGACGAACCCGAGCCGCCTGCACCGGCATGGATCAGCACAGTTTCGCCGGTGCGCAGATCGGCCCGATCCACAAGTCCGAGCCATGCGAGATGGAATGGGAACAGCAGAGCCGCAGCACCGGGCAGTTCGATGTCATCAGGTACCTCGAACACACCGGTCGCCGGGCAGATTGCGTATTCGGCGAAACCGCCATGGGCCTGTCGGGTTATTGCCGCGACTCGGCGACCGAGGAGAGCCTCGGTGCCGAGTCCGCAGGCGGTTACGACGCCGAACACCTCCATGCCGGGGCTGTAGGGAAAGGTCGGCGGCGCCATCATGTTGCCGCCGGTGATGCGCTCGAGGTCGTTGAGATTGAGCGGGATGGCCTGCACCGCAATAAGTACCTCGCCAGGACCTGGTTCGGGAACCGGCACTTGCTCGAGGCGCAGCACATCGAGGGGGGAGCCGTACTCGTGCACCCGCCAGGCCCTCATTTCAGTGGTGGTTACCCCAGTGTCAGTCGTCGTATCGGTCATCGATCCCCCTGAGAACAGGCCCTGATGTTGCCACGACAGGCATGGTTCAGGTGTGGGCGAAGGTGAACCGGACAGGGCTTGAGCCGTAGAGTCGGGGGCTGCTCGTTCGCCGACCCCCGGAAAGACCATGGCTGAGACCGTTCACACCATCATCTACACCCAGACCGATGAGGCGCCGGCACTGGCCACCGCCTCGTTCCTCCCCATCATCAGTGCGTTCTCGAGCGTCGCCGGGGTTGGGGTCGAACTGCGCGACATCTCTCTCGCCGCTCGTGTGCTTTCACAGTTCCCGGAGTCGCTCACCGCTGAGCAGCAGGTGAGCGACGACCTCGCTGAACTTGGTGAACTCGTCACACGGCCCGAGGCCAATGTCATCAAGCTGCCGAATATCTCGGCATCGGTCCCGCAGCTGAAAGCCACCATCGAGGAGCTGCAGTCCAGTGGGTTTGCCGTTCCCGACTATCCCGACGATCCGAAGACACCGGCCGAAGTCGAGGCCAAGGCTCGCTATGACAAGGTCAAGGGTTCTGCGGTGAATCCGGTGCTGCGTGAAGGCAACTCGGATCGTCGTGCGCCGGCGTCTGTCAAGAACTACGCCCGTAGTCATCCGCACTCCATGGGCGCATGGTCTCCTCAATCGAAGACGCATGTTGCGCATATGAACGGTGGCGACTTTCGCTCGAACGAGCAGTCAGTCACTATGTCGGCTCCTGACACGCTGCGCATTGAACTTCACGGCGACGATGGCCAGATCACAGTCCTCAAGTCCGCTCTACCGGTGCTCGCTGGCGAGGTTGTCGATGCCACGCTGATGAGCGCCGCTGCGCTTACTGCATTCCTCGCCGAGCAGGTCGCTGATGCGAAGGCACTGGGAGTGCTGTTCTCCGTGCACCTCAAGGCGACCATGATGAAGGTCTCCGATCCGATCATCTTCGGTCATGCGGTCAAGGCGATCTTCGGGGATGTCTTCACCAAGCACGCCGCCACCTTCGATGCCCTCGGTGTCTCAGCCAACGACGGCATGGGCGATCTCCTGAACCGCATCGCCGCGCTGCCCGCAGCTGAGCGCGAAGCCATCGAAGCCGATATCGCAGCAGCAATCGCGAACGGTCCGGCACTCGCCATGGTCGATAGCGACAAGGGCATCACCAATCTCCACGTGCCCAGCGACGTCATCGTTGACGCATCGATGCCGGCCATGATCCGCACCTCAGGTCAGATGTGGAACGCCGCTGGTGAACAGCAGGACACCAAGGCTGTCATCCCCGATGCCAGCTACGCCGGCGTTTACGACGTGGTCGTGACCGATTGCGTCGCGAACGGTGCGTTCGATCCCGCCACGATGGGTTCGGTTCCCAATGTCGGGCTCATGGCTCAGAAGGCTGAGGAGTACGGCTCCCACGACAAGACCTTTGAGATTGCTGCACCCGGTGTCGTCAAGGTGCTTGATGCGAGTGGTTCCACCGTTATGGAACACCGTGTCGAGGCCGGCGACATCTGGCGGGCCTGCCAGACCAAGGACGCGGCGGTGCGCGATTGGGTCAAACTTGCTGTCACCCGGGCCCGCGCAACTGGCGCGCCAGCGGTGTTCTGGCTCGATGAGTCACGCGCCCACGATGCGCAGCTCATCGCCAAGGTTGCGGCCTACTTGCCCGAGTACGACACCTCTGGTCTCACCATCGAGATCATGACACCCGAGGCCGCCACAGCGTTCTCGCTTGCGCGCATCCGTCGCGGTGAGGACACCATCTCGGTTACCGGCAATGTGCTTCGTGATTACCTCACGGATCTTTTTCCCATTATGGAACTCGGTACCAGCGCCAAGATGCTTTCGATCGTGCCGCTTATGAACGGTGGTGGTCTGTTCGAGACCGGTGCCGGTGGTTCCGCTCCCAAGCATGTGCAGCAGCTGGTCAAGGAGAACTACCTGCGCTGGGATTCGCTGGGCGAATTCCTCGCACTGGCTGCATCACTTGAGCACCTTGCTGTTGTGGGCGATAACGCTCGTGCGCAGTCACTCGCTGACGCGCTTGACCTCGCCACGGGTCGTCTGCTCGACGAGAACCGTTCACCGGCCCGTCGTGTTGGTCAGCTCGACAACCGCGGTAGCCACTTCTACATCGCGCTCTACTGGGCGCAGGCGTTGGCCGCCCAAACCAGCGACGCGGAGCTGGCAGCCCTGTTCGCACCGGTGGCGGCGTCCCTTGCCGACAATGAGCAGACCATCGTTGCTGAGCTCAACGCGGTGCAGGGTTCGCCCGCCGATATCGGTGGTTACTACTTCCCCGACCCTGCATTGGTGTCGGCCGTGATGCGACCAAGCGCCACCTTCAACGGCGTCATCGACTCCTTCGGCGTGTAGCCGGAGCCGCTGAGGTCCACGTCACCAACGCCTATCTCTTGCTGAGATCGGCTCGACGAAGTCGAGAAGATCGAAGCGTGGATCGACGGCTACCCGATGGACGAATCGGGTAGCCGTAGTGAAGCAGAAGGGGAAGGTTCAGCACGGTGAGCATGATCATGTCGCAGCGCGAAAGCTCGGTGCGCCAAGCATCGTCTTGTCGGATGGTGATGGAGGTGCGCCCGACTCTGCTTGGGTTGCCCCAGGACGTATGCATAGTGCCAATTGGAAACGAGAGTCCGTCGAGCACCGCATCAGCAACGATGGGTGTGCCGGCGAAGTCGCCAATCACTTCGAGAATATGCGCGGGGTCAGCCACGAAGTCTTCGTAGCGGAGAAACGCATACCGGTCGGGCTTTGATCTCCAGAAGAGTTCCGAAACGATGTTGGAGAACATGTAAAAAGCCGACGCAATTGGACTTGAGCGCTGCTCCATGAACTCGCCGGAGTTCAGCCCGGCTTCGGCCCGACGCCGCTTCCAGCTACTTCCCACCGCACGTGGGTCGCGAACGAGATGAAGAAATCGCAGATCAAGCTCAGACCCTTCGCGCAGAATGTACGAGTAATGAGGTTCCTTCGAGGAGTCGATGAACACTTCGACGTTCTGTTCGGCGGCGACGTCGTTGTAGATCCGCTCGGCGTTTGCGGGAATGTCATGAATCTCACGCAGGCGAGCTCGTGAGAAACCTGGTACCCACATCGCGAAGATATGTGGCCATCTGAATAATTTCCGTAGCGCGACCATGCGAGCTGCGAGCTGATCGGGGTCTTCGGTGATTGACGCAATCGCGTGGCTCCACACTGGGCAGTCGCGGACGGCGTCGCCACACGCGCAGATGGCGTTGGCCTCAATGCCGCGGCTCCAGAAGAACGCCATCTCCCCGCCCGAGAAATACGGGGGGAACTGACCGAGCAACTGATCGACCATGGTGCTGCCGGTGCGACCGGTACCGCCGATGTAGAGGACTCGAAGTGGTTTCACGAGATCTCCGACCCATATGCGCTTTGGTCATTGGGTTCGCCATTTTGCTCGGTGGTATCGCTCATCAGGAACGAAGTCACGACGCACATCACTGCGACCGCAGCGAGTGCGCTCACTGGGTAGGAAGCGACTCCCCAGAAATTCGTTTGCAGCTCTTTGCGGTCAGGGGCGAACAGCACGATTGCACCGGCGATCGCAAATGATCCAAATGCAATGACCGGGAGTGCATTCGTGAGGCGGCGTCGAAGTGACCACAACATTGGTAGTGCGATCGCTCCGATCCCGGCGGTCCAGATGGCGAGGAGGATCCCGGCGACCGCAGGTAGCGGACCTGGCCAGGTGCCTGTGCCGACCGGGGCGAATTCGCGACCGCGTCGGCGACGGAAAACTGCGAGCAGTACGAGAAGCAGAAGGAGACCGACACCGGCAGCGGTGCCGAGCTGATAGGCCCGATTTGGCGCGAAGGTGAGCACAAGGTCACCGCCGTCGCCAGCGGGAATGACGAAGGCCTGCCGCCAGCCATCAACTTCGAGCGAATCAAGACGCTCACCGTTGAGGGTGGCTTGCCAGCCGCGGTTGTACACCTCGTTGACCACGAAGATGTTTTGATCGCCTGCTTCGATGGTGGCACGGCGTGTTGTGCTGCCCCAAGACCCAATGCTCAAGCTGCGACCCGGATTCTGGAGCTTCGACAAGGTTGGGGTGTTCCCCAGCACGAACTGATCGATCCCGATGCCACTGGGTCCGGAGGTGCTGGTGAGGCGGTGATCACCAGCAGAGAGATTGAGTTGTGCAGACGTACACGGTGTCAGCGTGACTGGTCGGTGTTCCATCAGATCGGCGTAGGTCATCGTGGCGGAGAAGTCGATAGTTGTGCTGTCGATAGTGGCGCGAGGGCCTGATCCGCAGGCGAACGCAAGCGATGCGGTTCGATCGATTGGGGCCGGGTAGAGATCAGCGATTGCCGGGATCTCAATTCCGGTGAGACCAGCTCGCTGCGAGGGATCGCCGTCGTTCGAAGCGCTGTAATGCAGATCGAACTGGACGGCGGTGGTGACAGTGGCGTCGATGTCGATGCTTCCGTCGCTGGTTGGGGTGCGCTCGAAGGCTGCGCCATTGACGGTGACGGTGACGGACTCAGGCGTGGCAAAACGAGGATCGAGGTCGAGACGCAAAGCGGAGACAGTTCGCGGTTCGAGCCAACTGATGGTGACTTGCGGTACCTGCGAGGCGTTGCTTCCCGGGAATTCGCTGATCCAGTAGGTGGCTGGGTCGTGATCGATGAGATTTCGAGGTGCAAGATCCGGGGCGTTGAAGAGCGTTGAGTTCGAAGTAACAGACATCCCCTGCGCGTTGTCGAGGAGATTCAAGATGTCTAGAGGAGTTCCCACTGCTCCGGTTGCAACGGTGTCGAGCGCCGCGGCTTTGGGTACGCGGAAGTCTCGGAAGATGGCCGGGCCCTGAGTGCCACCGGCGCGGCTGTCGCGACTAAAGATCCATGCCGGATCGTTGGCGTCGGGCTGACTGAACTCCGCTTCACGGTCGTAGGGCACGCGAAGGCCACGAATAATCGAGTCCCCGGGGATGCTGAGTTCAGAGATTCCGATGAGGTCACCGAAACGGTGGTAGCTATCCCCCGTGATGGTCACCCGCAGATGGGTGGTGGCGCCTGCTGTGACTGGAAGTGACTGTGGCGTGTTAACCGATTCCAGCTCTGTGGAGACACGGCCGTTCTCCGTGTCGGTGATCACTCGTATCGGGCCAGGAGTGCCGTACACGCCGAGCAGGAGTGTGATGGTGAGCGGATTGACGACTCGCGGTGCATCAAAGGTTATGTCGATCCATTGATCGCCGGTTCCCCAGTCGTCATTGCGTCCGATCGACAAGCGATTGGGCTGCCAGCTCGACGTTGGGTCGCCATCAAGGACATTGGCTGGTTGGCTGCTCGGAAGTGCGCGATCAACAACTCCGGGTCCCACGCTGGATGCGCTGATCCGCTGGATACCTGACAACACCGACACGGTCTGACTTTGAGGTGACGAGGGCCGAAGCTGAAGTTTGGAGAGCGGGACGCCGTTGACCCGGGTCTCGAACGCGTCAAGGAGATAGCTCCGGTTATTGCGATAGCGACCGAAATTCGTTCCGTACCGTTGGTTGCCGTCGGTGATGATCCACTGTGAAGGATGAAGACTGCTTCGAACTGTTTCGCTGCTGAGGAGATAGGGGCGAGCACCAAACAGCGTTGCTGGTATACGGAGTGTGGATTCGGTATCACCGCTCAGCAAGGTGAGATCGCTTGCGGAGTAGGTCTGTGCCACGTGTGGCTCCGGTACGGAGAAGATTTCAATCTGGTGAAGCTCGCCGAATCCGTAACCGATGTGACCAAATGACGCTTCGACAGTGAGGCCGCTCGCTTTGAGTGCATCGAAGGTCGATTGCGGGGAGGCACCACCGAAGGCTTGGTAGTCGCTGTCGGCAGCCACCACGACTTGGGAGAATCCGCCGCGTTGGAGGTAACTGATCAGCGATGGATCGCCACCGGCTGAGAGCGATCGATCGATTGTGTCGAGATAGGAAATGTTGTTGGGACCACCCATTGGTGCCTGTGAACGGGTCGCCCACGCGATGTCAGAACTCCATTGGAGCGGAGACTGTTGGGTATATCCCCAGTCAAACTGGCCTTGTCCCAATGCGGGAGCGATGAGCACCCGCCCGGTGTGTTCGTGATCAAGATAGGTGCGTGCATCCACCCAAGCCTGGGGGATCGCTGTAAATCCGTTCCCCTTCGTGAGCATGTTGTTCCAAAGCGGATAGGCGCCGGCGATGATGACCATCACCGCGAGTGCAGCAAGGACGAGCCGGCGGAGTCCGGAACGATCCAGCACGGGAACCGATCGCAATCTGCTGAGTGCGTGGACGAATCCAAGCGCCAGCGGCAGCGTGATCCATGCCTGGAACTTATACACATTGCGGAATGGCGTGAGGGCCCCGCCGAGCAGTGATCGATACTGATCGCTCAGCGGGTTACTGAAGAGGCCGCCGAATCCTCCGCCAACTGCGGCAATGCCAAGTAGGAAGATGATGACGAGGAAGCGGCGTTCGGGAAGCCGGCGGTGACTAAGTCCGGCCATTCCCAATCCAGCGAGCAGCACGGAACCGAGGATGGCAATGCCTCGGAACGCAAGGGCGTTCCCCGAGGGGAGTGCAACCCCGTTGACTGAGATTCGTGCGAACCAGTCGGCAGTTCCGCGGATGACTTCAAAGATTGGTGTTGCTCTCGTGGTGGTGTCTGCTGTTTCGGTGTATTGGGTGATGTTCGCGCCGTAGGACCCATAGATCGGTAGGCCGATGAACCACCAACCGATGGCCATGGGCACCGTGAGCATCCACCAGCGAATGAGGCTGGCTCGACGCGGACCGCGTGATCGGGTCAGGAGATAGAGCAATGGAATTGGAATCATTGCGAGAACGACTGCGGCATTCGCGCCGCCCATGAGTGCGATGGCGAGTGCGGATCCTGCGGCGGCGGTTCTCGTTGAGCCGCGCTTGGAACCACGAATGAGGGGGACGAGAGTCCACGGAAGGAAGACGGCTCCCATTGCGAATACCTGCTGCTGGCCGACTCGACTCAGGATGACCGCTGACAGGGTGTACCCCAACCCGCCGAGCACGCGAAAGGCACGGGTCCCAATTCTGAGCGAATCTGCAAGTCGGACGCATCCCCAGAAGGCGATGATCATCAGCGCGGAGATGAGCAGGCGTTCGGTAATCCAGGTCGGGATGTTCAGCAATGTTCCTGTGGCGAATGCGGCATCAAACGGAATCCAGTAGCCAATGGACTGGTATTGCAGCGAGCCCATGTCTGCATACGGATTCCAGAGCACGAAGCTGCGTGCAGCCATGGTGATGGGATCAAGCATCCTGTCGAGACGGGACACGAAGACGATCTCGCCGACATGCTGGAGCATGACGCCAACGAATATCGGGATTGATGCAAGCAACAACCACAGTCGCCCGGTGAGGTCTTGGGCATCGTCAATCGACGACTGGCTGGGCTCGAGTGATGCGGGCGTTCCGGGTTCAGTCACCAGTGAGCACCGATTCGAGCAGCTGCGCGGACCGCGTCCATGAGAAGGTTTTCGAGCGTTCACGAGCCGCTTCGCCGAGCGCTCGACGGCGTGCTTCATCGGTGGCGAGGATTTTCCACTGCGCCATGAACTGTTCCTCATCGTCGGCGAGTACGCCGGTGACTCCATCGACGATGGCATCGCGTACGCCATCCACATTGAACGCCAGCGCTGGGGTGCCGACTCGTGCCGCCTCAAGGATGGTCAGTCCCCATCCCTCTCGACGAGAACTGACCATCAGTAACGACGCGCGAGCGAGATAGGAATCCCGCAGTTGGTCATCCACTTGACCGAGGAACTCACAGCATGGAGTTTCCATGCGCTCAAGAGATTCGCGTTCGGTGCCATCGCCGATGATGACCAGCCGTCCGCCCGTGGATTTGTGAACCTCTCGCCACATGTCAAGCAGCAGCGCAACGCGTTTGTTCGGGGCAAGGCGGGCTACGAGGACGAAGAGGAGTTCTTGATCCTTGGTGGGTAGGACCGCAGGTGCGGCATCGAGTCCGTTGGGGACGACGGTAATGGCTTCTGATCGAACACCCAGACCTTCCAAGCCCTTCGCAGTGGACGGCGAAACGGCGATGAACTCGCGGTAGACCCGCGGCATCACCTTTAACTCAAGGAATTTTCCGACAATGGCGACAGGACCGGGATAGGTGTCATCCCATTGTTCGTCGTGCACGTGATGTACGAAGCAGATCGTTCGCTTGCGTCGCCTCCACAGCGGAGTGAAGAACGGCAGGCCGCTGATGACGTCAATGACGACATCAGCGTTTCGAGCATGTCGAAAATAGTTGAACGGCGCTCGAAGGAACTGTGTGTAGAAGCCACCGCTCACAAGTGTTCGATACGGATGGGCACCAACTGGGCGGGGTACCGACACCGTCACATCGTGGCCAAGGTGGGTGAGCTCAGTGGCAGCATGGTCAACCACGACCTCGCTCCCGCCGGCATCAGGACTGGCAAAATCGTGCCAGGCATTGATGTGGATCTTCATTGGATCTCGACGCCCGACATAGTGGAGCCGATTCTAGTTTGAGCCACTCGCCGCAGAGATCGCGAGTTGAAAGGCCTCAGTCGAGTAGGTCGACCTCGCCTGACCACAGTTCACGCGCTTCATTGAGGGTGATCAGTGCAACCACGCCTGCGGCGAGGGGGTCGGACCACCACCATCCGAGCAAAGCGTCAAGCGCGAGCGCAAGAAGGATGCCGGCGGCCAGCATCCCGTCAATTGCCGCCATGCGAGCATTGGCGATCAGCGGTCGGTTGCCAAGAGCGAGTCCGGCCCGCCGCTTTACCCAGGCGAAGATAAACATGATCACCACGGTTGCGGCGAGAAACACCATTCCAAGCGGTGAGGTTCTCGCTTCGGCGTGACTGGCAAGACCGTGAATCGAGTCGAAGACGAGATAGATGCCGAGAAGTCCGAAGGCAATCGCCAGCAGTCGCATGGCACGACGAGCGCGAGCAGGATCTGTTGATTCATCCGCACCACGAAGGTGCCAGAGCACCACTAGCGACGCGAACACTTCGATAGTGGAGTCGAGACCAAAAGCCACGAGCGCAAGCGACGCGGCGAGCACCCCAGTCACGATCGAAACCGTGGCCTCCATCACGTTCCATGCAGTCGTGGCGTACTCCCACCGTCGACCAGTGGTCTCGAGGCGATGACGTTGGGATTCGCTGAGCTCAGCGATTGGAGGTTCGGCTGCTGTCATGGGGTCTCGAGAGGTCTGTGGTTCGCAGTGTCGTGGTGTCACCGTACGACCTCGGCATGGTTCGGTTGATCATCCCGACCGGGTCATGAGCGCTCGGACTTTCTGCGCCTCGACGCTACCGTCGTGAAAATGAATGCAGCGATTGACCAGTTTCTCAATGGGGCGTCGATGTGGTCGGCAGAGATGAAGGCATTACGTCCGATTCTCCTGAAGGCGGGGCTCTCGGAGGATCTCAAGTGGGGTAAGCCCTGCTTCGGAACCGAAGGCGGCAACATCGCCATCATGCAGCCGATGAAAAACTTCCTTGCGCTCATGTTCTTCAACGGAGCGTTCCTTGCCGACCCGCACGGAGTTCTTGAGGAGCAAGGTCCAAACTCTCGTTCGGCGCGGCGTGTGTGTCTGCGTTCTGTGGCTGATGTCAAGCGCCTTGCTCCGGCCGTACGAGAGTTGGTTGCAGCGGCGCTCGACCTCGAGCAGGAGGGTCCTCCTGTTTTGCCTACGCAGGAACTCGAACTGGTTGACGAACTGCGTGATCGCCTCGAGCGTGACCGGAAGCTGCGCAGCGCATTCGAGAAGCTGACACCGGGCCGGCGGCGTGAGTACAACCTCTACATCTCGGGGGCGAAGCAGGCGTCCACTCGCGAGGCCAGAGTGACGAAGTGTTCAGAGCAGATCTTGGCCGGGAAAGGTCTACGCGACCGCTGATCGTTGGTCCTACTAGGTGAGATCAGCAGACTTGCCGAGCAAGCTGTTCGACATGACAAACGCACGCGATCGGGCCATACATGGCAGCGCGTCATTCTGAAATACGATGGTGCAGTGGACGCAGAAGCAAACGATCAAGGGATGCAGCGCCTTGTACTCACCCACGATTGTGGGTTTTTTTCCAACTGTTCAGTTTTGCTGGAAGAGATTCAGCGTATGGACGGGCCATTTCAAATCGACACCACCGGGTCATTTTCGATGTATCGGTCGGACCCGACGACTGACGTCTATGAGAAGTACTTCCAACCCAGCACCAAAGCTCAGGTCGACAAGATCCATTTTGATCGATGGATGTGTGCTCGCGACTACACACAGTTGCCGCTGGAGAGATTCTCACCTTCGATAACGCAGTGGTTTACCTTCAGAGATTTCGTCACTGAGCGATCCTTCAGCCTCCAAGCGAAATATGGCGTTGATCCGGACCGGACGCTCGCGGTTCTCTTCAGAGGGACGGACAAGAAGACTGAGAATCCACTAGAAGATCCGCAAACGATTGCTCGCTTCGTCAACAAACTTGCTGCCGGCTATGACTCGGTCATCGTGCAGACAGATGACCAGTCAATTTATGAACACCTGGTTCGCGAGATTGACCGCGACGTCATTGTCTTTTCAGAACTACCGAGGTATTCATCTGACTCGGATCCCCACACTGCTCTGCAGTTTCATGATCCCGAATTGCTTGAAGATTTCCTCAGCGCGGTGCTGCTCATCTCGCGCTGCAAAACCGTGATTCTGACAACGTCGAATGTTTCGCTGTGGATTGCGCTGTTTCGCGGTCACACCAAAGGCCTTCTCCATGTTTCAGATTTTGGTTTTCTCAGAAAGCGACTCATGTTTCTCGAATTGAGAAGCCGGTGGTTCTACGTTTCGATACCAAAACTGCTGCGGGTGTATCGGAAGATTCGATCAGAACTTGGCGGCAAGCCAGTCGCGAGCCTCACCGATGGCGCTTTGGGGAAGTGAGAAGTGATCGTCATCCGGGTAGGTCGTTGAGGTGATGTCGCCGCCGAGAGCACCAATGGCATCGATGTAACCCAGTTGCCAGGGCACTGGGCATGGTCCGTTCTCAATCTGTCGGTCGATCTGCACGAGCACGGGAGCGATCGGCTTGCGCTGCGCCGCCGACGCGTCGTTGAACGCTTTCATCCATGCGGCGATCTTGGTGGTGTCAACGGCCATGACCTGGCCCTCATGCTTATAGGCACGCTCAAGTGTGTCGCTTAGATGATGCACAGGCTGCACATTCCAGCCCTGTTCAAACACACGCTTACCGGCGGCGGTAAGTACATCGTCGAGTGACAGCGTGTCGGGGAATGCAGTTGCCATCCCGACGAGGATCATGAATAGATGCCCATCGGGCGGGATGTCGTTGCCACCGAGCGCAGAACCCAGCCCCGGAAGCTTCAGGGCGATGCTCGGAACACCGGGCGACATGCACACCGCGCCCACGATCTCCAGATCGCCGTAGTCGGACGCATCGAGTTCGACGGTTGCCGCCGCGGAGCCACCGCCCTGTGACCAACCGATGACGCCGAACTTCGTACCTGCACCTACTGGCAACTCACGTGCGGCCTTCACGATGGTGACGGCATCGATGCCGTTGGTTCGGTTGACCGTGTACTGGTGAACGCCGGCGGAACCAAGACCCTGGTAGTCAGTGGCAACGATCACCCAGTTGTCATCTATGAACTGCTGCAAGCCGGGGATTCCGAAGTCGAGCTGTGTTTGCGAACCGGGGCTGAAATACAAGGTGAGTTCGCGCGCTGGATCAGGCTGAGCCGACGGAGAACCGGCGTCGCCGAGCCCGGTCGTCCCATGAGACCATGACATCACTCGCCGGTTCTCGCCGGACTTCGCAGGGGCGATGACAAGACCAGTGGATTCAGTCGGTCGGCCGTTGAGGTCGTGAGACGCGTAGCGGATCCGGTAGGCGACTGCGCCGTTGATCGACGTGGGGATCTCTTCTTGGAAATTCACGGCACCGCTCACTGAAACACTCTCCGCTCGTTGGGGGTAGCACTACGCTGCGACGAGCAGCTCAGCGGCGGAAGTGTACCGATGGTTCGGTTGCTGCGGTTCCTTAGCGCCCCGAAAGCAGAGAGAGTTCTCAATGGCAGGCACTGGCCCCGAATCGACAACGACCCCTGACGCCCCGCCGAGAGCGGGTCTTGTGCTTGTTTCGCTGATTCTCGGGGCGTTTGTCTGCAACGTGAACCTGTCCGTGGCCAATGTCGCCCTACCCGATATTGGCAAAGCATTCAATGCCTCGCAGACCTCGCTGACTCTTGTAGCCGTTGGTTGCACGCTTGGCTTGGCGATGTCGGTGTTGTATTTCGGCGCAATCGGTGATCGCCATGGGCGCAAGCGAATGCTCCTGCTCGGTCTCATCATCACGATCCCGGCAGCTTTCCTCTCCGCCTTCGCTCCGAACGTCCAGACTCTGATGCTGGGGCGTCTTCTCACGGGACTTGCCGCTGGCATGGCCTATCCGACCACACTGGCTCTCGTCACCGCACTTTGGGCTGAGGGCACGAGTCGAACGAAGGCCATCGCTCTCTGGCAATCGGTGAGTGGAGCGTCTGCAGTGCTCGGGCCCGCGCTCGCGGGTTACTTCCTTGGACACCTCTGGTGGGGTTCGGTCTTTCTAATCGTCGTTCCTGTTGCTGTTGTCGCACTCATCATGAATCTCTTGTTCGTGCCATCGCATGTGGCCGAGTCCACCGACCCGGTCGACCATCTCGGCGGTGCGCTTTCGGTACTGATGATCGCTGGTCTGGTGCTGGGCATCGGCATGATCTCCGCGCCGAATCGGCTCATCGCGTCGCTGGTCCTGCTGGCGGTCTCCGGCGTGCTGATTGTGCTGTTCTTTCTGCGTCAGCGCAGGGCAAAGCATCCGCTCTATGACCTGAACTACGCGAGCCGCCGACTCTTTTGGGTGCCTGCAGTAGCCGGAATGATCGTGCTCGGCTCGCTTGCCGGTGCAATGTATGTCGGTCAGCAATTCCTGCAGAACGTCATGCACTACAGCACGCTTGCCGCAGGCACAGCGATTCTTCCTGCGGCAATCGGCATGATTGCGGTTGCGCCACATTCGGCGAAGCTCGTTGACACGAAGGGTTCGCGCTTCACCATGCTGCTCGGGTACAGCTTCATCCTTCCGGCCTTCGGCGTGATGCTGTTCACCTGGCATGAAGGTGTGTCATACCTCTTCATCGGGATGGCGTATCTACTGATGGGTGCTGGGGTTGGATTCGCTCTCACGCCCGCCGCTCGCTCTCTTACCAGTTCAGTTCCTGTCGCAAAGGTTGGTATGGCATCGGGCACCTCTGATCTACAGCGCGACCTGGGTGGTTCCATCTTCCAGGCCGTGCTCGGCACCTTCCTCACACTTGGCTATGCCTCCGCGTTCTCCAAGGCCGTCGCCGCGTCGCCAGAAGCTTCGACAGTTTCGGCCCAGACTCGCTCAGAGCTCACCGCCTCGTTCTCGAGTGCAACGAAGATGGCTGAGCAGTTCCCGCAGTACCAGAGCGCGATTGTCTCTGCTGCCGAGAAGAGTTTCCTGCAGGGTTCGTCATGGGCATACGGCGCTGGTGCGTTCTTCATCTTCCTTGGCGCAGTGTTGGTGTTCTTGGCGTACCCATCGCGGGAGAAAGCGATGGCGATGTTCGCCGAATACCAGAGGGAAGATGCGGTTGGAGCTGACACCGACACCCCAGCGGCGTCCCGCTGATCTCGTGCGGTGGGGTGGTATTCACCGGTCGCTTGTGATTCCGGCGAATAGATCTGGACTGAGGTTCGCGGCGACAATTGTCGCCGTCGACCTGCTCGTGCTTGCAATTCTCGGGGAGTCCAGTGGGGCATTGCTCGCGGCGCTTGCTGTGTGCATTCACCTGTACTTTCTCGACTTCGAGGGCGATCTTGGTGAACGGTTCGTCGGTCACGGCGTGGCAACGCTTGTTGGTGCTTTCGCCGTGGTCCTCGGAGTCGTCTGTGCATCACCGCTTTGGCTTGCCGTCGTCGTCACGATTGTCGTGTCATCGACCTTCGCCTACCTGCGAGTGCTACGCGGCTATGTCTCCCGCTCGGCGGTCGGTCTCCAAGGAGCATTTTTTCTGCCGGTCATGGTGACTGCGCATCGCAGCGATCTTCCATCACTGCTTGTTGGATGGTCGCTCGGAAGCGCAGTATCGATCATCGCGGCTCTTGTGGTTCTGCCGCATCGCCGTTCAGGTTTGGTGCGGAGATTGCTCGCGCAGTGGCTGCGCGCTGCGGCCGACCTTTGTGCTGCCATGGCCAGTGGTGGCGATCAAGGTCCGAGACTGGCGGCGCTCCAGGCCTCTCGTGACGAGTTGTTGGCACAGGTCACCAGCAGCTTCACCCAACCCGGAGCAGTGGGACATCGTCAGCGCGCAATTGCCGGCATGGTCTCTGGCGCGCGCTGGAGCATGCCGATTGCCGAGCGACTCACAGCGATGCGACCGACCGACCCAAGCACATTGGCGATGACGTCCGCAGATGCCTTCCAGGCTGCTGCCGATTTGGTTGAGGGCGGGTCGCTGCCGACCGATCTGCCCGATCTGCCCACCGCTCGCCGGAGCGACCTTGATCGGCTCTGCGAACAGAGCCCCGAGATCTTGGCCTCGCACTATCCGGTTCGGGTGCTCTCGATCGGGGCGATGAATCAGCTCTATCAAGCGGCACTGAGCCGGCGGATGAACGCGCCGACTCCCGATATCGGTCATTTTGATTCGATGCGCCCGTCCAGGATCCTTCGACAGAACTTTCGCTGGAGGTCAGTCTGGCTGCGGAACGCGTTGCGAACCGGCTTCGGCGCGGCAGCCTGCGTGCTCATCGTGCGAGTCGTGGGACTTGACCACGGACTTTGGGTCGTACTCGCTGCGCTCGCTGTCACGCAGGTGACGCTGTCAGGGGCAACCGGTGCACAGGCGATGCTGAAAATGGCGGCGGGCGCAACTGGTGGTGTTCTGATTGCAGGGCTTCTTGCGATGCTGCATCTGCCGTACCTGGTGTTCCTGTGCGCGCTTCCTGTGGCTGCTTTCGTGGCGAAGCGTGTTGCGAGTTTGAACATGACACTTGCGCAGCTGTCCTACACGCAATTCGCGCTCATCAACTTCGCTGTTGTCACGTGGCCGCCGAACAAGGGTTTAGAAGGTGCTCGGTTTCAGGACATCCTGCTGGGTGCGGCTGTTGCCGCCGGCTTCAGTTTCCTGGTCTTCCCGAGTGGAATCATGTCGTTGTTGCATCGACTTCGGGCCGATTCGCTCGAATCGGCCCGGCGCTACCTGACGGCGAGTATCGACCGGGTGTCGGAACCTTCAGCCGGCTCTCTCACACTGCGCAAGATGCTCCTCGAGGATCTCGGCGCGTATGAGAACGCGCTGGACGCCGCGTTTATGAACTCGAATGTTCGAAGTCCCGAACTGATGTTGCTGGAAGCAGCGTCCGCAACCGCACACGACCTGCTCCTCGGCGGGGATGCGTGCGCTGAACTCGCGATGATTGTTCAGAGCGAATCAGGATTCGAACCGGTTGCTCGAGAGCTCTCTGAGTGGTGGGGACAGTTCATGGAGAGCACTTCAGAGACGTAGAAGTCTCGTTCTCTCCTCGGTGCATAGGGGATCCGGATCGCGTTCGATCGACGGTGATGTGGTGATCGCGCCTCGGATGACCTAGGTCTGACCACCGTATTGGTGCGAGTGGATATCCAGACGAGATCGCTCTTCTCTCCGCATTTGCTGACCCCGCTGGCCACATCACGGCAACGTCGAACTGTACTGAACGATCCCGTGGTCTGCCCCGAAGTAGTCAGGCCCCTCGGAATGCGAGATTCTCCAAGAGAAGATCGTTGGGAAAGCGAGTGACGACCCGCCAATCGGGGATCAGCTCTAGTAACGCGTCGAGCGGCAGATGTCCTTCGTAGAGACCGCTCTCGGCGAACTCGGTGTAGAGGAACCGAGTGTTGCGGAGCGCTTCCTGACCGCCGCGAAGCAGGTCGGGTTCGGCTCCTTGGACGTCTGCCCAGATGAAGTCGATCGTTCCGATGTCGTGATTTTCGTACCAAGTGTCGAGTCGAACGCATTCGACCTCGATTGTCTCCTCGAATGTGCACCACGGGAATTCTGTGAGGTGATTGGTGGGTTTGTGAAGTGAACTCGAAAAATGCCACCCCTCCGGATACTGCTGCTCCTTTCCAGGCGGCGCGCCACCTGACTGGTGGAACGGCAGAAGGCCGTCGACATCGCCGACCGCGACCGGATAGATGCGAACACGTTCCGAGGTGACACGCGATTGGAGTAGGGCGAGTGCTCTCGGGTCAGGCTCGAAGCAATGCAACGTAGCGGCGCTGAAGGTTGCGAGGAGACGTTCACTGTCGCCGCCGTTGTTCGCGCCGATCTCGAGCACGGTTCTCGGAGTCACGTCGAAACTCTTCGAGAATGAGGCGAGGTCAAGTCGTGATGGCTTTGGTCGGAGGCCTTCGCCTCGAAGCAGGCGTCGGAGAACCCGTTGGGCTCGCTGTGCACTCTGAGAGATTGGAGGCATGAGTCCCGCTTTCAACTCCATGTGTGGGGCTGAGACAGGTTATGTCGTAGAGCGGTAAGCCGTAGTCGCCGCAACGACCAGGGGGTTCGGTGAATTTGCGGGTTACTGGCCGGTTCAGGCGCTTGTCACGATCTTCGTGACGAATGGTGAGGTCGCGGCCCTGAGCAGCGCGCCGTAGTCGAGGCCGAAGGACAGCTCGTCAGTTGCGACAGGGCCGAAGGCAGTCTGGGCGATCGCCCCCCACGGCCGGGTTGGTTTCGTCTTCATCTCGATGACCTCGGCGATGAGTTGGAACCCATCCTGTCGAAGGCCATCGATCGGGAGTCGAGTCAGAGGATCGAGGCCAAGCAGGATTGCTTCGCCGAGTCGGAGTTCATCCACCCGACCTACGTCCGTGGTGGAAAGCGCCCATCCGAGGCTCCCGGAGTTCCCTCCAGACACGGACTCGAGCCTGAGTCCACAGGCGGACTCAACATCGTCGGCAAGACCCGACAACTCGTCCATCTTGTGTTGGTCGGGCACAACACCACTTTGGCAAGCCAAGTTGGTGCCAATGCCGGCAAGCACGAGCGTGGTTGGTGTGGCTGGCGTGACTTCTGGCCAGTGACAGGAATAGAATCGAACCCAGTTCAGAATCCTCGTGCATTCACCGTTTGAGTGACTGTCTTTCTGAATAACCACCTTCTTGAGTGACTTCGAGGACTTGGCCAAGTCCTCTCCATCGGAATGAGGCAGATTCATGACGTTCACGACGCACCGACCACTCCGCACTCTTGTGGCGATCTTCGTTCTCGTGGCTGCTACCGGTCTCACCGCCGCGGCGCCAGCAGGCGCCGCGGCGCCTAACGGCATCACGATCGGAGCTGGCTACGCCTCCTCGTCGTTCACGAGCCCGATTGCCGCGACCAACACCGGAGATTGGCGGGCAGCTGCGTTCAACACAGACGGGTCGAGGATGTTCGTCACTGGCGGTGTGGCGGGTGTCGTCAAGTCGATTCCCACCGGCGGAGGCTCCGCAACAACGGTCGTCACGAGCGGTACCTACCTCGTGGGCCTCGGTGTAAGCCCTGATGGCGCTGCGGTCTACTCGGCGCTGCGGACCGGCAACGTCGTCAAGCAGAAATCAGACGGCAGTAGCAGCCTCGCCGTCTTCGGCTACGGCACATGGATCCCAGAAGATCTCGCCGTTAGCCCTGCGGGTTCTGTCTACGTCATCACCACTGCCGGCGAGATCCTCCGCTGGTCCGGGGCTGGCACGAACCAGACCTCGATCGCAACTGTTACCCCGGCGAGTGGTCGGTCCATTGCGATCTCGAGCGATGGCACCAAGATCGCCTTCGGCACGGCGTCCACCGTCGGAACTCTCAACATCGATGGGACAGGCGCGACGACGCTGGTCACCGGTCTGACCAATCCGCAGGTCGCCTTCGGACCGGACGGTTCGCTCTACTACGGGAATAACTCGGGCTCAGGTTCACAGTCAGTAATCAAGATGAACGCCGATGGCTCCTCGCCGGTTTCCGTCGCTTCTGGTTTTTCTAGCGTGACCGACATCACGGTCGACAGTCGGAATCACGTCTACGTGCAGGATTTCACTCGCAGCGACATTGTTGAGCTGCTGCCGCCGCCGGTTTCGGTCACCTCGCGAAATCACGTTGCTTCGGGATATCGCGGCCTCGGCGTCGGAGCCTCCAAATCTCCCAACATCCTGTACTCGCAAGATTTCTTCAACAACGTCGCCACCAGCGCTGACGGACGCACCGTCTTTGCGGCGACCGACCAGGGCTATGTCATACGCATGACACCGTCGGGCTATGACCAAGCATTTGTCAGCACCGCGGACAACGGGTGGATCACCGACATGGTGCTGAGTCCTGATGGAAGCACGATCTACGCGGCGGCTCCGCAGGCGAATTGGATCGTGAAGTTCTCGACGACGCCCGGAGGTCTCACAAGAACTGTCAAGAACATCTACCCGTACGCGGTGGAATCGCTGGCCATGAGCCCAGACGGAACAAAGCTCTATCTGGCGGCCGGCGATCGTATTCTTCAGATGAACACTGACGGCACGAGCTACACCACGTTGACAACAATCTCGGGATCTGGCGGATCGATCAATTCGATTGCGAGTAGTCCCGATGGATCGACCCTCTATGCCGGAGGCACCGGCGCAGTCTGGTCGATCAACGTCGCGTCAACCATTGCAACCAAACTCAGCTACACACCGAGCAATATCGCGAAGGTCAGCGTGCTGCCCGATGGGCGCTTGGTCGTGCTTGATATCGGCAGCGGCACCAAACAGAACCTGTATGTGCTTGATGCAAACCTCTCGAATCCGACCAAACTCGCGGACGGAACAACAGGTTCGTCCTCATTGAGTTCTGTCTTCACCGACGCGAAGGGCGACATCTTCCTCGCCAGCGCCGATGCGAGTGCGGCAGGCGTCTCGGGATTCATCGAACTGCAGTCCACACTCCCTGCTGCCCCTACCGGGGTTACTGCAACTGGCTCCGGTTCCACCGGTGGTCCGATCACCGTGAGCTGGACCGCTCCTACTGACACTGGTGGCTCAGCGCTCACCGGCTTCACTGTTACGGCGTCCACGGGTGACGGCACCTGCACCGCAGGCCCATCGGCAACCAGCTGCACCATTGGTTTCGACCAGGGACTCAGCTTCGGGGCAAGTGTCAGTTATCGAGTAGTCGCGACGAACCCCGACGGTTCGAGCGTTCCCTCGGCGTGGTCGGCTCCTCTCGTCGAGTACAACAACCCACAGGCCCCCGGCGTCTATTCGGCCGCGAAGCAAAATGCCCGGCAGGTGTACATGACGTGGGGTGTGCCCGGCGGAGGATCGCCCGGAAGTATCGCCTATGTCCTGCGTGATCCGATTACCAACGCCTACGACTACACGACGTACACGTCTTGCTGGTGTGCTGCGGTATTCGGTCCGTTCCCCGCTGGTCACTCCTACACCTTCGATTTCTACGCAACCACCGTGTTCGGCAACAGCGCCGCAGCGCAGGTCGGACCGTTTAACTTCCCGGGGGCGCCCACTGCGCCCACCGGCGTAACCGCTGTACCTGGCGATCGCAGTGCCACGGTTTCTTGGACTCCGTACCCAGGTGTGTATCCGGCGATCACTTCCTATGCGGTGACAGCGTCACCGGGCGGAGCGGCATGTTCGTACTCGGTCGTCGAGGGCGGTACGAACTCCTGTGTCGTCACTGGCCTCACAGCCGGTACCACCTACACATTCTCCGTTGTACCCACCAGCTCGTTCTCCGATGGTGCGGCAGCCGACTCCGCCGCCGTGGAGATCTCAACGACTGTGCCGAGTGCGCCTACCAACGTCACCGGCGTCGCCCATGACAGTTCCGTCGACGTTTCTTGGGATGCATCTGACTACGACGGGGGTCTCCCCATCACGGGGTACTGGGCGCAGGCGTACACCTCGAGTGGCGAGTTACTCGTCGGAGCGGTCTGTTCCACTACGGGAACCGCATGTTCCATCGCTGGTCTTACGAACGACGTTGGCTACAAGTTCTCCGTGCGGGCAACCAATGACAACGGCTACAGCGACTACGCCACGCGTACGTCAACGTATACGCCAAAGGCGAATACGGTCCCGAGCGCACCAACCGGCGTGACGGCAGTTCCATCGGCTGGCGCTGCAACTGTTTCGTGGACTGCATCCACATTCGATGGCGGGCTCGCCATCAGCGGATATTGGGCACAGGCCTACACCGCTTCCGGCACCTTGATTGACGGAGCTGTGTGCCCGACAACGGACACGACATGCACGATTTCAGGTCTGTCTCCAGCGACCACCTATCAGTTCTCGGTGCGGGCCACGAATGATCTGGGTTACAGCGAGTACGCCGATCGGTCCTCGTCGATCACAACACCGGGTTTCACGAGCGCAGCCAGAGTGCTGGTTGTTCGCGGTGTGGCTACAACCGTGTCAATCACGACCACCGGACTGCCTGACGCGGCGCGCTCGTTGCGGATTACCGCGGGGACTCTCCCATCGGGTGTCAAGTTCATTGACAATGGCGACGGCACTGCGAGTATTGCTGGCAAAGTGAAGTCTTCAGGGAAATGGCGTGTGACAATCGCTGGTGGTGAGGCACCGAACGAGATTACGAAGGAGTTCACGCTGTATTCAGCAGTGGCACCTTCAATTACGGCAACGAACACAACCGCAACAATCCGACAGGCCGCCACAATTCGAATCACTACAGCGGCGTCTGGTTATCAACCCACGCTTAGCGTGACCGGTCTTCCATCATGGGCAAGGTTTGTTGACAACGGGAATGGCACCGGCAAGATCGTTGGAACTCCCGATGTAGGCGGGTCGACAACGGTCACAGTGACGGCAAACGGCTATCCAAGCGCGTGGGCATCCGTTGATGTGGTTGTGGTAGTTGCCTCCCCGCCGATTTTCACGTCATCGAATTCGATAACGATGACCCGCCGTGTGCTGTCCTCGTTCACGATCCGGACACGTGGCGGCTATCCGACTCCGGTGATCTCCCTCTTCGGAACTTCGACACTTCCTGCAGGGATCGCGCTGGTGGACAATGCTGACGGCACTGCGACGATCTCGGGTACACCCAGCACGCGCTCGGCGAAATCGACGTTCTGGGTGCAGGCAATCTCCGGGGTGCTCTCGACGAAACAGAAGCTTTCGATCACCGTGAATTGAGCTGCTTCCGCGGCGTGTAGTCATTCACTGCGATTTCAGCAGGGTTCAGCGCGGTTTCAGCGCAGTCAGGCGCTCGTGGCTACCTTCGTGACGAATGGTGAGGTCGCGGCCCTGAGCAGCGCGCCGTAGTTAAGGCCGAAGGACAGCTCATCACCGACGATCAGCTCGTGGTCACCGACCTCGATGACCAGATGGTCACTGCTGGCCCCTCGGATGATCACGCCCGCTGGTGCGGTCAGACCATCCGGGTCAATGTCCTGGCGACCGAGGGCGAGAATGGCTCGGCGGCGCGTCTCACCCGCTTCCACCTCATCCTTC
Organism: Microthrixaceae bacterium; assembly: GCA_947449015.1. Classification (GTDB taxonomy): domain Bacteria; phylum Actinomycetota; class Acidimicrobiia; order Acidimicrobiales; family Acidimicrobilacustridaceae; genus Acidimicrobilacustris. The sequence continues at coordinate 29,007 of CANFQA010000010.1, read as the reverse complement.
ACGGTTGCGACAGGGCCGAAGGCAGTCTGGGCGATCGCCCCCCACGGCCGGGTTGGTTTCGTCTTCATCTCGATGACCTCGGCAATGAGTTGGAACCCATCCTGTCGAAGGCCATTGATCGGTAGTCGAGTCAGAGGATCAAGGCCAAGCAGGATGGCTTCGCCGAGTCTGAGTTCATCCACCCGACCTACATCGGTGGTGGAAAGCGCCCATCCGAGGCTCCCGGAGTTCCCTCCAGACACGGACTCGAGCCTGAGTCCACAGGCGGACTCAACATCGTCGGCAAGACCCGACAACTCGTCCATCTTGTGTTGGTCGGGCACAACACCACTTTGGCAACCCAAGTTGGTGCCAATGCCGGCAAGCACGAGACCGGGCATGCGGGTGACACACCGGGCCGCATCGACAACCTCGTCAATCGCAATTCCTTCGCGCAGATCCCCGAGTTCGACCATCAGCACGACAGCGTGGGGCCGCTCGTTTCGGGTTGCCGCTGCGGAAAGCGCGCTGAGCACGGAGAGTTCGGTGTTGAGGGTTACGTCACATGCATTCACTGCCGCGTTAGCCTGGCTGAGCATCGGCGAGCGGATCATCATGAGCGGGACTGTGAATCTGTTTCGGCGGAGACGCTCGAGATTTTCAACCCGAGAGTCGCCGAGTCCCGAAACGCCCGACTCGATGAGTACGCGGGCAAGTTGAGGCCACGCCATCAGCGCCTTGGTGACGCCGATGACTCGGATGCCTCGTTTTCCGAGGCGCGCCACCAATCCCGTCGCATTGTGTCGGATCGCATCGAGGTTGATCTCGAGGCGAGGTGCCATCACCTTTTTGGGGTGATCGGTCCGGCGGCGCCGAGCGATGCGGAAAGTTCGGGGAAAGCAAGTAACACCATGTCGGCCAGCTGATCGAGGGGCCGAGTCAGCGGATCGGTGACGGGCACGCCGAGCTCAAGTTCGTAGGCAATGATCGCTGCGCTCACCTCAGCATCGGTCATGAGCTCGTGGTTGAGCGTCACGCCGATCACTCGTGTGTCGGCAAATGATTCGATCATCTGGATCTCACTGGCAACAGTAGGCATCGCGACCATCGGAAAGTCACCGAGTACTTTGCGACTCGGAGCGTGCTGAACAATGACGGCGGCTGGTCGGCTGCCACGGAGAATGTGTGCCGATGTCAGATAGGCCGGATGACTGAGCGCGCCTTGGCCTTCAACGATGATCACGTCAGGGTCTTCGCCCTCGAAGGCTCGCACGACCTGATCCTCAACCGCTCCCGAACAGAACTGCGGCACCAGCGCATCAAGAGCCACGCCGTACTTGCTGCCCTGGATGAGTGAGGTCTGGCCGGTTCCAACCATGACCGCATTGACTCCGCGATCACGAAGTGCTTTCACGAGCAGCGTTGCAGTCGTGCGCTTGCCGATGGCACCATCGGTGCCGAGAACGGCAATACGTGGGCAGGTCACACCCCAGATACGGCCGGAGAAGAGTTTGAGATCCTTCGTTTCCTTTGGGCGTCGTACATCGGTGATGGTCACCCCCGCGAGGAGTGCGGCAGCCACAAATTCGGCGTCATCGTTGAGGAACTCGTGCAGACCGTTGATGACGTGCATCCCCCGGTCGATGCCGTCGAGCAGCACGATGCGCTGGCGTGGGGAGAGCAGGCCATCGGCGGGTGCGACGCCGCAGATGAGGAAGTCCGGCACAATCCCGGCATAGGAGATTGCTTCGCGCAGCGAGGCCAGCACAGGGATGCCGTTGCCCACTCCATCGAGAAACTGTCCGGAATCGGCGCCGGCATGCAAGCTGTCGATCACGCTGAGGATCTGGAATCGCTCAGAGTGGCGGACGAGTCCGTTGGCGGTCTTGCCGTCCTGCTCGCCGAACTGGCCCTCGCAGTAGACGATGGCAGTGCCGGAGCCGGGTGGCATCGCCGGTTCCTGCCCGGGCGCGCCAAATGGGACCTGATTCGAATGGAAAATCGACATGGAACTCCTCCGCACAGCCCAGAGGAGGCGACGGGATCGGGGCGGCACACATGTGCGGCGACGAGCGAGTTGTCTGCTCCAAACATCGACGCATTGCCGATGAAGTCACGGTACCAGCGCAGCGTCCGAACCGGTCAGGCTTTACCGCTTGGGGCCTAGAAATCACCCAGATGTGTCAGGTGATCTGAGTTTCAGGCTCTGAAGTGGGTCAGTTCGTTCCGCTCACATGTCCGATTGGCTGAAAGGAGCCCCCACGCACTTCACTGACCCACACCACCGGGTCGGTGACTTCGCCGTTTTCATCAAAGTGAATGGTTCGAGTGATGCCATTCCAGGTGATGCCCGAAATCGCGTTGGCGATCGAGGCTCGGTCATGATTTCCTGCTGCGATCGTGGCGAGGACGAGATTGGTTGCATCGAATGCTTCGGCCGCGTATTCGTCGTTGGGGTCCGCGTTGGGGAAGGTTGCCCGGAATCGTGTTGCGAAGTCATCTCCCGCAGAGATTTCGGACAGGGGTGTGCACAGACAAGTCGCGATCACGCCTTCGGCCTCGTTGCCAGCAGCGTCGAGGAAAGTGGCACTTGGAAGCGTGTCCGAACCGACGAACGTTGAACCGATGCCGGCTGCTCGCAACTGGTGAAGAAGGCTCGCGGCTTTGAGTTCATAGCCGGCGAAGTACACCGCGTCAGTGGAGCCGAAACCTGCAAGTTGGGCAACGATGGCAGTGATGCTCGCAGGATCGTCAGTAATCGTTCCAACAACAGTCGCGTTCGCTCCCAGCGATTGGGTGATGGTGGAAGCGAGGTCAACGGAGAATGGCGTTGCATCATCAATGACGGCAATCTTCGCGGCTCCGAGTGTCTCAGTCATGTAGCGCACAGCGGCGATTCCGAGGCTTTTGTTGGTGCCGACGACTCGGTGGAACATGTTCCATCCTTGTGCGGAGAGGTCGGTGCGGGTCGCAGTTGCGGAGATGAACGGGACGCCTCCGGTGTTGAGTATTGGCGCAGCTACTTCTGCGTCACCCGAGCGTTTTGGTCCGACGACGGCGAGCACCTGGGGTGTTGCAACGATCTTGCTTGCAGCATCGGCAGCAGCAGTCTCGCCTCCGCTGCCGGCTTCCACCTCGAGCGTGACCTGACAGTTCGGGTTGGCAGTGTTGAATTCGTCCACGGCGAGTTGGGCGCCCAATTGTGTGGAGGACGCGACAACGGGCTCAACCTCGTCGAATCGGCCCATGTACGCGATGGTCGTTCCTTTGGGGCATGTGGCTCCGGAGGCCTGAGAACTGGTATTTGAATCGGAATCGGAACAGCCGAGGAGAAGGCCTGCGGCAAGTGCGATCGCTCCGGCCCAGAGGACTAGCGGTCGGGTTCGGATCGGATGAATCACGTCATGCTCCTCAGTTGCGGTCGGCGCGAGGGAAGAAAGCGCCTCTGGTAGTTTCTCATACTGAACTCCGTACAGTATGAGAAATAGTTCGTTCACAGGCGGAACCATTTGGCCAAGAGTCATGGCCTAGTCGCAGAAACCCGAGGTCGGGATGCTCTCGCTTGATCCAGTTGTGGTGGTGGCTCTCGTCGCTTCCGCTTTTGTCCAAGGGATGAGTGGGGTTGGTTTCTCGCTGATTGCTGCACCGGTATTGACCCAAGCCATTCCTGGCGCTGGCGCAATCGGGCTGGTGAATCTGCTTGCCCTCAGTCAGAACTCGTTGATGCTCTGGCGAGTTGAAGGCAACATCCAATGGGGCCTTGTTCGTCGGCTTCTTCCCGGCCTCATTGCCGGAGTGGCCTTGGGGCTCCTGCTCTCCTCGCTCATGGGAGAACAGTGGCGCCCTGTTGTTGTTGCCACGTCGTCGCTCTCATCGCTTGGCGTGCTGTTGTGGTGGAAGCCGCGTGGCCAGAGAGTGGGGGCCCCGTTGGCCGCACTGTGGAGCGGCACGGTCAACTCCTATGGAGGCGTTGGTGGTCCGCCGCTCGCGTCCTTTCTCATCCATCTCGACCTTGAGGAGGGGGACTATGTCAGAACCCTGCAGAGTTGTTTTGCCCTCTTGAACATCGCCAGCCTGCCGTTTCTCGGGCTTCCCGCAGTTTCAGCTCTTTGGCTTGCTGGAGCGTTCGGTTGCATTCTGGTCGGGACGCTGCTCGGTCAGTTTGCCCGCCAATTCTTGAGTCCAAGTTCTGCCCGGACCACGACGGTCGTCACCATTGGTCTCGTGGCAACCGTTGCCCTTGGCAGAGCTATGTGGGCGCTTGTTGGCTGAGCGGTTAGCTCTCGTTCGAGGTGCCCGAGGTGGCGTGACGAGCTCGTTGGAGTAGCACCTCATCGCGAGGTCGCGCTCGACGAGCAAGTCTCGCCTCGAGGAGTTCTGCGGCCTCTACGCCTCGACCTGCTTGACACAATGAGGAGATAGCGAGATCAATGGCGACACTCCGCTGTGCGTAGCTGCCTCCGATAGGCGTGAGTTGATGGTGGACTCCCAAGAGCAGATCGGCTGCCGTACTGGGGTCGCCTTCACAGGAAGCGATGAGTGCGGATGTGAAGGTGAGCAGCGTTGACCGGACTGGTGAGGGCTCCCAGGTGTTGAGGTACGCGCCGAGTTCATGAAGGCCGGAAATATCACTGACCAGTGCAAGGCCAAGACCACAGTGAAACGCCATGAAGGGGGTCTCAGGTTGGGTGAGATTCAGACCTGCTGCTTTGAGCACTGCTTCCGCATCAGCAGAAGGAACAGTGACGTCCTCAGTGAGTGCTCGGAAGAGCAGCGACGCGGAATCGATCAGTGCTCGTGCTCCGTTGACAACCTGTGGACTGAGTTCTCGGGTGAAACGACGTGCAACAGCGTCCAGATCGTTGAGGCTGAGTTCGTAGAGCGCCGCATGCCACGAGAAGTGACAACGATGAGCGGCGTCTTGGCCGGCAGACGAGATCCATCCATTGATCCACCCGAGCCCCAACTCATGGTTGCCAGTCTCCAGGTAGACGTGCGCCGCGGCGTGGGCGGCATTGCCGCCGCGTGGTTCGGTTGCCAACGAGCGTTCAGCCAAGTCTCGAGCCTCATCCATGCGGCCTTGGTCTTGGCGGGCGAATGCCATCATCCCGTCGTACCACCAGTCGCTCGTGAAGTGTGAAGCCATTTCTTCGAGTGCGATCCACGCATCGTCGGCGACGTCATACGCGCCAGAGAACGCGATCGTCGGAATGGCGATGCTCACGCCGAGCACGTCACGAGGGTGGTCGAGGAGATAGGCGAGCAGCGGCGCGTAATCGCCAGAAACTCGCTGTTCATAGGCGTGGATGAATTGACGTTCGCGAACTGTCGTATTCGCAAGGAGTGCTCTTGCCCTGGCGAGATATTGGGACGTCTGGTCATCAATTCCGAACTCATGGCTGAGCACTCCGAGGGCGAGATGGCCGAGGGCGAACTCAGGATCGATGGTGACGGCCTCGAGGAGCGGTTCGTGAGGATCTGACTCCAACCGAAGGATTCGTCCGAGCGCGTCGTTATAGGAAGATGCCGCTTCATCTGAAGTACTGAGCTTCAGGCCGTAAAGGTCTTCTGGGCGGGCTGAGGTCACTTTGCTTCCTCTGTGCTGGTGATGGGCACGAGGCTATTTCGCCACACCTCAATGTGTCACCCGGGTGCGCTGGCGGCTCGCGATCTGTCGGTAGTTCATGGGCGGTCCTGTTACCGTCTGGAAGGGAACGGAGAAACCAACATGTCCAAGGTCAATCTGCCCGGCTCTATCGACCTTGAATACGAGACTTTTGGCGACCGCTCCGATCCGCCGGTGCTTCTGGTCGCTGGGTTCGGCGCTCAACTTCTGGCGTGGAACAGTGGCTTCTGTGAAGAACTCGCCCGCCGGGGCCGGTTCGTGATCCGGTTCGACAACAGGGACACTGGCCTGTCCTCGAAGTTCGAACAGTTCCCAGTTGACATGGGTGCGCTCATCAGTGCCGCCATGGTCGGCGATCTCGAGGCCGTTCGGGACCTTGCCCCATATCGCCTTGAGGATCTCGCGGACGATGCTGCAGATCTCATCGCTGCACTTGGTCTCGACCAGGTGCATGTGGTCGGGGCGTCGATGGGAGGCATGGTTGCGCAACTGATCGCGATCCGGCACCCGGGCATCGTCACGACGCTGACGTCGATGATGTCATCGACTGGATCGTCGGAGGTGGGGCAGTCGACACCTGATGCGTTCGCGGCTCTCATGAAACCGGCCTCCTCCGACCGGGACGGGTTCATCGCTGACACTGTCGCTAGTAGTCGGGTTTGGGCATCGAAGCGATACTTCGACGAATCCAGCGCCGCTGCTCTTGCCGCAGCGAGCTACGACCGGGGGCTCTGCCCTACCGGGACCACCCGTCAGCTTGCCGCCCTGCTGGCCACCGGGTCGCTGGAGAGCGAGCTCGCCGGGCTGCGCCTCCCCGTGCTGGTCATTCACGGAACCGACGACACGTTGATTGATGTGAGCGGGGGCCGGCGCACCGCTGAAGTGATTCCGGGAGCCGAACTGCTGATTGTTCCCGACATGGGACACGATCGACCGGAGGCGCTCTGGCCAGTCCTCTGCGCCGCAATCGAGACCCACACCCGTCGAAGCTCCGACTGAACTCTCCTGCGGCTGCGGACCGCGCCGCTGTGCTGGTGGTTTTGGCATCATCCCCCCACAATTCCCCCGAAACGCACAGAAGCCGACCCGCGGGGATCGGCTTCAGCGTTCTGACCTGCAACTCTGCAGCGCGCTCGGAGGGACTCGAACCCCCAACCTTCTGATCCGTAGGTACTGCTAGACGTCGGCTCTGCTTGTGGAAACCCCAATGGTACAAGGGGTTCTGCTGTTGAGTTGTGTCACGAAGATGCACCGTGTCCCAAGACGGTGGCTGAGCAGTGGCTGAGCGCGTCCGTCGTAGGCTGAGAACGTGGCGAGTCCAAAATCGAAGGCGAAGTTCCGCGCTGAGGCAGAAGCACGTGGACTGACCGTCGAGCAATACCGCAAGGTCCTCGCCGACCGGTTGGATCGTGACCGTGACGGGGGTGGGTCCCGGCGTGGGAGAGCCGGAAGCGTGCTCAATGACACCCCCGTAAAGCGTCGTGGCGACCAGAAGCGGCGCCTCGACGAGATCCGACGGCGGCTCAGTGCAGGCGGGAACAGCCGCTGAGCCGACCCCTGACCTAGGGCGAGACTCGTTCTGGCTTTCGAGTAGATGAGGCGGCGATCTCGTTGATCCGGTTGGCGAGTTTCGCCGGTTCGTAGCAGATGTCGTGTACCCATTCGCCGAGGCCGTTCCACTCGTTGACCGCTTCGACCCATCGCCGGGCGGCGGTGGCCTTAGCGTCGTCCTTCTCGTCGGCGACACCCTTGCCTTCGAGCAGGATCGTGCGCCCGTCCAGTAGTCGCACGACGAAGTCAGGCCGGTAGCGATAGGTCGTCCCGAAGTAGAGATACGGGATCTCCAGGAACAGTTTGTGGTTCTTCACCCACGCCACGACCTCCTCGTGGGCGTCGAGCACGGCGCACATCTTGCGCTCCAGCCCCGAGTCGACGACGGCGTGCGAGAGATGGCTCTTCGCTGCCGGGACGCACTTGTCGGTCGGTGAGGAGAAACTGAGCGAATCAGTGGAGCCGATCGGCTGGTATTCGTCGAGGGCGGGCAGGAACCGCTCCGGTCCCTCGCCTGCTCTGAGTGCTGCGCCGAGTCGCTCTCGGATCACCGTGAGGTAGCGGAGGTTGCAGACCTCTCTCGGGTCGACGCCTTCGTCATAGAGGATCTTCCCGCCTTCGCTGACCGGCCGGACGACTCGTTCGGCGATCTGCAGAGCCTGCGGGAACAGCCACGGCTTCTCATATGGCTCGATCAGCCCTGCGGCGACTCTGAAGAGCAGACGCTGGATACGGAAGTTCTCATAGGCCCGCTCTCGGTCCTGGGTCTGACCACCCATCCCTGCATGTGGAGTCCCGAGGTCGAACTCGACGTAGGTGTCCGTCGGGTCGAACTGCGGGTCGACTCGGATGGGTTCGATCGCATCAAAGTCGACATCGAGCGTGTCCTCGATCGCAGGGACGACCTGAACCAGTCGCGGGAACTGGACCCGAAGGTCGGGGCGGTCCTTCATCGTGTGGACGTTGGTGTAATCGGGTGGAGCAGTGGGCTTGCCGCCGGTGGCCTTCGCCATCGGAAGCAACTGGAACGGGACCCCGTAGACGTCGACGTATTCGGGCTGGGAGAGATCCGAGTAGTCGCTGCGACGAAGGCCTCGACCCACGACCTGCTCGCAGAGCAACTGCGACGCGAACGCTCGGAGGCCGAGGATGTGAGTGACGTTCCGAGCGTCCCAACCCTCGGAGAGCATCGCCACGCTCACGAGACAACGCACGTCCGCCCCGGGCTTGCCAACTTTGCCGACCGTCGCCACGAGTTCACGGATCGCTTCGGCATCAGCGGTGCCGTCTCCGGACTCGGCTTTCGTCAGTGCATCGGAGTCGATCCGGATCGTGACGGGAGGGCCGTCTTTCGGATTTACGAGCAGCGGACTGGCTTCGCCAAGATCGGCGATGTGTCGTTCGAGGAGACGGGCCACAGCGGTGTCGTGACAGATAGCGATCATCACCGGCGGGACCTTGCGTCCAGCCTCCTCCCACGAGGTGAAGGTCTCCTCCCAAGCCCCTGAGAGTTGCTTCAGGGGGCCATCGGCCTCGGCGAGGTAGTCGGTGAGCGGGTGGGAGTCCTCTTCGGCCTCGTTGCGCTTCGGCAGGGTCTTCTTAATGTGCTCCCAGAGGTTCCGGTACTTCGGGATCGCCTCGCCGGTGTTATCGGCCGTCGGAGTTCTGGGGATCTTCACCAGACCGGACTCGATCGCATCGACGAGAGCGAAGTCCGACACAATCCACTCGAACGGGGTCCATGCGCGGTCCTTGAACGAACCGGGATACATCGGGGTCGCTGAGCAGTCGACTGCACGGAGGATCTCCCGATGGCGGTCGATCTTCTCCAGTCCGTCGATCCAGATCGTCGCCTCACGGAGTTCGTCAGCGTTCTCTCTGCTCACCTTCACGTCTGCGGGGAATCGGTACGCATGGTGGGCTTCGTCGTTGAGCACCATGATCCGGCCGGTGGGGGAAAGGTCGGTGAGAACCCGCTTGCAGAACGCCGCGTCGCTCTCGCGTCCGCGTTTGAGCACGGACCGCTTCGGGTCCTCCTTCGGCGCGAGTTGGTGCCAGTTCATGACCTGCACCTTCACCTGACCGAGCAGTTTCGAATACTGCGGAGGTACAAGATCGAATCCGGCGTAGACCGCCTCTGGATGCTTCGGGTCGAGACCGTCTGCACCGGAGAGTCGATCGCGCACCGTGAGGTTCGGGCATACGACGAGGATCTGGTCAGTGAATCGAGTGTCCTGGCGGTTGGCGACCTTGTTCAGACCTGACCATGCCGTGAGCAGAGCCATGACCATGGTCTTCCCGGTGCCAGTGGCCATCTTCACCGCCCAGCGCGTGTACGCCTCGCCGGAGGCTGGGACCTTCACCCCAACCTTCAGATGATCGGCCGCCTCGACGAGGAAGGCGATTGTCTCGACCGCTTCCTGTTGGCAGAAGAACGGCCGAGTGTTCGTGAGCCTGCGCTCGTCGTCGAACCAGTGACGGAAGAGGTCACGGGTGACCATGGTGAGGCCGGGGTAGCCGTCTTCACGCCAGTGTCGGACCCGGCCGCGGAGGTCATTCACTGTTTCGAGCGGGATCAGTTCGTCGGTGATGCGGAGCGTCTGATCCGGAGAGGGTGCGAGGTAGCCAGCGAGCCGTCGACCGTCGGTCAGTTCAGGTGAGACCCCACCGAAGTACCAGTGGCGCGTCGGTTCGATAAACGCATCGTTGATGATCGGATTGCCATCGATCACCTGCCCCGCCTGAGTTGTGGTGCTCACTTCCCCACCTCGGAAAGCGACACGATGACCTCGGAGGCGTTGCCGTCGTTGGCGATGACCCGAACGGCGATCCGCTTGTGGTCGCCCTCGTCGAACGGGAGTGAACGCCACGAATGGAGTTCCTCCACGAGGTCCTCGTCGACGGTGCCGCGCAGTGCTCGGCTCAACTTGTCCCACGAGTCGGTCACGGGGAAGAAGGCCTGTGAGACCCGGAACACGTTGCCGTCGTAGTCGTCATCAAGGAACCAAGCCTGAATGCCCGACTTCCCGAAGGACGTGACGTCTCCGGTCATCGCGTCGAAGGAGTCCACCCCGAGCACTTCAGCGCGGAAACCCTCCGGGTCCCGAGTCACCTTCACATCTGGCGCTGCGTAGAGACGGAAGGTCTGGGATGCCTTCGTATTCTTGAGAAGATCGCCGACGAGGAGGTCAGGGTTGGCGAGCAGTAGTGCCACGTCGGTGCCACCAATCTTGCCGGTACCGAGTTTCTCCTGCGCATCGGCTGACACTGCGAAACCTGCGAACACAACCAGGTCGAACCCGATGGAGGACCGCAGGGCATCGGAGACCTGACCCATCGTGACCGCACCGAACTGCGGGCCGAGCGAAACGGCGAACCGGGCCTGTCTTCCGTCGAGTTCGACCACGCCTTCCGCTTGGAGAGACCCAGCAGCGGCGAGCGAGGTGAGGGAGACGATCGTTGCTGGCTTCGACCCAGGCCTCGGGATCCCTTGGGTCCGGAGCGCATCGAGGAGGATCTCGACGTGGTCTGAAGCGGTATCCCAGTCGACTGGCGCGGCGGGCGCTTCATCTGTCGGGTTGACCGCGTAGCGGGAGAGTGCCTCGACCGTGAACGGCCCGGACACCCGGGTCTTCTTCAAATCGACCTTTGGCTGGTCGACCAGAGTGACTTTCTCCGGTTCTTCCCCCCGCGCAATAGAGCGGAGGGTCACACGGTCAAGTCCTCGGTAGATGAACCCACCGTCTACATCCTGACTCGGGTCACGGAGTTCGTAGTACGGGAAAGTCGAGGTGAGAATCCGTTCGCGAGCGATCGACATTGCGACACGGGAGGTATCGACTGTGATCCAGCGTCGGCCGAACTGCTCCGCCACATAGGCGGAGGTTCCAGACCCGCAAGTCGGGTCGAGAACTAGGTCTCCTGGGTCAGTTGTCATCATGATGCAGCGAGCGATGACTTTTGGGTTTGTCTGAACGACGTATCTCTTGTCGGAAGCAAATCCGCTTGTAATCGTGTCATCCCAGATGTTGACGAGCGGGATTGCGCTGAAGTCGTCCAGATACCGAACGTAACGCAAGGTGGAGCCAGCGACGCAAAGGCGATTAGCGGCGATCAGTCGCTCCATCCCCTGTTGTGAGGTCTTCCACACTGCACCACCTGGGGTGAATTGACGACCTTCGAAATCCACGGGGAATCTAGTTGTGTCAACGCCACTCTGAGATGTCAGATTGCTGGGCTGAAAGACTCGCGAGCCATCGGGAAATTTCTGCGAGGACTTTTCTTCGCTGCTCATCCTCCTCCGCGATCCATCCGGTAGTTCAAGCCACGAGTAGGCGTCTAGGGTTGACTTTCCTTCTGACTTGGCTAGGTACAGTTGACGATAAGTCATCGTAGATTTCGATTTTGCATACCAAAGTAGGTAATTGCAGGTTGCCGGAAGGTTCTTCAGTTCACCTGGTGAGCCAGCGCCACCTGCAGTTCGGAACGTGATCTGGCTTACAAAATTCTCGGCGTCAAAGACCTCATCCAGTAGCGCTCGAACGCGGTGCACGTTCTCCTCACCGATCTGCACGAAGATCGAACCGGACTCGGCAAGGAGTTCACGGGCAACCTGCATTCGGTCGCGAAGATAGGTGAGATACGAGTGGATCCCGAGTTCCCACGTGTCGCGGTAGGCCTGGATCATCTCGGGTTCCCGAGTGAGGTCGTCATCCTTGCCGTCGGTGACGTTTCGGTTCCCGATGCCGGGTTGGAAGTTGCTTTGGTACTTGATGCCGTAGGGCGGGTCCATAAAGACGCACTGCACCGTTCCGGCCATGCGCTCGCGCTCAAGCAGGCTCGACATCACGGTGAGTGAGTCGCCGAGGATCATGCGGTTCGACCAGTTCATGTCGTGTTGGTAGAACTCGACGGCCTTGTCCGGGTCGAGTGCATCAACGTCGAACAGCGGCTGCTGTAGGCGCTGACGACGCACCGAGCCGACGATCTTCTGGGCGGAGAGTTCCTCGTGAACATGGATCGACGGTGCGGGGACGTCGACCTCTGAACGCTCGGCCTTGCCTGCCCAGACCATCTGCGGGTCGAGGTGGGGGTCGTAGGAGAGGCGCTTCACCGGCGTCTCGTCCTTGTCGAGATGTGCCAGACCTGCGGGCGGGTTGTTGGTCCGCTTCGCCCCGGCGTGCTCGTAGTCCTCGACCGGAACGACCTTGTCGGCCTTGGAACCCTTCGGTGCCCTCGCTGCCATGCTTCACCCTTCAGTTCTCATGGTCGGTCGCCGATAGTTCGGTGAGTGCGACCAACCGCCTTGCGGGAGAAGTCTCGCAGAAGTGCACGAGGCAGGTTGCGCTCTATGCGGCTCCTGACTCCGTCGTGTCAGTTCTGAGGAATCTCGCAATCTTGCGTTCCAACTCTTCGATGTTGACCACGGGCGTCGGTTCGGGTGGCGGGTGACGTCGATGGGGCGGACCCCACTTGTCCGGATGGGCACGTTCCAAGTACCAGGCCGCGGCCCTCCAGTTTCCGCTATCGGCTGCTCGCCCGATCACCGCAAGCGCTTCGACCTCCGTGGTGGCCTGAACACGCCGAAATTCGTCCACGAAGTCCAGAAAGGGACGCTCTGACGCTTCGATCGACACACCTGCATCGAGTGCCTCACCCGCCTCACGACCCCGACGCATCCACTCGAAGAACGTCGAACGACCGATCCCCGCGTAGTCGGCAATAGCGCTCGCGCTGAGGCCCGCTCGGGTGGCCTCAGCGACGCGCTCCATGACGTTCGGGTCCAGAAGACGAGGACGTCGCCCCAGTCGTCGTCGTCCCGCGTCCTCAGCGGGAGATCTCGACATGAGCCTCTCCGGGTTCGGGCGGATTCGGCCTCGGAGCAGCGGGCAGGATGCTGCTGAGTCCGGCCACGAACTCCTCGTTGTACCTCGGCACGTAACCGGCGTAGATCTGCTTCGTCGTGTCGATCCGAGTGTGGCCGAGCGCCTGGCTCGCCTGTTCGATCGGTACGTTCCCCGAGTCCAGCGCCATGCGGGCGACGGTGTGCCGGAGATCATGCAGACGGATGTACCGAACCTCGATCCGGTCGAGGAACTTCTGGTACGTCTTCCGAAGATTGCTCAGCGAGAACGGCGTTCCGACCGACGTCGTGAACACGTAACCGGTATCGACCCACCTCTCGCCTGCTGACACCTGTTGCACTGCCTGACGCATCTGTTGACGATCGAGTGACGCTGCCAGCGCCTCGTCGATGGGCAGGATGCGTCGACTTGCGGCAGTCTTCGGGTCATTTCGGACTTGGCGGACGACACCTTGACCGTCGGGCATGAAGACCTGTACGTCAGTCAACGTGCCGGTGATCGTGAGCGTGCGCTTCGTGAGGTCGATGTCCTCCCAGCGCAATCCGATCGCCTCACCGGGCCGCAGGCCGAGATGGAGCATGACGTGCAGGAAGCCGTCGAGCGGGTCATCGCAGGACTCTTCGAGGACCTTGCACACCTCGTTGAGTGACCATGGCTCCTTTACCTGCGTCGGATCACCCTTCTGTCGCTTCACCGGATCGGTCGCGAGCACGGGGTTCGTCGGAATGATCCCGGTCCGGTTGGCGTGCTTGCACATCGCACCGAGAACCCGACGAGCACCATTCACCGTATTGGCGCTCTTGCCTGACTTACGAAGCGCGGCCATCCAACGGTCAACGTGCGCGGGCTTCAGATCAACCATTCGAGTTGTTCCCAGCATGGGGAACACCTCTCGACGGAGCCTTGCCTCGTAATCCGATGCGCTTGATGACCGTATCTTGAGGGCCTTGACCTCCCGGACCCACCGGATTCCGTAGGTGCTCACGGTTTCAGCGTGGATGATGGTGAGGCGACCGTCGAGGTGCTCGTTTGCCATCCTCGTCCTGAGCGCAAGGGCCTCCTTGTAGGTCTTCGCCTGACGTCGAGTGCGGTCCCGTTTGCCGTTGGCCTTGAAACCCATACTCATCTCGACCGCGTAGCCGATCGTCTTCCCCTTCTTGTTCTTGACCGCGAAGATCGACCCTTCGCCATTTCGTGCCTTTGCCATCAGAACCTCACCGTGCCTTCGCGGTGCTGGCGCTGCAGCATGTCGAGGTAACGCACGAGGGCGGAATGTCGGACTCGATGACGGCTGCGGACCGAGATGGTCTCCAGTTGGCCGTCGCTGATGAGCCGATAGATGGTGCTGCGGGAAACGCTGAGTTCCCGAGCAGCCTCTGGGATTGAGTAAACGAGGCGTTCGCCTGACATGAAGTCCTCCGAGGTGTCAGTGGAGTGCCGGAACAGATGGCGATCCACTGACCGCGAAGTGCTTCAACGCTCTCGGCTCCAACTGGAGCGGTCGAGCGGCAGAGGAAGTATGCCGAACGACCTATTGACACACAACGGAACACGCAGATTTCTGGTGAGAAATCGGACACTAAACCGGGGTCATAGCAATAGTGAGATTGCGGCGCAGCGGACCGGTTTTCGGCTCCGTGGCTGATCGGGTGGCTGAACATCTGCTCTCCTGAAGGGTCAGGAGCCGACGTCTTGCTGGGAAGATCCCGTTGATACCAACGAATCTGAGTGGCGCGCTCGGAGGGACTCGAACCCCCAACCTTCTGATCCGTAGTCAGATGCTCTATCCAATTGAGCTACGAGCGCAGGGTCGTCACTCTAATAGGTGGACCACGGCGTATGAAATCCGTGTCGCCGCTCTGGGCGGAGCAAAGTTCTCAGTCCCAAGTTGGCCTCGGCGGCAGGTGGAAAGCTCTGCCTTTAAGGCAGGAGCCGCCGCCATTCCTTCAAACCATGGGGTTTCATGTCGGTGGCGTCCGGTTGATTGCCGATGTCCGAGGTGGAGAGAGACTGCCCAGCCAGATTCGGGTGATGCACGAAGCAGTGGTGTTGGAACTCGGTCTCCACACTGAGCGCTCGCATGAATCGATCGTGACTGTCAGTGCCGTCGCGGCGTTCGCCGTGCGGGGGTTGCGCCAACATGAACTCGGCGAACTTCTTTGAGATCAGGTTCGCCTGCGAACCCCACCAGTACTGCTCGCAGCGTTGAACGTTCATCGAAGGGCGCGCATGACCGCCAACAGAGCGGAGAACTCGACGAACTCGAGACCCTGCAGAACCGAGATAGCCGAGCTGGATGAGCCAGGCCTCAGGCGGTGCCCCTTCAAGGGCCCAGCGAACCCTTCGTTCGAATCCGACAATCGGAAGAACGTCATCCTCCAAAACCAGCGCCCAATCGAGACCGCGCTCAAGTACCAGGCGATAGACGGCGAAATGTGATGCGTTACACGCGCTCCAGGCAGACGGGTTCGCCATGTGACCCTGCTCGACTAGTTGCTGGGGTGTGAGCGCGGCGAACCGTTCGATCGGGAATGAGAATCGTCGAGTGCGCTGTCTGAACTCTGCAAGACGGTCTTGCCGGCTATCCAGGTTGATGACGAAGGCACCGAACATGTGATTCCTGTACGTCACTCTGTGCGGGCTCGACGAGACGAGCGGAGCGTTCCATCGCATGGGCACCGGAGCGGAAGAACCGAACTCGCGATGCCCATGTCGAAGGATTGAGCGGAGAGGGTGGGATTTGAACCCACGGACAGCTTTCGCCGTCACCTCCTTAGCAGGGAGGCCCGTTCGACCGGACTCCGGCACCTCTCCAGATGCAGGAAAAAACCCTACAGGGCGGAGGGGGGGGGATTCGAACCCCCGGAGAGTTGCCCCTCAACGGTTTTCAAGACCGTCGCATTCGTCCGCTCTGCCACCCCTCCCGGGAAGCGCAGTTGAGACTAGTGGCGCGACTCGGTTCTCACTGAACTCGGGAGCGGAGCTCGCGGAGCCAGGTGTCGGCTTCGCGCTGGGCCACGGTGGCCTCTTCACGGACCTGCTCGGCTCGTTCGCCCGCAATCGGGTACGAACCAAGGAACTTCACATCGGCCTGCCGGGCGCGCAGTGAACGCAGTGCGTCGGCCACGAGTTCATCGGCGACGTGTCCCTCGAGGTCGATCAGAAAGCAGTAGTCGCCCAGGCCGCGTCGGGTGGGACGCGATTCGAGTTTGGTGAGGTTGATACCCCGATCGGCGAATTCATGCAGGATCGACAGCAATGATCCCGGTTCGTCAGCACGCTGGAACACAACGATCGAGGTCTTGTCGTGACCGGTTGGTGCCGGGATGGAATCGCGGGTGATGAGCAGGAAGCGCGTGGCGTTATCGGGGTGATCCTCGATAGCGCGGGCGAGGATCTCAAGGCCGTAGACCTCAGCGGCGCGGCTCGGACCAATGGCGGCTCCAGTGCGGGCCAGTTCGCTTTCCCCGGTGGCGATGAGACGGGCCGCTTCAGCAGTGGAGTTCGCTGCTTCAGCAATTGCCCCAGGAAGTTCGCGGGCAACGAAGTGACGACACTGTGCCAGCGCGTGCGGATACGACATCACGTGGGTGATCTCCGCGAGGGTGACACCCGGCCGAGACATGAGGTCCAGATGGATCGGCAGTACGACTTCGCGTTGAATCAGCAGATCGGCGTCGAAGACCAGCGCATCCTGCGATGCGTTGACCGTGCCTTCGATGGCGTTCTCGATGGCGACGAACGCGTAGTCAACCTCGCCGTCTTCAGTGGCACGCAGCACCTCGCCGAAGTTGCTCATGGGCACCGCAGTGGCGGTGGCGAGATCGGATTGGCTCAGTAACGCCTGCTCGGAGAAGGTGCCCACCGGCCCGAGAAAGGCAATGGTCCGGCCCGACCAGTCGGCTGACACGGGGTTCTGTTCGGCAGGGGCGTTCACGATCGGCAAGGTTAGAGCCAATGACCCCAGGACCCGGTGGGAATTGATTAGCTGATCTTGGGGCCTCGGGCTGCGCGTGGTTGCCGTGGCCGTGCGAGCGACAGCGCAGGCCGTTCCACGAGTCGGAAACTGATCCACGCCACCAAGATTGAAATCGGCAGAGCAAATGCGCAGGTGCTGAGAAACGCCACGGTTGCGCTCGAGAACGAGACATGGTGCAGCAGAAGCCGGATGAGCGTGACGTGCCACAGGTAGATGCCGTAGGAGATGACTCCGACCCCGACGACCGCAGGGGCACCGAGGAACCGCCGGAGGAGCGAATCCTTCGTGCTCAGCACCATTGGCAACAGAATGAGAAATGCAGCAATTCCCATGAGGAGGAGCCGTTCCTGCAGCTGCAGGCTGGTTTCGCCCCCGTCATCTGGGGCAACTCGGTTGAGTGAGATGACCATGACGAGGGCAATTGCGGAGCCCCAGCACACCCAAGGGTGATCGGAGAGCTGCGTGAGCACCCTCGGGGTGCGAACTTGGGCCTGGCGAAGGAGGGCGAGCACCGCGAGCACCATTCCCGCCACGAACCACCCCAGATAGGGGAATAGTCCCCACCGCAGCCGAGGGTCGCTGTCCATCGAAGTGGATGCCCAGAATGTCCAGACCATTGAGAAGAGAACCATTGCCCCGAGCGATGCGGCGATGATCGCGATTCGTGTTTGGAGAGGCCGATGCCGACACAATCGGGCAAGGAGCACTCCCACTATCGGGATGAATACGTAGAACGCCACTTCGATGTACAGCGACCAAGCGACAAAAAGTCCGGGAAGTTGCCCGGCAGTCGTGAGCGATCGTTCCGTCAGGGTGACCACGCCCAGAGTGATGTGACCAGGACCTTGCGTTCCCTCGAGCACCACCATGCCTGCGAGCGCAAGCCAATAGGCCGGGTAGATCCGCAGGACTCGTCGTGCGATGTAGTGGGGCATCGAGGTGACCGGTGTATCGAAGAGAAGACCACTGACCACCTCTCGAAACAACAGAAAGCCGGAGAGAGCGAAGAACACGCACACACAGAAAGGTCCGAGGGTGCGAACGAATGCGCCGAGGAACAATGAGCGTTTCGTAATCTCAGACGAGATCGGTGTCATGACAGCGCAATGAAAAATGAGAACAGTGACCGCCGCAACTGCTCTGATGCCGTCGAGATGGACGAGGCGCCCACTGGAAACGAGCGGCTCCGCTCTGGTCGGGGCGGCAGGAGAGTTCATGATCGGCGAGACTAGCGATATGGACGAGGTGACCCTGCGGGAACTGCTCGATGGTTTGCAGCGAGGCGATGTCAGCGCCGACGATGCTGTGGCGTCCTTGCGTCGTCTCCCGTTCGCCGATCTGGGGTTCGCCCGCGTCGATCACCACCGGGCATTGCGCCAAGGCATGGCCGAAACGGTCTTTGCCCCCGGCAAAGAAGCCGGCCAGTGCGCAGCCATCGTGGCTGAACTGCTGGCCCAGCCCGGAAACGGTCCGGTGGTGCTTTCTCGAGCTTCGGCCGCGCAGGTGGCCGCAGCTACCGCCGCCAATGCCGATGGGATTGTGATCGCTGCAGGCGGGGGCGATCGTCACGGAACAGAACTTCACACGGTTGTGTGGCGAACCGCAGCTGATCGGCCCGAGCGCGTTGCGGTTGTGACTGCTGGCACCGCTGATCTGCCAGTTGCTGATGAATGCGCGGCAACGCTCATGGCTCATGGCCTCCGTCCGGTGCGCATCACTGATATCGGTGTCGCCGGACTGCACCGCGTGCTTGATGCGGTCGATGAGCTCGCTGCTGCCGATGCGATCGTGGTGGTGGCCGGGATGGAGGGTGCATTGGCCAGTGTTGTCGGTGGCCTCACTGCGGCCCCGGTAGTGGCAGTGCCCACCTCGGTTGGTTACGGCGCATCGCTCGAAGGTGTCACTGCGCTGCTTGGCATGTTGGCCTCATGTGCATCAGGCCTCACGGTGGTTGGCATCGACAATGGCTTCGGCGCAGCCTGTGCGATTCTGCGCATGCTCAACGCACGAGTCTCGGAGCGTTCCGATGTCTGAATCACATGATCACGATCACACCCATGACGACACTGTGGTTGATGGACCAGTGGCATGGGAGGGCGTAACTGTTCCCCTAACGACCGATCCGGAACGCACTGTCGCCTGGTTTCATTGTTTCTCGGGCATTGCTGGCGATATGGCACTCGGTGCGCTCATTGATGCCGGTGCTGACGTCGACGAACTGCGCACCATGCTCGGCCGACTTCCCGTGAGTGGTTGGTCCATTGAGACTGAGACGGTGCTTCGTTCGGGTATCGGTGGCACGAAAGTGCATGTGCATGCCACCGCAGCACCACCGGCTCGCTCTGCTGCGGTGGTGGCCGCCATCGTGGCCGAGGCACAGCTGCCTGACCGCGTGCATCGCCGTGCGCTTTCCACCTTCCGGGCCTTAGCCGAGGCCGAGGGTCGAGTGCATCGTCAGCCCCCGGAGTCGGTGCATTTCCATGAGGTCGGGGCGCTTGACGCCATCATCGATGTGGTCGGAACCTGCATCGCACTCGAACTTCTGGGTGTCGACGAAGTGGCCTCATCGCCCGTGGCCGATGGCACCGGCACAGTGCGCGCTGCGCACGGCGTGTTGCCGGTTCCCGTTCCTGCAGTGGTGTCACTACTCGCTGGTGCTCCCACCTATGGGCTCGATATCCAACGAGAACTCACCACTCCGACGGGCGCGGCACTTTTGGCCGCCAATGTCGTTGAGTGGGGTGGCATGCCAGCGATGACCATCGAACGGTCCGGCTACGGCGCCGGCACAGCCGACCTTGGTGATCGACCCAATCTCACCCGTGTTGTGATCGGTCCTCGCACAGCAGCCGCATCAGTTGCCGAATCCGTTGAACTTCAGACGGTGATGCTGCTTGAGACCAATGTCGACGATGTCACTGGTGAAACCCTTGCCTTCACCATCGAAGAGTTACTCGCGGCCGGAGCTCATGATGCATGGCTCACGCCCATCATCATGAAGAAGGGTCGACCCGCGTTCACGGTGAGTGTTCTTGCAGATCCCGCCGATGCTGCACGGTTGCGTGCGGTGCTTGTGCGCGAGACCGGCACCATGGGAGTGCGCGGACGCACTATGGAACGCTGGCCGCAGTCGCGCACCTTTGACACAGTGACCATCGAGGGTCACGAGATCAGGGTGAAGTCCACCACGGGTCGGGCGAAGGCCGAACACGATGATGTGGCACGAGCAGCACGCGCGCTCGGCCAACCGCTTCGCGAGATCGCCCGTCGGGCAGAAGAGGCATGGCGCAGTCGCTGAACACGCTGAGTTAGCCGCCCGAACCTGAGCCCGAACCCGAGACTCAGGTTCGTTCGATTCAGGACGTGCGCAGGATGAGTGAGGCTTCGGTGACCCCGGCGATGATGTTGCTGGCCGAGACACCTACCTCGCCGACAAGCTCCAAGCGGGTGACTCCTCGGTCGAGAAGTGCGTCGAGCACGGCAACAACTTCGAGTCGGGCCAGCGCCGCGCCGAGGCAGAAGTGAACGCCAAACCCGAAGGCCACGTGATGGTTGGGGGTGCGAGCAATATCGAACTGGTCGGCGGTGGGACCGAACTCGGCTTCGTCACGATTGGCTGAGGCGTACAGCATCATCAGCGCCTCACCGGCGGCGATGTTCTGTCCGCCGAGCACGGTGTCGACCGTGGCAGTGCGAATGAAATAGATCACCGCAGTGGTCCAGCGCAGGATCTCTTCGACCGCGCTGTTGACGAGCGATCGATCGGCCCGCAGCCGATCCCATTGCTCGGGGTTCTGGGCGAAGGCCACGAGTCCACCGGAGATGGTGTTGCGGGTGGTCTCGTTGCCGGCCACCAACAACTGGTTGAGGAACATGCGAAGTTCCTCGTTGCTGAGTCGGTCGCCGTCGAGTTCGATGCCGGCCAGCAGCGAAATGACATCGTCACCCGGGGTCTCGCGAGCGACCTCAACGAGGCGGAGCAACTCGGTGTACATCTCGGCGTTCAGCGCGTCTTTGCGCTCAGCGTCGTTGTAGATCTCGGTGCCGGGGATGGATGCCTCTGACCATTCCCACACCCGGTCCCACTGACTCTCCGGCAAACCGAGAAGCTGGGCGATGACCTGCACAGGCAACGGCACCGCCAGCGGCGGCACGATGTCAACGGGTGCATCGAGCGGCAGGGCATCGACCAGCACCTTGGCGGCATCGCGGGTGGCCTCCTCGAGAGTTCGGACCATGCGACGACCGAACGCCGGCTGCACGAGATTGCGATAGCGCGTGTGCTCGGGCGGGTCGGTATGCATCATCGTGGGCGGGTTGTCGTAGTGCACACCCACCTCGAAGGTGATGATGCCGCGACCGGAGCAGAACCTGGCCGGGTCGGTGGACACGGCCATGACTTCAGCGTGACGACTCAACACCCAGAACGGGCCACCACCGAGATCGCCGGTCTCGCACCAGGCCACCGGGTTGGATTCGCGTAATTGCTTATAGAGCGGGAACGGATCTTTGGCCGGGAAACTGCTGTAGAGCAGTTGATCGGTAAGTGGCTCATGCGCGGCACCTGCGGCGTTCTGCCTCGACATTGGTTCTCCCCCAAGAAATATGAACTGCGACGTGATTTGTACTGCGGTTAATGCAGCCGATTGGCGGCATCGGTGATGGGCGAACTCAGCCCGATCCCAGAGTCTTCCAGAGTGCGATGTAACTGGGCTGTTCGATGGCAGGTGTCACCCAGCCGGAGGCCACCAATTCATCGTGCAGCGCCGGCAGATTCTGAAATGGCACACCCATGTCGGTGTGATGGGCGAGATGCCAGCCAGTGTTAAACGGCACAATCCAGAACCGTGAGGCGAGTCGCTGACGCACGACGTGGGTGGTGCGACGACGGTCAGCAGAGTTCTCCATGCCGCCATGTTCGGCAATGCCACGCAGGCGGTTGAGGACTCGCCACACGGTGAGCCATGGGGCCAGCCAGAACAGTGGCCACAACCACCAGCGACCCGACAGCAGAGTCATGGCAACGAAGAGAATGAATTGGGTGATGACGATGGAAAGAGCGAACGGTCGGCTCGATCGGCGCACTACCGCCATGATGAGACCGCGCAGATGCTTGGCGCCCGATGTGCCAAAGGCATCGCGGCGAAGTTTTCGCAGGAGAGAGTCGCGCGGAATCGGATAGTTGCGATAGAGGTTGAGATCAGGTTCGTTCTCACCGAGTTCGTCGCGGTGGTGGGCGATGTGCTGACGGCGGTAGGCGTCGAAGGGGATGAAGGCCGGATAGGCGAGAAGCCAGCGTCCAGCGAGATCGTTGGCACCACGCCGACTGAACAGACAGCGATGGACTGCCTCATGGGCGAGGATCGACAACAACGAGTAGCCGCGTCCGATGAGGAGGAACGTGACGACCCACACCGCCAGCGCAAGACCGAGGGGAAGGTGGGGAGTTCCAATGCAGGCCAACGCCAACACTCCGAAGGTCTGGCACCACACCGAGATCACATTGAAAACATTGCGGCCGTTGGGGATGCGTCGAAGCTGTTCTCGTAACGCGGGCACCGGCATCCCGCTGACCTGCAGGCGGTTGGTGGGCAGCACCTCAGGCAGATCGGCAGGATCGGGCACCATCGATGTGCGCTTCGCCGACTGTTCCATGCGCAAAGTGTGCCTCAGAGCGGCGAGAATGGAGACATGACTGCTGTGGAGACTTCGAACCGTCTGTATTTCCGCCAACTGCTGTCGGGTCGCGATATTGCCCGCACCGACCCATTGGCCCAGCAGATGGTCAACTTTGTGTACTTGGTGGGCGACCGCGAGACCGGTGAGGCCGTCGTGGTCGACCCGGCCTACGACGTTGCCGGCATCCTTGAGGTGCTTGCCGCCGATGGCATGCATCTCGTTGGATCCATCGCCACCCACTATCACCCAGACCATGTGGGCGGAGAAATGATGGGTTACTCCATCCAAGGCGTGCAGGAACTGCTCGAACTCGCACCCGTACCGGTGCATGTGCAGACCGCCGAGGCCGAGTTCGTCAAGAAGGTCACCCATCTCACCGATGCCGAGTTGGTGTGTCATAGCGGAAGCGATGTTGTGAAGGTGGGAGAGATCGGCATCGAACTGATTCATACGCCGGGTCATACCCCGGGCAGCCAATGCATCCTCGTGCACGATCATTTGTGTTCAGGCGACACACTGTTTTTGGATGGCTGCGGCCGTACTGATCTTCCTGGCGGAGACCCGATGGAACTGCACGACAGCCTCACCAAACGGTTGGCTCGCATTCCCGATAGCACCATCCTCTACCCGGGCCACGACTATTCGCCGTTCCGTGGTGGCTCTGCATCGATGGGTGACACCCGACGCGACAACCCCGTCTTGGATTCGAGCAACTGGCGATGACTGATCTCATCGAACTCTCCTCGAAGTTCCTTGATGGAGAGGGGACCCGGCTCGAACTCGGCCCAACCAATCGCATCAACCTCGAACTGTCGGAGCTCGCTGATGGTTTGGCGATGGTCGAGTCGTTCTCCCATGTCATTGCTTTCAGCACCGATGAAGGCACAGTGCTGTTCGACGGCACCCTTGAGGCATTGGCGCCCGTGGCGTTCAAGCGCATTCGCGACTGGAACAGTTCACCGTTCCACACGCTCGTGTACACCCACGGACATATCGATCATGTTGGTGGCGGCAAGGTGCTTGTACGCGAAGCGGCCGAGCGGGGTGAACAGGCGCCGACCATCGTTGGCCACGAAGCGATTCACGATCGCTTCGAGCGATATCAACTCACCAACGGGTACAACGCATTCATCAATCACCGGCAGTTCAAGAAGTCCGGCGTCATGGGAACCGGTGCCGATGGCGGTCCGTCATTCCCGCGTCGGTTCGCTGAACCTGATGTCACCTATCGCGATGCCCTCACACTCGATATTGGTGGCACTGCATTCGAACTGCATCACACTCGGGGCGAGACCGACGATCACACCTGGGCATGGGTGCCGTCACGCCGTGCTGCGTGTTTGGGTGATCTGCTCATCTGGTCGTTCCCCAATGCCGGCAATCCGCAGAAGGTGCAGCGCTATCCGCAGGACTGGGCCCGAGCATTGCGTGACATCGCCGCGATGCAACCCGAGCTGCTGCTGCCAGCGCATGGTCTGCCCATCGGTGGTGCCGAGCGTGTGCAGCGTGTGTTGGGTGAAACCGCCGAAGCGCTTGAGCATCTCGTCGATTCCACGCTGGCCATGATGAACGCCGGTGCCACCCTCGACGCCATTATTCACACCGTGAAGGTGCCCGAGCATCTGATGGAACGCCCCTATCTTCAACCGGTGTACGACGAACCCGAGTTCGTGGTGCGCAATATCTGGCGCATGTATGGCGGTTGGTATGACGGAAATCCCGCTCGGCTGAAGCCTCCCGCCGATGCCGAGGTTGCTGTTGAGGTGGCCGCTCTTGCCGGCGGCGTCGAGTCCTTGGTGGCCCGGGCCCAGGTACTTGCCGATGGTGCCCGAACCACGGCCGGGTCCGCCGGCCAGCCGGCAGATGCTGACGCGCTCCGCCTGGCCTGCCAGCTCATCGAATGGGCAGTGGCCGCCGCTCCGGAGAGTTCTGCTGCTCTTTCCGCGGCGAGTGAGATTTATGCCCTTCGTCGCGATTCTGAGCGGTCGCTTATGGCGAAGGGCATCTATGGTGAGGCCGCCGAACGTAGGTAGGAGCAGACGCTTGGAGGTGTCTGCGGTTCGTCAACAGCTTCGTCAATTGTTTCGTCAATCACTTCCTCTTCAAGGAGTCCAGGTGCGTCGTTCTCTTGCTGTGTGTACCGCGCTGTTCGCAGTGCTTGCCCTGAGCGCTGGACTCATGTCCGGTTGCGGGAGTTCATCGTCGAAGAGTTCTGCGTCGGCCGCGGTCGACTACTCGAAGCCGGGCCCGTATCCGGTGGGTACGACCTCGTTCATGATGGGCGATCGGATCGTGTACATGTTCTATCCGGCCGACAAGGACCGCCTTGGCGAGGGAACTCCAGTCACCTCCTACAGCTCAGCCGATGCGTTCCCGCCGGCACTGCGCGCCGCGATCCCGAAGCAACTCATTCAGGATGTGCCGCTTGATGCCACCAAGGATGCGCCCATCGCTACTGACGGTCCGTTCCCAGTTGTCATCCATAGCCATGGTTTCGGCGGATACCCCGAATTCACCTCGCAGCACCTTGCCCATCTGGCGTCCTGGGGATTTGTCACTGCTGCGCCCGATCATCTCGAACGCGATCTCGCCGCCAATTCACTCAACAAGGTTGTTCGTGGTGAGACCGATGTCGAAGATCTGCATCACACTTTGGAACACCTGCAGGCTGACAACCTCTCGGGCCCGTTTGCTGGTTCCATGAACTTTGATGAACTCGCGGCCGAAGGTCATTCCGCTGGTGGTTCCGCGGCCGGCAAGTTCGCGTATGACCCCGCAGTGAAGACCTTCATCGGTCAGGCCCCGGGCGCACCGCTGAAGATGAACTACGAGAGCACCACCACCGCCGATCAGATCACTGCCGCCTATGCCGCCCAGACTCCGCCGGACAAGCCCTCGATGCTTCTCGCTGGTGAGGTTGATCAGACGATTCCGTTGGCCAGGGTCACTGAGGAATACAACTGGCTTGGCGCGCCGAAGCGCTTCCTCGTACTCAAGGGTGCTGGCCACAACGCCTTTACCGATATCTGCAAGCCGATCCGCGAGGGTGGCGGCCTTATGCAGTACTCGGGCAAGCTGCCGGCCCCCGACAGCCTGCTTCGCCTTGGTGAGGATGGCTGCACGCCTGAGAACCTCGATCCCGACACCGGCTACGCCGTCATCAATCACATGACGGTGGCTCAGCTGCGCCACGTGTTTGGTCTCGACACCTCTGATGCATCGTTGGCGCCGAGCTATGTGCAGTCGCTGTTCGCCGATGCCATCGCCACCTACGACGTGCAGAACTAAGCGCTCAGAACGAAGCGCTCAGAACTATTCGCTCAGAACCAATCGCTCACAACCAAGTAGTTGGGACTGACCGCTTGAGACTGAGGGTTAGTTCCAACCGAGTTCGGTTTCGATCTGAGGCAGTTGTTCGCGGATGTGTGTCATGAAGGCGAACCCGTCGGCAAACTGCTCGGGCGGAATGTTCATGGTGGACCCGAACACCACATAGGCCTGCAGAATGAGCGCGGTGAGCTGCGTGTAGGTGGTGGCAGTTCGCTCGGCTATCGGCCCGACGTTCTGCTTGAGCGCGTCGGTCAACTCAGCGATGAGGCCGCTTCGGAAGATTGCCGGGTCTGCACCTTCGGCGAGCAGCCAGGCGATGAGGCGGGTTCGCAGTTGGAAGTCAGGGTCAATGAAGATGCTGGCGTCACGCTTGGTGCTCCAACGTTCGACAGAGCGTTGCAGCAGGACCCGGCACACATTGGCGAACAGGCCCTCCATGGAATCGAAGTTGCGCCAGATGGTGGGGATGGTGAGTTCAGCGGCTTCGGTGATGCGGCCGGAGGTGACCTGATCGAAGGGAAACTGGCCCAGCAGATTGATGGTGGATTCGATCAGACGCTCCTGCGCCACTGCCGCCGGGACGAACGGCCGACGTGTCCTGGGCAGGGCCTTCTCGTGATGCGTTGCTTCAGCGCTCATGGAGTCATTTTGGTTTTGTCGTCGTTTCACGGGCGGTACCACTATTTCCGTCAACGAGAACGACGATAGTTCCTGCTCACGGGAGAGCCGAACGTCCAGGAACTTCCGACGAAGGATCTCGGATTTCCTCGGGCCAGTGGTAGGCCTCTGGTCGGCGGTTGGCGAGGCTTGGAAGTCTCGTGCGTAACTGTTCGATGCCGGCGAGGTCGATCTCAGCGGTGATCACCGCGTCACCTTCGCTGGATGCTTCGGCAATCTTGGTTCCCCAGGCGTCGACGATGAGTGCGTGGCCGTGGCGTTCGACACCGTCGGGGCTCGTGCCCCATTGGGCGGCAGCGATAAGGGCTACCTGATTCTCGAGCGCTCGAGCTCGCACGAGTAGTTCCCAGTGGTCGGCGCCGGTGGCTGCGGTGAACGCCGATGGCGCAGCAATGATGGTTGCGCCGCGTAATGCTTCGATGCGGAATAGTTCGGGAAATCGCAGGTCGTAACAAATTGTGAGCCCGATCGTTGTGCCTTCGATCAGCGATGCGGTGACGGCATCGTTTCCGGCGCTGAAGGTGTCGGATTCCCTGCTGGTCGCACCCGCAACATCGATGTCGAACAGATGCACTTTGCGATAGTGAGCCAGCAGTGTGCCGTCGGGGTTGACGAGGACAGAGGTGTTGAACAGTTGGTCCTCGGCGCGCTCGACGAAGCTGCCGGCCACAATCGAGCACCGATGCTGCCGGGCGAGCCCGGAGGCCCACGCAAGGGTTGGGCCGTCAAGCGTTTCGGCAGCGGCGCGCATCTGCGAGGTGCGACCCAACGACGCGAACAGTTCGGGAAGCACCACAAGTTCGGTGTCGTGCGTGGCTGCTTCGCCAATGAGGGCGGTGGCTCGTGCCAAGTTGTCGGCGCGATCAGCACTGCAGTGCATCTGGATGGCGGCGACTCGCATGACTGGGACGGTACCGGCTCATGCGCTCCGCTGGTGGAGATTGCTACTGAGGAGGTAACGCCCGCCACTCAGTTCGTCCGGCACGCACCTCAGTGGCTGAGATTGGTGCGTGCTCCTCGTCCACATCGAGGATGACTACCTCAAGACCGTGGGGAACGGCTGCTGCTGGGTCGTCGTCGGGCATTGGCCAAGGTGGACGCGGGGCAAGAGCGATGCGGGGTAGACGACGCAGGGCCTCATCGCGAGCTTCGATCCCGCCGTACCACTGCGGGTCAAGAACCTGGGCCCACTTATCGGCCCCCATGACGACCACGTCATAGCCATCGGCGATGTCGGCCAGCAGGCTGTGCTCAGTGGTGCGCACGCCAAGTGCGGGGTTTGTATCAGCCAAACGATGGAGTTCAGCCAGTCGATCGGCAAGCGGGGTGAGATGGTCGTTGCTCTTGCCGAGTGTGACGACTGAAATCACCAGATCGAGGCGATCGAGCCCGCACTGCACAATGGCTCGTTCGGCCAGATGCACATGGGCAATGGTCGGTGGATCGAACGAACCCGGGTACACGCCAAGACGTGCGTTGCTTGAGTCGTTCCTAGCCATCGATCAAGGCTACCGATCATGCGAGACTGGGAACTGATCGGCGCCGCTGCACGGGTTGCCGAACACCTTCACAACGCAGGTTCACCGATCAGTGAGGTCGCCATGGCTCGAAGTCCCTTCCTCCACCCGTTCGCCCGGCCCGCCGCGGCGGCCGAGGAGTTCATCACCATCCTGCGCGGTGAGGGCGCACTGGTCTGGGATGACCAGGACCGCGAGTACATCGACGGTCTCGCCAGCCTCTGGTACTGCAACGTGGGCCATGGCCGCTTCGCCATTGCTGACGTGGTTGCCTCTCAGATGGCTGTGCTCGAGAACTACAACACCTTTGACATCTTCACCAACGAGCCGGCTGAACGATTCGCCGCATTCGTGGCCGCGGCCGCACCTGTTGCTGATGCGAGGGTGTTCTTCACCTCGTCAGGATCCGAAGCCGTCGATACCGCGCTCAAACTCGCCCGGCTCACGCACTCATTGCAGGGTCATCCCGAGCGCAATGTCATTGTCGGTCGTCATAACGCCTATCACGGTGTTACCTACGGAGGTCTTTCCGCACAGGGCCTGCCTCTCAATCAGGAACATTTTGGTCCGCTGCTCGACCCGATCATTCGCGTCGATAGTCATGAGTTAGCTGATGTTGAAGCTGCGTTCGCCGAGCATGGTGCGCGCATCGCCGCGGTCATTGCTGAGCCGGTGCAAGGGGCAGGTGGCGTGTATCCGCCTTCGGCTGGGTATCTCGAGCGAGTGCGCGAACTCTGCACCGAACATGGCGCCCTGCTCATTTTCGATGAAGTCATCACCGGTTTCGGACGTCTTGGTACCTGG
>CANFQA010000009.1 GCA_947449015.1 Microthrixaceae bacterium | reverse complement strand
TCACGGCCAATGTCATCTGTCCCGGCGCCAAGACCGCGGCGTTCCGCATGTTTGAGCAGATGGCCCCTGATGTGGCCCGTGAATCTGAGGCAGCCAATCCCATGGGTCACCTTGGTGACCCTGAAGCTGACATCGCTCCAGTGGCGCTGTTCCTTGCCACCGAGGACTCCCAGTACATCACTGGCAACACACTTTTTGCCG
This sequence comes from Microthrixaceae bacterium, assembly GCA_947449015.1. Lineage (GTDB taxonomy): Bacteria > Actinomycetota > Acidimicrobiia > Acidimicrobiales > Acidimicrobilacustridaceae > Acidimicrobilacustris. The sequence continues at coordinate 77,964 of CANFQA010000009.1, read as the reverse complement.
ACGGTGGCAGCCATATCAATGGCGCCGTTTGGGCCCCCGACCTCGGGGATTGACCCTCACGGTGGTCCTCTAGTCTTTCCCGACCGGTGGCAACTGCCATCGGCAACTCCGGCCGCTGGTGCGGCCCGCTTATGAGGTGACGCAGATGAAACTCGGTCTCGTGTGGGGCTACTGGGGAGCTCAGCCTCCCAAGGACATGGTTGAACTCACCAAGGAGGCCGAGGACTGCGGCTTTGATTCGGTCTGGACCGCCGAGTCCTGGGGCTCCGACGCGTTCACCCCGCTGACCTGGCTTGCCGCCCACACCGAGCGCATCAAGCTCGGCACTGGCGTGGTGCAGTTGTCGGCTCGCACGCCGGTGGCCACTGCCATGGCGGCAATGACACTCGATCACCTCTCCAATGGTCGCGTCATCCTCGGACTTGGTGTCTCAGGCCCGCAGGTCGTTGAGGGCTGGTACGGCCGGCCATCGAACAAGCCGCTGGCTCGCACCCGCGAGTACGTCGACATCATCCGTCAGGCGCTGCGCCGAGAGGGGCCACTGACCAACGACGGCGAGTTCTACCCGATGCCGTATCGCGGTGAGGGCTCTGTTGGTCTTGGCAAACCACTCAAGATCATGACGCATCCTCTGCGTTCCGAGATTCCGATCTTCCTTGGTGCCGAAGGTCCGAAGAACGTCACCCAGACCGCCGAGATCGCCGATGGTTGGCTGCCGCTGTACTACTCACCGTTCCGTCAGGACGTCTATGCCGAACAGCTCGCCGGCGCCAAGGACGACTTCGAAATCAGCGCGCTGGTCACGTTCAACGTGACCGATGATGTGGCAACCGGCCTGTTTCCCGTGAAAGCCATGCTCGGCTTCTACATCGGAGGCATGGGAGCCAAGGGGCAGAACTACCACACCAAGCTCATGGCTCGAATGGGTTTCGAAGAAGAGGCCTACAAGATTCAGGACCTCTTCTTCGCCGGAAAGCGCGAAGAAGCAATCGCTGCGGTTCCCGACGACTTCGCCGATGAGATTTCACTGGTGGGCCCGGCATCGCGTATCGCCGAGCGTCTCGAGCACTGGCGCAACAGCCCGGTGACTTCGCTGATGATCGCCCCGCGCGGACCTGATGCACTTCGTCAGGCCGCCAAGCTCGTTCTCGGCTGAGCCCGAAACGTTTCACCCATCGCATCTACACCCTCGAACAGAGTTTGGAGTCACTCACCCATGTCCGCTGATCGATCGCGTTCCTACAACCTCGGTGACCTTTTCGAACTCGTTGCCGCCGCAGTCCCCGATCGACTCTGTGTGGCCGGAGGTGGGACTCGCTACACCTTCGGCGAATTCGATCGTCGCACCAATCAGGTGGCCCAGATGCTCATGGCGCAGGGATGCGAACCCGGTGCCAAGGTCGCGGTGTACGCGTGGAACCGGGTCGAGTGGGCCGAGTTGTTCTTCGGTTCATGTAAGGCCCGCGTTGTTCCCATCAACGTGAACTACCGCTACGTCGCGCACGAACTCGAGTATCTCTTTGACAACTCCGACAGCGAAGTCGTGATCTTCGAGCGCGGGTTCGCTCCGGTCATCGACGAGATCCGATCGAAGATGACCAAGGTCCGCTCGTTCCTGGTGATGGAGGACGGCACCGATCACGAGACCCCTTGGGCGCAGTCCTATGAAGAACTTGTTGCTGGGCAGTCCGAGGCATCGTTCGACAACGATCGCAGTGGCGACGACCTCTACTTCCTGTACACCGGCGGCACCACAGGCATGCCCAAGGGTGTGATGTGGCGCCATGAAGACATTTTCTTCGCGGCGCTCAGCACGGCACTCGGTGCGCCCCTCACCTCGCCGGAGGAGATCGCCGAGCGTTCGCTTCCGGCGGAGTTTGCTCTTCCCAGTCTCATCATCGCCCCGCTCATGCACGGCGCGGCGCAATGGGGAATGTGCAACATGCTCTTTGGTGGTGGACCCGTGGTGCTCTATACCGGACACGGATTCGATGCCCATGAGATCTGGTCAATCGCCGAGCGCGAGAAGTGCATGGGCATCACCCTTGTAGGCGACGCTATGGGTCGTCCGCTCGCCGATGCTCTCGCTGACGGTTCTGGTTCTTGGGATCTGTCTGGGCTGTTCCGCATTGGCTCGGGTGGTGGCGTGTTCTCACCGGCAGTGCAGCAGGCACTCAAGGATGCGCTGCCGCACATCATGGTCATGGACAGCTACGGGGCCTCCGAGACCGGCGCCGGCGGCATGTCTGCCGAGGGTGGCGCCCGACGGTTCATCGTCTCGCCCGAGTTGCAGGTGCTCGACGAGAACCTCGTGCCGATTGCACCTGGCTCAGAGCAGATCGGACAGCTTGCCCGCACCGGCCATATTCCTCTCGGCTATTACAAGGACGAAGAGAAGACCGCCAAGACGTTCCCAGTTGATGCCGAGGGGCGACGTTGGTCGGTGCCGGGCGACTCTGCATCGGTGGATGCCGATGGCGTGGTCACCATGCTTGGTCGTGGTTCGCAATGCATCAATACCGGTGGCGAGAAGGTCTATCCCGAAGAGGTTGAGGAGGCGCTGAAGGCGCATCCCGCGGTGTACGACGCGCTTGTGGTTGGTCTGCCCGACGAACGTTGGGGCGAACGCGTTGTTGCCGTCGTGCAGGCTCGAGAAGGAACGAGTCCAACGCTTGAGGATCTCGCGACGCACTGTCGCAACTTCGTCGCTGGCTACAAGGTTCCCCGTGCTGTCACCTATGTCGATCAGGTGAAGCGGTCGCCCTCGGGCAAGGCCGATTACCGCTGGGCCAAGGAGGCGGCAGCACAATGAGCGTCGATCTCGGGTTGTCTGCTGATCAGGAGGCCATCGCCGATCTGTTCGGCGGGTTCTTTGCCAACGAATCACCAACCACTGTGGCCCGAGCAGCCGAGCCGTTCGGTTTCGATGCTGAGCTCTGGGCGAAGGTCATCGAACTCGGTGCCCCCGGTATGGGCACTGCGGTCGAACACGGCGGCGGCGGAGCATCACTTTCCGATCTTGTCGTTGTGGCTGAGGCCTTCGGCAAGGCCATCGCTCCCATCCCGCTGCTCGAACATCTGGCCGCGGCGCTTGTGCTCACCGATGCCGATGTGGTCTCAGGTGAGACCATCGCCACCCTCGCTGTGCGTCCCGCTGATGCCAATGGTGTGTGGCGCCTTGTTCCCTCTGGTGCTGTCGCCAGTGTTGTTGTTGGTATTGACGGTTCTGAACTCGTCGCCGTCCGTTCCGCGGCGCCGATGGTCGCCCCACGCAATCACGCATCGGCGCCGCTTGCCGACCGTTCCGCCCGTGAGGGCGAGCGCGTCGTGCTCGGCGCGGCTGGCGACTTCGCACCGGTGCTGGACCGATGGAAGGTGCTCACTGCCGCCGCGCTTGTCGGGGTTGCCGATGCCGCAATGGCACTCGGTGTGCGCTACGTGATGGAGCGCGAACAGTTCGGCGTACCGGTTGGTTCGTTCCAGGCTGTGCAACATGGCCTTGCGGATCTTCCCGTCATGATCGATGGCGGTCGTCTCCTCACGCATAAGGCGGCATGGGCTATCGACAGCGGTGACGCCGGCATCAATGACTGGCAGCTCAACGACATCACCGATGGTTCCACGCTCGCCTCGATGGCCTATGTGTTCACCACCGACGGTGCCGCGCTAGCCACCGATCGTTCGTTGCACTACCACGGTGGCTACGGCTTTTCCGAGGAGTACGACATCCAGCTCTATTACCGCCGGGCGCGAGGCTGGTCGCTGGTGCTCGATGATCCCTCCGTCGAATGTCTCAATCTTGCCGATCGCCTCTTCGGCGCCCGGGAGGCCTGATCATGGATTTCTCATTGTCTGAAGAAACCCTCGAGTTCCGTCAGACCATCCGTGACATCGTCAAGCGAACGGTCACAACTGATGTCATTGATCGCATGCATACAAGCGGCACATTCGCGTCGCCTGAACTCAACGCCGAGCTCGGTCGTCACGGGTTCTTTGAACGTGCGGTTCCCGGTCTCGGCAAGGGCGATCCCATCGAGCTTTGGGTGCTGTTCAATGAGCTCGAAAAAGCCGGTGCACCCTATGACGGGCCTGCAGTTGCGCTCATGATCGCCGGCGTTGTCAACGCACTGGGCACTGATGAGCAGAAGGCGCGCATCATGCCGTCGATCATCTCTGGTGAAGCCATGGTTGCCATGGGTTACTCCGAGGCCGATTACGGCTCCGATGTGGCGTCCATCAAGACCCGCGCGGTCAAAGACGGCGACGAATGGGTCATTAACGGCTCGAAGATGTGGACCACCATGGCTCAAGCTGCCAAGTGGCTCATCCTGCTCACTCGCACCGATCTCGACCTACCCAAGCACAAGGGACTCACCATGTTCCTTCTGCCCATGGACACGCCTGGCATCACCGTTGAACCGGTGCACACACTTGGTACCGAAGTCACCAATGCCACCTACTTCGATGACGTGCGCGTCGGCGACGAAGCAGTTCTCGGCGGGGTCAACAACGGTTGGCGCACCATGACCACCGTGCTGGCGTTCGAACGCGGCGTTATGGGTGGGTCCAATGCGGCGGTGCCGCTTCTGCGTCATTTCCACGACTGGGCTGCATCGATGGGACTGCTCAACAGTGATGTCGTGCGCGAACGACTCGCTCGATCGGTCATTGATATGCAGGTAGCCGCGCTGCTCACCCAACGCTCAGCATGGATTGCTGCATCGGGTGGTATGCCCGGCCTCGAAGGTTCGATGACCAAGGTGTTCGCTGCCGAGGCGTATCAGCGCATCTCCAAATGGTGTCAGCAGATGGCCGGTCCCGCTGGTTTGCTGCAGTTCCACGAGGAAGGCGCCGCAGGGGAGGGGTTCGTCGAGTACGACGCCCGTCATTCCCCAGTGGTCACCATCTACGGCGGCACAACTGAGATCAATCGCAACAACATCGCCGAGCGCCATCTGGGCCTACCCAAATCGCGCTGACCACAGCGGCCAACATGCCTCTCGGTGTCGTTGACCGGTCTCTGTAACAGCGATACGGTGACTCCGTTGTCGCGCCCGCCGGTCAGCGGAGGGCGCACGGGGGAATCACCGAAGGGGAATCATGGGAACAGTCGGTTCCGGCGCTGATGAGCGCTACGTCGTCATCTCTGCTGACGGCCACGCGGGCGCGAATATCGCCGACTATCGGGCCTATCTCGAGTCGAAATGGCATGCCGAGTTCGACGAATGGGCGGCGAACTTTGAAAACCCCTATGACGATCTTGAGGGGGACCTCGGTGGGCGCAACTGGGACTCGTCTCGCCGGCTGTCTGACCTCGAAGTCGACGGCATCGTCGCCGAAGTTATCTACCCGAACACCATTCCGCCGTTTTTCCCCAAGACCTCGCTCACTGCACAGCCTCCGGCAATCACCGCTGCCGATGCGGAGCGTCGATGGGCGGGACTGAAAGCCCATAACCGTTGGCTCGTCGACTTCTGCAATGAAACTCCGGGTCGTCGGGCAGGCGTTGTGCAGATCAACCTGCTCGACATTCCCGGCTCGATCGAGGAGATGCGCCGGGCGAAGGAAGCCGGTCTCTTCGGTGGCGTGCTCCTTCCGGGCACGCCACCAGGGCTTGGCGTTCCTCAGCTGCACGACGCGTGTTACGAGCCGCTGTGGCAGGCCTGCGAAGAACTCGAGATGCCGGTGAATCATCACACCGGATCCGCTGCGCCTCCGATGGGACCGAACCCTGAAGACACCATCATGTTCCTGCTCGAGGTGTCTTGGTATGCGCATCGGGCGCTGTACCAACTCATGATCGGTGGCGCGCTCGAACGCCACCCGAATCTGCAACTCGTCTTCACCGAACAAGGCACTGCCTGGGTTCCTGACGAACTCACCCGACTCGACTATTTCTTCGGTCGACTCGGTTCTGGTGACGGCTCGCAGGAGTCGGTGTGGGGCGCCGAAGTTATGGACAAGCTCACCCTCACGCCCAGTGAGTACTGGGCCCGTCAGTGCCATCTCGGAGCCAGTTTCATCCGTCAGCATGAGGTCGGCGCCCGCGACCGAGTCGGCACCCATCGCATCATGTGGGGTTGTGACTATCCGCATCTCGAAGCCAGTACGCCGTATTCGCGGGAGCAGCTTCGATTCGCCTTCGAGGGACTCACCAAGACTGAGATCGAGATGATGACCTGCGATAACGCAGCGGCGCTCTACGGCTTCGATGTCGATGCCCTTCGCCCGGTCGCTGCGCAGTTCGGCCCGCTCGTGTCGGAGATCTCAACACCACTCGCCCCGCGCACCCTGGCGCGTGAGGCCATCAAGAGCCCCGGTTTCATGGGCTACGAGTTCGCAACGGACTGAAGGAGAACATCATGGAATTCGCAGACAACGACCCGTATCTCATCATTGCCGCCGACAGCCACGCCGGTTTGCCGACAGCGCAGTACCGCCCGTACCTCGAGAAGAAGTATCACGATCAGCTCGATGTGTTCCTTGCCGAACAGCATGAACTCATCGAAGCCTCGAACCGCCTCGGTGTACGCGATGACAAGTACGCCAAGAAGTGGTTCGAGGATCACGACGAGGAACTTGCCGGCGGCTGGGATGCCATCAAGCGCGATCAGACCCTCGATTCCGATGGCGTGGCCGGCGAGGTCGTCTACCCCGATGCCGACGCAGTGGAGAGTCGTACAGCCGTTCCGTTCGGCGCTGGTCTCGGACTCTCTGGCGACCTTGATCCCGAACTCGGACTCGCGGGCGCCAAGGCGCATAACCGTTGGCTCGCGGATCTCTGTTCGGTCAGCCCTGAACGTCGTTGCGGCGTCGCGCTTGTGCCCATCACCGGTCCGGTCGAGGATGCACTGGCCGAGATTCGTTGGGCCAAGGAGCATGGTCTCGGCGCGGTGATGATCCCGGCGCGCTGGTGCAACCAGCTGCCGTATCACGAGCGCCGCTACGACCCCATCTGGGCATTGTGCGAGGAATACGAGATGCCCATCGTCACCCACTCGGGTTCCGCCCCGCGTGAGGAGTATGGCGATCTGCTTGGCATCTATGTCACCGAGGTCACCTGGTGGCCGGCGCGTCCCATGTGGTTCATGCTCTGGTCGGGTGTGTTCGAGCGCTACCCGAACCTCAAGTTCTGCGCCACCGAGGGCGGTTGCTGGTGGCTTCCGCAGTTGCTGTGGTTCTGGGACCGTCTCTGGATGGGACAGAAGGGCTCCGACAAGCTCAAGGCCGGCGCGTTCAGCGGCATGGTCGAAATGCTTCCGAGCGAGTACATCGATCGCAACTGCTTCACCGGCCTGGCCAACGTCAAACGTCGCGAGCTCGGTCAGCGCTACGAAATCGGTATCGGCAACATGTTGTGGGGCACCGACTTCCCGCATCCCGAGGGCACCTGGCCAAACACCCATGAGTGGCTCAAGAAGACCTTCTACGACATTCCGATCGACGAGACCCGCGTGATGCTCGGACTTAGTGCCGGTGACGCCTTCGGGTTCGATATGGACGCGCTGCGCAAGATCTCCGAGAAGATCGGCCCGACTCCGACTGATCTCGGCCAGCTTGGCGAGGGTCGCACCGCGCAGATGCTCACCGATCGTTGGGCACCGGTGAAAGAGGTCGGTCGCCATTGGCTCACCGGCAATGATTTCCCGCTGATCCCGCAGTGAAGATCTGATGGCAACCGCCACCAGAGTCGTCAGCACCACCTCGGGTCGCACCTCGTCGGTCACCGCCGACGAGGTGCTGCGCGCCGCTGGTCGCATCGTGGAACGTCATGGGGTCGATGCACTCACCATGCGCCGACTTTCCGAGGATCTTGGCGTGGCCGTCACGTCGATCTACTGGCATGTCGGCAATCGCGATGCGGTCCTCGACGGACTTGTTGATCGATTGCTGGCCCGCATGGAGACCCTCGTCGCGGAAGGGACCACGCCGACGCAACGCATCGCGTCGCTGGCCCGACAGCTGCGCGTCACCCTGCTTGAACGTCAGCATCTTGTTGGCCTTGCTCATGAACGTGATCGCACACCGGCGATGTTCCTGCCCGTCCAACTCGCCATGGCCACCGAATTAGCCTCCGCCGGTCTCACGGGTTCCACCGCAGCGCTCGCCCTGCGCAGTCTGCAGGTACACGTCATCTCCTCGGTGCTCATGGAGCGAGCCGGAGCCCGTAGCGCAAGCCATGGCACCCTGGATGCCGACCTGTGGCCCACTGCTCATCCTGACCGCGAGCTCATCGCGTCGCTGGCTGAGCCAGCTGAGTACGCAACGGTGTTCGAGTTCGGTCTCGATGCGTTGCTTGCACACATCCTTTCGTCCTGAACCACCACTCCTTGAAAACGAAGGTAGGAACACGTAGTCATGTCTGAATCGAATGAGACCTATGAGGCCATCGACACCCCATGGCGGCGAAGTCCCGAAGAGCTTGGCGCCAGCCTTGGCGAATGGGTCAGTCGGGTTCTTGTTCCCGGAGCCACCGTGGACAATCTCAGTCAGCCCGGCAATGGAATGTCCAGCGAAAGCATGCTGTTCGACGCCACGCTCAATGGTGTCACCGAACAGTTCGTCGCTCGACTCGCACCCCAGCCGCAGTTCATCCCGGTATTCGAGACCTACGACATCGACATGCAGGCGAAGGTCATGCAGTTGGTGGGGGAGCGCACCTCGGTTCCAGTTCCGGTGGTCGCGGCGGTAGAACTCGACCCGTCAGTGCTTGATGTGCCGTTCCTCGTGATGCGGCGACTTCCGGGCGATGCACCCAGCGATGTACCGCCCTATGTCTTCGATGGTCCGATCCTGGCCATGACCGATGATGAACGAGCCGAGATGCAGCGCAACGCCGTTCGCACCTTGGCGGAGCTGCATACCATCGGTGTCGACAATGCTGACCTCTCGTTCCTCGAGCGACGGGCCTATGGGTCCGATGCGCTTGATCAGCACCTCGGTCATGAGCGCCACTATTACGAGTGGGCTCGTGAGGGCAAGACCTTCCCGCTCATCGAGCGCACCTTCGCATGGCTCGAGGCCAACCGCCCCACGCTGACCGGTCCCACGGTGCTCAACTGGGGCGATGCTCGTCTCGGCAACATGATGTTCGAGGGACCGACTCCCACTGCGGTGCTCGACTGGGAGATGGCATCGGTGGGACCGGCCGAGGTTGATCTCGCATGGATGATCTTTTTGCACGCGTTCTTCCAGAACATGGCGGTCACCTATGGATTCCCCGGCCTTCCCGATTTCATGACTCGCGAGTCCATCGCCGCGCAGTACACCGAACTCACCGGCCGTCCGGTTGAGGCGCTCGAATGGTTTGAGGTGTTCGCCGCCTTACGCTTTGCCACCATTTCTACCCGTACGAGCCTTCGCTCGATCATGTACGGGCAGATGGAACAACCCGACGATCTCGATGACCTCATTATGTTCCGCCCGCTGCTCGAGCAGATGCTCGATGGCACCTACTGGTCCTGACCACAACTCCCAGAGAGGCACTACGCACAGCACATGTCTGACACCACGAACGAACTCGATCAGCTCTACCGTCCGGTGTTCCCAGCCGATCTCATCATCGACGCACTGAACAAGAACCTGGATTCACCAGCAGTTTTCATTGGTGAGCGCACGATGACTGCCCGCGAAATGCGCGACCAGGTCAGTTGCTACTCGCAGGCCCTTCGCTCAAAGGGCATTGGTCAGGGAAGTCAGATCTCGGTGCTCGCGCTCAATCGGCCTGAGGTTTTGTTCAACATGGCGGCCAATCAGGTCAACGCCACGCGCTCCACGCCGCTGCACCCGATGGGTTCGCTCGAGGATCAGGCCTACGTGTTGGGTGACTGCGGTGCTGAGGCACTCGTGTTTGATCCCGACAACTTCACCGATCGCGCCAAGGCCTTGGCCGAGATGGTTCCGAGCATCAAGCATTTCCTGTCGCTCGGTCCCTGCGAGTTCGGCGAGGACCTGCACGCGCTCGCTGCCACCTTCGCGCCGCAGCCGCTCGTTGCGCCGCTGGTCAACGCTGAGGACCTTGCCGGTATTGCCTACTCGGGCGGTACCACAGGCAAGCCCAAGGGCATCATGAGCACCTATCGCAGCGGGGCGGCCATGACCACCATCCAGATGGCTGAGTGGCAGTGGCCCGATGAGGTGCGGTTCCTTATCTGCACACCGCTATCGCATGCGGGTGCTGCGTTCTTCACACCAACCTTGCTCAAGGGCGGATCGCTCACCGTGCTGCCCGGCTTCGATCCCGAGAAGTTCATGCAGACCGTGGAGACCAACCGCATCACCTCCACGATGCTCGTGCCCACCATGCTCTATGTGCTGCTCGACCATCCCAAGTTCGACCAGTACGACCTCTCGAGTCTGCAAACCGTCTTCTACGGCGCAGCTGCTATTTCCCCCACGCGCCTGTCAGAAGCCATCCGCCGCATGGGTCCGATTTTCTTCCAGTTCTACGGTCAGGCCGAATGCCCGATGACCATCACGGTGCTGCGCAAAGAAGATCATGATCCCGACAACCTGGCCCGTCTGGCCAGTTGCGGCCGCCCAGTGCCATGGGTACATGTGGCACTGCTCGACGATGATGGCAACCCCGTTCCCCATGGCGAGCCCGGTGAGATCTGCGTGCGCGGCCCGCTCAACATGAAGGGGTATCTCGGCAAGCCCGAGCTCACCGCCGAGGCGTTCGCCCACGGTTGGCTGCACACCGGCGATGTCGCTCGTGCCGATGACGAGGGCTTCCTCTACATCGTCGATCGAAAGAAAGATCTCATCATCACCGGCGGATTCAACGTGTACCCGCGCGAGGTCGAGGATGTCATCTCAGCGCACCCCGGAGTCTCAGCCGTTGCCGTCATCGGTGTGCCCGATGAACGCTGGGGTGAATCGGTCAAGGCCGTGGTCGTCGCCCGTCCCGGTGTCGACATCGATCCTGCTGAACTGATCGAGATGGTCAAGGAAGCCAAGGGTTCAGTGCAGGCACCCAAGAGTGTCGACTTCGTCGATGCCATTCCGTTGAGCGCACTGGGCAAGCCCGATAAGAAGACGCTTCGGGCCAAGTACTGGGGCGATTCCGCCCGCCAGGTCAACTGACCAATCGCGTACCCGGCGCATGAACCCGATGCGCATCCCACCTCAAGCCACCGCTGTCAGAACTGAGAACCCATGAGCACGATCGCCATCACCGGTGCCGCCTCCGGAATCGGTGCCGCAACCACTGCCCGTCTTCGCAATGAGGGACATACCGTCATCGGCGTTGATCTGCGCGACACCGCAGTGATCGCTGATCTGGCCACACCGGAGGGACGCCAGTCTGCGGTGGCCGAGGTCCTCGACGCATGTGGTGGGGTACTCGATGGTCTGGTTACCTGCGCCGGTCTTTCCGGCTTTCCCGGTCGGCCGGGTTCGTTGCTCGCCTCGCTGAACTATTTCGGAACCATTGAAGTCATGGAGGGTCTGCGCCCGGCATTGGCCCGCAGCACCAATGGGCCATCAGCGGTGGCCATCAGTTCGAACTCCACCACCACGGCGCCTGGGTATTCGATGGAACTGGTGGACGCGCTTCGCGCCGGCGATGAAGCCGCAGCATGTGCGGTGGCCGACACCATTGACTCGCTCGTGGTCTATGCGCCTACCAAATTGGCCGTGGCCCGCTGGGTTCGCCACAGCGCGGTCTCGCCCGAATGGGCTGGTGCTGGTATCCGACTCAACGCCGTTGCTCCCGGCATGATCGCCACGCCAATGATTGATGAAGGCAACTCCGATGAGTTCATCGCCAAGCAGCTGGAGATGTTCAAGCAGACCATCGCTCTTGGTCGGGCCGGTCGGCCTGAGGAGATCGCCGCGCTCATCGGACTGCTGCTCAGTGCCGATGGTGGTTTCTTCTGCGGCTCGGTGTTGTTCTGCGACGGAGGAACCGACGCGTTACTGCGAGCCGACGACTGGCCCGCACGTTGGAATCTGTGACGCCGAACCAGACGGCGCCGCGGACTACATCCCGCTGAACACTTTGCGCAGGTTGGTCAGCCAAGCCTCAGGGTCTGCATTCCGTAGAGCCGAGGAGGCCGCATCGCGTTCGGTGGCATACGTGATGAAGCGTTCATCGGCCAACGAAGCCACAAGAGCCGCCCCGACTTCTTCGGAGGTTGCCACTGTCTTTGGATCTCGGGGGAACGGATCGTCGTTCCCATCTTTGTTGGTCGAGAACTCCGAATCGGTGCTGCCGGGGATGAACACCCGAGCGCGCACGCCGGATCCGCCGAGCTCGAGGTGCAGTCCCTCAGTGAACATCTCGAGAGCTGCCTTGGTCGCTGAATAGGCACTAACCCGGAACGCCGCCATATGCACGCCCATGGACGACACATTGACGATGTCGCCGTCGCCACGCTCGATCATGGCGGGCAATAGCGCCAGGGTGAGTCGCACCGGAGAGAAGTAGTTGATGCGCATAACACCCTCGACATCGTCACCGGTGAGATCGCGAACACCGCGACGCTTGGGCACACCGGCATTGTTGATGAGGACATCGACTCCACCGAGAGCTTCGGTGAGCTGAACTGCAATCTCGGCGATGGCGTCGAGTTCGCTGAGATCAGCGACAACCATCTGCGAAGCGGGAGAGTGCACCTGGCATTGCGCGAGCACATCGGCGAGACGGTCGGCCCGGCGCGCGACCAGTGCCACAGTGGCGCCAGCTCGAGCTGCCTCGATGGCCGTTGCTGCGCCGATACCCGATGAGGCGCCGGTGACGACGACTCGCCGTCCGGCGCCTTCCCACGCACCCATCTCAGGCCTTGGTGCCGTGACGGGCTTCGAATGCCGAGCGAATTCCATCGCGCCAGCCGACCGTGCAGGGACCGGTAAATGAGGCACGACGCGTGTTATCGGTGACTGATCCACGCAGCGTGCCGGGTTGCTCAACGGCATTGACCACCGGGGTGATGCCGGCGAGTTCTCCGATATACGCGCACCATTCCTGCACGCTGGCCGGTTCGTCGCCGGCCCAGTTCACGATGGTGGTGTCCACCGACGCCGCATCGAGCAGTGCCTCGGCCTGCGCGGTGATGTCGTCGGTGTGGATCGGCATGTACATGCATGGGTCCCAGCGGGTGGTCACCGCATTGCCGGCCAGAAGCGCGTCCATCTGCATGACGGGAAGGCCGCCGGTGCCGTCGGGTCCGTAACTGGCGTTCATGCGGGCGATAGTGACGGGCAGATCGAACAGTCGCGCACAGGTCCGAGTGACTGCTTCTTGGGCGATCTTCGACATGGAGTAGGTGGGGGCGTGTGCGGCGTTGACCTCACCGAGCGGATCGGATTCAACGAACACATGCCAAGGATCACCGTCGGCGGGCGGTCGGTACACCGAGTGGGTGGACATGACGAGTGCGGCTTTGGCCTTGCGGCAATGGTTGAGGAGAAGTCCCGTGCCCTCTGCGTTGGTGCGGAATGACGCGTCGAAATCCCAACCGGGAACCTGGGCCACCGCGAGATGCAGCACGTAGTCGAAGTCGTCGGGCAGGTCACTGAAATCGGGGTTACCCAGGTCGATGGCCAGTGTCTTCACACCGACTGCCTCGACCTTGGCCCGGCTTTCGGCATCACCGAATCGCGCGATACCCCAGACCTCATTGTCAACGGCCATATCGCGTGCCATTGGGAACGCAATCTGTCCGGCTGGTCCAGTGATGAGGATCTTCTTGTCGCTGAACATGATCAGCCCTTGAACAGATCAGGGAAGCAGGTCTGCGCGGTTTCGCGGAATGCCTCGCGCCATTCCACCGACGGCGTCCAGCCCAGGTCAAGCAACTTTGCCGGGTCGATCGGGTTCGGCGGCACACATGCATCGGTGACCACGAGTGGAATCTCAACTCCCGTGAGGCGCGTCATCTCGGCGGTCCACTCTTCGATGCTGACGAGCTCCGGTGCACACCAGTTGTAGATCGGTGGTGGCACATCAGCCATCTCAAGCAGGTACGGAAGGCTCGAGAGGATGTCGCGGTCGTGCAGGAAGCAGTGCGTGTTGGGGGCATCCGGGCTGATCGGGGTAGGGATGCCCATCTGGGCAAGGCGCACCATCATCTGTGGCCAACCATGTTCGGGTCCGTAGGGAACATCGAGTCGGGCAATGACGGTGGGCACGCCGAAGCGACGTGAGGCGTACTTCACCGAGGATTCCGCCGCGATCTTGGAGATCGAATAGGTAGGCATGAAACCCATCTTGCGGTGGTTGTCGCCAAGCGCATCAGTCTCGACATGGCTCACATGGCCGTTGGGCTCGTACACGGCACACGATGAGCAGTGGAAGAAGGCCTTGACGCCCTTCACTCGTTCGATGAGAAGAGCGACACCCTCGGCATTGGCCTGAAGGTCGCGGTCGAAATCGTTGGTCTTGGCCACGGCCATGTTGATGACGTAGTCGAGTCCGTCGGGGATCTCATCGAATGAACCGCTCTCGAGATCGATGGCGACAGGTTTGACTCCGGTGGCCTCGACCGCAGCGCGGTCCTCAGGCTTGGTGAATCGCGAGGTGCCGAACACGGTGTTGCCGGCAGCCACGAGCGCACGTGACAGCGGGCCGGCGACCTGACCGGTGACGCCAGTGAGCAGGATGCGCTGGCCGGTGAGCGGAGCCGGACTCATCGGAGCTGGTCCGTGAAGTCGTCAGTTCCGAAGTTGGTCTGCTGCCATGGTGCAGTCCACACATGGGTGGCCAGTCCGCTTGCGTTGATGGCATCCGCGATCTTCGCGTAGCCCTCGTCCCAACCTTCGGCGGAGTCATGGTCAAGGAAGTGCAGTTGCAGGAATCGGCGCGGGCCGGCCGCCGCGCGTACGACATCGGCGGGCGCATCATCAGCCAGTGGGATGACAGTGCCGCTTCCGACAAGTTCCGGTCCCCATGGCTGGGCCATTGCTTCCGGGAGATAGGTCTCGCGGAACCAGGCTTCGACCTCCTCGTGGGTGTGACCCTCATTGACATCGCCGGCTACGACAACCATGCCCGGGTAACCATGATCAAGCGCGAGGTCGATGGTGCAACCGGTGGGATCCTTCTGAACGTTCCACTGCATGTCATAGAGCAGCGTGTGGACGTGATCGCGCTCGGCGTACATGCGGCCCTGCTGATGCAACCAGTTCACGTTGTCGACGTTCCAGCGGTTGGTCTCTTCGTCAGTGCCAACCAGCCACCAGTAGACGGCCAAGTACGAACCGCGCAGAGGTTCGCTGGTCATGTCGTTCGGGGTGGTGGAGCGAAGATCCTTGAGGCGACGAGTGGCCACGAAGCGATCGCCGGCAAACACATTGGGACCTACGAGGCAACCCGAATAGAAGTGATCGTGTTCATACCAGCGGTTGTAGGGAACTTCGTGTCCCGGATGTGGTTCGACCATCGTGAACAGGAACGTTCCAACCTTGATCGGGTAGTCCTTCTCTGCTGCTGCCACGTTTTCCCCCTTGTGACTGTTGAGAGGGTCACGATAGCCGCCGGCCCGCACCAGCCCGGCGGGGGAGGAGCGGCTCCCGTTGCCCGGAGAGTGGCGAAGCATGATGACTGTCGGTGCGCGTTCTGACTCTCTAGGATGCAGAGGTCAGGTCCGGCGGGCGGTCGAACACCTGCGGATCGTTGATGCGCGCACCTACACCCCCTCAAGCCCCATTGCAGTCGCCGACGCGCTCTACCGGCGCGGTTGGCTACATGCCGGCCCTCGATGGCCTGCGCGCGCTCGCGGTCATGGCCGTGGTGCTCTATCACGGCGAGGTCAGCGGACTGCCCGGTGGCTTCCTTGGTGTTGAAATCTTTTTCGTCATCAGCGGCTACCTGATCACGGCGCTTCTCATTTCGGAACGGCAGCGCACTGGTGGTACCGCGTATCTTGCGTTCTGGGCTCGTCGTGCCCGCCGACTGCTCCCCGCGTTATTCGCGCTTGCCGCAGTGGTGGGTTTGGTGTGGGTGCTGTTCGTCCCCGGAGAACTGGCACACATTCGCGGCGATTTCGTTGCTGCGCTCACCTATGTCACCAACTGGTACCAGATCTTTGTTCACCAGTCGTACTTCGAAGCCATCGGCCGACCGTCCCCGCTGCGACATCTGTGGTCACTGTCGGTCGAGGAGCAGTTCTATGTGGTGTGGCCACTCGCGCTGGCGGGCATCTACCGGATCACTCGAGGGCGTCAATCACAGATCGCGCTGATCACGCTTGGGCTCGCGGTCGCCTCCGCTCTCTGGGCGGTGGTGCTGTTCACTCCCGGTGTCGATCCGTCTCGCGTGTACTACGGCACCGACACGAGAGCCGCCGGTGTACTGCTCGGAGCAGTTCTCGCCATCCTCGTCCCACCATGGCAGATGCGGTCTGCGGTGCATGCCGGTGCTCGCTGGATCATCACCGGTGTTGGTGCGGTCGGGCTGCTCGGTCTCGCCTACATGATTGTTCGGGTCAACGAGTTCGACCCGTTCATCTATCAGGGCGGATTCGTTCTGCTCGACCTGCTGACATTGGCCGTGATCGTCTCGTTGGTTCATCCCGCGACCACGCCACTCGCCAAGTTCTTTGCCCTGCCGCCATTGCTGTGGATCGGCCGTCGCTCCTACGGCATCTACCTCTGGCACTGGCCGATTTTCGTTCTGACCCGACCGGGTGTCGACGTGGATGTCAACGGTGGATTGCTGCTCATCCTCCGCCTGATCCTGACCTTCGCTGTTGCTGAGCTGTCCTATCGGTTCGTTGAGATGCCGGTGCGCAATGGTGCGCTCGGACGGTGGTGGGATGGGCGCTCCCAACCCGGCGGACTCATTCCCGCCCGAGCTCGTCGCCCGGTGCTGCTCGGCAGCGCCATCACGCTGTGCGTGATCCTCGCGTTCGCCGTGGCGACTCCGTCGACGGCTTCGCGAAACGGTGTTGATCTGAGCGGCGCCTCGATTGATTCGCTCGGCAATGTCGTCGAAGTGGGCTCCTCCGGTGCGGACTCCGCGGCACCGGTGACGACGGTACCCGCAGGCGGCTCGGCAACCTCAACCACCGTGTCAACACCTCCGCAGGGGCCTGGTGCATCGACGATTGCGATTGGTGATTCGGTCTTGCTCGGTGCGCGAAGTGCGGTTCGCAACCAACTTCCCGGTGTCACGGTCAACGCCGATGTCGGTCGTCAGTTCAATGTGCTGTCTTGGCTCATCCCAATCCTGCAAAAATCAGGCGACATCACATCGAACGTGATCATTCATCTGGGAACCAACGGCCCGCCGACTGAGAGCGACCTGAACAAGGCCCTCGACAGCCTGAGCGGGGCGAAGCGAGTGGTACTTGTGACCACCCGTGAGCCACGCAGCTGGCAGGACATCACCAACGATCGGATCCGATCCGCTGCGGACGGAAGATCCAATGTGGTGATCGCTGACTGGTTCTCAGTGAGCGCTGGTCATCCCGAATTCTTCGTCGAGGACGGCGTACACCTCACCGTTGCCGGCGCGGATGCATACTCAATGACCTTGGCTGCCTCGCTGCGCTAATCGGCAGGGCGAAACGACGTGCCCGAGACGGCACTGACCGCTGGTGCGGTACCTAGCGAGCGAGAAGTGGTCCGACCTGGGTGCCAAACGCCTCGACCTGCTCGGCGTATTCAGCGGCGCTATCGGTATCGAACTTGACCTGAAACTGATTGACCGCAGCCGGCGCAGTGGCGAGCACTGCCTCGGCAACTTGTTCCGGGGAACCCGAAATGCAGGGCTGGCGACGCTCGGACTTCGGTGTCCCCACATAGATGTAGGGAATCACGACATGGCCGATGGCCATTGGCTTCTCAGCTTTTCCTGCCTTCTCCCGTTCGATCCTGAGGCGGTCGATGCCTTCCTGCGTGGCAGGACCCTGGGGAAGCCAGCCGTCGTTTCGCGCCGCGCGTCGGATGGCTGGGTTGGAGGAACCACCAATCCAGATTGGCGGCCGTGGCGACTGCGCCGGACGAGGAAGTGAACCCATATCGTCGATATAGGTGTTCTCAAGTGCATCAGCGAAGGCCGCAAGATCACGGTCGAGCAGCGCTCCCCGATCAGCGAAGGACACGCCGAGTGTGTCGAACTCGGCTTCGACGTGGCCGGCGCCGATTCCGGCGATGGCTCGTCCGCCGGAAAGGTGATCGAGGGTCTCGAAACCCTTCGCCGCCACCAGTGGGTGTCGGTAGGAGAGCACGTACACATGGCTGAGCAGGTTGACGTTGGTGGTAGCAGCGGCCAACCAGCCAAGTGTGGTGAGGCAGTCCTGCCACCACAGACCCATGGCGTCGGCTTTGTCGCGAGGGATCACGATGTGATCGCATACAGCGACGTAGAAGTATCCGCTGCGGTCTGCTGCCTTGGCGATCTCGAGGAGATCGGCTGGCGATGCGTCCTTTTCCCACGGTGCTGCATAGAGCGAACTTTGCGACTGCACAGGGAGCTGGGTTCCGAAGGTGATGGTGCCGGATGGAATCTCGATCATGGGGCGACGATACAACGAGCGCCGGGTTCGTTCGCCAGAATCAAAGCCGCATCGATGGTCGAGATCGGAGCATTCGATTCAGAGACCGAGGAAGCTCCCGCCATCGCACACGATGGTTTGCCCGCTGACATAGGCCGAGTCTGCGCTGGCGAGAAACAGGGCGACTCCTCCGATGTCGGTGGTGGGGTCGCCGATGCGACCGAGCGGAGTGCGGGCCTCGATAGCGCCGCGCAGGGTCGGCACCTGCTCGAAGGCACCGGCGAGCGCAGGGGTCTCAGCGACAGGGGCAATGCAGTTCACGGTGATGCCATCGGCTCCCCATTCGCGAGCGAGGCTCTTTGCCAGAGCACGCTGTGCCGCTTTGGCAGGCGAGTAGAGCGGGATGTTGGCGCTGCCCTCGAATCCCGAGGGCGACGTGAGCAGGATGAGGCGACCTTGATCGCTTGCCGCCAGATGCCGATAGGCGGCCTGCGCGCACCAGAAGCTTCCCCATGCAGAGGTGGCGGACATTTGGAACCACGCGTCGGGTGGTGTCGCTTCGAGTCGGCTGGCGGCACCGCCAGCGAATGCATTGTGGACAAGCACATCGAGTCGGCCGAACAGTTCGACGGTGGCGGCGACGCAGGCCTCGACGGAGGTCCGTGCGGTCACATCGGTGACGATGCAGACGGCTTCTCCACCGCCCTCACGGATGGACTGTGCGACTGGTTCGCCGGTTTCGGCTCTTCGGGCAGCAATGACCACTGCCGCACCTTCACTGGCGAGACGGCGGGCTATTCCTTCACCCACGCCCTGGCCAGCGCCGGTCACGATGACGACACGGCCAGCGAGTCGGCCAGCGAGTCCGCCAGCGAGTCCGTCAGTGCTGTTCGACATGTCCCGGGTTACATCCATAGTCCACCGTCCACGGTGAGGGTCTGTCCGGCGAGTTTGCGTGCCTCCGGTGAACACAGGAACGCCAGGGCTTCTGCGGGGTCGGGTTCGGATACGGCCGGCTGGGCAATCGAAACTGGCCCGGCTGCTTGTGGATCTGAAAGTACGAGGTTGGGATCGATGGCCAATGCGTTGACCGCGATTCCATCTGGCCCCCATTGGCGGGCGACGGATTTGGTGAGGATGTGAACGCCTTCGGCGGCGGCTGCCCAGTGGGCATAGTTGGCCCCACCCACGAACGCGGTGGTGGGGAACGTCAGCACGATGTTGCCGCCACGACCAGCAAATGCTTCACGGGCACTGATGCACGTGGCAATAGCTGCATCCATGGTCCGCTGCCAGGCGATGTCGAATTCAGCGTCGGTAAGTTCGATCAGCGGTCGTGGCGTCATGAGGTTGCGATCCCAGGGGGCGAACACCGCCGCATCAAGGGCATCGCCGGCATCGAACGCATCGGCGGGCTCCGCGATGACTGCCCCGAGGCCGCGCAGAGAGGTTGCCAGTGATCGAGAGAGTTCTCCCTCTCCGACCACCCGAATCCGACGATTTTCGACGCTCATGGTCACTGATCATTCCAGACCGACCGACCCCCACCTATGACATAAGAAGATCTTCTGCTCCGCTTATGTGACATCGATCACCGGTTGCTAATGTCCTCGCCCATGGAGATCGGATACTCACCAGAACAGGAAGCACTGCGCGCAGAGCTTCGGGACTACTACACCAACCTTCTTGACGAGAAGACCGTCGAGGCACTGTCCAACTCGCATGGCATCGGCCAAGCCACCAAGGACGTCTGGAAGCAGATGTGCACCGATGGCTGGGCGGGCGTGGGTTGGCCCAAGGAATACGGCGGTCAGGCCCGAGGCCCGATCGAACAGTTCGTGTTCTTCGACGAGTCGATGCGTGCCGGTGCTCCAGTGCCGATGCTCACACTGAACACCGTGGGCCCGACCATCATGAACTACGGAACCGACTTCCAGAAGGAGTTCTTCCTTCCGAAGATCCTCGCTGGCGACATCCACTTCTGCATCGGCTACTCCGAGCCTCAGGCCGGAACCGATCTCGCCGCACTTGAGACCCGCGCCGTGCGCGATGGTGACGAGTACGTCATCAACGGTCAAAAGATGTGGACCTCTCTCGCCGGTGGCGCTGACTACTGCTGGCTCGCCGTGCGTACCGATCCCGACGCCAAGAAGCACAAGGGCATCTCGGTGATCATCGTCCCGATGGACACCCCCGGTATCACCATCCAGCCGCTGCGTCTTATGGGTGAGCATGACATCAACGCCACCTACTTCGACGATGTGCGCGTGCCTGCCAAGTTTCTGGTCGGCGAGGAGAACGGTGGTTGGGGTCTCATCACCAATCAGCTCAACCACGAGCGCGTCACACTGTGCTCCTCGGGTATGCCCGAGCGCTACCTCACCGATGTTCGTGCCTGGGCCCAGAACACCAAGCTCCCCGATGGTCGTCGTGTCATCGACCAGGAATGGGTGCAGCTCAACCTCGCCAAGGTGCACGCCAAGCTCGAGTACCTCCGCCTTGCCAACTGGAAGGTGGCGTGGTCGGCCAGCACCGAGAAGCTGCATCCGGCTGACGCCTCGAGCGTCAAGGTATTCGGCACCGAGTTCTATCTCGACGCCTATCAGTTGCTCATGGAGATCCTCGGCCCGCGCGCCTACCTCGACGCTGATGCGCCCGAGTCCATCATGCGCAGCCGTCTCGAAGCCGGTATCCGCGGCACCATCATCCTCACCTTCGGTGGCGGCACGAACGAACTGCAGCGCGATCTCATCGCCATGTTCGGTCTTGGCTTCCCCCGTTCGGCCCGCTGAGAAGGAAGAACACCAACATGGATTTCTCATTCACTTCTGACCAGGAAGAACTCCGCGGTCTCACTGCCCGGGTCCTCACCGACCGTTGCACGCTTGAGCATCTCAAGGAGATCGAGGGCGGCGCTGGCGTCGACCTCGCCCTGTGGCGTGAACTTGCCGATCTTGGCATCGTCGGCATCGGCATGCCTGAAGCTGCTGGCGGCGCTGGTCTTGGTTTCGCCGAGGTCGCCATCGTGCTCGAAGAGGTCGGCCGTTTCGTCGCCCAGGTGCCGGCCCTTGCCGTCATGGGTATGGCCGCTCCGTTCCTCGCTGAGTACGCACCGGCACATCTCGCCGGCCTCGCCTCGGGCGAGCGCATCGTCACCGTCGCACTGCATGAACTCGTCGGCGATGTGCACACCCCGGCCATCACCGGCGCCGGTGGTTCCATCACTGGCGTGAAGACCAATGTTCCGTTCGGCACTGTTGCCGATGGCTTCATCGTCTCGGCTGCCGACGGCATCTACTTCGTGGATGCCAAGGCTGCAGGGGTCACCGTCGATCGTCAAGACGCCACTGACGGCATCCCCGACGCCAAGGTCACCTTCGCTGGTGCTGCGGCCGAGAAGGTTGCTGATGCATCCGCGCTCGATCGCCTCATCGAGTACGGACAGACCTCGCAGTCGCTGATCATGGCCGGTGTCACCGCCAAGTCAGTCGAGATCATGGCTGAGTACGTCAAGGAGCGTGTGCAGTTCGATCGTCAGATCGCCACGTTCCAGGCCGTCGCCCAGCGTGCTGCCGACTGCCGTATCGATGCAGACGCCATCAAGCTCACCGCATGGGGTGCAGCAATGCGTCTCAACGATGGTCTGCCCGCCGGCGAGAACGCCGCTTCGGCGAAGTACTGGGCTGCCGAGGGTGGCGCTCGTGTTGTTCGTGCCTGCACTCATCTTCATGGTGGTGTCGGTGTGGATCGCGACTACCCCCTGCACCGTTACTACCTGTGGGCCAAGAAGCAGGAACTCTTTCTTGGTGGCACCACACAGAGTCTGCTGCACCTCGGCAAGATTCTCGCCGACACTCCGGTCAGCGCCTGATCAGACCGGTTGCACAGTTTCAAGAACGAAAAGGCCCGGGCGTAAAGCCCGGGCCTTTTCGCGTGCGTTCTGTAGCTATCGAAAAATCAGGAGGTGGCGACGGTGTAGGTGTCGACACCGCTCTTGAGCAGCGTGCCCGGATTGTTGCCGGTGGGCAGACCGTTCTCGATCACCAGCGTGCCATTCACGAACACCTTCTCAACGCCGAACGAACCGGCGGTGAGTCGCTCGCAGTCACCCGGGAGATCAGCGACCATGCGGGCATTCTCAGAACCAACCGTCTCGGGATCGATCACCAAAATGTCGGCGAAGTTGCCCTCGATCAGCGTGCCGCGATCGCGCAGACCGAACAGTTCCGCAGGAACCTGGGTAATGAGCTGCACGGCTCGTTCCACTGAGACCAACTTGCGACCGCGGATCATGTCGCCAAGGAATCGGGTGGGGAAGGTGGCGCCACACATGCGATCGAGGTGAGCACCGGCATCCGATCCGCCGATCATGACGCGGGGGTCATCCCATGCCTCGGTGCGCATCTGCCAACTCGCAGCATCCTTATCCTTCGGCGCCGGCCACAAAATGGTGCGCAGTTCGTCGGCAACCACGATGTCGAGCAGTGTGTCGAACGGTGTTGTGCCTCGCTCGGCGGCGATCTGCGCGACGGTCCGGTTGGAAAGTCCTTCGTTCGCAGGTGAGAACGTGTCGCCAATGACGTAATCCTCCCAGTCGGCGAGACGGCGATACACGCCTGCCTCTTCGGACTGCGAAGCAGCGAGGAGACGAGCCCGCACCTCAGGATCGCTCAGACGAGCGATGCGCTCTTCGACCGACACGCTGAGTGTGTCCTGCCAGGTGGGCAGCAGCCAGATGCCGCAGAACGTGAGGAAGTTCATGTTCATGGGCACGAGCACCGGCATGGTGAGAGCGACAACGCGGCCACCAAGTTCGGCGGCGCGATCGCCAGCGGCGAGCTGGCGCGGCACCCGATCAGGCTCGCGTGAGTCGATCGTCAGCACATTCCAGTTGAGCGGTCGCTTCGCCGCCGCGCTCAGCTGTGCGAGAAGTTCGATCTCATCATCGGCAAAGCGGTCAAGACAGCCCGACACGATGCCTTCGAGTGTTGTGCCCTCATGCTGGCCGGTCTCGGCGCATAACGCGAACAGTTCTTCGTCGGTGGCCCAGCGGCTTGGTACGGGCTGGCCGTCGCCATCGCTGTGACTACCGGAGCGGGTGAACGAGAATCCGAGCGCACCGGCCTCAATGGCTTTGCGCAGTTCAGCAACCATGCCGGCGATTTGTTCGGAGGTGGCTTCGCCGCCAACGGATTCGGGGCCCATGACATAGCGACGGATCGCGCAATGGCCGGCAAGGAATCCGGCGTTCACAGCGATCTTGCCATCGAGGCGGGCGAGGTACTGCTCGAAGGTTTCCCAGTTCCAATCGATCTGGCGCAGCGCCGGCAACGGCATACCCTCGACGCGACTCATCATCTCCTGCAGATACGAAGCTTCATCGGCGGTGGGGCGCAGGGGAGCGAGGGTGAACCCGCAGTTACCGCCAATGACGGTGGTAACCCCGTGGTTGGCCGAAGGCGATGCGCCCGGATCCCACAGCAGCTGGGCGTCGTAATGGGTATGGGCATCGATAACGCCGGGCATCACGATGCGGCCAGTGGCGTCCACGGTCTCGGCGGCATCCTCGGTGATGTCGCCAATGGCCACAATGCGGCCATCTCGCAGGCCGACATCGGCGATTTTTCCGGCGGAACCAGTGCCGTCGATGACGAGTCCGCCCTTGATCAACTGATCCAACATGGTCGCTCCAGTGTCCGGTGCGATCGAGGAGTCGATCGACATTCTGACGAGCCGTCAGAATACCCGTGACACGCAGTGGGGCAAGGCTCCGGAGCCACAGCGTCGGATCTTTACCGCAAGGGTCGTCATCTGACATAACGTCAGGTTCCATGGCCAATACATCTGCTGCATATCGCCAGCTCATCGGGGGCGAGTGGGTCCCCGGTGGCGACGGCACCTACGAGATCATCAATCCAGCGACCGAGCAGGTTGTCACCGAAGCCCCTGAGGCATCCGCGGCCGATGTCGCGGCTGCGGCCGCTGCGGCCGCCGAGGCATTCCCCGCATGGAGCCGCACCACCCCACAGGAACGTGCTGCGTTGCTCGCTGCAGCTGGCGCGGAACTCGCCAAGCGCACACCTGATCTCATTCCGCTCGTCATCAGCGAGACCGGCGCCACCTCCTCGGTGGGTTCGCTCATGCAGATCCCTGTGGCCATCTCTCGCTTCGATCGCTATGCGCGTGGCGCGCTTGAGGATCTCAGCCGCCCGCTTCCTCCGCAGCCCATCGGCACCACGCCGCTGGCGGCCGGTGCGCTCATGGGTGGCCTCGCTCGCAAGGTCCCGGTTGGCGTTGTGGCGTGTATCGCTCCCTACAACTTCCCGACCACTTCAATGGTGGGCAAGATCGCACCAGCGCTGGCCGTTGGTTGCACCGTTGTCATGAAGCCTGCGCCGCAGGATCCGCTGTGCGTCATCGAGCTGGCCAAAATCCTCGCCGATGTTGGCTTCCCTCCAGGCGTGGTCAATATCGTCACCGGTGGCAAAGCCGAGGTGGGCGCCAACCTGGTGTCCGATCCGAATGTCGACATGGTGAGTTTCACTGGTTCTTCCATGGTCGGTTCCATGATCGTGGCTGCCGGTGCACCCACGATGAAGCGTCAGCTTCATGAGCTTGGTGGCAAGGGCGCATGCATCGTCATGGCTGATGCCGATATGGACAAAGTTGTGGGCGGAATCTCTTCGGTGTGGGCGTTCCACTCCGGCCAGATCTGCACTGCTCCGACTCGCGTCATTGTTCATCGCAGTCGCTATGACGAACTTGTCGGTCGTCTCGCCGATGTTGCCCGCGCTCTCAAGGTTGGCGATCCGCTCGACGCCGCCACGCAGGTAGGCCCGGTGATCTCCGGTGTGCAGAAGTCCCGCATCATCAGCCATATCGAGAACGGAATTGCTGAGGGCGCTGAGCTCGTCGTTGATGGTCGTGACCCGGGCATGGACCGCGGCTACTACGTGGGCCCCACCCTTCTCGCCGGCTGCAACAACACCATGTCGCCCGTGCGCGAAGAAATCTTCGGCCCGGTTGTCGTTGTGGTGCCCTATGACACTGACGATGAAGCAATCGCCATCGCGAATGACAGCGATTACGGCTTGTTCTCCTACGTGTTTGGTGGCGACACGCCGGCCGCCTTTGAGGTAGCCAAGCAGGTCCGTTCCGGGCGCGTTGGCATCAACAGCGTGCAGACCCACCACGAGACCCCCTTCGGCGGTTTCAAGATGTCCGGTATCGGCCGCGACGGTGGCACCTGGGGCCTCGACGCCTACACCGAATGGCAGTCCATCATCTGGCCGAGCTGATCGCCACGGCGGTCGGGCCAGCACCATCCATCGAAGTCATCGATTGCATCGACGCAACACCACTCTGAGGGGGAAATCATGAAGGGCATTGTGTTTACCGGCGAAGCCGCCGAGGTTCTTACCGGTCTTGAGGTTCGCGATCCGGGTCCGGGCGAGGTCATCGTCCGCATTGCCGCGGCTGGCGTGTGTCACAGCGATGTCACCGCTGCGGCCGGCGCCTTCGGATGGCCGGCACCCGCGGTGCTTGGTCATGAGGGCGCAGGTGTCGTGGAGCAGATCGGCACGGGCGTCACTAACGTGGAGGTCGGCGATCACGTCATCATCTCCACGCTTGCTGCCTGTGGCATGTGCAAGGCCTGTGGCTCAGGTATGCCCACGCGCTGCTACAAGACGCTTGGCAACATGGCCCAGCCGTTCACGCTCAATGGCGACCCCTGTTGGAATTTCGCTGCTGCCTCGGTGTTCACCGAACGAACCATTGTTCGTGACATTCAGGCAGTGAAGATCCCCAAAGACGTTCCTCTCACCTCGGCCTGTCTTGTTGGCTGTGGCGTTATGACCGGTGCCGGTGCCGTGCTCTACCGCTCGAGCGTGCAGGTGGGCGACACCGCGGTTGTCTACGGCTGCGGTGGCGTTGGCCTCAACGCCATCCAGGCGTTGCGGGTGCGTCGTGCCAGTCGCATCATTGCCATTGACACCGAGCCGCAGAAGGAAGCACTGGCCCGCCAGTTCGGTGCCACTGACTTCCTCGATGGCAAGTCGCCTGACATCGTCGAGCAGGTTCGTGCGCTGGTTCCTTATCCGGTCAACGGTGAACTTGCCGGCCCGTTCAACGCCGGTGGCGTGAACTGGGTTTACGACGTCGTTGGTCATCCGGCGGTCACCTCGAACGCACTCGAAATGCTCGATTGGGGCGGCACCGTCGTCATCATCGGCACCCCCGGTGGCGATGCCAAGTTCGAACTGCCGTACCAGCGCTTCACCCAGTGCGAGCGCAGCGTCATCGGATGTCGTGCCGGCTCCTACAGCCCGCATCGTGACATCCCGCAGATCGTGGAGCTCTACCGTCGCGGCGAGTTCATGCTCGACGAACTGGTCTCGGCCACCTATCCGATGGAGAAGTTCCACGACGTCGTGCATGACATGCACTCGGGCAGTATCGCCCGCGGCGTGCTCACCTTCGACTGATCGCGTCTCTCCGACGGAACCACTGTGGTTCGGTCAGTTTCAAATCACACCAATTCATCTCGTCAATCTTGGAAGAGGAACCAGTGGAACAGCGTTATGTGGGTAAGGCGGCGGTCGTCACCGGCGCAGCGTCGGGTATCGGTCGCGCCGTGGCGCAGCGACTTGGTGCCGAGGGCGCGAAGGTCGCATGTCTCGACGTCAATGCCGAGAGCGCAATGGAAACCGCAGCGGGTATTGGCGCGAATGCCATCGGCCTTGCCTGTGATGTCAGTGACTGGGCCACGGTTGAGTCCACCATTGCCTCGATCACCGAGCAGTTCGGTCAGATTGATGTGCTGTGCAATGTCGCCGGCATCGGTGGATTCGCCGAGTCGCATCTCATCGATCCAGGCGTGTACGCGCGAATGATCGCCATCAATCTCACCGGCACTTTCCTGATGTGTCGCGCTGTGCTGCCGCAGATGGTCGAGCGCGGTCATGGCGTTATCGTCAACACCGCCTCCACCGCCGGAGTTATGGGTCAGCCTTGGAGCGCCGGGTATTGCTCATCGAAGGCAGGTGTTGTCGGACTGACCAAGGCGCTGGCCACTGAGTACGACACTCCCATCCGCATCAATGCGGTCTCGCCTGGTGGCGTGGTCACCAACATGTACGCCGCGTTCATGCCGCCCGAAGGTGTCGACTGGAACCGCATGCGCAAGATGTCCCGGGACAACGTGGAGACCGCCCAGCCCGAGGAACTTGCGTCGCTCTTCGCCTATCTCGGGTCCGATGAGGCCCGGTACATCACCGGTTCAATCATGGTGATGGACGGCGGCATCACCGCCTAAGTATCCAACGCTCCCAGTCCGGCGCCCCGAGTGCGTCGCCCCAGTCCATCGCCTTGAAGGGTGGGTTGGTGACTTTCGTCACATCTCTCCCCGGATTCGGTTAGGGTCGATGTATCACTCATCGATCCCAGGGGGGGAACATCGTGAAGCGTTACCAGGTAGCTCTTCTCGCTGCGGCATTGAGCGTCAGTCTTGTGGCTGGCGCCTGCGGTCGTAGCGGGTCTGACAGTGCCAATAACAATTCGAACAATTCGGCGAGCGCAGTCGATGCCAAGTGCAAGGGCGCCACGCTTGAAGCCACCGAAATCGGTGTCTCCGCTTCGGAGATCACCGTTGAGGTCATGGCTGACACCGGTTCATCGCTCGCTCCTGGTTTGTTCCAGGGCAACGTCGATGCCATGAACGGCTATGCCAAGTACGTGAACGCCAATGGTGGCATTGGTTGTCGCCAGCTCAAGGTTGAGTCATGGGACTCCAAGTTGAGCCCGGAGGAATCGAAGAACGGCATCATCAACGCATGCCAGACCGCGCTTGCGATGGTCGGCGGCAACGCACTGTTCAACCCTGATGTCACAGTGCTTGGCAACTGCGCCGACAAGGCCGGAAAGCCCACCGGTCTGCCCGATTTCGTGGCGCTGGCCAATGACATCAACGAGCAGTGCGCGCCGAACGCTTGGGTCATCCAGGCGGTCGCCGAGACCTGTCCCACCGACGGTAAGCCGCCGACCGGACCCCGAGATCTGAAGTCGTTTGTTGGTTTCTTGAAGTACCTGCAGTCACAGCAGTCGGACCTCAAGGGCATCTGGCTGGTTCCCGGCGATCTGCCCACCACCGTGCAGTCGGCGACGTATCAGATCGAAGCCAACAAGCAGGTCGGCATCAACGTTGTCGATGCGTTCAAGACCAGTGGCTCGCTCCAGCAAGCCGGGTTCACCCCGTTCGTCCAGACGTTGAAGGACAGCAACTCCAACTACGTCTACAACGGTTCGAACGACGCCAACATGATCAAGATGCGCAAGGAGACCGCTGCGCAGGGTTACAGCGGTGTCAAGATCTGGGCCTGTTCGCTGGCTTGTTACACCGAGAAGTTCAAGGCTGAGGGCGCCACGGTGGACAACACCTACGTGTGGACCCAGTTCCTTCCCTTCGAGGAAGCCAGTAACAACGCCGATCTCAAGGCCTATATCGACTCGGTCGGCGGTAAGCCGGACTCGTTCGGTATGCAGGGATGGCAGGCAGGCATGCTGTTCAAGGAGACCATTAACAAGATCGTCGCCGCAGACGGTCCCAATGGGATCACCCGTGCCAGCACGATTTCGACGATGAAGACCATCACTGACTTCACCGCCGGTGGCACCATGGGCGCCAAGAGCGCCAAGGGTTTCTCGGACTGCATGGTCGTGATGCAGATCAAGGACGGCAAGTTCACCCGAGTGGTTGGCAAGCCTGGTGAGTTCACTTGTGAGCCGCAGAATGTCCTTACCATCAGCAATTTCGACCCTGCCGCCGAGGCGAGCAAGGTCCACTGATCCGTGTTTGTTGGTTGGGTGGTGTGTCCGTTTTGGCACACCACCCAACTGCGGTCATCGGTTGATGAGCAATCTTGACGAACAAGATTGACGTGGACCTGTCGATGTCCTATGCGGCGGTGCTTCGCAGCGAGCTGAATCCTGAGGGGACAGCAGGACCATCGGGCTGTGCCATTGGTCACCGACCTGCTTTTGATGCATTAGTCTCGGTGACCTAGTCAATCCATCCCAGGGGGAAATCTGTGAAGCGTTACCAAGTAGCCCTTCTCGCTGCGGCATTGAGCGTCAGTCTTATGGCTGGCGCCTGCGGTCGTAGCGGGTCTGACAGTGCCAATAACAACACCAACACCACGAGCGCATCCGATGCCAAGTGCAAGGGCGCCACGCTTGAGGCCAGCGACATTGGTGTGTCCGCAACGGACATCACCGTCGAGGTCATGGCTGATACCGGTTCCTCGCTCGCTCCTGGTTTGTTTCAGGGCAATGTCGATGCCATGAACGGCTATGCCAAGTACGTGAATGCCAATGGTGGCGTTGGGTGTCGCCAGCTCAAGGTTGAGGCCTGGGACTCCAAGTTGAGCCCCGAAGAATCCAAGAATGGCATCCTCAATGCCTGCAAGAACTCTCTTGCGATGGTCGGTGGCAATTCGCTGTTCAACCCGGATACCTCAGTGCTGAACACCTGCGCCGACAAGTCGGGTGCGGCCACTGGCCTTCCCGATTTCGTGGCCTTGGCCAATGACATCAACGAGCAGTGCGCACCGAACGCTTGGGTCATCCAGGCCGTTGCCGAGACCTGCCCCACCGATGGTTCGATCCCCAAGGGCGCACGTGACCTCAAGGTGTTCGTCGGTGCTGACAAGTACTACGCCAGTTCGGTTCCGGACTCGAAGGGCATCTGGTTGATCCCGGGAGATCTGCCCACAACTGTGCAGTCGGCCACCTATCAGGTCCAGGGTGCCAAGGATGTCGGCATTGATGTCTATGACGCCTTCAAGGTGAGTGGCTCAATGCCGCAGACCGGGTACACCCCCTTCGTGCAATCCATCAAGGACAACAGCGGCAACTTCGTCTACAACGGCTCCGCAGACACCGCCATGATCAAGATGCGCAAGGAAACCGCTGCTCAGGGCTATGACGGTGTGAAGACCTGGGCCTGTTCACTGGCCTGCTACACCGAGAAGTTCAAGGCTGAGGGCGCCGGCGTCGACAACACCTACGTCTGGTTCCAGTTCCTACCCTTCGAAGAAGCTGCTAACAATGCCAACCTCAAGGCCTACATCGACTCCGTCGGTGGCAAGCCCGATTCGTTCGGTATGCAGGCATGGCAGGCGGGCATGCTGTTCAAGGAGACCATCGACAAGATCGTCGCCGCTGACGGCCCCAACGCCATCACCCGTGCAAGCGTTCTGAAGACGATGAAGTCCATCACTGACTTCAACGCCGGTGGCACCATGGGTGCCAAGAGTGCCAAGGGCTTCTCCGACTGCTTCGTCCTGATGCAGATCAAGGGCGGCGCATTCACCCGTATCAACGGCAAGCCCGGTCAGTTCACCTGTGATCCGTCCAACGTGGTCACGATCGCCAACTATGACCCCGCCGCTGAGGCAGCGAAGGTCCACTAGAAGAATTGCTGTCCGAGGGGGCCGGTTCGCCGGCCCCCTCAGGGCATCACATCAGAAGTTTTGTAGTCAGTAGCGCAGTAGTACCGCAGTTCAGAGAACGAAGTATCAAGAGCTCATGACATCGGGGGGAAGATGCGGCTCAAATTCAGTCCCAGACTGATTTCTGCAGTGATCGTGGCGCTCATCGTCGCGTTTGTCGTCCAGTCGAACTGGGGTAGCGCATCGGTCTCGGGCCGGACCATCGCCACCTTCCTCGTCGTGGGTATCGCCCTTGGTGGCGTGTATGCCATCTCCGCCGCCGGCCTCGTGGTCACGTACGCCACCACAGGCATTTTCAATTTCGCGCAGGCTGCCATCGGATGTTTCCTGGCGTTCTGCTATTGGCAACTCACTGTTCAGTGGGGCCTGCCGACGCTTGTCGCAATCGCCATCACGCTGCTGATCATCGCCCCAGCCATTGGTATCGCCCTTGATCGAGTGATCATGCGCCGGCTTCGCGATGCTGCACTCGTTGTTCAGTTGATGGTGACAGTGGGTCTGATGCTCACCTTCATGGGCATCACGCTCACCATCTGGCCGCCGAAGGCGCCTCGCAGCGTTCCCCATTTCTTCGAGGGCACAAAGGGTGTGCAGATCGGCGACGTCATCGCCACCTGGCATCGCATCATCACCGTTGCAATCGCCCTTCTTGTCGCTGTCGCTCTTCGATTCCTTCTGTATCGCACCCGCCTTGGCATCTCGATGCGGGCCGTGGTTGACAGCCGCAGCCTTGCTGGTCTCACCGGTGCCAAGTCCTCAGTGATCTCTGGTGCGTCCTGGTCGCTTGGCTGCATGACTGCCGGGCTCGCCGGCATCCTCATTGCGCCCGAGACCGGGCTTGTGGTTGAGAACCTCGCGCTGGTCATCGTGGTGGCCGCGGCTGCTGCCGCTATTGCGCAGCTCAAGAGTTTGCCGATGGTGTTCGTGGGCGGACTCATCATTGGCCTGACTGAGGCGTTCACCAGTGTGTTCCTCAACTTCGGGACCGACTGGAACTATGCCCCGCAGGCCATTCCTTGCGTCATCCTTTTTGTTGCGCTGCTGTTCCTTCCCCAAGCCCGTCTCGAGACCGGCAAGGTGCGTCTCACGAAGCGCACCGAACGTCTTACCAAACCTTGGGAAGCCGCAGTTGGTGGCGGTGTCATGATCGTGCTGGTGGGTGCATGGGCAAATGGTTGGATCCCGTGGTTCAGTGGCACGACCTTTGGCGAACGCTCAGCGGTCTGGCTCGGCCGCGGTGTGGGCTTCATGATCGTCGGACTCATCATGCTCTCGCTGGTCCCGCTTATTGGTTGGGCCGGTCAGGTCAGTTTCGCCAACTTCGCCATTGCGGGTGTGGGTGCGGTGTTGTTCTCGCACTTCGGCGGTCAGAACGGCAGTCCCATTGGCATCCTGTTCGTGATGCTGGTGTGTGCGCCGCTCGGTCTGCTCATCGCACTCCCAGCGCTTCGCCTCAAGGGGTTGTATTTGGCGCTGGCCACGCTTGCATTCGCAGAGTTCACCGACAAGGTCATCGTGCGACACCCCAAGATGATCGACCCGTCGGCCACTGGCGTGCTGTTCAAGCCATTGGACATCTTCGGTATCCACATCAGTTCTGATGCGGCCGATCGCAAGGCCTTCGTGATCTTCCTTGTTATCGCTTTTGCGCTGCTGTTTTTCATGCTTGAACTACTCCGCCGCAGCCGTTGGGCCCGACGCTGGATCGCCATGTCCGATTCGCCTGCGGCCTCGGCCACCATTGGTATCAACCTGACCACCACCAAGATGGCTGTGTTCATGCTCTCGGGCGCCATGGCTGGTTTTGCGGGCTGCATGCTTGGTCTTTCGCAGGGCGCATTGCGGGTCGACTCCTTCCCGATGTTCATCGGACTCCCGCTGGTGCTACTGCTCGCGGTGCAGGGTGTTCGCTATCCGGTGGCTGCTTTCATGGGTCTCATCGGACTGGCCTCGTTCCCGGCGCTCTCTGAGGTCATGGGCAATCCCAGTTGGCTCACCCAGGTCAGCCTGATTGGTCCTGGCCTTGCCGCCGTTGCGATGGCCTATCGGCCCGAGGGCGCCGTGTTTTACACGGGTCGCGATCTCGCCGGGATGTTGCCTTGGCGAGCTGATGCCCGCGAGGAAAAGGCACTGCTCGACCAGCGCACACGCGATCAGGACATTGGTCGCGACGACATCAACGATCTCGGTCTTACCCGGGCGTTCACTCGCGAGAAGGTCGCACAGCTCGATCGCCGTCTCAGCATTTCTGACGCCGTCGATGAACATCCCATGGTCACGAGCACGGGGGTCGCGAAATGACGGCACTTCTGTCCACCAATGAGGTCGTCGTGCGCTTCGGCGTGCTGCAGGCGGTATCGCAGGCGAGCATCGAAGTGCACGCCGGACGCGTCACTGGACTCATCGGTCCCAATGGCGCTGGAAAGACCACATGCTTCAACGTGATCACCGGCCTGCAGGAGCCAACCTCAGGCAAGGTGTTGCTCGAAGGTGTCGACATCACTGGAAAGTCACCGTCGAAGCGAGCGCGTCTCGGCATTGCCCGCACGTTCCAGAAGCTCGAAGTGTTCGGCAGCCTGTCGGCTCGCGAAAACATCATGGTTGCCGCTGAGCAGCGCCGAGCCTGGGACAAGTCCGGGTTCGACCCGAAGAAAGTCACTGACGAGATCCTTGAGAAGGTCGGCATTGCCGATGTCTCGGAGTTCATGGTGGGCACGCTGCCTACTGGTACCGCCCGACTTGTCGAACTCGCTCGTGCGCTGGCCACCAACCCGCGACTCCTGCTTCTTGATGAGGCGTCGTCAGGTCTTACCGAAGAAGAGACCGAGGAGATGGCCGCGCTGCTGCGCCGTCTGGTTGCCGACGACGGACTCGGCATTCTGCTTGTGGAGCACGACATGTCGTTCGTCATGGGAATCTGCGAGTTCATCTATGTGCTCGACTTCGGTCGGGTTATCGCCAGCGGCACTCCTGCCGAGGTGCAGGCCAATCCCACAGTGCAGGCGGCGTATCTCGGAACCGAGTCGGTGGAGGAGGCATCATGACCCCGATCCTCGAACTGCGCGGCGTGCGCGGTGGCTACGGCACCATTGATGTGTTGCATGGTGTTTCGCTCACTGTTGAACCCGGACAGGTCCACGCGCTGTTGGGTCCCAATGGTGCCGGGAAGACCACCACGCTTAGCGTGTGCAGTGGCCAAATTGTTCCTTCAGCGGGGCAGCTCATTCTCAGTGGCCGTGAGGTCAATGGCGTGAGCAGCGACTCGCTCGCTCGGGCTGGGGTATGCCTCATTCCTGAGGGTCGCGGCATCTTCCCGAACCTCACCGTCACCGAGAACCTGCGCATGTTCACCCACAGCGGTGTGTCCATGAGCGAGATGCAGGAGACCGCGTTCGCGCAGTTCCCGCGCCTGAAGGAACGGCGCAAGCAGATCGCCGGCACGATGTCGGGCGGTGAGCAGCAGATGCTGGCCATGGCTCGTTCGCTGGCCGCCAACCCGGCGCTGCTTCTGCTTGACGAACTGTCGATGGGCCTTGCCCCGCTCATCGTCGAAGAGCTTTACGAACGAGTGGCAGCGCTTGCCAGCCAAGGTGTGTCCATTCTCGTCGTGGAGCAATTTGCCCAAGCGGTGCTCGGTATCGCCGATGTGGCATCGATCATGCTGCACGGCCGCGTTACCCGCACTGGTCCTCCGCAGGAGATCGCGGAGGAACTCACCGAGGCCTACCTCGGCGGAACTTCTGGTTCTCACGCCTAATCATCATCTGCAGTCCGCACGTATCAGTTCGCACCCGTCAGTCCAGATCACATTTACCCAGATCACATCTACCTAGATCACATCAGCAAGGAGAAACCATGAGCGACACCAGCAATTCCTCGCCCCGCCTCCAGGAGTTCCAGACCGAGGTCGATAGCCTCAAGGTCACCGGCGGCAAAGCCAACCCGGAGCGCACCTGGGTCATCATCGGTGCACTGCTGATGATCGCCGGCATCGTGCTGAGCATCATCAGCTACGCCTCGATCTCGAGTTCAGCTCCGCTGAAGGGTCAGGTCGTGTTCACCGATGACTACACAGCACTCGGCACGCTCGGCCTCGTTCTGGCGGTCGTTGGAGCAGCACTGTTCATCGTGATGTCCCTGCGTCGCTACTTCCGCTTCTGGCTCATCCGTCTCATTTTCGAGCAGCGCGAGCAGGCCGATCGCATCGCCGGTCGCTGACCAACACAGTCTGAGAACGACGAAGGGCCCGACCGCTCTGCGGCCGGGCCCTTTTCCTTGCTCCGTCAAACATGCCGTAGATTGACCACATCACATCTCGTCCAGGGGGGACACCAATGGCCATGCCAAGCGATATCCAAGCCATCGACACCATGATCGGCTTTCCGGCTCGCGATCTGAAGGCCCAGTACGCCTTCATCACTAAGCAGACCAAGGACGCCCAGTCCAAAGACGAGTTCGAGTTCCCAGCGGAGTACATGTTCAAGTCCCCGCCGGACAAGGAGAAGGAACTTCGCGAGACCACTGATCCAGTCGGCTTCACCCTTGACCAGATGGACAAGTGGGGCGTCGGCATCGGCATGGTCGGAGTTGGCGGCGGTACCGAAGAAGGCCAGGAGTCCACCGGTGAGGACGCCATCAAGCGTTATCCCGATCGGTTCGTTGCTTCGGTGGGCGCTGATCCGAACGACGGCATGAAGGGCATCGAAAAGATTGTTCGGGCCTATGAGACTTGGGGTGCTCGCAGCATCAGCATGTTCCCCGCCGGTTGTTTCCCGCAGGTGGCCATCAACGATAAGAAGATGTACCCGATCTACGCCAAGGCCTGCGAACTCGATATCCCGGTGTTCGTTTGCACCGGTATCCCCGGCCCGCGCCTCAAGTTCCAGTGCCAGCACGTTGAGCATGTCGACGAGGTCATGTATGACTTCCCCGAACTCACCTACGTGTCTCGCCATGGTTGCCAGCCGTGGACCGAACTCATGGTCAAGCTCATGCTCAAGTGGCCTGGCCTGCATTACTCCACCTCGGCCTTCGCCCCCAAGCACTACGACCCGCGCATCATCGACTACGCCAACACTCGCGGCGCCGACAAGATCCTCTATGCCGGCTATTTCCCGATGGGTCTTTCGCTCGAGCGCATCATGACCGAGATGAAGAACGTTCCCTTTAAGGACGAGGTCTGGCCCAAGTTCCTGCGCGGGAATGCCGCACGGCTTCTCAAGCTCGACGTCTGACCAATACCATCGGGGGTTCTTCCCCCCTTGGAGTTCGTGATCACATGGGTCTACCCACCGACGTCTCAACGGTTTCTGACGACGAGTTTCGTGCTGCCGCCAAAGCATGGCTAGCCACGAACCTCGTTGGTGAGTTCGCGTCGCTGAGGGGCCGTGGCGGCCCTGGCGACGAGGAAGTCGGTTTCGAGATCCGTGAACGCTGGGAACTTGTGCTTGGTGAGGCCGGCTGGATCGGTCTTGGCTGGCCGGTCGAGTTTGGTGGCCGCAACGCATCCGTCGCCCAGCAGATCATCTGGGCCGAGGAGTACGCCCGGGCCGAAGCTCCGGGCCGCGTCAATCACATGGGTGAGAACCTGCTCGGGCCCACGCTGATCGAACACGGAACCCCCGAACAATGTGAACGTTTCCTCCCGCCGATTCTGCGGGGTGAGGAGCGCTGGTGTCAGGGCTACAGCGAACCCAACGCCGGTTCCGATCTCGCCAATGTGCAGACCCGCGCAGTGCTCGACGGTGATCAGTGGGTCATCAACGGCCAGAAGGTGTGGACCTCGCTGGCTCATGTCTCGCATTGGTGTTTCGTTGTGGCGCGCACCGAGGCGGGTTCGGCGCGACATAAGGGTCTTTCATTCCTGCTTGTGCCCATGGATCAGCCCGGCGTTGAAGCGCGTGCCATCGTGCAGATCACCGGTGGCGGCGAATTCAACGAGGTGTTCTTTTCCGATGCCGTCACTGACGCGTCACTCATCGTGGGTGAGCCGGGTGCCGGTTGGGGAGTCGCCATGGATCTGTTGGCGCTTGAGCGCGGAATTTCCACGCTGGCCCAGCAGGTCGGTTTCGAACGTGAGCTCACCAATCTCATCGCTGAGGCTGGTCGTCGCGGTGTCACCTCTGACCCACGCATGCGCCAACGCCTGGCTCGTGCCTATATCGGTCTGCGGCTGATGCAGTGGAACGCGCTGCGGTCCATGGGTTCAGGTGTGCCGGGACCCGAAGCATCCATCTCCAAACTCTTCTGGGGCACCTGGCATCGTGACCTTGGCGAACTTGCCATGGACATCGGCGGTCTCGACAGCCAGATCGCTGAGGGTTTTCCCTACGAACTCACCCTTGATCAGAAGATGTTCCTGTTCACCCGTTCCGAAACCATCTACGGCGGCAGCAACGAGATCCAGCGCAATGTGCTGGGTGAACGTGTGCTGGGACTGCCCAAGGAGCCAGCACCGCGATGACCGATCGATCAACCACTACCTCGCCTCTCTATGTCGAGGGCCACGGCCTGCTGGCAGGCAAGAAGGTGCTGGTCACCGCCGCTGCCGGCACTGGTATCGGATTCTCCGTGGCCAAGCGTTGCGTCGAGGAGGGTGCCACCGTTGTCATCTCCGACAAGCATGAGCGCCGCTGTGCCGAATCGGCAGCCGAACTGGGCGTCACCGGAATCCCTTGCGATGTCACTGTCGAAGCCGATGTGCAGGCGCTTATCTCGGGTGCTGCTGCAGCACTCGGTGGTCTCGACATCATCATCAATAACGCTGGACTTGGCGGCGAAGTTCCCATTGTCGACATGACTGATGATCAGTGGAACCTCGTACTTGATGTGACGCTGAACGGAACCTTCCGATGCATGCGCGCCGAGCTGCAGTATCTCTATGCCAACGGCGGTGGCGTCATTGTGAACAACGCCTCTGTGCTCGGCTGGCGGGCACAGGAAGGGCAGGCGCATTACGCCGCGGCGAAAGCCGGCGTCATGGCCCTCACCCGTTGCGCTGCCATCGAGGGCGCGCCCCACAATGTCCGCGTCAACGCAGTGGCCCCCAGCCTTGCCATGCATCCCTTCCTCGCCAAGGTCACCAGCGACGATCTGCTTGCTGAGCTCGAGAAGCGCGAAGCGTTCGGCCGTGCCGCTGAACCCTGGGAAATCGCCAATGTCATGGTGTTTCTCGCCTCGGATTACAGCTCGTATATGACCGGCGAGGTTGTGTCGGTTTCCAGCCAGCGCGCCTGATCTCACGATCACCCGAACCGCCGGTCGGCCTCGGGGAGTCGAGTCAGCGGAATGTCTGGATCGGCAAATGGGTAGCCATGGCCGAACCTGCCGGACCGAGCAACTGGTGGGCCCGCAAATTTCGGGCATGGAACAACTGGAGCAGTTGTTCGTCGTAGGCGCCGTTTGCGGAATCGGCGAGTACGAACGTTTCGAGTTCGGCTTCCCCGGTGGCCCAATCGCTGGGGCGGTGGCCGAGCAGTCGGTGGAGATCATCGAGGTCATCGGTGCTCACGGCGTCGCCGACCTCGAGAGCGCGAGCCGCATGACGTGCTTCGCGGAACAGTGCGCGGAGTCGATAGCGCAGGAAGTCATCATCGACTGCACCGTCGCCGACAGACAACGAACGCAGGACTTCGGCGAGGTGTTCGACCGCAGTTGAGGCCCGACCCGAGGTTGCCGCCGGTTCGCCGACAGTGGGAAGTTCAACATCGAGAAGTTCGGCGAGGGCCTCAGTGGCGAAGAGATTGGTTTCATAACACCACTGCATATTGGTCATGAGGTCGGTATCGATGCCTGGGTGACTCACTGCCTGACCCAGCGCCAGCTGATTGGTGAGGGTGAACATGAAATGGTGACGCATGAGTGCGTCGAGATCGATGGCGGTGCCGCTGAGTTCCTCGTAGCGGGCGTACAGAACGGGGAATTCGCCGTACCCGACGATGGTGTCTCGCATACGCCACGCGGCGAGATCCATCATCGGATCACCGATATGGCCGATCTCGAGGTCGAGTACGGCCACGATCTGTCCGTTTGCCTGATGGAACTGGCCTGAATCCCAACAAATGACTGATTCACGGCCCTGCGAGGTTGGAGGATGGCGATGCAGCCATCCGAGGCAGAACTCCATGAACGGATCGGGTCCGTTTTTGGTGCTGCGATACACCTGCTCATAGCGGGACATCCCGAGCACGCCTGAGTGCTCAGGTGAACTGGCACGCAAAATCCCGGCCGCCGCGAACGGTTCCACATCGAGGGCGTGCATGCGGGCGAGGATCTGCAGGTAGTCATCCACAGCAGAGCGACGCTCGTCATCGGTGCATCCGATGAAGTCTTGTTGGCCCTCCACCCGGTCCATCACATAGGCCATCGGTTCATCGATCCACCCGTGCA
Organism: Microthrixaceae bacterium; assembly: GCA_947449015.1. Lineage (GTDB taxonomy): Bacteria > Actinomycetota > Acidimicrobiia > Acidimicrobiales > Acidimicrobilacustridaceae > Acidimicrobilacustris. The sequence continues at coordinate 38,627 of CANFQA010000009.1, read as the reverse complement.
CTGCCGGTGTGGGTATGCCGCGGTCATGCAGCATGGTTTGCAACGTCATCTCATGACGTAGGGGAAAGATCAGCGGCATATCGGTGCGATCGCCGCGCACCACGAGCTTGTGAGTAACGCCGTCGCGCTCCACATCGGCAAACCAGACCGGTCGCCATCGTGGCTGGCGACTAATGGTGACCACTGTGCCGCCGAACTCACCTTCGAGCCATTGACGGACCCGACTGGTATCCGCGGCGCGCTGATCGTTCATTCGGTGCCGAGGAATGGAGGGCGTTCACCGCCGCCATGGGCAGCGATATCGGCACCAGTCACATACGAAGAGAGGTCGCTTCCCAGCCATACTGCGATGTCGCCGATATCAGATGGCAGAGCGAATCGTCCCATCGGAATGCCCGATTCGATGCGTTCGCGTGTTTCGCCCTCGCCGTAGAACAGGGCGGCCTGTTCGGTGAGGATGAGGCCCACGGTGATGGTGTTGACGCGGATCTTCGGAGCCCATTCCATGGCCAGCGTGGTGGTGAGTTGTTTGAGTCCGGCCTTGGCCGCGCCATAGGCGGCGGTGGTGGGCGACGGCCGATCGGAAACAACGCTTCCGATGTTGATGATCGAACCGCCAGTCGGTTGAGTGATCATGTGGTGATGAGCCCGCTGCGCGACGTAGTACGGCGCGAGGAGATTCAGTTCAACAATCCGTTGGCTGAACTTTGGCGAGGCCTCTGCCGAGATCGCCGGGGGTGAGCCGCCGGCGTTATTCACCACGATGTCGAGATGTCCAGTGATGGCAGCGGCAGCGTCGACGGCGGCCCAGGCGGAATCGCCGTCACGGAGGTCTGCGGGAATGAAATGCCAAGTGGAAGGCAGCGGATTTTCGGCCTCGCGACGGGCACAGACCACCACGGTGGCACCGGCATCGGCGAAGCGCGTGGCGATCCCGCGCCCAACACCCTTTGTGCCCCCAGTGACCAGAACCGTCCGGCCGGCCAGATCGATTGTTGTTGCCATTCCAACCCTCCAGCGATTGCTTATGGCCGAACCCTAGCGACCGCTGGGATGCGACACCGCCGCATCTGACTGACCGTCAGGTCAGCGAGTAGCGTCGCCGTTCATGGGTATCGAAGTCAGTATCGGGACCGACGGCATTGCCGAGGTCGTGCAGAACTGCCCACCAGTCAACGCCCTGACAGTCGCCGAATGGTTCGAGCTGGCTGATTCCGTGCGTCGACTCGGTGAGGATCCAACTGTTCGGGTGGTGATTCTGCGAGCCGAGGGCCGTGGCTTCAACGCCGGAGTTGACATCAAGGAGATGCAGAACACCGAAGGATTTGGTGCGCTCATCGGGGCCAACAAGGGCTGCTATGCGGCCTTCGCTGCGGTCTACGAATGCCCAGTGCCGGTCGTGGCCGCTGTGAACGGGTTCTGTGTTGGCGGCGGCATCGGGCTCGTCGGCAATTCGGACGTCATTGTTGCCTCCGACGACGCGTTCTTCGGTCTTCCCGAGGTTGACCGCGGAGCGCTCGGTGCCGCGACGCATCTGTCGCGGCTGGTGCCCCAGCACAAGATGCGCGAGATGGTTTACACATCGGCGAACGCCACTGCGCAGCAACTCCATGAGTGGGGTTCGGTGTCGCGGGTAGTTCCTCGCGAGCAGCTGCTTGATGCGGCTCGCGAAATCGCTTCCAGCATTGCTGCCAAGTCACCCGTGGTCATTCGTGCGGCCAAGGAGAGCCTCAACGGCATCGACCTCTGGGATGTCAAAAAGTCCTACCGATTCGAACAGGGCTTCACGTTCGAACTGAATCTGTCTGGTGTCTCGGATGAGTTGCGTGACGACTTTGTCGAGCACGGCCATACGCCAAACACGACGACCGAGAAGAAGGAATCCTGATGGCAGACAAGCGCATGACCGAGGATGAGGCAGTCGCCACGCTCACCGATGGCATGACCATTGGCATCGGTGGATGGGGTTCGCGCCGCAAGCCCATGTCGCTGGTGCGGGCACTGCTGCGTTCATCGCTCACTGATCTCACCATCGTGTCCTATGGCGGCCCCGATGTTGGCCTGCTGTGTGCGGCGGGCAAGGTCAAGCGGCTGGTCTACGGCTTCGTGTCGCTGGACTCCATCGCCCTCGAGCCGCACTTCCGTCTGGCTCGTCAGAACGGAACCATCCCCGAGGTCGTCGAATACGACGAGGGCATGCTGCAATGGGGTCTCTACGCCGCTGCGCTGCGCCTCCCATTCCTGCCCACCCGCGCTGGTCTGGGTTCCGATGTCGTGAAGAACTCGCCGTTCCTGCGCACGGTGACCAGCCCGTATGCCGATAGTGAGGAACTGCTCGCGGTTCCCGCACTCACCCTCGATGCCGCGTTCGTGCATCTCAATCGCAGTGATGAACGAGGCAACGCGCAGTTCCTTGGGCCGGATCTCTACTTCGATGATCTCTTTCTCAATGCGGCTGCACCCGGCCGTCGTTTCATGTCGGTCGAAAAGGTCGTGCCCACCGCTGAACTGCTTGAGAACGGCACCTTCCACACCATGAAGATCAACCGGTCGATGGTCGATGGCGTGATCGAAGCACCGAACGGCGCGCATTTCACGAACTGCCAGCCCGATTACGAGCGCGATGAGGCGTTCCAGAAGGAATACGCCAACGCGGCCAAGGACCCAGAGTCTTGGAGTGCGTTCGTCGACACCTACCTTTCAGGTTCCGAAGCCGACTACCAGAAGGCGGTGGCAGGACGATGAGCGACATCACACTCGGTGAGATCTGTGTGGCAGCAGTTGCCGACACATTCCGCGGTGACGGTGAAATCTTCGCCTCCGGCATGGGAACCATCCCCATGCTTGGCGCCCGCCTCGCCCGTGCAACGTTCGAACCCGATCTTCTTGTTTCCGACGGCGAAGCGTTCTTCGTGGCCAACAACCTTCCGGTTGGCGGCACCGACAAAGAAGTTGAGGGCTGGGTTCCGTTCCGCTCGGTGTTCGACACGCTCTGGGGCGGTCGTCGTCATGTGGTTATGGGCGCCAGTCAGATCGATGCGTTTGGCAATCAGAACATCGCCAATATCGGACCATGGGAACAGCCGAAGTCGCAGCTGCTCGGTGTGCGCGGTGCTCCTGGCAACACCATCAACCACACCACCTCGTATTTCATTGGCAACCAGACCAGCCGTGTGTTCGTTGACAAGGTCGACACTGTGTCGGGCATTGGCTACGACCGTGCCGCGCAGCTTGGCGAGTGGGTGCGCACGCATCATGAGATTCGTCGGGTCGTCACCAATCTCGGTGTCTTCGACTTCAATACGCCTGATCACCGCATGCGTGTGGCGTCAGTGCACCCAGGTGTGAACATCAGCGACATCACCGAGGCCTGCAGCTTTGAGTTGGTTGTTGGCAATGACGTGCCCACCACTCGACTCCCGAGCGATGAGGAACTTGCCGTGCTGCGTGAGGTACTCGATCCCAAGTCGTTCCGCGACCGGGAGCTTCCGGCCTGATGCACGCCGCGCTCCATACTCCGCTGCTCGACCTTCTTGGTTGTCGATACCCGATCGTCCAGACCGGCATGGGTTGGGTGGCCGGTCCCAAGCTGGTTTCGGCCACCAGCAACGCCGGCGCCTTCGGCATCATTGCCTCGGCCACGATGACCTACGAGGAACTCGTGGTCGCCATTGCTGAAACCAAGCGCCGTACCTCCGCCCCGTTCGGCGTGAACCTCCGGGCCGATGCCGACGACATCCGTCAGCGCCTCGATCTGCTCGTCGCTGAGGGGATCCCGGTGGCTTCGTTCGCCCAGGCCCCCAAGAAGGACCTCATCTCGTTTCTCCATGATCACGGCGTCAAGGTGATGCCATCGATCGGCGCCAAGCGTCATGCCGAGAAGGTCATGGAATGGGGAGTTGATGCCATCCTCGTGCAGGGCGGTGAAGGTGGCGGTCACACCGGATCTGTCCCGACCTCCCTTGTGCTCCCAGAAGTTGTCGACGTCGTCGGCGGCGCGGTTCCGGTTGTTGCCGCTGGCGGATACTTCGACGGCCGTGGTTTGGTCGCGGCGCTCGCCTATGGCGCCAGCGGTGTGGCGATGGGTACCCGGTTCCTTCTCACCTCGGACTCGGCGGTTCCGCTCGAGGTCAAGAAGGCCTACCTCGGCACGGGCGTTACCGGCACCATCGTGACAACGAAGATTGACGGAGCTCCGCATCGGGTCATTCGTACGGAGTTGGTCGAGCAGATGGATACCGCCAGTCCGATCACTGCGGTTCCCAAAGCAGTGCTCAACGCCGCTCGGTTCAAGAAGTACACGGGTATCTCTTGGCTCAAGATGGCCCGCGAAGGTCGCGATATGAAGAAGCGAATGGAGTTGTCCTGGGCTGAGGTCATCATGGCGGGCAACACGCCGATGCTCACCAAGGCCACGCTGTGCGATGGCGAACTCGATGCCGGAATCCTTCCCACCGGTCAGGTCGTGGGCGTCATCGATGATCTGCCCACAGCTGATGAGCTCATCCAACGCATCATCGCCGAAGCCGAGAGCACCCTCGAACGACTCACCGGAGGACACTGATGACTGCCCAGACAATCCTTGATGGTCCTGAGGCTGTGCGTGCCGCTGTCGGCACCCATCTCGGTTTCAGCGATTGGCTGCTCATGGAGCAGGAGCGGGTGAACACATTCGCTGATGCCACTGGCGACCACCAGTGGATTCACGTTGACCCTGAGCGCGCTGCGGCCGGTCCCTTTGGCGCTCCTATCGCACACGGCTATCTCACGATGTCACTGTCGAACTACTTCCTTCCTCAGATCATCGAGACCAAGGGCTTCTCCGCGGGCATCAACTACGGGGTCGACAAGGTGCGTTTCCCGTCACCGGTCAAGGTGGGCGACCGCATCCGTGCTGGTGCGGAGATGCTTGAGGTCACTGATGTCAACGGCGGTCTGCAGACCCTCGTGCGTATCACCATCGAAATCGAGGGAAGCGATCGTCCGGCCTGTGTCATCGACTCGCTCTCGCGGTGGCTGGTCTGAGATGAACAACCCGATCGGTCCGCTCGGAGCCGCCGATGAGTGGTTCAACCATCAGATTCCCGACACCGTTGCCGTTGTTGGAACCAGCGATCCGGCCTGGACCGAGAAGGTCTGCGCCATGGCCATGGCCAAGGACGGGAGTCTGCAGTTGGGCTTCGGTCTGGGGAAGTACGCCAACCGAAACGTGATGGATTGCTATGCAGGCATCTCGCGTGGCACCGAACAGATCACCGTGCGCGGCAGTCGTCGTTTGGGTGACGATCGTGAGCTGTTGGGCGCCGGCCCTATTCGCTACGAGATCGTTGAACCGCTCGAGAAGATCCGCTTCGTCTGCGAACCCAACGATGTGCAGCCCATTGCCTTCGACTGGTTGTTCGAACGCATCCTTCCGCCACAGATGGAGGAGCGCACCCACAATCGTCAGGGCACGCGCGTCTCGGCGGATCTGGTTCGCTATCACCAGATCGGCACCTGCAGTGGTTGGGTCGAGGTCGACGGCGTTCGCACCGAGATGACCCCCGAGTCGTGGGTTTCCACCCGTGACCATTCCTGGGGCGTTCGCTACGACGTTGGTGCCCCGCCCACCGACCTCGAGCCCGGTGGCGGCCTCGATGGCGGTTCCTTCCAGTTCTTCTGGAGCCCGCTGCTGTTCGAGCGTCCCGATGGCAGTCACTACGGAATGTTCTTCAATGTTTCGAAGACCATGTTCCCCGGCTTCCAACAGAAGTCCACGAGCGCGCTCATCGAACATGTCGACGGTCGTATCGAAGCCATCGTCGATGTCGAGCAGGACTTCAGCTATCACCCCATCAACCGCCGACTTCAGGGTGGACACATCATTGCCACGCTCGCCGATGGAACGGTTCGCGAACTCCAGGTGGAGGTGCTCGGTGACACAGGGTTCCATCTCGGTGCCGGTCTCTACTTCGGCTGGAACGGTCACCATCACGGTGAATGGCGAGGTGCGCTGAACGTCGAAGGTGAACGCATCGCAGACTGCACCACTGCTGAGAACGCCAGACTGCTTCATCAGATCCGTGACACTGCGGTTCGAATCATCGATCCGGTCGGCGGGGGAGTGGGTTACGGAAATATGCAGCCCATCGCCTTCGGTTCGTTCCCCGAACTTGGTCTCGATGCCGAGACTTCCTTCATGTAGGAGTTCCTGATCATGGATCGCATTGCTCCGCTCAGAGATGTCACCGATGCTGAGATCGAAGCGTTCTGGCGCGATGGCGTTGTCTGTCTGCGTTCGATCCTTCCCGCTGAGCTCCTTGCCTCAATGGTGCAACCGGTGGAGGACGCACTGGTGAGCACGGCCATGGCTGATCTCTCCGAGATGGGCGACGCCCTTGCCAGCGGTGGCGTTGATCGCGTGGTCGACGTCGCTGTCGATGGCATCCGCGTTCCCCGTGGTCATTTCAAGGGTGGAACCGATCATTGGCTCCAGCAGAGCGAGTTCCTGGACTTCGCAGTGCGGTCACCGCTTCCGGCCATCGTCTCGGCGCTGTTGCGCAGTTCGACGGTACGGCTCTACGAGGACAGTGTGCTGGTGAAGGAACCAGGCACCCAGGAACGAACGGCTTTCCATCAGGACCTGGCCTATTTCCATCTCGCCGGTGACCAGATCTGTACGACCTGGGTGCCACTCGACACGGTGACTGCCGATACCGGTGCGGTTCGTTTCGTGGTTGGTTCACATCTCGATCGAACCGAGTACCGACCGAATCTCTTCGTCACCACGATGGCGCTGCCTGGCACCGAGGGCGCAGAGGTCCCCGATTACGACGAGTTGAAGGGCGAGGCGCGCATCATCAGTTTCGACACCGAACCCGGCGATCTCACGGTGCATCACGCCCGCACCATCCACGGTGCCAACGGCAACGCCAGCGCGACTCGCCGTCGTCGCGCCATCAGCGTTCGCTACGCCGGCGACGACGTGCGGTTCGCGACGAGAGCTGGCGCACCCACCAAGGCACATCACTCGGCCATGCGTGACGGCGACGAACTCACTGTCGACGGTTTCCCTTCCGCCTGGCCCTGAGACCAGCGGTACTTCCGGGTTTGTGACTCGTTAGTTCTCGGGCACGAAGAACGGATTCAACTCGAAATCGGTGGGCTGTTCGAAGAAGGCCCGAACGCTCACGATCAGGCCGGTCTCATCAACGCGATAGAGCTCAATGCTCTCGAGTTCGACGTCTTTGCCATGGAGAACACCACGGTTGAGCATGTGCACGGCCGCCTCGAAAGGTCCACCGCCAATGATGCGCTGGGGGTGCAAGGTCCATACGCGTCCCTCGGTGAACGAGTTATCCCAGGAACCCTCAGCTGCGACCCGTCCGAGTTTCGGAGTCTTTCCCACCGGATCTTCGAAGGTGACCGAATCAGCGAACAGCTCGAGCCACGAAGCGCGGTCACGGGCGTTCCAGTTGGCGGCATGGAGCTGCACGGCGCGGACCGCCCGATGAGAGGAGAGTTCGCTCATGCGATGACGCCGTTGGCCCGCAGTTCGGCAATGGCTGCATCATCGAGCGAGAGTTCTGCGCGCAACACATCATCAGTGTCCTCGCCCAGCCACGGCATCCGCCGGTCGGGACCTTCGGAGACCTTGGACATCTTGATCGGGTTGCCCGGGGTGAGCACAGGATCGCCACCCTGGGGGTTGGGGATCTCGATGAGCATGTTGCGAGCGGCAACATGGGGGTCGTCGATGACCTGCTGCGCAGTGAGGCAAGGGCCAGCAGCCACACCGGCCTCGGCAAGGGCTCGGCAGGCATCGACGTTGGACATCGATGCCGCCCATTGCTTGACGCCGGGTCGAAGGATGTCGTCGATATGGGTGCGCCATCCCGCACGCGTGGAAAGGCGCTCGTCGGTCAGCCATTCGGGGTGACCGACAAGGTTGGCGAGGCGCTCGAACTCATGCTCCCGGCCGATCTGGATGATGAACCACCCGTTGGAGGCTTCGAAACCATCAAGGATCATTGCCAGACCCTGACCCGGTTCCGGACGCAATCCGAGCGACCAGAAGTTGGTCACGAGGTCGGTCATCGAAACCATGGCATCGAACATGGCGACGTCGATGTACTGGCCCTGGCCGGTGCGATCGCGATGGCGGAGTGCAGCGAGCAGGCCGATGGTGCCGAACAATGCGGTGCCGATGTCGCCGAGCGCGCCGACGGGAGAAACCATCGGCGGACGACCCGGCTCGAGTTTGTAGTCATAGATGCCACTCATGGCTTCGGCGACCGCGGCGTAGGCCGGCCATCCGTCATAGGGCGTCTCCACGGTGTTACCGAATCCGGAGACCGACAGGTACACGACTGCTGGGTGAACTGCCGCGATGTCCTCGTAGCCGAGTCCCATGCGGGAAAGTGCGCCGCCCTTGAAGTTCTCGCACACGATGTCGAACTTGGGGGCGAGATCGAGAATGAGTTGGCGACCCTCGGGAGCCTTCAAGTCCACGCAGATGGAACGCTTGTCGAGGTTATTGCGCAGGTAGGTGGCACCCACCGTGCGGCCCTCTGGGTCAGTGATTGATGGCTGCGAGCCGCGACCAAGATCGCCGCCCTTCACGCTCTCGACTTTGATGACATCGGCGCCCATGCGGGCGAGCAGTTGTGTGGCATACGGGAGTGCCTGCATCTGCTCGAGGGCGAGGATGCGGATGCCGTCGAGCGGTTTGCCGTACTTGGCGGCATCGGGATTGGTGATTGCTCCGAGTTCCATGGGGCCGACGTTATCGGTCGGGCCGGTTCCGGAACTGAGGTGGGGGCCGCTTCGATGGGCGCTGCGCAGGTCGGTTGATGCTCAGGCGCTGGTGATTCGGTATTCGGCGACGATGGGTGCCAATTCACTTGGTGTGGCGCCATGCATGATGACGCCGTCGCAGCCGAGGTCGAGTTGGTTCCGAATGGCGGCCACACACGATGCGGGCGAGCCGGTGGCGGAAGGAGCGAGCCATTCCTCGGGGATCAGTGTGGCCGCATGCTGCAGTTGCTCGGTGGTGCCGGCGACATCGAGACCGCGCACGCCTTGGATGACCTCATCGGCGAGGAATCGGTCGACCACCGTTTCATCCCAGCCGTTGGTGCGGGCCAGGAGATGCCCGTACCCCTGTAGGTAGGTGCCAAGACGGCCGACCAGTTTCATGAGGCGCTCGTCGGCATCAATGTGATCGCCGATAGTGGCGTAGCAGGACCAGACCTTGACATCATCGGGGTTGCGGCCGGCCTGCTCGGCGGCCTGTTTCACCGTGCGCACGCAGCGAGCGGTTGTCTCATCGGTGAAGAACGTATGCAGCACAACCTCGTCGAAGCATCGACCGGCCAGTTCCAAGGTATTTGGGCCGAACGCCACCATGCCCATGGGCAGGTGTTCGTCGAGAGTGGCATCGAGGTGCAGGATCGGCCACGAACCAGCCGGGCCATCGTGGCCGAACACGACCTCGCCGCGGAACAGGCGGCGCATGATGCCGGCGAAGTCCTCCATCTGTGCGGTGGTGATGCGATCGATTCCGAACGCGTCTTGCATCGGGGCGATCCCACGACCAAGGCCGAGTGTGAAACGTCCACCAGTGAGGCTTTGCATAGTTCGGGCGAAGCCAGCGGTGACGATCGGGTGGCGCGTGTTGTGATTGGTCGCCGCAGTGGAAATACGAATGCGCTCGCTCACGGCGCCCGCCGCGCCGCACAGTGTTGCCGCTTCCTTTTTGTTGTATCGCTCGGAGATGAACACAGTTCCCAGTCCCATGGCCTCGCCGTCGCGCACCTCGGTGATGAGGTCACGGGAGGAGTTCGGTTGACCCGGAAGGGCGTAAAATCCAAGTTCGTTCAGCACGTCGGAGGTTGCGGTCATTGGCGAAGCCTATGGGTGAGGGTTCGCAGCCGCTGTCCATTGCGCTCGCCCATTGGGGGAGGTCCGGTCGGGCCGATTAGCCTCAACACCATGCGCGGCATCATCTCATGGGGGGCATATCTCCCGTACCGACGACTCGACCGAAGCCAGATCTCCGCCTTTATCGGCCAGGGGGGTGGTCGCGGAACCCGAACAGTGGCTTCGTTCGACGAAGACACCACCACGATGGGTGTCGAAGCGGCTCGGCTTGCGATGCGTGGCATCAACCCGTCGACACAGCCCGGCCCTGACACGCTGATCTTCGGCACGGCGCTGCCCGCGTATGCCGATCGCTCGAATGCCACCGCCATCCACGCTGCGCTGCGACTTGCCGCTGGCGTGGCTGCATTCGACATGGGTTCTTCGGTGGGTTCAGCCACTGCGGCACTGCGGATGGGTCTGACCTCTGGCGGTTCGCAGTTGGTGGTGCTGTCCGATATGCGCACGGGCCTTGCCGGTTCAGCTGATGAAGCTGCCGGTGGCGATGGAGCCTCTGCATTCGTGCTGGGCGATGGCGATGCCGTGGTTGCTGAGTATCTCGGAAGCGCAAGTTTCACCGAGGAGTTCCTTGACCGCTGGCGGGCACCGGGGGAGATTCGCTCGAAGGTTTGGGACGACAAATTCTCTGAAGTCACCTATGTGAAGGCCGGGCGAAGCGCCTATGCCAGCGCCCTGGCCGCTACCGGTCTTGAAGCGGGTCAGGTCGACCTAGTTGCAGTCGCCGCTCCGACGGCCCGCATTGGCTCGGCGCTGGCCGGAAAGCTTGGGGCCGTCAAGGTTGTCGACGATCTCACCGCCACTGTTGGCGCAACTGGTGCCGCCCAGCCCGGGCTCGTGCTCGCCAATGCTCTTGAGCAGGCTGAGCCCGGTCAGGTCATCGCCCTGGTGGTCTGCGCCGACGGTGCCGAGGTCATCTTCCTTCGTGCCACCGATGCACTTGCCAGCTTCAGTCCTGCTCGATCCATCGAAACGCAACTCGCATCGGGCGCACCGCTGGCCTACGGACGCTTCCTGTCCTGGCGGGGCATGATCAATGTCGAACCGCCCCGTCGACCCGAACCTGCTCGTCCTTCGGGCACAGCAGCGTTCCGCAGCGGTGACTGGAAGTTCGGATTTGTCGGCAGCCGCGACACCACCGACGGAATGGTTTTCATGCCGCCGTCGCGAGTTTCGTTCGATGGCACTCGAACCGATGAGATGGAAGCGGCACCGATGGCTGACGTCGTCGGAACCATCGCAACCTTCACCGTCGATCGCCTTGCCTATTCGCCGAGTCCGCCCATTGTGTTTGCCGTGGTGGACTTCGACGGTGGTGGTCGTCTTCCGATCGAACTCACTGATACCGATGCTGACGAGGTCGCCATCGGCGGTCGGGTCGAGATGACCTTCCGTCGGTTGTTCACCGCAGATGGAATCCACAACTACTTCTGGAAGGGGAAGTTGATTCGTGGCTAGTCATGGAATTCGCGACCGCGTCGCCATCGTCGGCATGGGCTGCACGCCCTTCATCGAGAACTGGAGCAAGGGCCTCGACGATCTCATGATCGACGCCGCCAATGACGCCTATGCATCCGCCGGTGTCACCAAAGACGATATCGACGCCTACTGGTTCGGTACTGCGCAGAGTGCCATGAGCGGTATTCCGCTCGCCCGCGCTTTGCAGTTGCAGAACAAACCGGTCACCCGGGTTGAGAACTACTGCGCCACTGGTTCCGAAGCGCTGCGTCAGGCCGCGTATGCCGTTGCATCGGGCGCTTATGACCTCGTCATGGTCGTCGGTGCTGAGAAGGTGAAAGACACTGGCTATCAGGGGCTCAACGCCTTCCCAATCGCCAATGACGGCACTGCTCGCACCCTGACCGCAGCGGCCATGTTCTCCATGATCGTGCCGGCCTACGGCCACAAGTTCGGCGTGGACGACGACACCATGCGCAGCGTGCTCACCCATATCGCTGCGAAGAACCATTACAACGGAGCCCGCAACTCACGTGCGCAGTTCCGCAAGGAGATCAGTGCCGAGCAGATCGAGAAGGCCCCGAAGATGGCGGGCACGCTCGGCGTGTTCGACTGCGCTGGTGTGGCCGATGGTTCCGCGGCGGCAATCGTTTGTCGGGCCGAGGACGCCCACAAGTACACCGACAAGCCCATCTACGTGAAGGCGTTGTCGTTCGTTGCCGGCAACGGTTCCGGTCTGATTGATCCGGCCTACGACTACACCACGTTCCCGGAAATCGCCGCATGCGCCGTCGACGCCTATGCCCAGGCCGGCGTCACCAACGCGCGTGAACAGGTGGCCATGGCTGAAGTGCATGACTGCTTCACGCCCACTGAGTTGGTACTTATGGAGGACCTCCAGTTCTCCGAACGCGGCACCGCATGGCAGGACGTCCTCGACGGGTTGTTCGATCTGGGTGGTGAGTTACCGGTCAATCCCGATGGTGGGCTCAAGTCCTTCGGACATCCGGTTGGAGCCAGCGGTTTGCGCATGATGTTCGAAGCCTTCCTGCAGTTGCGCGGGGAGGCTCCCGAGGAGCGCACCATCAGCAGCCTCGCTGCCGGCCGCAAGCTGGCGCTCACGCACAACCTGGGTGGCTATCCCGGTGAGATGGTGAGTTTCATCTCACTGCTCGGTGCGGAACTCGACTGAAACCCGTCGGCGACACCATCGCAACGAAGATCGAAAGAGGGCCCGGCGAAGTGCCGGGCCCTCATCGCGTCCAGATTGAGACTGCAGTGGTTACAGGCGCTCGATGATGGTGACGTTGGCCTGACCGCCGCCTTCACACATGGTCTGCAGGCCGTAGCGACCGCCGGTGCGCTCAAGTTCATTGAGCAGCGTGGTCATGAGTCGCACGCCGGTTGCACCGAGCGGATGACCAAGGGCGATGGCGCCGCCGTTGACGTTGACCTTGGAGAGATCGGCGCCGGTTTCCTTCTGCCAGGCCAGCACCACCGGGGCGAACGCCTCGTTGATCTCGATCAAGTCGATGTCATCGAGGGTCATGCCCGCTTTCTTCAGCGCGTGGGCTGTGGCCGGAATGGGGGCGGTGAGCATGTAGATGGGATCGTCGGCCAGCACCGAGAGATGGTGGATGCGGGCTCGGGGCTTGAGGCCGTGTGCTTTCACCGCGGCTTCGCTGGCGATGAGCATGGCTGCTGATGCATCCGAGATCTGCGAGGCAACCGCAGCAGTGACACGGCCACCCTCGGTGAGCGGCTGGAGCGAACGGATCTTCTCCCAGTTGGGCTCACGGGGGCCCTCATCATGTGAGAGGCCGTTGAACTCGAAGATCTCGTTCTCGAAGCGACCTTCGGCGCGGGCACGGATGGCGCGCTCGTGGCTCTCGACGGCGAAGGCTTCCATGTCGTCGCGGGAGATGTCCCACTTCTCGGCGATCATGTCGGCGCTGCGGAACTGGCTGACTTCCTGGGTGCCGAAGCGGGCCACCCAACCGGGCGAACCGCTGAATGGATCAGTGAACCCGAGAGGTTCAGCAACAGTCATGGCCGAGGAGATCGGAATCTGCGACATGTTCTGCACGCCACCGGCGATCACCAGGTCCTGAGTGCCGCTCATGACGCCCTGGGCGGCGAAATGCACTGCCTGCTGGCTGGAGCCGCACTGACGATCAACGGTGGTCCCGGGCACATGCATCGGCAGGCCTGCGGCCAACCAGCAGGTGCGGGCGATGTCACCGGCTTGCGGGCCGATGGTGTCGAGGCAGCCGAACACGACATCTTCGACCGCGCCCGGGTCGATGCCCGTGCGACGCATGAGTTCATTGAGGCTGGCCGCGCCGAGATCGGCGGGATGGACCTGCGAGAGACTGCCACCGCGACGACCCACTGGGGTACGGACGGTGTCGATGATGTAGGCCTCAGCCATTGGTGGACTCCTGTGTTGTAGGTGTGTCTGGAGTACTGCTGATCACTTCGAGAGAATCGTGCAACTGCCGTGGCCGAACAGGCCCTGGTTGATGGCGAGTCCGACCTTGGCGTCCTCGACCTGATGGCCATCGGCCTGGCCGCGCAGCTGCCAGGTGAGTTCGCAGACCTGAGCGATGGCTTGGGCGGGAATGGCTTCACCGAAACTGGCCAGACCACCCGACGCGTTGACCGGCACGCGGCCGCCGAGCGCAGTGGCGCCGCTGCGCACAAGCGATGCGCCTTCGCCCTCGGCACACAGGCCGAGGTTCTCGTACCAGTCGAGCTCAAGAGCGGTGGAGAGGTCGTACACCTCGGCGCAGCTGAGATCCTCCGGGCCGAGTCCGGCCTGTTCGTAGGCGTTATGGGCAACCGAATCCTTGAACCCGAGCGCCGGCGCCGCCACGACTGCATTCGAATCAGTGGCGATGTCTGGCAGTTCGAGACGCACCTGCGGATAGGTGGGCGTGGTGTTGGCCACGGCCCGGATGCGCACAGTTCCTTCGAGGGTCCCGAGTTTGGCCTTGGCGTACTCGGGGGTGCAGATGATGACCGCGGCGGCGCCATCGGAGGTGGCGCAGATGTCGAGCAGTCGCAGCGGATCGCTCACGATGGGCGACCCGGCGAAGTCGTCAAGCGTGAACTCCTTGCGGAAGCGGGCGTACGGGTTGGCGACGCCAGCTTTCGAGTTCTTGACCTTCACCATGGCGAAGTCGTCGGTGGTGTCACCGAACACGTCAATACGACGGCGTGCGTTGAGAGCGAAGAACGCCGGGTTGGTGGCACCGAGCAGATGGAACCGCTGCCAATCCGGATCTTCTTTGCGTTCGCCACCGACCGGAGCGAAGAAACCCTTGGGGGTGGTGTCGGCACCGATGACCATGGCGACATCAGCGAACCCGGCGAGGATCTGTGCGCGGGCCGACTGCATGCCCTGAGCACCTGATGCGCATGCGGCGTACGACGACGAGATCTGCGCACCGGTCCAGCCCATTGCCTGGGAGAACGTGGAACCAGCCACGAAGCCCGGATAACCGTTACGGATGGTGTCGGCGCCAGCGACGAATTGGATATCGCGCCATGCCATATCGGCATCGGCCAGAGCGGCCTTTGCTGCGACGAGTCCGTACTCGACGAAGTTGCGTCCCCACTTGCCCCACGGGTGCATACCAACACCGAGGACGACGAGATCACGTTCGGTTGCCATGTCATGCGCTCGCTTCCGGCGCGGCAGGCGCCCAGGTCCAGATCCAATGGTCGACGCCATCGGCGTCGCGGTAGAGCACCTGCAGGTCGACTTCGACCGTCATACCGATACTGAGATCAGCGGCCATGACTCCTTTGGCTACCTGACCGAGAATCACGATGCCTTCAGCCTCGAGCTGCACAGCAGCAAGCGCATAGGGCTCGAAGGGTTCGGCCGCCACATAGGGCGCCGGGGGTGCGTAGTGATTCTCGGTATAGGACCACACGGTTCCGCGCCGGCTCAGCGGCGCAGGCTCGAGTTCCATCGAATCGCAGTCAGGATTGGGGCAGGCGCCGCCGCGAGGAGGGAACACATAGGTCCCACAGGCGGTGCACTTGGCGCCGATCAGGGTGTAGGGCTCGGAGGTGGTGAACCAGCCATCAATGGCCGGCACACGTTCGGTCGCAGTCACCTTGGTCAATGTAGTGGTGCGGCTCTGATCTGGGCGAAGGCGGCCAATTGGCCCGTACGCTGCGCCACCATGACCCGCCGACCAGCGTTCATCACCGAGACGGCAGCGGGGGAGTGGGGAGCGGCATCAGCCACGTTCTCGTCGGATCGGGTGTTTCGCTACACGCTGACCCGAACATGGGATCCGGACGGGCCAGTGGCGAATTTCCTCATGTTGAATCCGTCAACGGCAGACGCCTTTGTCCTCGATCCGACCAACCGGCGCTGCGTCGGATTCGCCGAACGATGGGGCTATGGCGGACTGGTCACCACGAACATCTTCGCGTTCCGCTCCACCGACCCGAAGGGCCTGCGAACGGTCGCCGATCCGGTAGGTCCGGGCAATGACGAGGCAATCGTGGACGCGGCCCGATCAGCCGATCTCGTGATCGCCGCATGGGGTAATCATGGGGAACTGCGTGAGCGCGGACAGTTCGTTCGTGAACTTCTCGCTTCGTCGGGTGTCGCCGTCCATCAGCTGCGGATGACGGGGGCGGGTCATCCCGGCCATCCCCTCTACCTTCCGGCCGATGCCGAGCCCAGTGTTCTCAGCGAACTGTTGGAGTGACCCGCACACCGCTGGCGAAGAACGCTTGACCTTCGGCGAGCGCCTCGGGACGATTACCGATCTCGACGAGATGGTTCGCCATGCCGATGGCCTGTTCACGTGTCATGTTGCGACGGGCCCACAGCGAACGCAACGTGCCCTGCACTGCGATCTGGGGAAGTGATGCCAGCTTCGTGGCGATCTCGAGCGTGTGCTCGAGCAACCTCTCGCCCGGAACAACCTCGCTGACCATGCCCCAACCAAGTGCGGTCTGTGCCGAGATGCGTTCGAAGTTCCCCATGAGACTCATGCGCACCAGTTCACCCCAGGGCATCTGACCGAACATGAACATGGGCTCGAAACATGCAGCCATGCCATAGGTGGTGTGCGGATCGAAGAATGTGGCGTGCTCGGCAGCAATGATGAACTCCGCTTCGCCGAGGGCGTAGAACGCTCCACCGCCGGCCATGCCATTGACCGCAGCAATGACCGGCTTCCACAGATCGGCTTGCTTCGGGCCGAGCTTGAGCATGGGGTCATCCATCATGAACGGCGAGTCCGGCTGGCGATTGTTCATGGCGAAATCGCGGTCGATGCCGGTGCAGAACGCTTTGTCCCCGGCGCCGGTGAGCACCACGACCTTGACCGAATCGTCGTAGCGAAGTTCCTTGTAGAGGTTCTCCAGTTCGGTCACGAGAGTCTCGTCGGCCGAGTTGTACTTCTCGGGCCGGTTGAGCGTGATCACGCCGACGCCGTCGGTGACATCAAACAGGAGGGTCTCGAAGGTGGTCATGGCCGAAACTTACCAAAGGGTGGTCTCCGGGCCTTCGCTGACCTGACGGTTCGTCAGAAGTTGATGGGAGGGCAGGACTAGTCTCGCAATCATGCGCGCAGACGAACAGTGGGGCACGATCGGGCGACTTGTCATGGCTTCGGCCGACCGTTTTCCCGAGGTTGAAGGCCTGGTTGACGGAGACCTCCGCCTGACATTCCCCCAACTGCGTGATGCGGTGGTCGATGCCGCTCGAGCCCATATCGCTGCCGGGGTCGGTCTCGGTGATCGTGTCGCCATCTGGGCCCCGAACATTGCCGAGTGGGTCATTTCCGGGCTGGGCGCAGTAATGGCGGGAGCGGTTCTGGTGCCACTCAACACTCGCTACAAGGGCATTGAAGCCGCCGACATCATCAACCGCAGTGGCGCTTCGGTGCTCCTGTGCGTCGAAGGCTTCCTCGGCAACGACTACGTCGGGATGCTTGAAGGTCACGATGTGTCATGCCGCAAAGTTGTGCTCCGTGGCGACGTGCCCGCTGGAACGACTGCATGGGCCGACTACCTCGCCGCTGGCGCAGCAGTCTCCGATGATGAGGTTGCCGCTCGTTTGAATTCGACAAGCCCTGAGGATCTCTGCGATCTCGTCTTCACTTCGGGCACCACTGGCGCTCCGAAGGGCGTGATGGTCAATCACTCCCAGACTCTTCGGGTGTTCGAGGTCTGGTCCGATGTGGTGGGTCTCGTCGAGGATGACCGCTACCTCATCGTGAATCCGTTCTTCCATACCTTCGGCTACAAGGCCGGCATCATCGCCTGCTTGCTCAAGGGCGCCACCATCATTCCTGAGCCGGTGTTCGATGTGCAGAAGGTACTCACGCGCATCACCGACGAGCGTGTCTCAATGCTGCCTGGTCCGCCCACACTGTTTCTTTCAATTCTCAATGATTCCAGTCGTGATGCCTATGACCTGTCGTCGCTGAGAGTTGCGGTCACCGGCGCCGCGGCCATCCCGGTTTCGATGATTGAGCGCATGCGCGACGAACTCACATTCCGCACCATCATCACTGCCTACGGTCTCACCGAAGCCACCGGCACCGTCACGATGTGTCGTGCCGAGGACGATCCCACCACCATCGCTCTCACCTCTGGTCGAGCCATCCCCGACACCGAGGTCCGCATTGTCGATGAGGACAACAATGAACTGCCCCGCGGAGAAGCGGGCGAGATCGTGTGTCGTGGCTACAACGTGATGCTCGGATACCTCAACAACCCTGAAGCCACCGCCGAAACCATCGATGCCGATGGCTGGTTGCACACGGGAGACGTCGGCATCATGGATGAACGTGGCTATGTGCGCATCACTGATCGCACCAAGGACATGTTCATCGTCGGAGGCTTCAATGCCTACCCGGCAGAGATCGAAAATCTTCTGATGGGCTATGAGGGCATCGCCCAGGTTGCCGTTATCGGTGTGCCCGACGAGCGAATGGGTGAGGTTGGCATGGGCTTTGTCGTGCCCCGTGATGGTGTGCAGATCGATATCGACGCACTTTCGGCCTGGGCCCGCGACACCATGGCCAATTTCAAGGTGCCGCGTCACTTCCGTATCGTCGAGGCGCTTCCCACCAATGCCAGTGGCAAGGTCATCAAGGTCGAACTTCGCGAACGTGGTCGGGCCGAGCTCGCCGCCGGCTGATCGCTGAGTCGCTTCGCATGCCCCTTCCTGACGCGCCCATCACCGGTTCGTTCTCCGGCGTTGTCGATCTCTTCGACGCCGTTGTCGAGCGCGCTGGAGAGATCGAGGCATTCGTGCACGATGGGCAACGCATCACCTTCGAGCAATGGGGCAGAGCCGCTGATGGTGTCGCAACGCGATTGGCGGCCATGGGTGTAGGTGCTGGCGACGTGGTTGGTGTTTCCCTGCCATCATCGATTGACTACGCCATCGCCTATCAAGCCATTTTGCGACTTGGTGCCATAACCAGTGGGATGAATCCGCGTTTGGGTGTCGCCGAGACGGCCCACATCATCGAACGAAGTGATCCGAAGGTCATCGTCACTGATGCTCATTCGGCACTCATGGGCTCGGTTCCGCTGTTGGGCACAGCCGAGTTGCGTGAAGCGATGACAGACACACCGTTCACCTCCCGACCGTCAGTTGTCGACACCGATCCCATGGCGATCGTCTGGACGAGCGGTACAACCGGCAAGCCGAAGGGCGCCGTGTTCGACCATGCCTGCCTGCGGGCCATGGCCGATGCCGCCGGTCCGCTGTCGCAGGTCGGTGATCGCCGTCTTTCGCCCCTGCCGTTCGCGCATGTTGGCTACATGACCCGCGTCTGGGACGAACTCACCCATGTGATCACCACCATCGTGTGCCCCACGCCGTGGACCGCCGCCGGAGCGCTCGAACTCATCGGCACCGAAGGTGTCACTGTGGGCCAAGGCGTTCCCGCTCAGTGGCAAATGATGTTGGCACATCCGGATCTCGCTACGACTGAAGTTTCGAGCCTCCGAATCGTCAGCACAGGTGCAGCGCGAGTGCCACCTGAGATGGTCGACGCGATGCGCGATTCATTTGGTTGTCCTGTGGTGGTTCGCTATACGAGCACCGAGGCCTGTGTTTCCACTGGCACCTCTCTCGAGGATCCCGACGAGGTCATCTGCAATACGGTCGGCACTCCGGGCGATGGTGTCGAACTGCAGTTGCGCCTCGATGAAGGTCGAGGTCGCCACGTCGAGCGCACTGGCACTGGCGAGACGGAAGTGGGCACCGTGTGTCTGCGAAGTCGGGCCATGATGCGCGGCTATTGGCGTGAGCCAGAACTCACCGCCGCAGCAATCGACGCCGACGGTTGGCTCCTCACCGGCGATCTGGGATTTCTCGATGACCGCGGCGATCTTCATCTCGCCGGTCGAAGCACCGAGATGTACATCCGCGGTGGTTACAACGTCTATCCCATCGAGGTCGAGAACTGTCTTGGTCAGCATCCTGCGGTCGAGCGCGTTGCGGTGCTTGGTACCGAAGCGCCGGTTCTGGGCGAGATCGGCGTGGCGTTCGTTGTTCCCGCTGACCCGACTGCACCTCCGAGTCTCGAGCAGCTCCGTGCTTGGTGTACCGATTCGATGGCCTCCTATAAGGCCCCCGATGCGATGGTGCTGCTTGACGAGCTCCCGCTCACCGCCATGTCCAAGATCGACAAACGATCACTTGCCCCTGCCGCTGCTGCGGCGGAAAAGGAATGGGAACGCTGATGGCTCGCATCATGCCGTGTCTCTGGTTTGACGGTCGCGCCGGCGAAGCCGCCGCGTTCTACACCGAGCTCTTCCCCGACTCATCAATCGAGCAGATTGTGAGCGGACAGCCAGGCGGCGACACATGGCCGAACGGCCAGGACAACGTCTTCATGGCGCACATCATCGTGGCCGGACAACCCATGCAGCTGCTCAACGGTGGACCCGAGTTTCCCTTCACTGAGGCGGTCTCATTTGTCTACCCGTGTCATGGTCAGGTCGAACTCGACCACTTCTGGGATGCACTTATCGCCGATGGCGGCGCGGAGAGTCGCTGCGGCTGGTTGCGCGATCGTTTCGGCCTCTCCTGGCAGATCATCCCGGACAACATGGGCGAGCTCCTCGTCAATCAAGGCGCCATCGAAGCGATGTACACGATGAGCAGGATCGATATCGCAGCACTTGCTGCCGCGCGCGACGCGCATACGGGGGACTGACAACATGGCCCGTCAGCCGCTTGAGGATTTTCTCGCCACCAAGGACCAGTCGATCCACGCGCTCATCGTGACTCTCGATAAGGCGATCCTCAAAGGCGCGCCTGACGTCGACACGGCCATTAAGTGGAAGCAGTACATGTACTCATTCAACGCCAAGTGGATGGCGCCG
This sequence comes from Microthrixaceae bacterium, assembly GCA_947449015.1. GTDB lineage: Bacteria > Actinomycetota > Acidimicrobiia > Acidimicrobiales > Acidimicrobilacustridaceae > Acidimicrobilacustris. The sequence goes on along the minus strand of CANFQA010000009.1, from coordinate 17,867 downwards.
CTTTGCACGATCGACACCACGAAGAAGGGCATCGCCCTTCGGTTCATGTCGGCTGATCTGATGGCGGATCCCTTGGAGGTGTTTCGATTCGGCGACTCCACCATGGGAACATGGGACATCCCGTTCGATTCGAAGGTCAAGGCTGCAGACATCACGCGATACGTGAAAGACGCAGTTGCAGTGCACAAGGCAAAGTCGTAACCCCCCCCCTCAAACAGGAGCACACCAATGGGAATCTGTGACGGACGAGTTGTCATCATCACTGGAGCAGGCCGGGGACTCGGCGCTGCTCATGCCCGGGCATTCGCGGCAGAGGGCGCCAAGGTTGTCGTCAACGATGTTGGTGCGTCTCTCACCGGCGAGGGTAACGACATCAGTCCTGCCCAGGAGGTCGTCAACGACATCATCGCGGCGGGCGGCGAAGCCATCACCAACTCCGATGACATCAGCGACTGGGACGGCGCCGGCAACCTCGTGCGTGCTGCCATTGACACCTTCGGCGGTCTCGACACGGTGGTCACGAATGCTGGCATCGTGCGCGACCGCATGTTCGTCAACATGACCGTCGACGACTGGGACGCGGTGATGCGCGTGCATCTGCGTGGCACCTTCTGTCCGGTCAAGCATGCAGTCGAGTACTGGCGAGCTGAATCCAAGGCCGGCAACCAGCGCGAGGCCCGTGTCGTCACCACCTCATCGGGTGCAGGTCTCATGGGCAGCCTCGCGCAGACCAATTACTCGGCGGCCAAAGCAGGTATTGCCACCTTCACCATCAACATCGCCGCTGAGCTTGGTCGTATCGGCGTAGCTGCCAACTCCATCGCCCCTTCGGCCCGCAGTCGCATGACCGAAGATGCCTTTCCCGAAATGATGGCCAAGCCCGAGTCCGGTTTCGATGCCATGGACCCTGCGAACATCAGCCCGCTCGTGGTGTGGTTGGGTAGCGGACAGTGCGATGTCAGCGGTCGGGTGTTCGAATGCGCCGGTGGTGAGATCAGCGTGGCCGACGGTTGGCAGCACGGCACCCCGTTCGATAAGGGCGCTCGCTGGGAACCTGATGAAATCGGCGCCGTGGTTGCCGACCTCATCGCCGCGGCACCCAAGCCTGCAGCGGTCTACGGCGTCTCCTAGACATGCCGGATGCTCTGGTGGCGGCCGAGCAGGTTGACGGCGAGTGCAGACGCCATCCTTGCGTTGGCAACCGAGTTGGCCACCGAACTGGGCTGAGCAGCCCAACTGATGGGATCCAACGGGTCAGTTCAACCTGATCACCAGCCGCGGTACTGCACCTCGCGACGCTCTTTGAACGCGGCCACGCCCTCTTGGAAGTCCTGGGTGTAGGAGGCCATCTCCTGGGCCCAAGCTTCGTCCTCGAACGCGCCGAGCCGGTTGGAGTCGAGACTGCGGTTGAGTAGCCACTTGGAGAGCATGAGCGCACGCGTGGGTGACTCCGCTAGGCGCTCGGCCCATTCGGTGGCCGCCGTTGCGAGCTCGGCCTGGGGTACGACACGGTTCACGAGACCAAGGCGCTCGGCTTCAGCGGCGCGGATGTCGTCGCCGAAGAAGATCAGCTCCTTGGCCTTCTGCATCCCGATGAGACGGGGGAGCATGTAGGCACCGCCACCGTCAGGCGTAATTCCGCGGCGCACGAACACTTCGATGAACTTTGCAGTGTCGGCGGCGATCACCAGATCGGAGGCGAAGGCGATATGGGCGCCGATGCCGGCAGCGGTGCCGTTTACTGCAGCGATGACCGGCTTCTCGCAGTCCATGATTGCGCCGATAAGACGCTGGGCTCCGCGCTTGATGTTGCGACCAACATCGCCGAGCACCTTGGCCGGAGCATCGGCGGGGCCTGGGTTCACCGGAATGGTGGAGACCCGCAGATCCGCACCGGTGCAGAAATGGCGCTCCCCGGCGGCGGTGATGATGACCACCCGGACGTTGAGGTCGTTGCTGGCCCCCTCGAGTAGTTCGATGGTGCGATTGCGCTGATCAGGGGTGATGGCATTGGCGGCATCGGGCCGGTTCAGGGTGAGCCGGGCAACGCCCTTTTCATCGATGGTCCACAGGATGTCTTCGTCGGCGGTCATAGAGATCGTTCTAGCAGTTCATGTCGCCGGTCTGGGCCCTTGTCGCTGACCGTGGTTGCTTCTTTGTCGTCCGCCCGACTGCATCGCCCGGGCGTCAGCCGCTGTTGGGCGCTGCTCACTACGATCAGTCAATGGACCGCACCAAGCTCAACGATCTGTTCGATCTCACTGGCCGCACCGCCATCGTCACCGGTGGCACCCGCGGTATTGGCCGGGCCATTGCTGAGGGGTTCGTCTGTGCTGGCGCCAATGTGGTGGTGGCCAGTCGCAAAGCTGATGCCTGCTCCGAAACCGAGGCGCATCTGCGCAGCCTTGGGGGAGGTGAAGCATTGGGTGTGCCCACGCATATGGGTGACATTGCCGCGCTTGAAGCACTCGTGTCCGTCACTGTTGAACGTTTCGGCGGTGTCGACATCGTTGTGAACAACGCCGCTACTGGCCTCACCATGCCCATCGGGCAGTTCACCCCAGAGGCATGGGACAAACAATTCGAAGTGAACCTGCGGGGTCCGATCTTCCTGATTCAGGCCGCGCTGCCGCATCTTGAGCGCAGCGAGCATGCCTCGGTTATCAACGTGATCTCCGCAGGTGCGTTTCTCGCTTCATCCAACGTGGCCATGTATGCATCGGCCAAAGCGGCGCTGATGTCGTTCACTCGGTCGATGGGCGCTGGTCTCGCTCCCAAGGGCATTCGTGTCAATGCGCTGGCCCCCGGCACCGTCGACACCGACATGGTGCGGGCCAACCCACCGGAGGCTCAGGCAGCAATGGCGGCGGCCTCACCAATGAAGAGGGCGGCTCATCCCGATGAGATGGTGGGCCCGGCGCTGCTACTGGCCTCTGATGCCGGCAGTTTCATGACCGGCCAGTGCATCCTCGCCGATGGAGGCATGGTTCCGCACTGAAGTGGTACGCGGCGCCTTCTAGGATCTCAGCCATGCCGCTCTATGAGTACCTCTGCCCCGAATGCGATCAGCGCTTCGAAGCCCGCCGTTCCATGGCTGAGGCCTCAGAGCCCATCGATTGTCCGCAGGGGCACGTGGGTTCACGTCGACTTCTCTCGATGTTCGCTTCGGTAGGTGCAGCAACCGCAACAGTGCCAGCCATGCCCTCGAGCGCTCCGACTGGTGGACACGGCTGTGGCGGCGGGATGTGCGGCTGTTAGCGCAGCGGCTGCTTGTGTTGCGGCTGTTCGTGCGGCGGCTGTCTCAGCTCGGCCACACGCTTCGTTCGTAGATCCAATCGCCCTCGCCCATCCAGAGTCGATGACGCGCACCAGGCAGCGATGCATCTCCGGTCGCATAGCCGGCATCCTCGTCGTACATGGCGATAGCTGTGCCATCGATGCTGGCGAACCGGGTCACGAAATGTTCGGGCAGGCTCGACGCGTAATGCGCGAGTGCAGATGCGAGATCGGCGAAACGTGACAACAGTGCGAGCGTGATGAAGGTGGGCGGAATCAGTTCGATCTCGCCGGCATTGCGTCGGGCCATGGCATCAGCGGGTGCCATCCAGGCAAGTTCGTGGATCTCTCCGCCATCGGCGGTGAGCACATGTTCGGGCGCCGGACCAATGAAGAAAAACGTCGAGAAGCGTTTTGGTGCTTCCATCGGCGGGGTCCAATGTGACATCCACACAAGGTCAGCGGCGGCGATGAGTGCATCGGCTTCCTCGGCGGCCTCGCGCACACAGGCGCGTCGGGCCACCTCGATGAAACCTGGGTCGCTTTCGTCGAAGGGCACACCGGCGTACTCATCGCCGTGATCGGCGAGGTCGATGCGACCGCCGGGGAATACCCAGGCTCCACCAGCGAAGAACAGGCGGCTATTGCGACGAGCAAGCAGGACCTCGGGGCCGTGTTCGCCGTCGCGCATGAGCACCACTGTGGCTGCACCTACCGGGATCTTGTTCGGATCGGTTGGAGTGGCAGAAGCCGTTTTGTCTTCAGCGGAGTTGGAAGCAGCAGAGTTGGAAGCAGACGAGTCAGTCATGAGGTCAGTCCCAATCGTTGCAGCATTGCGACCGGTACGTCAGTGGTGCCGGCGCCGACGCCTACAGCACGTTCAACATTGACGGCATCGAGCGATCGCTCGCTCCAGTCATCCCACGGTCCGTCGGGGATACGTCGTGGATCGCCCTCGGCATCGCAGACCGCGTAGAGGTAGGCCTGCAAAACCATGAGCGCCATGCCATCGCTGACAGGGCCAATGCCGGGCACGATGACGGGAGCCTGCTCACGCAGTTCGCCGAGTGTGTCGGCCCATTGTTCGGGGTGACCATCCCAGGCATTGGGGGTTGTGCCGAAAGTTGCGAGCGCACCGGCGAACATGGTGCCGGCAGAAGGCACCAGCACGATGAGGTTTTCATGTTGCTGACCTGTCACCGGCACAGCGCATACCAATGGTGTGAGCCAGGCAGCGGCATCGACAACATGCGACACAGGTCGGGTCGCGAACGACTCGTCGTAGTCATGAGCAAACCCGGGCATGAGACGCCGATAGCCATCGACCGGCACGGGCTGTTCAAGCAATGCGTTGGTTTGGGCGCGTCCGTAGCGGGCCGCCATCCAGAACACCGCCGAGCCTCCGACACTTTCCACATGACTAGAGGTGTAGATCACCCTTCGCACAGGAACACCGAACCGCTTGAGTTCCTCATTGAGTGCACGAGCAGCAGAGGGAGCAGCGGTGGTGTCGACCAGTGTGATGCCATCGCTTTCGACAATGACCCCAACGTTCGGTCCGGGCCGGCCCTGTCCATCGGTGCCAAGCCAGACCCAAATACCCGGAGCGATGGGCTCAAGTCGGCCGGCATCGGCGGCAATCGGACCAACATCGGCGGTGGGGGGCATCGGTCCGAGGTCCATTCGTCGATTCTGTCATCCTCGAATGCAGCCGGGGGCTAGCCTCGCTGCGTGGCGAACCACAAGAAGACTCAGAAACCGCGAAAGCCCCAGAAGCATCTGCCCAAGGTCGGCTCGCCGGCGGATAACGCGTATCGGCTCAAGCGCAGCCGTGAGGACGTCCTCGACTTCGGTCTGATCAAGATCCCGAAGGGCGCGGCCCGTCCAATTCTCGGCGGTCTGGCCATCGTGGTTGTGCTGTTGGTAGTGCTGGCGTTCATCGCCCTCACCTAAGTGCGACGCGGAACCTCAGAGCGTTCCGATGATGCCGCCGTCGACCGGCAGCACAGTTCCGGTCACGTACGAGCCTGCCTTTGAGCACAGGAAGATAGCTGCGCCGGCCATATCGGAGGGTTCACCGATGCGACGCATCGGAACCTGTGCCTTGATGGCTTCGCCGAATGCATCAAGAGTGGCGGCCATCATCTTCGATTCGAACGGGCCCGGAGCGATGGCGTTCACCGTGATGTGATCGGGCGCAAACTTCGATGCGAGCACACGGGTCATGTGATGCACGGCGGCTTTCGAGGCTGAGTACGAGTAGGTCTCGAGCGACGGAACATGCAGCCCGTCCACCGAGCCGATGTTGATGATGCGGGCCGGAACCTCGTGAGTTCCGGCAGCCGCAAGCGCAGGATGCAGGAAACGGGCGAGGTGGAACACGCCCTTGACGTTCAGATCGAGCACTCGATCCCATGCCGCATCGTCAAAGTCGGCGAGTGGTGTTCCCCAGGTGGCGCCGGCATTGTTGATCAGGATGTCGAGTCGGCCGCTCTCACGGTTCATGACTTCATCGGCCAGACGACGGCACTCGGCCTCGGTGGACAGGTCAGCCGGAAGCGAGATGCATTCGCCGATCGCGCGCAGCTCCGCGGCGACTTCATCGCAGACTGATGCTTTGCGCGAGGACACGTAGACCTTGGCGCCGGCCTCCACGAAGCCACGAGCGATCATGAGGCCGATGCCTCGGGAACCGCCGGTGACCAGCGCAACCTTGCCGGAAATGTCGAAGAGATCGTTCATGGTGTTTGCATGTCCTCGATGAGCAGGTGTTGGGAAAGATCGCCATAGAGCGTGGGACGCATGCGGCGCTCGGTGAAGTGCCATTTGCCATCGGCGCATTCGAATGAGTCGGTGTAGTGGCCCGCAATAATGGGTTGGAGCGCAACCTTGTCGGTCTGCTGGAACACGGTGAAGCGCGATCGGCATACCGCGGTGGTGCCATCGTTGCCGATTTCGACCAGCGGGTTTGTCGTGACGTGGTGGGTGCGCGGCGTTCCGTCTTCATACTTGCGAGTGGTGGAGGTGTAGAGCGCGGTGACTGCTGCGGCCCCGGTGGCGATTGGCGTGCCATCTTCGAGTGCGATGGCTGCGTGCTCGAACAACGCGCCGATGGCCTCGTAATCGCCAGCATCGATGGCATTCGCGTAGCTGTAGAGGAGATTCTCGATGGCACCGCGGGCGTCAGACATGGCCGAAACGCTAGTGCGATCGATCAGCGGCCGGAGAGTGAAGCTATGACCTCGCCGTAGAGCAGACGTTTGTGCTCGGCGATGACCTCTCGAGATTTCGGTGCGATGCCAGCAGCCCAATCCACGGCGGTGGAAAGCACGGCGTCTTTTTCAGCGAGTTCGGCGACGATCCCAGCAGTGAGAGCCTCGGGGCCAGTGAAGCGATGTGCGGTCATGAGTGCATGGTGGATGGCGGTGCGGGGGAGTCGAGCCTGTAACAGCGTCGCCATCTTGTCCGACACCGGCAGTCCCAGATCCAACTCCGGCATACACCAGTAGCCGCGGTCCGCGCGCATAATGATGCGGTCGTGGGCACTCGATAACAACGCACCGGCGCCGAAGCAATGACCATTGACGGCAGCCACGGTGATGCAACCGAGCCCGAGGATGCGAGCCCACACCCGATTGAGCTCACGCAGCATATGGCCGGCCTCCGGTTGGTTCGCCATGAGCCAGTCGAGATTGAGGCCGTTTGAATAGAACTTGTCGGTTCCGGTCGTGACCAGCGCTAGGGGGCCTTCATGGGCTTCGACTTCGTCGAGTAACGCATGCCAGCGCATGGTCTCCTCAAGATCGAAACGGTTCTCGCCTTGGGCCATCGTGATGATGGCGACATCGCCCTGCCAGGTCAGATCGGTCATGCCCGAAAGCATTGCACGCGGGCGAGAAATGGGACGGGTGTGCGGTCTAGCCTTTCGCCGTGGCTGATTACCGACCCCCGCTCCGAGACATCCGATTCGTGCTCGAGCACCTCACCGATCTCGGTGGGCTCTGCAAACTGCCGGCCTTCTCCGGGCTCGACCCGGAGACGATCATGGGCGTGCTCGAGGAGAACGCCAAGTTCGTGGCCGAGGTCATTGCGCCACTGAACCGGGTTGGCGACCTCGAGGGTTCCCAGCACGACCCGAGTACCAACACCGTGCGCACACCCACCGGATTCATTGATGGGTACAAGCGCTATGTCGAAGCCGGTTGGCCCGGTGTGCCTTTCCCTGAGGTCTATGACGGCGGTGGCTTCCCATGGTTGGTCGGCATCACCATGCAGGAATTCATTTCCTCAGCCAACATGGCGTTCTCCATGGCGCCGCTGCTCACACAGGGCGCAATTGATCTGCTGATGCATCACGGCAGCGAGGAGCAGAAGGAGCGCTATCTCAAGCGCATGGTTACCGGTGAATGGACCGGCACCATGAACCTCACCGAACCACAGGCTGGTTCCGATGTCGGTGCAGTGCGCACCAAGGCAGTTCCAGCCGGCGATGGCACCTGGCGCATCAGTGGCACCAAGATCTACATCTCGTTCGGCGAACACGACATGGTGGACAACATCGTGCACCTCGTGCTTGCCCGCACCACTGATGCACCTGCTGGCACCAAGGGCATCTCCTGTTTCATCGTGCCCAAGTTCCTCGTCAATGACGACGGTTCGCTTGGCGAGCGCAACGATGCCACCTGTGTGTCGATTGAGCACAAGATGGGCATCAAAGCCAGCCCCACCTGTGTCATGAGCTACGGCGAGAACGAAGGCGCCATCGGGTATCTCATCGGTGAGGAGAACCAGGGCATGCGCTACATGTTCACCATGATGAACAACGCACGCCTCTCGGTTGGCCTCGAAGGACTTGCCCTCGCTGAGCGTTCGTACCAAGACGCGGTGCAGTACGCCCAGGAACGTCGACAGGGCCGTGCTCCGGGAGCTACCGGTACCGAGATGTCGTTCATCATTGATCTTCCTGATGTTCGACGCATGCTGCTCACCATGAAGTCGCTGATCGATGCGCTGCGGGCCACGGTGTATGTAAATGCCCAGGCGCTCGACGTCGCCAACCACCATCCCGATCCCGATGTTCGCCAGCGATCTCAGGATCTCGTGGAGTTGCTCATTCCTATTTCCAAGGGGTTCGGTACCGACATGGGTATCGAGGTGACTTCGCTGGCCATTCAGATTTATGGCGGCATGGGCTACATCGAAGAGAGCGGTGTTCCCCAGCACTTCCGCGACGCCCGCATCACATCGATCTATGAGGGCACAAACGGCATCCAGGCCATGGATCTCGTGGGTCGCAAACTTCCGATGCGTGGTGGAGCGATCGTCGGCTCGTTCATGGCCGACATCGCCTCGCTCGATGCGCCGCTTGCCGCTGCTGGCGAGCAGTTCGGCGTGATCCGATCGGAGTTGGCTTCAGCCCATGCGATCGTCACTGACACCATCGCATGGCTCACCGAGCATGGTGTTTCTGATGTGCGTAATGCGCTGGCCGGTGCGACACCGTTTTTGCGCATGTTTGGTCTGCTCACCGGTGGTCGCTATCTGGCCGAGGCAGCACTTGCAGCCAAGGCTGATCTCGATGCCGGAGTGGGGGAGGCCGACTACCTTCAGGCTCGCATCACCATTGCCCGCTTCTACGCCGCCAATCTTCTTCCCGGTGTGGCTGGTCTGGCTCCTGCGGTGACTGCTGGGTTCGAGGACCTCTACGCCATCAGCGCTGAATCGCTGGCGGGTTGATGCTCGCTTCTATCCCGAGTCCGAGCGCCAACACGCTCGGTCCGTTCCACATGTATGGGCTGATGATCGCCCTTGGTGTGGTGGCAGCGGTTGAACTCGGACGTTCGCGATGGCGGACACGTGGCGGCAATCCCGACGACCTTTATGCCATTGCCATGTGGGCTGTGCCCGCTGGCCTCATTGGTGCGCGGCTCTATCACGTCCTCACCGACTGGCGTTCCTATGAGGGGCGCTGGCTCGATGTGTTCAAAATCTGGCAGGGCGGTCTCGGCATACCCGGCGGAATGGCACTCGGAATCGCAGTCGGTGTTTGGGTAGCGCATCGGCGCGGTGCCCGGCTTCCTTCCATTCTCGATGCAGTCGTGCCCGCACTGCCATTGGCCCAGGCAATCGGACGTCTTGGAAACTGGTGGAACCAGGAATTGTTCGGTCGACCAACAGGCTTGCCGTGGGGTGTGCGCATCGACGCCAGCCATCGACCGCTTGAGTACATCGGCTCGAGTGTCTTTCAGCCCACGTTTCTCTACGAGATGCTGTGGAACTTGGCCCTGTGTGGTGTGTTGATCGCTGTCGACCGGCGACGGGTCATGCGACCGGGCAACATCCTGCCGCTCTATGTACTGGGGTATTTCGTTGGTCGTCTCTGGATTGAGGCACTGCGGGTCGACACCGCCAGCATCATCTTCGGGCTGCGAGTGAACATTTGGTTGTCGTTCATCGGGATTGGTGGTTCACTGCTGACCTTCGCCATCCGCGGTGTTCAACGCCGTCCGCAAGATACTGACGAGCCCTACGCCGATGGCCATCGATGGGCCGTGGACGCGGAAGTGACCGAACCCTCGCAACAAACCGATCCAGAATCAACCGGAAGCACAGCAACCGAAACCAACCAGGAGTCAGACCATGAGCCTCTTTGATGCATCCATCGCCAATCTCGACGGCACCGCAGCCGATCTTCACGCGTTCGACGATCGGGCCGTGCTCGTCGTGAATGTGGCATCCAAGTGCGGTCTTACTCCGCAGTACGAAGGACTCGAGAATCTTCAGAAGCGCTTTGCCGATCGCGGTTTCACCGTGCTGGGTGTTCCCTGTAACCAGTTCATGGGCCAGGAGCCGGGCACGCCCGAGGAGATCGCCACGTTCTGCTCGTCCACCTACGGCGTCACGTTCCCGCTGACCGAGAAGATCGACGTCAACGGTGACGACCAACATGCGCTCTACGCGGAGCTCACTGCGGTGGCTGATGCAGCGGGCGAAGCTGGCGACATCCAGTGGAACTTCGAGAAGTTCCTCGTGGCTCCCGGTGGCGCTGTCGTGGGTCGTTTTCGTCCCACCGTCGACCCTGAGGATGATGCACTCGTGGCTGCGATCGAGGCCGTACTTCCCCGTTAAGGGGCGTTTCTGCCACAGCAGGGGTAGGGTGACGGGGTACACAGGCGGCGTCTGAGGGGCGTCGCACCACCGGAACCGGGTTCGATCGTCGATCGTCACCGGGTTCCCTTTCCCCCAAGGCTCCCTATGACTACCTTCGCCGATCTCGGCGTGTCCGCAGATTTTGCCGCTGCCCTTGAGGCCCGCGGCATCACCAGCCCATTCCCCGTGCAGGAACTCACCATCCCCGACGCGCTTGCGGGACGTGACGTCTGCGGCAAGGCCAAGACAGGTTCGGGCAAGACCCTTGCCTTTGGTCTGCCCGTGCTCGAGACAGTGGTTCAAGCCACACCCCGTCGCCCGCGCGCGCTCATTCTTGTGCCTACCCGCGAACTCGCCACCCAGGTGCGAGATGAACTTGAACCGTTGGCCAAGGCCCGCTCACTCACGGTGAGCGCCATCTACGGCGGCGCCAAGATGGAAACGCAGGTCGCAGAGCTTGAGAAGGGTGTTGAGGTCGTCGTGGCCACGCCTGGTCGCATGATCGACATGATCGACCGCAAGGAAATCTCACTCGACGACATCATGCAGGTCGTGCTTGATGAGGCCGACCGCATGGCTGATATGGGGTTCCTGCCCCAGGTTGAGTGGATCCTGCGCCACATTCCCGGTTCACATCAGACCTTGCTGTTCTCGGCCACACTCGATGGCGTGGTCGACACGCTCATCAAGCGCTATCAGACCGATCCGGTCATGCATGAGGTTGTCTCCGAGCAGGTCACCGTCGAGCAGATGACGCATCGATTCCTCGCCGTGCACGATATGGACAAGATCCGGGTTGCGGCCAAGATCGCGGCTGGTGCCAACCGGACCATCGTGTTCGTGCGCACCAAGCGTGCCGCCGATCATGTCGCCAGCGATCTGCGTCGCGAGGGTGTCGAAGCTGCCTCCATTCACGGCGATCTCCGCCAGAGCCAGCGCGAGAAAGCTCTCGCCGATTTCTCCGAGGGCAAGCTCGCAGTGCTTGTCGCCACCGATGTGGCTGCTCGAGGTATTCACGTCGACGATGTGAATGTGGTCATCCACTACGACCCGCCCGAGGATCACAAGGCCTACCTGCATCGCTCCGGTCGTACGGCGCGCGCTGGCGAGTCTGGCGTCGTTGTCACTCTTGTCCTCTGGAATGAGGAACTCGAGGTCAAGCGACTCCTTAAGCGACTGAAATTGAATCAGCCGATCGTCGAGGTGTTCTCGAACAATCCGAACCTATCTGATCTGGCTGCATGGGACCCGAAGGCCGACGCAGTTCGCGCCTGAACGATTTCTGATGCGCGTCGGCGAAGGACGTGCGTTGTGTGGCTAGTTGCCCCAGGCTTCTCTGTCGAGCAACTTGAGATGTGCTCGACAGACCACTGCGCCTGAGTACATCTCTCGGAGTCTCGTCGATCCTTGCTGCGCGAGGTCAACGTCGATTCGATCCAGCGCCTCGAGAAGGCTCTGCGATGACTCTGCCTGGAACACTTCTCCTGCGCCTGATTGTTCAACAAGGCCCGCAGCGAGCGAACCCGAGGACGCGAGGATTGGTACTCCAAGAGAGGCCGCATCCATCACGGTCCCTGAGGTGAGCTCAAAGTCGGGAACAAAGGAAAGCACGGCAAGATCACTGCTGGCGAAAAGGTTGTCGCGGACAGATTCCTCAACAAAGGTTCCGAACATCAACGGTGGGGTTTCCCAATCCTCCAAGCTTGCGGCGCTAAGTCGTGCACAGACTTTGCCGCCAATGACCAACTGCCAATCGGGACGCTGCCGAAACGCTTCAACGACGACCTCGGGGGACTGGCCTCGGTGCCCAGTGCCGAATAACAGGGCCACCTTGTCGTCTGCGTGAAGATTGAGAGCGACGCGCGATTGGTCTCGTTGGCTATCGCCTTTTCGGCTGGCCACGAGCGGAATGTTCACGACTTCGAAGTAGGGGAGTCGTTCAGATACAGCGTCGAACCAGCGTTCATCGTGCACCGCAACAGTCACATGGTGAGCAGGGCGTCTGAAGAGTCTGCGAGTTTCCTCAACGGCTCGGGCGAGCCAACTCAACTCCACATCGTCATGGAACTGCCAGATCAGCCACCGGTCGGCACCACCGAATATCGAGAGCAATGCGGGAACGAAGTCCATAGCAACGACAACAATCGGTGCCGGATCGCCCGAACCGGCTCGAGCCAGTCGGCGAGCCGAGACGATAAGCACGATGGTGCGCAAAAAGGCGCCGAAATAGGATCGGATTCCGATGTCACCAGTTGTGTGTCCAGCGAAATAGCGACTTGTAGCCATTGCCCGGCGTGCGACTCTATGGAAGAGCTCAGCGAGCGGTCCGGCTTCATGAAGGTTCCATTCGCGGCCACGGGTGCCCTCAAGTGCCCAACCCCGCCGGGTCAAGACGTCGACCTGAATTCCCAACTCGACGAAATCATCAGCAAGGTTTGCGAACAAGCTAGGGAAGTGCCCAACGCGCAGATGGGCCCGATCCTCGATGATGACGATCGAATTCACGGGCGACCCTTGAACTCGAAGGGTCTCAGACACTGTGGATCAGAAATTGATCTGCGAGGTGGGCACCAAGCGGCTGTCGGCAAGCGCGGCGGCACGGTCACCCATGATGGCGATGTACTCGGGGCTCGACGTCATGTCGATGAACGCGGCGCGGTTCGGATACATCACCAGCACAATGTCGTCCCACTGCTCATCGGTCGGGCCGACCACTGTCGGACTGGTGGTTCCGAAGTAGACAATGCCGCCGCCACGGTTTGCCACCATGGGTAGTACCGCGGCGCTGTAGTCGTTGTATGCCTCGCGGCCGGTGCGACCGCTGCCGTCGCTGGCCAAATCGAGGTAGCGCAGCAGGTTGAGCATGACAACCGGCCCCTCATCGGAGGAGGAAAGCAGGGTTGCGAGCTGGTCGCCAGTGGGTTCGATCGAGGAAGCTGTCATGTACGAATTCTATGTTCTGGCAGACAATCTGTCGATTCTTTCATCGCGAATTGGGCTCGGTGTTTGACCGGACTCGGCCGACTCGGGCAGCATGGTGATCCACATCAGGAGTGGCCCGGGAAACTGGGCTCGGCAACCTGGGGCGAACACCCAAGGTGCCAACCCGCTTTTTGCGGGGATGCGGTCACCATCGTGAGGTGGTGACAACCACCAGTTCGAGGAGCATGATGACCAAGCCCACCCGTCGGGCGCCGCTGAGCGCCGACCTGCTGCCCGCCTCAGGCGCGTGGCGAGTTGGCGACCCCGCGGGCGATCGCCGGTTCGTGGAGGTTGCGCCGGGTCGACCATTCACCCTTGAGGGTGGGGGAGTTCTGCGCGGTGTCACGGTGGCCTACGAAACATGGGGCACGCTCGCTGCTGATGCGTCGAACGCGGTGCTGGTCTGTCATGCGCTCACTGGCGACAGTCACGCAGCTGGCGAGCTCGTTGTGGGTCGTTCAGTTGAGGGATGGTGGAATCGCTTGATCGGTCCGGGTCGAGCGGTCGACACCGACGAGCTGTTCGTGGTGTGCGTCAACGTGCTTGGTGGCTGTCAGGGCTCCACAGGGCCATCCTCGATTGATCCGGCCACTGGCCGTCCCTACGGTTCGACCTTCCCCACCATCACTATTCGTGACATTGTGCGCACCCAAGAAGCCGTAGCCGATGCGCTTGGTATCCAAAAGTGGCTCGCGGTGATTGGCGGCTCAATGGGCGGGATGCAGGCGTTGGAGTGGGCGATCATGTACCCCGATCGCGTTGGTGGTTTGGTGGCAATTGCCACCACCGCGGCCGCCAGCGCCCAGCAGATTGCGTACTCGAGCGTGCAGCGCAGCGCCATTGTGCTTGATCCCAAGTGGAATGGTGGCGACTACTACGACGCCGCACCCGGTGAAGGCCCGCATCAGGGCCTCGCAGTGGCGCGCGAGATGGCTCACATCACCTATCGGGCTGAAGCGGAGTTCGCAGAGCGGTTCGATCGCAAGGAATACGACCAACTCGACAACGGATTCACTGCCTGGCAGCGATTTCAGGTCGAGAACTATCTCGACAACCAGGGCGCCAAGCTGGCGCGTCGGTTCGACGCCAACTCATATCTCACAATTGCCCGCGCCATGGACCTTCATGACATCGGCCGCGGCCGCTCGGGCCTGCAGCGCGCGCTGGCCCGAATTACCGCGCCTGTGCTCACCATGGCGATCGACTCTGACGCGCTCTATCCGCCCTATCAGCAGGAACTTCTGCGTGACCTCATTGATGCCAACGGGGGCTCAGTCATTCACGGGGTCATTGCGTGCGCTGAAGGTCACGATGGATTCCTCACTCGAACCGATCAGGTCGGCGAGGCTGTTGCTCCATTCCTCACAAATCTCCGGTCCAACCACCGAACGAGTACCCCATGACTTCTGACGAACTGCATCCCGAAACTCGCGCTATTCGTGCGGGCCGAGCCGACAACGACACAGCGCTTGCTCCGATTCTGTGGGCCACGACCACGTTTGTGACTCCCACGGTGGAGGAGGGTCGTCGTATGGCCACCGGTGTTGGAGCTGCGCGCTTCTACAGCCGGTATGGCAATCCCACTGTGAATGGTTTCGAAGATGCCATTGCCCAGCTTGAGGGTGCCGAGACTGCTCGAGCATTCGCGTCGGGAATGGGCGCGATTAGCGCTGTTGTCCTGGGGCTCTGCTCCAAGGGCGACCACATCGTTGCGCAGCGTCAGTTGTATGCCGGCACGCAACTTCTGCTGCAAACGGTGTGTCCGCGATTCGGCATCGACGTGACGTTCGTGGATGCCACCGAACCTGGAGCGTTTGCCGCTGCGGTGATTCCTGGGCGGACCACGCTGGTGTTCGCAGAAACTCCGGCGAACCCCCGTCTTGATCTCGTTGACCTTGCCGAACTCGGAGCTATCGCCGGACCAATGACTGTGGTCGATTCCACATTCGCCACTCCATTGGTGCAGCGGCCGCTCGACTACGGCGTGGACCTCGTTATCCATTCGGCAACCAAAGCCATTGCTGGGCACAACGACGCCACTCTCGGCGTCGTTGCTGGTTCAGCTGAATTGGTCAACTGGCTCTACTCCTTCGCCGTGTTGCAGGGAGCAAATGCATCGCCGTTCGATGCCATGAATGGCACGCGCGGACTGCGCACTCTCGGTGTGCGTCTTGAGCGTCAGAGCGCGAATGCGGGCGAGCTCGCCAATTTCCTCGAAGGCAATGCAGTGATCGAAGAGGTGAGGTGGCCGGGCCTCGAATCACATCCGCAGTACGAACTCGCGCAGCGGCAGATGGCTCTGCCCGGCGGTCTGCTCACCTTTGATCTCTCGGGTGGACTCGAAGCTGGGCGGGTGTTCGTGGAGTCGTTGCAGATCGCCCAACTGGCAACTTCGCTTGGCGGGCCGGAGACGCTCGTGACCCATCCGGCATCGACGACGCACGTGAACCTCACTGCTGAGGAACTTGAGGCCAACGGGATACGTCCGGGAACGGTCCGAGTTTCGGTTGGTCTGGAACACGCTGGTGATCTGGTTGCTGATTTCCAACAGGCGCTCGCTGCGGTCACCTCGCTGCGGTGAACTGAGACTCACGAGCCCATGGGAACAGGCGGAGTCGGCTGATGCCCGAGATGCTCGAGGTCGAGATCTATCGGCGCGCTGCTGCCACGAAACTGGGACGACGCATCGTGGGGATCGATGCGCCTGATGCGTGGTACCTGAAAGGCGGGATCGACGCTGGTTCCGTCATCACGGTACTGGTTGGCGAGACCGTGATCGATGATCGTCGTCGCGGGAAACTGCTTCTTCTCGACACCACCGGACCAACTATCGGACTCCGTTTCGGCATGACCGGCGTTCTCGACGTTGACGGGGCTGACGCGATCGACGCATTGGAGTACGCAAGCCATCGACGCGACCCGGCCTGGGAACGATTCGTTCTGCACTTCGAGGACGGTGGTGCGCTGCGTATGCGTGACCCCCGCCGTCTCGGTGGTGTCGAACTCAACCCCGATGAGCAACGACTTGGTCCCGATGCCGCTGAGGTGACTCTGCGGCAACTCACCGCGCTACTTGCGGACAGCAACGCACCTTTAAAGGCCAGACTGATGGACCAAGCGCGCCTTGCCGGTCTCGGGAATTTGCTCACTGACGAAACCTTGTGGCGAGCAGGCTTCGACCCCGCCCGCGCGGCGGGCTCACTCAGCCATGACGAGGTCGTGACGCTGCGCCGTGTGATGCGGCACACGCTGCGAGTTCTTGGTGCTCGCGGTGGATCTCATCTCGGGGATCTCCAGGACAGTCGAAGTCGCCAAGGGAACTGTCCTGCCGACGGTTCGCCACTGCTGCGCCGGACAATTGGTGGGCGGACCACCTATTCCTGCCCGCTCCACCAACGATGAAGATGCCGCCAACTATGGTGCTCTGCGTGCCGGCACCAGATTCCTCCCGACCTCGCAAAGCGACCGATCTTCGACGGCTGCGTGCCGCCGCGGCGGTTCTGCTCGGAGTGGGGCTCATGACGCTCACCGTGGGACTTGCGTCAGCTGTCAGCGCTGAGGACACCACCACCACGATCGAAGCCCCAACAACGACGGAGACTCCGACAAGCACCGAAGCACCAACCACTACCGAAGCTCCGACCACCACCGTGGAGTCCTCCACCACAACTGAAGCCGTAGCTGTTACGCCTGCTCCAACGAACCCGCAGACGACAGCACGATCGAACTCATCGTCGAGCAGTTCGACCACTACATCGTCCACCACGTCGAGCACCTCCACGACCAAAGTTGGCCGCAATGCGGGCGCGCCTCCTGGGTTCAGTAGTCCCAAGTCGAGCGGGGGCCTGTCCACTGGACTCAAAGTGACCATGGTCATCATTGGGCTGCTCGCCGTTGCCGCAGGCTTCGTGGTGCTCACCGTGGTCTACTGGCGACAAACCCGGCCAGTCGGGAGCGAAAATCCTCGCGCCGATCTACCGTAGAGACATGACAAACGCTCTTGATCTCGACGCAATGCTGCAGCGGTTCCGTGACCGGGCCCACGCAGTCAAGAACCGGCCACTACCGCCGATCGCCGGCGAAGAACGGGCCCGATTCATCGAGCAGGCCCAGTTCGACTTTCAGGATTTCGCCATCATCGGCGACGCCGCGGCCGAAGTTGTGGACGGCGTGCTGACCCTCACGGTCGATTTGCGCCCACCGACAGCCTGATCACTTCTTGACCCGGAGAAGCCCCGCTTTTTGTCGGGAACCGGAGGCTTGCTAGAGTGATCATCCCTGCGGACGTGGCTCAGCTGGTAGAGCATCACCTTGCCAAGGTGAGGGTCGCGAGTTCGAATCTCGTCGTCCGCTCCAAACAACAACCCGGCCTTTGAGGCCGGGTTGTTGCGTTTCGTCATTGAGATTCGGGAGGAGGAGCGCAGCGACGACGGTTCTCGTCGTCCGCTCCAAACAACAAC
>CANFQA010000008.1 GCA_947449015.1 Microthrixaceae bacterium | reverse complement strand
GACTGCTAACCTTCAGGGGTCTGGTGAGCGCCACCATGTCGGCCTCCCGAGGAGAACTCCATGCTTGACGGCCGCTGGAAGGCGAGTATCGAACGAGGACTGAAACCGGTGGGCGTGAAGCTCCGCCGAGCAGGGATCAACGCCGATGTCCTCACCGGTGTGGGCGTTGCAATGGCCGCCGCCTCGGGCGCAGCCATTGCCACAGGGCACCTCTCGCTTGGGCTGCTCCTTCTGGTCCTCACGGGTCTTCCCGATGCGCTCGATGGTGCTGTGGCCAAGGCCGCTGGCACCGCCGGTCCTCGCGGCGCATTTTTCGACTCGGTCGCTGATCGGATCTCCGACACCTTCTTGCTCCTGGGCGTGGCGTGGTATCTCGCCGACACCCAATCGAGCCATATGGCGCTGCTGCCGATGGCGGTACTCGGTGCCTCGCTGATCATCTCCTACGAACGGGCTAGGGCTGAGGCACTCGGGTTCAATGCCAAGGGCGGCATCATGGAGCGCGCCGAGCGCATCTTGCTGCTCGGGCTCGGTCTGCTGTTCCAGTCGCTGCTGGTTCCAATCCTGTGGATCATGCTTGTTCTCACTGTGGTCACCGCAGTGCAACGTTTCATCAAGGTGTGGCGTCAAGCCTCGAAGGAACGGCCGGCGGTGGCGTCCACCCGCCGGGCATCACGTCGTCGGGCCGCGCGGTCAACCTCGACCGCATGGCGACAGAACCTGCAGTCACGCCGACGCCGCTAAGGCCCCGTGGCTCCCGACGTCGTAACCGCGGCCTATCGGGCCGGAGCATTCGTCTCGCGCACCTTGCCATGGACGATGGCCGATGCCACCGCAACGGCGCTGAGTCGCGCTGCGGCGGGAGTCTCCAAAGAGCGGCGCCTGCTCGTCGCCCGACATCTCCAGCGGGTGCAGCCCGAGTTGCAGGGACGGGCATTGCGCAGGGCGGTCAATGCCACCTTCGCCAGTTATGCGCGCTACTGGGTTGAGTCGTTTCGTCTACCCAAGCTCACCGCGGCCGAAGTCGACGCCGGAATCGTTGTTGAGAATTTCCATCACATCACCGATGCTCTCGATGCAGGAACCGGCGCTGTGCTGGTGCTTCCGCATCTTGGTGGCTGGGAGTGGGCCGGCTTCTGGTTGGCCACGGTTAAGCACGTAGCTACCACGGTGGTTGTCGAGGCTGTCGAGCCGCCGGCATTGTTCGAGTTCTTCGCGTCGTTTCGGCGTGAGCTCGGCTTGAACATCGTGCCTCTCGGTCCATCGTCGGGGACAGCGATACTCCGAGCGCTCGCCAACAACCACATCGTGGTTCTTCTGGCCGACAGGGATATCACCGGCGACGGCATCGAACTCGAATTATTTGGTGAGTTGACCTCAATTCCGGCTGGGCCGGCGATGCTGGCGTTGCGCACCGGTGCGCCGCTCATCACGGCGGCGGTCTATTTCGAGGGTGAACACCAACATCGTGCCGTGGTACAGCCCCCGCTCGAGGCGCAACGCGAGGGTCGATTCGGCGAGGACGTCACTCGTGTCACTCGTGAGATGGCCACTCGACTTGAAGATCTGATCCGGCGCGCTCCTGATCAGTGGCATCTCCAGCAGCCCAATTGGTCAAGCGATTACGACCTGCTCGAGGCCATTGGCAAACCTCATCCGCGCCCACGTTCCGGGCCGGCAGCGCGGTCGGCGGAAACCTGAGATGCGGATCGGACTTGTCTGTCCGTACAGCCTCACGCTCCCAGGAGGGGTGCAGGGGCAGGTGCTCGGCCTTGCCGAAGCGTTGCGCACCCGCGGACACGATGTTCGGGTACTCGGCCCGTGCGACGGTCCACCGCCCGATGCCGGTGTCACCCCGTTAGGCGACAGTCTCCCCACAGCGGCCAACGGATCAATGGCCCCGATCGCTCCTGATCCCTCCGCGCAGCTGCGCACCATCAGGGCGCTGCGCGATGAGCGCTTCGAGATCGTGAATCTCCACGAACCGCTTGCTCCCGGTGTCACGCAGACCGCGCTGCTGTTCAAATCGCAACCCTTGGTCGGCACGTTCCACGCCGCGGGAGAGAGCGCTGGATACCGGTGGCTCAATCCGATCGTGCGTTGGCTGGCTGGCAAACTCGATTTGCGCTGCGCAGTGTCTGTTGACGCACGCGACATGGCGATGACAGCGGTTGGTGGCGACTACGAGCTGCTGTTCAACGGGGTCGATCTGCGGGCCTACGAGGGCGGTCAGGTTGAGAGCCCAGCGAACCCCACCATTCTTTTCCTTGGTCGCCATGAACCGCGCAAGGGTCTTGCCGTCCTTCTTGAGTCAATGGGGGAGTTGCCTCCCGAGGTGCGACTGTGGGTTGCCGGTGATGGTCCCGAGACCACCGAACTTCGCAGACGGGTTGCCGGCGATATGCGGATCGAATGGCTGGGTCGCATTTCGGAGGCCGAGAAGATTGAACGACTCCGTGCCGCCACCGTGTTCTGTGCGCCCTCGCTGCGAGGGGAGTCTTTCGGGGTCGTGCTGCTCGAGGCCATGGCCGCCCGGACCGCTGTTGTCGCCACGACATTGCCGGGATATGCAAATGTCGCTCGTGCCGATCTCGATGCACTGCTGGTAGCCCCCGGCGATCCTCGGGCATTGGCCGGTGCTCTGCGCCGGGCGCTGTTCGAACCAGAGGTGAACTCACGTCTCGTGCACTCCGGAGCTGAACGGGCCACCGGATTCTCCATGGCGCAACTTGCTGCGAAGTACGAGGGGCTCTACGAACAGGTGCTCCGGCGCCGGTAGGCTGCTGGCATCATGTGTCTCCCCGAGGATCCCGAGTGACCGCCACTATCGAGCGAGTTCCACGAACCATCCGCCCGCTAACGCTGGCTGCTGTGGTTCCGGTGGTCTCTGCTGGCATCGTTCTCACCGCAGTCCTTTTGCTCATCGCCGGGGTCTATGGGCTGGCACTGGGCGTTGTTGTCACTGTTGTTCTCGCTGTGCTGCGTGTTCGTTCGCTCACCGCCGGGATCGAAGCTGATGTGCTGAAGCGCATTGGCGCCGTTGCCGTGAGTGGTCCGCTCGAAGCCCGACTCGCCAATCTCGCCGAAGGCCTCGCCGCGCAGCGCGGAGTGCCCGTTCCTGCCTTGCGGCTTGTCGAAGATCCTGGGGCCAACATGCTCGTCGTCGGTCTGACCCCTGAGCGGTCAACGCTTGTGGTCACCACTGGACTTCTTGAAGTACTGGACCGAATCCAACTCGAAGCAATTCTGGGACGAGGGATTGCTGAGATCCGTCAGGGCGACCTTCCGGCCGGTACCACCGCGGTCCGTTCGGTGGGCAGGCCAGCAGCAGCCCTCGACGCCGGTGGCGTTCGAGCCGCACTTGCTCGGCCCTTCTCCGGACTGGTGGCCGCCGGGGTTGCCTATGTGGGCGATCCCGACCGCGACCTACTGCTCGACCAGGCCGGCGTGGCGCTCACTCGATTCCCGCCAGCGCTGATCACCGCGCTCGAGCAGTGTGAAGCCACTGGTACTGCACTTCAACGCACCGATCCCAGCATCGACCACCTGTGGATGGCAGCCACCGGCGCTGTCGGACGAGCGGTTGCCGATCGCCCTGATCTTCGCCTTCGCATCGAAGCGCTCCGACTCCTCTGAACCAACGAGGTCCCATGTCCAGACGCACACTCATCGTGGCGGGCTCGCTCGCGGCTGTTGTTTCCTTACTGTTGGCTGCATGCGGTGGCGGATCAAAGCAGGCCACACCGGAGACGTCGACGACTACGACTGTCGTGCTGCCGACCTGGCCTCTCACCGGGCTGCCATCGGCTGATGCAACCTCGAAGGGAGCGCATCCGGCAATCGTGGTGAAGATGGACAACTCGCCCGACGCTCGTCCGCAGACCGGTATCGAGCGGGCGGACGTGGTCTATGAGTTGCTCGTTGAAGGTATTACGCGCTTCGCACTCGTATTCCATTCGGAACTGCCCGAACCGGTAGGCCCGGTGCGCTCGGCGCGATCGAGCGATATCGATCTGGTGAGCAATCTCTCCACGCCGCTGTTCGCGTGGTCGGGAGGTAATCCCGGGGTGGAAGGTGAGGTGGCCGCTGCAGCACGCAAGGGCCTGCTGACCGATGCTTCCTACAGTGCAGCAACGGAGGCCTACTTCCGATCAACCGATCGTGTTGCACCACACAATCTCTATGTGAACCTGCCGAAGCTGCTCGAGCTGAAAGCGCCCGCAGGGCAGGGCGCGCCGAAACCATTGTTCGCCTATCGCCGTGCCGATGTGGCGCCAGCGGGTGTGGCCGCCCCCGGGTTTTCAGTGAACTTCGGTGGAGGCACGGTCATCGACTACCTCTGGGATGCCCAGCGCGCAGGATGGCGCCGTTTTCAGGTCGACGGCTCCCATGGCCGGGCCGAGAGCGCCACCATGGACAGAGCCGGCGGGCAGGTCGCCCCGGCCAATGTGGTGATCATGTTCACTGAGTACGGCCAGAGCCCATCGGACAGTCGTTCCCCGATGGCGCTGACCGTCGGCTCCGGTCGAGCGATCGTCTACACCGGAGGTCATGCTGTTGAGGGCACCTGGTCCCGTCCCGATGCCCGGTCGCCAGCGGTACTGCGTGACACCACAGGCGCAGCTATCGACCTCACTCCAGGTCACACCTGGGTGGAGTTGCCCCGAACCGACGCTGTCGTCACCACCTACGCAGCTACCGATCAGGCGAGTATCGATCAGCTGACCGCTGCCCAGCGCTGACCGGTGGTTCGGCCACATCGGTGGGGCTCTCGCTTGGGACTCCGACAGGCTCGGCCCGTAGAGTAGGTACATGGCCGAACAGATCTCTGATGTGAACCCGACCCGCGAAACTGGTACCCAGCTCGTCAAGCGTGGTCTGGCCGACATGCTCAAGGGCGGCGTCATCATGGATGTCGTCGATCCCGAGCAGGCGCGCATCGCCGAAGACGCCGGCGCGATCGCCGTTATGGCGCTTGAGCGAGTGCCATCGGATATCCGGCGCGACGGCGGCGTGGCTCGCATGTCGGATCCGGAGATGATCGAGGGCATCAAGGCGGTGACCACCATCCCGGTGATGGCGAAGGCCCGTATTGGTCATTTCGCTGAGGCACAGATCCTGCAGTCACTCGGCGTTGACTACATCGATGAGTCCGAGGTGCTGACTCCCGCCGATGAGGCCCATCACATCGACAAGTGGGCGTTCACCACACCGTTCGTCTGTGGTGCCACCAATCTTGGCGAGGCGCTTCGCCGCATTTCTGAAGGCGCCTGCATGATCCGTTCGAAGGGAGAGGCCGGCACCGGCAACGTTGTCGAAGCCGTGCGTCATCTCCGCTCCATCCTTGGAGACATCCGAAAGATCGGCACCGCTGATTCCGCCGAACTGTTCGACTGGGCCAAGCGTTTGCAGGCGCCTCTTCCGCTCGTGCAGGAGATCGCCCGCACCGGAACGCTCCCTGTTCCCATGTTCTGCGCTGGTGGCATCGCCACGCCCGCCGATGCTGCCCTTGTGCTGCAGCTGGGGGCACAGGCGGTTTTCGTGGGTTCGGGCATTTTCAAGAGCGAAGACCCGTCGCGCATGGCTCGCGCCATTGTCGAAGCCACTGCCAACTACAACGACGCCGCCATCCTTGCGAAGGTGAGCCGCGGTTTGGGCGAGGCCATGCCCGGACTTGAAATTGGTTCCCTTGACACCAAGCTCGCCGAGCGCGGATGGTGAGAGCGGCCCTGCCGCTCGCATCCACCTCATGATGCCGCAATCATCGGAGCCCCCAGGTGTCGCCGGTCATCGGCATCCTCGCCCTGCAGGGCGCGGTTGATCTTCACGCACGTGCACTGGCCCGGCTCGGTCTCGACGCGGTCGAGGTGCGCACGCCAGCGCAGCTCGACACCGTCGATGCGCTCATCCTCCCCGGCGGGGAGTCCTCGGCAATCTCCAAACTGTTAACCCTGAACGGTTTGTTCGAACCACTTCAGGATCGACTGGCCGATGGCATGCCTGCACTCGGCACCTGTGCCGGAATGATCCTGCTTGCAGCCGGCGTTCTTGACGGTCGGGCCGATCAACGTTCGTTCTCAGCCATCGATATTGACGTGCGCCGTAACGCGTTCGGTCGCCAGAACGACTCGTTCGAAACGGACCTTGAGGTTGTCGGCATTGACGGCCCGGCGGTGCATGCAGTGTTCATCCGAGCCCCGATCGTGGAGCGGGTCGGTCCCGGGGTTGAAGTATTGGCCATCGTTGACGATGGGCGGGCTGTCGCCTGCCGTCAGGGTGCCGTACTCGTCACCTCATTCCATCCCGAACTCGCCGAAGATCTGCGTGTGCATGAGTTGTTCCTCTCCGGCGTGGCAGCATGAACGCTGCCGTCGCCACTGATCCCCGGATCGGTTCCGATCCGACGTACCGACCAAGGAGTTCCTGATGTCTGGTCATTCCAAATGGGCGACCATCAAGCACAAGAAGGGCGCTGCCGATCAGAAGCGCGCCAAGGTGTTCGCCAAACTCATCCGGCAGGTGGAAGTGGCGGCCCGCGAGGGTGGTGGCGATCCAGCTATGAACCCCGCACTTCGCACCATGTTCCAAAAGGCGCGCGACAGTTCCGTGCCCATCGACACCATTGAACGCGCCATCAAGCGCGGCACCGGCGAGCTCGAGGGCGTGCAGTACGAGCAGATCACCTACGAGGGCTACGCACCCAACGGGGTTGCCATCTTGATCGACGTGCTTACTGACAATCGCAATCGCACGGGTGGCGATGTGCGGTCGATCCTGAAGAAGAACGGCGGATCGATCGCTGAACCCGGAGCGGTCGCCTGGCAGTTCGAACGCAAGGGGATCATCACGCTTTCGCGGTCTGTTGACGAGGACGACATCATGATGGCGGCGCTTGACGCCGGCCTTGAGGATCTTGCCGAGGAGGGCGACACCTGGAGCCTCACCTGTGCGCCCACGGATCTCCCCGCGGTGCGTGCTGCCCTCGACGAAGCCGGTATCGGCTACGAATCTGCTGATTCCACCATGGTGGCCAATTTGTCCGTCGCTCTTGAGACCGCCGAAGCTGCAACCGCAGTGCTGCGGCTCATCGACGCTCTTGAGGACAATGACGACATCCAAGACGTGTACTCGAACTTCGACATCGCCGACGAGCTCATGGCGAGTCTGGAGTTCTAGGTGACCTCCCGTTCGCTTCGCTACCTCGCCGCTTCGGCAATGCTCATCTCGCTCGCGTTCACGAGTTGTTCGAGTTCCGGCTCAAGCTCATCGGCGACTTCCACGTCGAGTACGACTGCGGCCAGTACTGACCCCTGTCGATCTGGCTACCAGGCCGCAGCCTCAAGCCTCAACAGCGTTGCCCGTTATTTCTCGCAGGCGGCCCAGAATGGCCAGATGAACCAGCAGTTCGCTGGCTTCGCGGCGAATTACGTCGACGCCATGAAAACCTTTGATGCCACTGTGACAGCACTTCCCTGTAGTGGTGCGGTCAAGGATGATCTTGCGCAGCTCGTCGCCGCTCAGGCCACTCTCGAGCCGCTGGTGGCCCAGTTTGCTGCCGGGCAGCGACCTGCGGTCGCTGAGTTCAACGCCGCGGCCAGCGCAGTCGCCGATGCAGTCAAGCGCGTCAACGCAGCGCTCGGTATCGCCTGAACTGGAGAACACCCAAGCAAAGATCGGGCCGAGCGATGTTGTCGCAGGGCTCGCGTGAGAGCGACCCCTCGAGGGGCCCTGGGCTCAGATTCGTCGACGAGCTCGTGGAGGTGGAGGGGTCCATCGGGGCCGACTGGCTGAGGAATCGGCGGCTTCATCGCGCAGTCGTCTCCACGCTTCGACTCGATCGGATGTGATGTCTCCGGCTTTGAGCGCTGCGGCAATGGCGCAGCCGGGTTGGTTCCTGTGCTGGCAATCGGCAAAACGACAGGTCTCGGCGATCTCATCGACATCGGTGAAGGTCTCAGCGACTGCTTCGGTGTCAGTGACGAGACCGACAGCGCGGATGCCCGGTGTGTCAATCAGGACGCCGCCCTCGGGAAGGAGATGGAGCTCGCGACTGGTGGTGGTGTGTCGCCCTTTCGAATCGCCCTCGCGCACATCACCAGTCGCCGCCACCTCCGAGCCGAGAAGCGCGTTGACGATGCTGGATTTCCCTGCGCCCGATTCGCCGAGCAGGGTGACGGTGCGGGTGCCGATGAGGCGACGAAGTTCGTCGAGTCCCTCACCTTCGTTTACCGAGGTAATCACGACCTCGATGCCCGGGTGAGCGTTGCGAACTTCGGATGCAGCCGTTTCGGCATCGGGAATTCCGTCATCCTGGCGTGAGGCCTTGGTGAGGATCACAACTGGTCGGGCTCCGGCATCGTGGGCGATTGCTGTACCGCGCTGAATACGTCCGTCTTTGATTGGACGATCGAGGCCGCACACCAGCAGCACCATGTCGATATTGGCGGCAAGTTGCTGCTCGCCATCGCCATGAGCATTTCTTCGGCGCAGCAGTGAGCGACGGGGGAGAATTGCCACTGCTTCGTCATCGACCACTGCGATCCAGTCGCCGACGGCGGGAGCTGGGTGGAGACGCTGGGTGAGCATGATCGTCTCCACCGACTCGGGAAGAGCGAGGACCAGACCTACACCGTGGTGCAGTAACACTCGACCCGGGAGGGCACGCTCATCGATCTCAGCGAGCGCGGACTCCCAGTCGTCATCCCATCCCAGCGGGACCAGTGCGCTGCGTGACGAGGTTGTCACTGCGACGCAGGAACCTCGCCAGTGGTGACGTAGGTGTCGAGTCGCTCCAAGGTCTTGGCCATATCAACTGGATGCTTGGTTGGGTATCCCTGTCGTTCGATCATCGCTGGGATGAGGGCCGGAGCCCAGTCAAAGGTTTCGGTGACCTCTGTGCCACCGGCAACCGGTGCGAGCGTGTAGCGCCAGATATGACGTCCGAAATGGCGCCAGGCGATGAGACGTCCCTCCTCAAACTCCACCACGGTGTTCTTGATGGAGTAGTTGAAGACGATCTTCATGCCCATGGAGAACTTCGAACCAAGCGCGAGTCGACCGGGGTTGCCTTTGACCTGCTTCAGGCTTCCCGAACCGTCGATGACCGAATGCTTGGACGGATCAGCGAGGACCTCGAAGATCGCCGAAGGCTCGGCATGAATGATGCGGCTGACAGACACCTGCTTGACCGGATACTTGGAGGACATGGTCAGAGTCTCTCAGGCGGCGGCGGGGCGATTGAGCATGGAGCGCAGCGCTTCCTCAAGTGTGGGATCAGCGAACTCGAATTGATGCCCCGTGAGTACGGCCGGCGCAACTCGCTGACTGGTGAAGAGAAGCGCCTGGGCCAGTTCGGAACCGAGGAGCAACTTCGGCCCGAACCCGGGGACCGGGAACAGCGTTGGTCGGTGCATCACGGCGCCAAGGGTCTTGGTGAGTTCGGAGTTGGTGACTGGCGTAGGCGCCGTGGCGTTGACTGCGCCGCTCACTTCGTTCTCCAATAACCATTCGATAACCGCGAGTTCGTCGCGCAGGCTGATCCAGCTCCACCACTGGCGGCCCGAACCCATTCGGCCACCCACACCGAGCTTGAATAAGGGGAGCAGCTTCGCCAGTGCGCCACCGTCGGGGCTGAGCACGATGCCGGTGCGCAAATGTGCGACGCGGATGCCTGCTTGTTCGGCCGGAGCGGTGGCTGCCTCCCATTGGACACAGACGTCAGCAAGAAAGTCACGGGCATAGGGGGCCGATTCATCAACGACGGAGTCGCCGGTGTCGCCGTAGATACCGATGGCGCTGCCGCTCACGAGCACCGGGGGAGGTGTTGTAAGTCCGGCCAGAGTTCGGGCCAGGAGATCAGTGCCCTTCGTGCGGCTTTCGAGCACCTCACGCTTGTAGGAGTCGTTCCATCGATGATCGCCGATCCCGGCTCCGGCGAGGTGCACAACACCATCGAGCCCCTCGAGGCCAGAAGCATCGATGGTGCCGGCCGACGGATCCCACTGCACTGCGAGTTCATTGGCGCGCACCGGACGGCGAACTACTGGCACGACCGTGTGGCCATCAGCTTCGAGAGCAGATCGAAGCGCAGAGCCGATGAGGCCGGAGGCTCCGGTGATAGCGATCTTCTTGGGGGTGGGCACAGGTGTCTCCTCGGTGGTGGGGCTGGGGCGCCATGTGGGGGTGTGCAGGTGAGAGAACACCGCCGACACCTTGACTATGCCCGACGCGGGGAGAGAACTCGGGGACCGCTACGATTCTGGTCGATGAGCACCCGTAAGTTGATCTTCCTCGCCCTTGCCTGCGGGTTCGCCATCCTTGTGGCCGGTTCGGCCCAGTTGTTCATGGCCACCCACTGATCGGGTTCACCGGCGAAGATTTCTTTGCGGCGGTGTCCCGGTTGCTCTGCCGATTCGGATGATTCTGATTCGCCGTCCGCGCCTCGAGCAGCAGCAGCAACAGCTGTAGCGAAGGTCATGGTTCTGGCCCGCGTGGGCGTGGGTAGGCTCGGGGGGTTCGCTCTTACGGAGGTGGCCAGGTGGCCGAGCAGTTCGACGTCGTCATCATCGGTGGTGGTCCCGCCGGCTATGGGGCAGCTCTCTACGGCGCTTCGGCCGGTCTCAGGATCGCCCTCATCGAGAAGGCCAAGGTGGGCGGTACCTGCCTGCATGTGGGCTGTATCCCGGCCAAGGAGTTGCTGGAGACCGCGTCGGTGCGCCGTGCCATCGAATCTGCGGCGTTGTTCGGTCTTACAACCAGTGAGCCCACTCTCGATTTCGGCGTCACGCAGACCCGCAAGCAGAGCGTGATTGACATGCTCCACGGTGGGCTCAATGGCGTCCTCAAGCGCCGGAAGGTCACCGTCTACGACGGCATCGGCACGCTGGGGGCCGATCATCTCGTGAAGGTTTCCGGAGGATCGTCCGGTGATGTTGAACTCGTCGGCACCCATGTGGTGCTGGCCTCGGGATCAGTGCCGCGCACGATTCCAGGCTTCGAGGTTGATGGCACTCGGGTCGTCACCTCTGATGAGGTGCTTTCTCTTCAGACACTGCCGGCCAGCGCTGTTGTCATCGGTGGTGGTGCCATCGGCTGCGAGTTCGCCTCGATGATGTCGGATCTGGGCACCAAGGTGACCATTCTTGAGGGTCTCGAGAAAATCCTGCCCGGCTGCGATGAGGACATCACC
Organism: Microthrixaceae bacterium; assembly: GCA_947449015.1. Lineage (GTDB taxonomy): Bacteria > Actinomycetota > Acidimicrobiia > Acidimicrobiales > Acidimicrobilacustridaceae > Acidimicrobilacustris. Next base: position 68,100 of record CANFQA010000008.1, on the reverse strand, counting down.
AAAGTCGTGCTCAAGTCGTTCAAGGAACGCGGCATTGATGTCCGCACGGGAGTCACCGTCAGCGGCCACACCCCAGGCGCTTCGGGCACCACGGTTCATGTTGGCGATGGCGAATCAATCGAGGTCGAGACGGTGGTGGTTTCGGTTGGCCGGCGCCCACTGTCGGAGAACCTTGATCTCGCCGGCACGGCGGTTGTCGTGACCGACCGGGGTCATGTCGAAGTCGACCCGCTCTGTCGAACCGCAGAGCCCGGCGTGTACGCCGGCGGTGATCTCATCGCCACTCCAGCTCTTGCGCATATCGGATTCGCCGAAGGCATCCTCATTATCAAGGACATTCTTGGCGAGGACCCCGACCCCATTGACTACGGCAAGGTGCCCTGGTGCATCTATTGCCATCCTGAGGTCAGTTTCGTCGGTCATACCGAGGCCTCAGCGAAAGAAGCTGGCTTCGATGTCATCGTGAGCAAGCATCGATATGCCGGCAACGGACGAGCGCTCATCTTGGGCGACCCTGAGGGCATGGTGAAGGTCATCGCTGAGAAGCGACCTGACGGCACTGGAGGTCGTCTGCTCGGTGTGCACATGGTCGGACCTTGGGTGACCGAGCAGCTCGGCCAGGCCTACCTTGCAGTCAACTGGGAGGCCAACGCTGATGAGGTCGCACAGTTCATTCAGCCTCATCCCACCCTCAGTGAACTTTTCGGCGAGAGCGTGTTGGCTCTTACTGGACGATCGCTGCACTGAGATCACGCCGGAGCCGCCGACCTCGGTAGCCTCGGAACGCACGCACTTTGACGCCCCCCATTTCCATCGGAGGAAGACCCACCATGGCCGAGATCCAGCTCCCCCAACTCGGGGAATCGGTGACCGAGGGAACCATCACCAAATGGTTCAAGCAGATCGGCGACGCCGTCGCCGAGGACGAGGTGCTCTTTGAGGTCTCGACCGACAAGGTTGATTCCGAGGTCCCGTCGCCGGTGGCCGGAGTGCTCACTGAGATTCGTGTGCCCGAGGGTGACACCGTCGACGTCGGCACCGTGATCGCTGTGGTCGGCGACGCCGGATCTGCCCCTGCTCCGGCGCCTGCGCCTGCCGCCGAGGCACCTCCCGCGTCCGAGCCTGAGCCCGCACCGGCGCCCGAGCCGGCTCCTGCTCCTGCTCCCGTGGCCACTGCGCCCGTTCCGGTGCCCGCTCCCATCGCAACTGCCCCCGTACCCGCACCGGCAGCGCCTGCACCGGCACCGGCTGCGCCTGCTGCCGCGTCATCCTCCGAGGACACGCGGCTGCAGTCTCCGATCGTGCGGCAGTTGGTGAACCAGTACGGGCTCGATGCGTCCACCATTGCCGGAACCGGTCCCGGCGGACGCGTCACCCGCAACGACGTCGAGGCTGCCATACGCGCTGGACTGTCATCGCCGGCATCAGCAGGGTCGGGTGCACGCTCAGTTGCAGCTGCTGGGGCAGGCGCCGTTGCCGCTTCAACCTCTACCGGTCGGCGTACCCAGCCCACGCCGCGCTCAGGTACCGGCGATTCCGTCGAACCACTCAACAACATTCGACGTCGCACCGGCGAGCACATGCTGATGTCCAAGGAAGTCTCGCCGCACGCCTACACCGTGATGGAGGTCGACTACGAGAATGTCGAACGAGTTCGACGAGCGCACCGCGAGTCGTTCCGTGCTGATGAGGGTTTCAGTCTCAACTATCTGCCATTCATTTCGCGAGCGGTTGTCGATGCGCTGCGGAACTTCCCCCACCTCAACGCGTCGGTCGGCGAGGGTGAACTCATTGTTCACAACTATGTGAATCTCTCCATTGCCGTGGACATTGACTTTGAGGGTCTACTCGCACCAGTTATCCATGACGCCGACGACAAGCGACTTCGCGCAATCGCCCGCGATGTTGATGATCTCGCCGCTCGTGCCCGTTCGAAGTCGCTCTCGGTCGATGACCTGACCGGCGGCACCTTCACCCTTTCCAACTCGGGCTCGTTTGGCAGTCACCTCGTACTGCCAATCATCAACCAGCCTCAGGTCGCCATTCTCAGTACCGATGGCATCCACCGCCGTCCGGTTGTTGTCGCTGCTGCTGATGGAACCGAAGCCATCGCCATCCACTCGGTGGGTCTGCTGGCGATGGCCTGGGACCATCGGGCCATTGACGGCGCCTATGCCGCTGCATTCCTGCGTGAGGTCAAAGAGATTCTCGAGACCCGCGACTGGGAGGCGGAGCTCTAGCAATGGGTACCGCCGGTGGATCGGCGTCAGTCGTTCCCTCGCGTCCGCTTCGCGTCCGGTGGCTTGGTCAGGTTCCCTACGGTGAAGCGCATGCGCTCCAGCACGCGTTGTTCACCCATGGGGCCGATGACTGGCTGTTACTGCTTGAACATCCTCACGTCTACACAATGGGCGCACATGCCGATGCGGCCAATGTGCTGGTTGAGCCCCGATCGGTCGGGGCAGAACTCGTGCGGACTGATCGTGGTGGCGACGTCACCTACCACGGTCCCGGTCAGCTCGTGGGCTACCCGATCCTGTCGGTTCCCGGAAAACGCGGCGGAGGAATGGCTGACACGGTCGCCTACGTGTGCTCGGTTGAGCAACTGGTCATTGACACCCTCGCTGATCTCGGACTCGGCAACGTCGGACGTCTGACGCAGTACCCGGGAGTATGGGTCGAACCTGACTCCGAAAATCCACGGAAGATCGCGGCCATTGGTGTGCGACTTGCCCGAGGTCGATCCATGCATGGGTTCGCGCTCAACGTGTCTCCCCAGATGGACATGTTCACCCACATTGTTCCGTGTGGCATCGCCGACAAAGCGGTCACCTCGTTAGCCGCTGAAGGCATTGAAGTCTCCATGCGCGAGGTTGTTGATGCGCTCACCGCTCGGGCATTGCAGCGTTGGGCACCCGATGAGCGCGCCTGGGAGCGCTCGGACGTGGTGTGGCGCGATCCATCGCGGGACAACGAGGATCTCAGCCCCTTTAGTCGTGGGCTCGGCGCTGGCACGCCAGTACGCACTGCCTCTGATCACGGAGTCACCGCGGGGACGACCACGATGGTCGAGGGACCGTCACTGCGCTTGCGTGGCCGACTCGCTGAGGCGGGGGTCGCTGGCGGGCTTGACCTTGATGCGCGCAAACCAGAGTGGCTCAGAGCCCGGATCGATCTCAGCGGTCGCCCCATGGAGCTCAAGCGAACCCTGCGAGACCTCTCTCTGGTGACCGTCTGCGAGGAGGCGGGTTGTCCGAACCTGTCGGAGTGTTGGGCCTCGGGCACGGCAACGTTCATGATCAATGGAGAGCGTTGCACCCGGGCGTGCGGATTCTGTTTGGTTGATACTCGTCATCCGGAGCCGCTCGATCCCGATGAACCATCTCGTATCGCTCAGGCGGTTGAACGGATGGGTCTGGGTTTCGCGGTTGTCACCACTGTTGCTCGTGATGATCTCGCCGATGAGGGGGCCGGCGCTATGGCCGACACCGTGCGTGCCATCAGGCAGCGGGTTCCCGGCGCGCAGGTGGAGGTGCTCATCTCCGATTGCCGTGGCCGTGCCGAAGCGCTCGATCTCATTTTCGAGTCGCGTCCCGATGTCCTCAATCACAACGTCGAGACCGTCCCGAGGCTGCAGCGTGCAGTGCGACCCTCTGCCGGCTACGCCCGATCCCTTTCTGTTTTGTCCCGAGCGCGCGCCGCGGGTCTCACCACGAAATCGGGTCTTGTGGTCGGTATGGGTGAAACCGACGACGAGGTCATTGCCACATTGGCTGATCTGGCGGGCATTGGGGTCAGCATCGTGACGATCGGCCAGTACCTGCGTCCGACCTCTCATCACCTGGCCGTCTCCCGTTGGGTCACGCCCGAACAATTTTCACGATTCAAGGAACTTGGCGAGGCAATGGGACTTGATCATGTCGAGTCCAGCCCACTCACTCGCTCGAGTTATCACGCCCGGCAGGCAGCCGATGCCGCGGCGGGTGGCCGGTAGTCTCCCGAGAATGCATCAGGATCGACTCGGGCGTGTGCGCGCCGCAATGGAAGCGCGCGGCATTGATGTCTGTTTGTTGTCGGTCGGTCCGGATCTCCCGTGGCTTGTCGGGTACGAGGCGATGCCGCTCGAACGTCTCACCATGCTGGTTGTGCCGCTCCATGACCGCGCCACCCTGGTGGTGCCGAAACTCGAGGTGCCCCGGGTGCGTCACGACACCGAGGTCTTCGATCTTCGGGGTTGGGGCGAAACGGAGAATCCCGTCGACATCGTTGCCGAGCTCGTTGGGGGCGCATCGACTGCGGCGATCGGGAATCGCACCTGGTCGCAGTTCCTCGTTGAACTCCAGCGCCGTTTGCATGGCGTTGCATTCTCCAATGCGTCGGAGGTGCTGGGACCGCTGCGAGCAGTGAAGGAACCGGCGGAGCTGGACATGCTGCGCACTGCCGCCGCCGCTGTCGATCGCATCGCTTCTGAGCTTCAGGCCGGAGATATTGCGCTTATTGGCCGCACCGAGGCAGAGGTGTCCGCGGAACTGGGCCGACGCATCCTCGCCGCTGGGCATCACCGGGTGAATTTCGCCATTGTTGCCGCCGGCGAGAACGCGGCCAGTCCGCATCATGAGCCGGGTTCCCGAGTGATTGGCCGCAACGAGGTCGTCCTGTGTGATTTCGGCGGAACCATGCTCTCAGCCAGCGGAGCCGGATACTGCTCTGACATCACCCGATGCGTTGTCACCGGCGAGCCCTCGGCCGAGATGCTCGAGGTCTATGCGGTACTCGACGAGGCCCAACGCAGCGCGGTTGCGGCCGGGAGCGTGGGGGCCACCTGCGAGTCAGTCGATGCAGCCGCCCGCTCCATCATCGAGTCTGCTGGCTTGGGGGAGTGGTTCATGCACCGCACCGGGCATGGCATCGGGGTTGAGGAACATGAAGATCCCTACATCGTGGCCGGCAACACCCACCGCCTCGAGGTGGGCAATGTGTATTCGGTCGAGCCAGGCATCTACCTGCCTGGTCGCTTCGGCTTCCGACTCGAAGACATCGTCGCCACCAGCGCATCGGGTCCCGAGGCGCTGAACCGTGCCAATCATTCGCTGGTTGTTGTCGATGCCTGATTTCGGGACCCACACAACATGATCGATTTCGATGCCGCCTCGTTCCTTCTTCAGTGGGCCACTGGAGGCTTGCTTTTCCTGTGGGTCACCACACGTCGCCGCGAGGTATCGCTTGGCTATGGGTGGCTCATGCGCGGCACCTATGCGCTTATGGCCTTCGGTGCGTTCTGGGTAGGCACCGAAGTGATAGATCCGTTGCCGGTGCGCGACATCTCAGCGCTGCTGGTCGGAGTGGTCGCCGTCGGCGTGTTGGTCTCGTCGATTGTGCGTCGTCGGGCCGGCGTGTCAGGACAGAATGATCTCGTTGACGCTCGCTCTGCACGCGTCGCCGAGATGACTGGCATTGAACGTGCTGCGGCGGTCAAGGACGCGCAGGTGCGAGAGTTCGATCCACGACTCGATCTCGTCGCGCCGGCCATCGGATTCGTGGGCGTGGTCGCCTCGGCATTGGCGGCAGGTGGACCGGCTTGGCTGGCGGTGGCCCGGTTCGTTGTCGGCGCGCTGTTTCTCGGAGCGGTCACCGATGCCATGCTGCTGGGCCATTGGTATTTGGTGCAGCCTGGCCTCGCTCGGGGCGCTCTGCTCGAGATGGTTCGCTGGACCGGCTGGCTCTGGATCCCCGAGGTTGCGTTGTTGTTGGTGCCAACGGGAATGATTTCCGCCATCAACGGCACTATCGATGATGGCTACGGCGGGCTGCTGACATGGTTCTGGATCGCCTGTGTCATCACCACGATCGGCTTAGTGATCACCACAAGGCTGGCGCTCAAGGAACGGGCCTATTCCGCGGTGATGGCTGCGACGGGTCTGTTGTATTTAGCGATCCTCACAGCATTCGGGATCGACCTGGTGGCTCGGGCGTTGCTGTCCTGAGAGCGCTCAGCGAGCGATGAAGTACTTCGCCTGTGGGTGATGGCAGATGAGCGCCGAGGTGGTCTGCTCTGGTTGGTACTGGAATCCGGTGTCTTCATTGACGTTGATGCCAATACGTCCGGCATCGAGCAATGCAGCAACTGCCATGTTGTCCTCGAGATCAGGACAGGCCGGATAGCCCCAGGAGTAGCGTCCGCCGCGGTACTGCTGACGGAAGAGGCCAGCGAGTGAGGGGCCGTCTTCATCCACGTAACCCCATTCGGTACGGACACGATGGTGCCAGTACTCGGCCAGCGCTTCGGCCATCTCGACACCCAAGCCATGCACCAACAGGTACTCCTGGTAGCGGTTCTGGGCGAAGAGGTCGGCGGCCAGATCGCTGACTCGCTGACCCATGGTGACAATGTGGAACGCCGCATAATCAGGCTCGGCCGATCCAACAGGCCGAAAAAAATCAGCAATGCACAGGTGCGGTGCTTCATGTTGGCGTGGGTAGCTGAAGCGCATGCGCTCGGTTGTGCGCGTGTCGTCGGTCCAAATGACGAGATCGGTTCCGTCGCTATTCGCCGGGAAATATCCATAGACCACCTGCGGGATCAGCATGTCGCTTGCTTTGGCCTCAGCGAGTTGTGAGCGCAGGATGGAACGGATGCGGTCCTTGAACCCCTCATCGGATTCCACTGATCCGTCGGAATTCTTTTCCGGGCGGAACTGCCACTGGTTGCGGAATAGCGCGGTCTCGTTGATGTAGGCGGCGATGTCGTCAATGGCGATGCCTTTGATCACCTGGGAGCCAAGGAATGGTGGCGTGAAGACGCGATTGTCGAGTGCCACCTCTGGCGAGCGAGCCGGCAGGGGAGCAGATGGCGTTTCGACATCTCGGGAACCAGACCGGGCCGGCACTCGGCTTTCGCTTGGAACTCGACCCCAGTCGGCATCATCAGGTTCAGTGCCTCGCTTGATATCACCGAGGCGATCCATGACCCGTAGGCCCTCGAAGGCGTCTTTGCCGTAGAAGAGACGACCCTCGTAGACCTCGCGTAGGTCGCGCTCGACGTAACTACGGGTGAGCGCGGCGCCGCCAAGCAGTACTGGGATGTCGGCAAGCCCGCGAGCATTCAACTCTTGGAGGTTGTCGCGCATAATGAGTGTGGACTTCACCAGCAGACCGCTCATGCCGATGGCGTCGGCCTTCACTTCGATGGCCTTTTCGATCATCTCCGCAATGGAGATCTTGATGCCGATGTTGTGTACCTCGTAGCCGTTGTTGGTGAGGATGATGTCGACGAGGTTCTTGCCAATGTCGTGGACGTCGCCCTTGACGGTGGCCAGAACAATGCGTCCCTTGCCGCCGGTATCGGACTTCTCCATGAATTGTTCAAGGTGGGCGACAGCCATCTTCATCGTTTCTGCCGACTGCAGAACGAATGGGAGCTGCATCTCGCCAGTGGCGAAGAGATCGCCCACGACCTTCATGCCGGCCAGCAGGATGTCATTGATGATGATGAGCGGCTCGATTCCGCTGGACATCGCCTCGTCGAGAGCGAGGTCGAGATCTTCCCGGTCACCGTCGATGATGCGTTGGCTGAGGAGTTGTTCGATGCTCCAGTCGCTGCGGTCCTCCTGCTCAACCTCGGTTGCCTGCACATCGGCGAACACGTCGAGCAGCGTGGTGAGCGGGTCGTAGCCATCGCGACGACGGTCGTAAATGAGGTCCAGGCAGACTTGCCGCTGCTCATCGGGGACACGATTGAGGGGCATGATTCGCGCCGCATGCACGATGGCGGAGTCGAGTCCGGCCTGCACGCACTCGTGCAGGAATACGGAATTGAGCACATGGCGCGCGGCGGGCTTGAGGCCGAACGACACATTGGAAACTCCGAGTGTGGTGAACACACCGGGCATCTCGCTCTTGATGCGACGGATGGCCTCGATCGTGGCGATGGCATCGCCGCGCAGGTCGTCGTCGCCAGTGGAAAGCGGGAATGTCAGAGCATCGAAGATGAGATCGCTTGGCTCGAGGCCGTAGCGATTGACGGCGAGGTCATGGATGCGATGGGCGATGCGCAGTTTCCATTCGATGTCACGGGCTTGACCCTCCTCATCGATCAACAGACAGATCACTGCTGCCCCGTACTCCTTGGCCAGTTTCATCACGCGATCGAGGCGGCTGCCGTCATGGTCGCCGTCCTCGAGGTTGGCCGAGTTGAGAATGGCGCGTCCCCCGAGCCAAGAAAGTCCGGCTTCGAGTACCTGCGGCTCGGTGGAGTCAAGAACGAGCGGAACACTCGACTGGGTTGCGAACAGCTGGGCGATGGCGTCCATGTCGTCGGTGCCGTCGCGGCCGACGTAGTCGACGCAGAGATCGAGGACATGGGCACCTTCCTTGACCTGATCCTTAGCCATCTGAACACAGGTATCGAGATCGCCCTCAAGCATGGAATCACGGAACTTCTTCGAACCGTTGGCGTTGGTGCGTTCGCCGATGATCATGAACGAGGTGTCCTGCTCAAACGGCACGAGCGAGTAAATCGAGGTTGCACCTGCTTCATGCACCGGAGTGCGTGGCGCCGGGGTGAGATCGCGGCAGCGCTCCACGACGGCAGCCAAATGCTCTGGCGTCGTTCCGCAGCATCCACCGACGATGTTGACGCCGAGTTCGGTGATGAATCGTGCGTGGTGCTCGGCGAGCTGGTCGGGGGTGAGGTCGTAATGCATGTGGCCGTCGACCACGCTGGGCAGGCCGGCATTAGGAATGCAGGAGATCGGCATGCGGGCATGCGCGGCGAGATGACGCAGATGCTCACCCATCTCGACCGGACCGGTTGCGCAGTTGATGCCGATGACATCGGGGCGCAGCGGATCGATAGCGGCGAGCGCCGCAGCGATCTCGGTGCCCGGGAGCATGCGTCCGGTGAGTTCCATCGTGACCTGCACCTGCAATGGCACATCGATACCGAGCGAACGCATGGCGCGCCTGGCGCCGTTCATTGCGGCCTTCACGGTGAGCAGGTCGAACATGGTTTCGATGATGATGAGGTCTACGCCGCCAGTGAGCAGGCCATGGCTCTGCAGCTCATAGTGATCGCGTAACTCTGCGTATCGGATCTGCCCCAGCGATGGGAACTTGGTGCCCGGTCCAATAGATCCAGCTACCCATCGCGGCCGATCGGGCGTGGCGTAACTCGATGCCACATCCTTGGCAAGACGAGCCGCAGCCACATTGAGTTCATGGGTCCGCTCGGCGATCCCGTATTCGCCAAGCGGAATGGCGAAGGCGCCGAACGTGTCGGTTTCGATGACCTCGCAGCCGACTTCGAGATATGCCGCATGTAACTCGCCGATCACATCGGGCCTGGTCACCGCAAGCAGTTCGTTGCACCCCTCGAGTTCCTCGCCACCGAAATCATCTGCCGTGAGCTCTCGCAACTGGATGCCGGTGCCCATGCCACCATCGAAGATGACGACACGTTCGCGGGCTGCGTCGAGGAAACTGCTCATGGTGACTCCTTGGAGCGAAAGGGCAGGCGCAGATCAACGATCTGCGGGCAACGATGGGTTGGGGCGGAGCAGCAACCGAGAGATTCCGCGAGGGGCCTCGACGCACTGCAACTGCGCAGCAGTCAAAGCGGATCGCGAGGAAACGGGACGAAACAATCGGGTGTGGATTCCGGTCGGTCGCTGGGGCGCTCTGGCCCGACCCATCAGGACAGCTCCGACCTACAGAATCTATCAGAGGGCCGCAGCCGATCCGGTGGTCGGTAGGGGTCGGGCACCCCGACCGACGTAGGCTCGCACCCGTGAAGATCTACACGCGACATGGTGATGACGGAACGACTGGGCTGCTCTACGGCGGCAGGGTGGCGAAGGATTCTGCTGCTCCGACTGCCTATGGCGCAGTCGATGAGGCGCAGGCGGCGATTGGTCTGGCACGTGCCGAGGCCGATCCCGAACTGGGGGAGATCTTGCTTCTGATCGAGCGGGATCTCTGGGTACTCATGGGCGAACTCGCCACCGAACCCTCGAGTCGGGAGAAATTGGTCTCTGGCGCCACGTTGGTATCGGACGAAATGGTCACTCGGCTCGAAACCACCATCGATGCCATTAGTGAGCGTTTCGACCCGCCAACCGAGTTCGTCGTGCCCGGCCAGAATCGCATTGGCGCGCTGCTCGATGTGGCCCGCACCGTCGTCCGCCGCGCTGAGCGCGACTCCATGCCTGCGGTGGTCGATGGCAGTGTCGTTGTTCCTTATCTCAATCGTCTCTCCGACCTGCTTTGGACTCTCGCTCGTTGGCAGGAGGGCACCTCGCTGCCCACCCGCTCGGTACGACCCTGATCAAGCTTCAGTAACGACCACCAACACAACTCAAGGTGACCAATCCCGTGAAGATCACGATTGCCAGAACCCCTCCGGCCAGCGCAGAGCTCACTGCAGTGTTGCTAACCACGCAGGAGTCCACCAAGGTCACCTATCGCTCGCTGGGGGTGCCGACCACCGCCCCGGAAACTCAGGGATTCGCCGGTCGGGCTGATCAGGTCGTGATCGTCGCTGATCACTCTGGCCGGATGTTCGCACTCATTGGTGTTGGTGACGCTGGCGCGGTGACCTCGGATCGTTGTCGACGCGCCGCAGCGCAGGCAGTGAGAGCTGCCAAGCAGGTCAAGCGACTGGCGATCGATCTTCGGTCGATCATTGCGGAACTCGATCCGGCTGATCGGGTCGATTTCATTCGCGCCGCTGCCGAGGGTGCCGGTCTCGGCGGATACCGATTTACAGAGTTCAAGTCGAAGGCCCAGACCGCAAAGCTCGCGAGCGTCACGTTGGTCGCCACGGGTGGGGCACGGGCCGCAACAGCAGTTGTCGAAGGTGCCGCGATCGCTGAAGCGCAGAATCTCGCCCGCGACCTTGTGAATCGGCCCGGTGGAACGCTCACTCCGACTGCGCTTGCCGCTGAAGCCCGACGTATCGCCACTCGCGAGGGCCTCGCTATCAAGGTCATGGGACGGGCTCAGATCGAACGCCTCGGTCTCGGTGGACTACTCGGCGTTAATCGCGGTTCCACCGAGGAGCCGAAGTTTGTTGAGATCTCCTACAACCCGTCTGGAGCCAAACGAACGCTCGCACTTGTGGGCAAGGGCATCACGTTCGATTCCGGTGGCCTTTCCATCAAGACCGGCGAAGGCATGATGACCATGAAGATGGACATGGGCGGTGCTGCTGCTGTGCTCGGGTTCTTCTCCGCTGTTCGGGTCATCGCCCCCAAATGCCGCGTGGTTGGTTATCTGCCAATGACCGACAACATGAGCGACGGTGACGCCACCCGTCCCGGCGATGTTCTCACCATTCGCAACGGAACCACCGTTGAGGTGCTCAACACCGATGCCGAGGGACGACTCATCCTCGCCGACGCGTTGTGTCTCGCTTCGGAAGCAAAGCCCGACGCCATTGTTGACCTCGCCACGCTCACTGGTGCAGTCGAGATCGCGCTCGGCTCTCGCATCGCTGCGGTGCTTGCCAACGATGATGGATGGCGCGATCAGGTTGCCGATGCTGCTGCGCGAGCCGGCGAACGAATGTGGCCGCTTCCGCTTCCCGCTGAGTACCGCCCGATGATCGACTCTGATGTTGCCGATCTCCGCAACATCTCGAAGGGTCGGGGCGGCGGAACCATCACTGCGGGGCTCTTCCTGCAGGAGTTCGTCGGCGCGGGTATCCCATGGGCCCATATTGATATTGCCGGTACCGCGTGGTGGTCAGAGGGCGACAACGCCGAGAACACCAACGGTGGCACGGGCTATGGGGTGCGGCTCCTGCTGGAACTCGCTCGGTCGTTCAACCCGCCTCGTCGAGGGTCGAAGGCGTCTCGCTCCTAAGGGCGATCCCAACGGCACCGACTCTGGGTCGTTGCACATGGGTCACATTCGGCTGCGTTCGGGTCACCGGACGCACCTCGGGTTTGGTCCGCTGCAACTCACGCGCCCACCGCAGCGCGTCGCTGGCCACCGCCGGATGGAATCGCCAGCGATGAAGCTGTCGTTCCACGGCTGCGTCGTCCTCGCCGAGTTCAAGCATTGAAAGCGCGAGTGAACGGGCGCGTTCGCGTAATTCGTCAACGGTGTGCGCGGCGCGTGGTCGTTGCAACCACTGTGCGTGCTCGGATCCCAATGATTGCGGCAGACGCTCCGCCTGCGCTCGGGTCAGTGGTGCGAGTCGACGCCGCACCGCGAGCCCGGTGGTTCCGATCATGCGGGCGGCTCCGAATCGGCAGGAACGTTCGACGGTCTTGAGCATGGGGGAGTGGCGGCCGCCGCGCATACCGACGCCGAGCGACTGCGCTGTCTCAACCAGGTCGAGGTCGAAACCATCGGGTCGCGAGTCAAGACGATCGGCGAGCTGGCGCAGGAACCACACCGTGGATGGACCCAAAATTGGGAGCCAGAACCTTTCGACGTAGGTGCTGCGCGGGTCGTGCCCCAGCTCATCAATGACGGGGTCGTGCCAGCCCTCTACTGACAGGGAAATTACGGGAAAGACTGGCGGATCGGACACGTGGGACATCGCGCTCCTTCGGGTCAGGTGCTTTCATGCACTTTCGATCCCTCTGGAGTCGGCTCGGGGCAGGCCCTACGCAGGGCAATTCGGCACTGCTTGGAGTGCCGTCACCGCAGCGCGAGCGGGTGGCTCGCCATCGTGCCGCACAGACGCGCCTGATCAGGCTCAGTTCTCTGAAGACTGGTCGCGTTGATCTTCGACCTGCGGCAGCTGAACAGCGCCCTGGCCTGTTTCGAGGCTCGCCACTCGATGCCGAAGGATCGCTGCTTCTTCGGCGAGCGTGCGGACGCGGTTTTCCATGCGTGACAGTTCGTAGGAAAAATGCATGACGATGAGTAGCAGCAGTGCCAGCCCGAGGAGAATCAGCAGGGTGGGTTGGTAGTAAATGCCGAGGCGGGCGGCGGTCCAGTCGAGCAAGCCAGGAACCGCAGCGATGACGACCATGAATCCGCCGAGCGTGAGCCACAGCAGCGAGTACTTCGCCTTGAGGTGACGGCGGCGAACAAGACGGATGATGACGAAGATGGCCAGCGCCACCAGCACGGCAAGGGCGATATGGGCTCTGGTGCTCACGAGTGCACCTCGGCGGTCCGGCTGCGTCGATGGGTCTTCGGAGTGTTGGCCAGAGACACCAGCACACGGACGTAGTGGTAGGCGAGTCGGAAACTGCGGTTCGAGGCGACGCCGCCGGTGCGTTCATGCATGACCGTTGGCACCTCACGCACATCGAAGCCGGCCCGACACGCCATCACGAGTGCTTCGACTGAGTCCATGTATTCGATCGGATACTCATGGGCGAACATATCGAGGACATCTGGACCAAAGGAACGGAATCCCGAAGACGTGTCGGTGAAGCGTTGTCCGGCGAGGCGACGAATGGCCCAGCGCAGAATGTTCATTGCGAGTCCGCGGCTACGACCGACCTGATAGGCGCCCGCTCCGGCAAATCGTGATCCCACCACCATGTCGGCACCGTGGTCGAGAGGTTCGAGAAGCGCAGCGATCTGCTCGGGGTCGTGTTGGCCGTCGGCATCGAACTGGATACCGCGCTGATAGCCGTTTTCGATCGCGTAACGAAACCCGGTTCGCAGCGCGCCGCCGATCCCGAGATTGAAGGGCAGCTGGAGACATACGGCACCATTGGCGGCGGCGATGCTGGCGGTGTCGTCGGTGGAGCCGTCATCGACGACCACCACATCGAGTGGAAGAGACGCAGCGCGCAGTCCTGCGAGCGTCGAGGGCAGCGCCTCCTGCTCGTTAAAGGCGGGCATGATGACGATGATCCGGTCAGGCGCAACGTGTTTCGATGGGAGTGACGAGCCGACGTTGGACATCGGGTCCAACCTAGTCGGCAGGCCGGTTCCACTAGGCTGATCTACCTGTGCGGACCCGTGTGATCGTCATCGTTCCGGCTTTGAACGAACAGGAGACTGTCGCCGCAGTGGTCGCCGGGATCCGGGCACTTCCCGATGTCGAGGTGCTGGTCGTCGATGACGGGTCAAGCGATCACACCATGGCTGTTGCTCGATCTGCTGGCGCGAAGGTGGTCCATCATCCTTTTAATCTGGGAGTCGGGGCGGCTTTGCGCACTGGGTTCAGGTTCGCTGATTCCGGCGCCTACGACATCGCAATGCAGATCGACGCCGATGGTCAGCATGATCCGAATGAGGCGGCAAAGCTGATCGAGGCTGTTCGATCTGGTGCCGATCTCGCTGTCGGAACTCGATTCGCCCAAGGCTCAGGGGACTATCGGGTTTCCTCGAGTCGACGCTTGAGCATGCGGATGCTCTCGCGCATTCTTTCTCGAAGAATCGGCCAGCCGCTCACCGATACCACCAGTGGTTTCCGAGCATTTAGCCGAAGCGCGATCGAATTGTTCGCGCTTCAGTATCCGAGTGCCTACCTTTCGGACACTGTTGAGTCTCTGCTCATTGCCCATGAAAACGACCTTCGCATTGTGGAAGTTCCGGTGGCGATGCGTGAACGTCTTGGGGGAACTGCGTCGAACAATCTGATCCGCAGCTCCTATCACTTCGTGCGCCTCATGCTTGTTATCGCACTGTCGCGTTCTCGCCGACCGATGTCGAAGGGTCATTGACATGAAGTTGAGCCTCATTTTGTTGCTGGCAGCGGTCATGTTGCTTGCGTTCATCGTTGAGATCGTTCGTCGGCGACGCCTTTCGGAGAGTTATGCGTTGCTCTGGATCAGTGTCGCCGTCGTTGGAGTGATCCTGGGGCTTGCCCGCCCGCTCGTTGACCGGTTGTCGACGACGCTCGGAGTCTCCTACGGAAGCAACCTCGTATTCGGGGTGGTCTGCTTGTTCCTTTTGATCGTTGCGGTCAATCTCTCGGTTCATGTCAGCCGACTCGAACACCGCGTCGAACAGCTTGCGCAGGAGTTGGCGTTGCGAGATGTCGAGAAGGGATCGCGTGATGAAACTGAAGGATTGAACCCGGAATGATGTTGGACGAGTCCGGCTCGAGTGCGCAGCACAACGATGCGATCGCTGGTGCTGCTGATCTGATTGCCGGTGCTGCGTCGGTTGCTGTTCTTACTGGCGCCGGCATCAGCACCGATTCGGGTATCCCTGACTTCCGGGGCCCCGATGGAGTCTGGACCCGCGACCCCGCAGCGGAGCGACGTTCGAACATCACGACCTATCTGAGCGACCCACAGGTTCGGCGCGACGCGTGGCGTATTCGCGCAGCTTCGGAGATGTTCACAGCCGAGCCGAATGATGGCCACCGCGCGATCACCAGGCTTGGTGATCGTCTTCATACGTTGGTGACCCAGAACATTGATGGTCTGCACCTTGCGGCGGGCACGCCGGCAGACCGGCTTGTTGAGATCCATGGCACGGTGCATCGGTGGGAATGCGTTGCCTGTGGTGCACGCGGTCCGATGGAGGATGCGCTCAGTCGGGTGCGGGCTGGCGAACTTGATCCGGCCTGTCTCATCTGCGGGGGCATCGTGAAGTCGGCAACCATCCTGTTCGGGCAGTCGTTGATCTCCGCTGATCTTGATCGGGCCGAACGGGCTTCGCGTGAGGCTGAGGTGCTCCTGGCAGTTGGCACCAGTCTCAGCGTGTATCCCGTTGCTGGCATGGTGGAGCTCGCAGCTCGGTCGGGGCGGACGGTGATCATCGTGAACGCCCAGGCCACCGCGATGGATCACCTCGCGACGGTACGGCTGGCAGGGTCGGCATCAGACCTGTTGCCACTCATCGTCAGCTGCTGAGGTCGCAGGTGGCAAAAACCTGACCTACTAGGTAGGGTTTCACCCCCGAACGTCGGTGACTGTCATATCGGACCGACATCCCCCCTCCCGAAGTCCCACCCCAAAGGCAGCCCATGGCCACGTTCCGAGATCTCCTATCGCAGACGAAGTCGCAGATCCGCGAGATTGATACCGCCGAGGGCGATGCCCGGCGCAGTGCCGAACCCAACACGGTGTTCCTTGACGTGCGTGAACCCGATGAGTTCGAGCAGGGGGCCATTCCGGGGGCTCTCTACATTCCCCGCGGTCACCTCGAGGCACAGGTGGAGAGCCGGATCCCCGACAAGTCCGTGCCGGTCGTGGTTTTCTGCGCCGGCGGCGTGCGCTCCGCGTTCGCGGCGAAGACGCTCACCGAGTTGGGTTACACCGATGTGGTCTCCATGGACGGAGGGTTCAATCGCTGGAAGGACCAGGGCCGGGAATGGAGCGCGCCGCGCACGCTCTCGGCCGAGCAGCGCAATCGGTATCAGCGTCATCTCCTGCTTCCCGAGGTGGGGGAGGAGGGGCAGCTGAAACTGCTCGATGCCAAGGTGCTGCTTCTTGGTGCTGGGGGGCTTGGTTCCCCAGCTGCGCTCTATCTCGCAGCAGCGGGCGTTGGCACTATTGGAATTATTGATATGGATGTCGTCGATGAGTCCAACCTTCAGCGTCAGATCGTGCACAACCTCGAGCGTGTAGGGATGCGCAAGGTCGACTCCGCCGCCAAGACGCTTCAACTTCTTAACCCTGACGTCACGGTCAACACCCACGACATGCGACTCGACGCCTCCAACGTCGAAGCGCTCCTGTCGCAGTACGACCTTGTCGTTGATGGGGCGGACAACTTTCCCAGCCGGTATTTGCTCAACGATGCGTCGCTTCGCACCGGCACCCCCGTTGTGCACGGTTCGATCTTCCGGTTCGAGGGACAGGTCACGGTGTTCCTTCCCCATGACGGCCCCTGCTACCGCTGCTTCTTGCCCGAACCGCCCCCGCCCGAGCTGGCCCCGTCCTGTGCGGAAGCAGGAGTTCTGGGCGTTCTTCCTGGCATCATCGGGTCGATTCAGGCCCTCGAGGCGATCAAACTGCTGCTCTCATTGGGCGATTCCCTTTCGGGCCGTCTGATGGCCTATGACAGTCTCGAGCAGTCGTTCATGACCTACCGGATCCGCCGCGATCCCAACTGTCCGGCCTGTTCCATCGATCCGGCGGACATCATCATCGCCGAATACGACCAGTTCTGCACCCCTCATAATCGGCACTAATCGCCACTGGGCTGGGCCTCGGTGGGCCCAGGTCCTGGCCTGGGTGCAGGTGCCAGCGGGTCGGCGCTTGCTAGCCTGACCAACGGGCGGAGGACCCGGTTTTGTGCCGCGTCCACTCGATTCGTGAGGCCAGTCCTTTGATCTTCCCCCGTTCCGATCGTCCAAGCAGCGCAACCTCGCATGCGCCTGTTTCGCGACCGCGGATCATCGGTGGGTTTCTGGCGCTCCTAGCCGTTGCTCTGCTCTCGAGCGCGTGCCTTCCGGCTGATCTCACGGCCACACTCATCACCCCTTCCACCTCCGGTCGCGTACAGGGAGATGGTCCGATCTCATCGATGTGGGCAGCGGGCAAAGCGAAGGCCGCGTGTGGGCTCAGCCCTGCGCAGCTCACCGCAATGCTCATCGTGCCCACGTCATTCGAGTCCGGAACGAAGTCGCCATCGCCAATGACCTTGTCGCGATGGGACAACGTGAACATCTGGTCGCTGAACGCCAATCTTTTTCCGTTCGCAGCGACATCGGGTGCGTACACAAGCGCGTTTTACAGCCCGGGTATTGGGCTGTGGCAGTTCGACTCCGCAGGTGGATGGAATCTCACTGCCGCATCAGCCATCGACACCGATACCGCGGCGATGCAGGCGGCTAACACGATTTCCTATCGTTGGTGCAACGCTCCCGCAGATCGGCTGAACGATCCGGTGAAGCGTCGGGCCTATGCCTGGGGTGCGTGGTACTACTGCAGCACCGATTCGCGCTGCGAGGACGCCTATAACTCGATCCTCAAGGACGGCAAGCTCGATCTCGGCACCGACAACACAATTGACCATCTCGGTGGAATGGAGAAACGCACGTGCACCGTGGTCGGTTTGGGCGAGAACCTCACCTGCTTCTACATCGACCCCGCTCGGGCGCAGGGTTCGAAGAGCTGGACCTACGGCACCTATGACCCTGCTCGTCCCGACTATCTGACGCCTCTACCCAAACCGTTCTATGACATTGAGCTAAACGGAAATGAGTACCGCATCTGGGTAAAAGACGACACAGGTTTCGATATCGGGATCACCGCGACCAAGCCAGTCACCTCGAACGCGCGTACCTCGTTGGTGTGGACGAAGATCTCGAACCTCTGCGATCTCACGGCGAAACGCGGTGATTGCGCGAAGGCCCGAGCGGCAGATACCCCGTGGGGACCGCTCACCATGGATCCGTTCGGCAGTTTCGACTCGAGTTCCGTTTCGCTGCTCAACCGGGTGACACTCACTGGATGGACGATCGACCCCGACACCAACGACCCGACTCCGGTGGATATCGCGGTTGATGGCGCCATCGTCAAGCGCATCATGGCGGACAAGGTGCGAACCGATGTCTCGGCAGTCGTGCCCGGCTACGGCGACGCGCATGGGTTCGAAACGACGGTGGATCTCAGCGGCGGTGAGCATTCGGTCTGCGCTGTTGCGGTCAACATCGGTGACTTTGGCACGGGCGATAAGTCGATGGGCTGTCGAAGTATCGCGATTGTCGGTGAACCAATCGGTGCGCTCGAATCGGTCACGGCGGTTGTGGGCGGGGTGAACCTGCGTGGCTATGCGTTCGACGCCGACACGAATGATCCCTTGACCGTGCAGATCTACGCCGATGACACCTACGTCAACTCCATCACTGCCGACGTGGCTCGTAGCGATCTCGTGAAGGATCACCCCACGTTCGGGGCGAATCATGGATTCTCGAAGTTCGTTCGGCTTCTCGCCGGAGTCCGGCGAGTCTGCGCAGTTGCCGTGAATGCCGCACCGAGTGGTTCCTCGAACACGTCTCTTGGCTGCATCACTGTCACGATCTCGGGACAGCCATTCGGCAGTTTCGATTCGGTCTCCACCGCTCCGGGCGGTTTTCGGGTTTGGGGATGGGCGTTCGATCCCGAGACTGCTGATGCCAAGATCCGGATCACCGTCGATGGAACA
This sequence comes from Microthrixaceae bacterium, assembly GCA_947449015.1. GTDB lineage: Bacteria > Actinomycetota > Acidimicrobiia > Acidimicrobiales > Acidimicrobilacustridaceae > Acidimicrobilacustris. The sequence continues at coordinate 49,083 of CANFQA010000008.1, read as the reverse complement.
CTCGTCAAGACCGCTCTGACCGGCGTCGAACGACCCGATGTAGCAGCGGTGTATCCGAATCTCGGGCTACGACACGGATTCAATGCTGTCATTCAAGCTGCGCCAGGCGCGCACATGATCTGTGTCACCGCGGTGAACGAGGGGGTCGGCGGCACTGATCAGCCACTCGGGTGTCGTTCGGTCACTGTCACAGCATCCTCACCGATCGGCAACCTCGAATTCGCCAATCGTGGCTACGGCGGTGTGATCTTCGGGGGATGGGCGCTCGACCTCGACGCCGTCGGATCGATCAATCTTGCAGTCTCGGTCGGCGACAGTCCGGCAAAGATCTTCCGCGCGGCAGGGTCTCGTCCCGACGTTGCGGCTGCGTATCCCGGGTACGGCGATAACCACGGCTTCCTCGTGTATGTCGCCATTCCCGCCGCTCCTACGACTGTCTGCGTGCGGTTACTCAACGCCGGTTCACCTATGCCGAACAGCACATTGTCCTGTCGTGTCTATTGAACATTCGGTCGGTCTCCACATGGGCGTGAAGTGGCCGACTGCTAGAAAGTGCCCATGAAGGGTCTCATTCTCTCCGGCGGCGCCGGCACCCGCCTGCGCCCAATCACCCACACCAGTGCCAAGCAGTTGGTGCCGGTGGCTAACAAGCCGATCCTGTTCTATGGGATCGAGGACATGGTCGAGGCGGGTATCACCGAGATTGGCATCATCACCGGCGACACCGGCGCCGAGATCCGAGAAGCAGTCGGTGATGGATCGCGGTGGGGTGCGCGAGTCACCTACATTCCGCAGGACGCACCGCTTGGTCTCGCTCATTGTGTTCTCATCGCACGGACATTCCTCGGCGACGATGACTTCGTAATGTACCTAGGTGACAACCTTCTGCGTCAGGGAATCGCTGAGTTCGTCGACCGGTTCGAGGCTGATCGCCAACGTGCCGACAACTCCGATGCCGTAATCCCCTCGGCGCAGATCCTGCTCGCCCGTGTTCCTGACCCACAGCGGTTCGGCGTGGCGGAGATCGGGCCTGATGGTGAGGTCCTGCGACTGGTGGAGAAGCCGGTTGATCCTCCGTCGGATCTTGCACTCGTGGGGGTGTATCTGTTCGACCGAAGCATCCATGAGGCAGTGGCGGCAATTCGCCCATCTCCGCGCGGGGAACTTGAAATCACCGATGCGATCCAGTGGCTGATCGATCACGACCATCGAGTTCGGCATGAGGTTCTCGACGGTTGGTGGAAGGACACCGGCAAACTTCAGCCGCTTCTTGAGGGCAACAGGCTCGTTCTCGAAGCCATCGAACCAGCAGTGCATGGCACGGTCGACGCCGACTCCCTTATCGATGGACGGGTCGTAATCGAGGCCGGAGCGGTCATCATCAATTCGACTGTGCGGGGTCCCGCCATCATCGGCGAACGCACTCGGGTCGTGAACAGTTACATCGGTCCGTTCACCTCGATCTATTTCAATTGCGAGATCATCAACACAGAGATCGAGCATTCCGTGGTACTCGAGGAATCAGTCATCCGCGATGTCACTCGGATCGCTGACTCGCTCATCGGTAAGAAGGTGGAAGTCCGACGTTCCGAAACCCGCCCGCACGCCACCCGGCTCATGGTCGGAGATCATTCCGTCGTCGACATCGCATGAGTCGTCTGCGATCCGCGATCTGTGTCGCGGCCCTCATGCTGCTGGCCTTTGGGCTGGTGATCGGACACATACACAGCTACACCGAGGTCTCACCCGTCGATGAGCTCCAGCACCTCGACTATCTGATCCGCGCAGGGGATGGGCATCTCGTCGGGCTTGGAGACCTCTTCACACAGAAATCGCTCCGACTCGAAACCTGTCACCGTCTTGATGCGGAGTTCGACGCGAAGGTTCCCTCGTGCGTCACCGATGCCACGATTCAGCTCGACCCGACCACGTTCCAGGAAAGTGGATTCAACACGGCGGCAATTCATCCGCCGACCTACTACGCGATCGACGGTTTACTTGCACGAGCGATCGCTGCGACACTGCCCGTGACCGACGATCCGCTCACCAACGGCCGCGCCGCAGGAGCGGTGTGGTTGATGGCGGCAGTGGGTGCACTTTGGCTGCTCCTGCGCGAACTCGGAGCGAATCGAATCCTTGCGTCGGCGCTCATCGCGATCACGATAAGCACGCCCACCGTGCTGTTGGCAGCCGCCACCATCAACACCGACGGGACATCACTGCTCTGCGGTTCGCTTCTTGTCTGGGCTGTGGTGCGCTGGGAGCGGGGTCGACTCCCGTTGTGGGTCGTGCTCGCGGCATCAGCGTTGTGTGCCGGCACGAAGGTCACGAACCTGATCGGTGTGGCGGTGGTCGTGCTCTACCTTCTTCTCCGTTGCAATTGGTCCTCGATCAGGTCAGTAGCGCTATCCACTTCGACCTCGACTTCGACCTCGACCTCCACCTCCACCTCCGGCGGCTCGCGCAACGATGGTCCTTCATCGCAGGCAGGTGTCATCTTGCGACTGAGGGCATTTTGCGGTTCGAACAGTCGGCGATTGTTGCCGGTTCTCTGGACGAGCGCAGTTGCCGTTGTGGTGTCTGGGGTCTGGCAGGTTGTCGCCCAATCGATCGCAACTGTTCCGGGCGCTGACATTCCGATGACCCAGCGCTACACCGTCACCAGCTTTCCGATGAGTCAGTTCATCGGGTCGTGGCGACAAACATTCGACCCGCTCTTCGGGCCTTATCTCCCGCCGTTCCTGCGCACCGATCTCGTCATACTCACCTCAGGTCTCGCGGCGGTGCTGCTCGTCGGGCTGGTCATCGTGGCCATGGTCCGGTCCCCCAAAGGATCACGCCAGAGAGCGCTGGCCTGTGCATCGTTGGGGGTGGCTGCGATTGCTGGTCCGGCGATCGTGTTGTTCAACTACGGCTTTCAATCTGTGTATGTGGATATTCCGTTCCGCTACGCATTGGTGGCGGTCCCCGCACTGGTCGCGTCTGCCGCTGCGGTGCTGCGCGGTCGATGGTCCACCATGCTTACTGCTGGGTTCGCGGTTGTGAGCGTGGCAAGCGTCGGTATCGCGTTCGGGTGACCGCAGGTGGACCACAATGATCCTTCGACAATGAGGTGCAGCAGCACCGACAGGAGTCCGTCAGCAATGCCCAACCCGATCCGCAAGCTCCGTCATCTGGGCGAAGCGATTCCGACTGGCACTGTCTCTGTCGGCGCTGGTCTGATCATCTCGGCGGTCACGGCCTATGCCTTCGTCGTCGTTGCGCTCAATGCGCTCGACGGCACAGCCAAAGCGGCGTTCTCGGCCTTCTGGGCTGTTGTATTCGTGATCGGTCCAGGCTTCTTCCTGCCGTTGGAGCAGGAGGTCGCCCGTGCCCTTGCGCATCGTGAAGCCCAGGGAGAAGGCGGACGACCACTGGTGGTGCGGGCCATACGCATGGGGGCGATTCTCACCACGGTGCTTGTGGCTGCGGTGCTCATTGCCACCCCATGGCTCTCCACAGAGATCTACCACGGCGACAATCTCTTCGCTCTGAGCCTGTCATTGTCGCTGGTGTCGTTCTGCATGCTGCATCTCACCCGTGGAGTGTTGGCCGGCGAGGGTCGGTTCCGTTCCTATGGAGAACTGATCGCCATCGATAGTTCTGTCCGCGTGATGCTGGCCATCGGTCTCGCTCTCGCCGGCGTACATACAGCGGGGCTCTATGCGCTGTGCCTCGGATTGTCGCCGCTCGTCGCTCTACCGATCGTGCTGCTGCGGGCCCGACCGGAACTGCGTCCCGGACCGGAGGCGCCACTGTCTGAGCTCTCGGTCAATCTGGGATGGCTCCTCGCTGCTTCGGTGCTATTGCAGTTGGTGTCCTACGCGCCGCTTCTCGGCGTGAATCTCCTCTCGACGGCGGCAGACGGGGACATCGTTACCGGGTTCGCATCGGCGTTCTTCGTCGCTCGGGTCCCGATCCTTGCCTTCCAGGCGGTGCAGGGAACCCTGTTGCCCAAGCTCGCAGGTCTGGCTGGCGCTGGTGAACACGATGAGTTTCGCCGCGGATTCAACAGGCTTATGGCTGTCGTTGTCGGCATTGCGATTCTTGGCACGCTTGGCGCGTTCGTTGCTGGTCCTTTCGTCGGGAAGATCCTCTTCAAGGACTTCACGATGTCAGCGGCCTCATTGGCGCTGCTTGCAGCTGGCAGCGGTGTGTTCATCGTGGCGCTCACCATGGCGCAGGCACTGGTGGCACTCGGCGACCATCGCATCACCGCTGTGGCGTGGGGCTTCGGCAGCATCGCCTCGTTGGTGGTGATGGCAGTGGTGACTGGGCTCGAGTTGCGGGTCGACCTTGGTTTCCTCGTCGGTTCCGCTGTAGCAGGCGTCATCATGGGCATCGCCCTTCGGGTCGAGCAACGCAAGATGGCCACCACGGGAATTGGTGCACTGGTCGACGCGATCGAACACGAACCGATCGAGATCTGACCCACACCCGACCTCGGTCGTCGATCTTGGGCAACTACCGTCATCACTATGCGCCGACCCGCAGCAATGTTTCTTGCCGCGATCGTGATCCTCGCGATGGGTGCCGCTCCTGCTGGAGCGTTGCTCACTGGCGTTGACGTTGCGAGTTATCAGCACCCCGGCAGCGCACCAATCAACTGGGTCAAGGTCCGTGAGTCGGGGCAGACCTTCGCACTCATCAAAGCGACTGAGGCGACCACCTACACCAATCCCTATTTCGCCAGCGACTGGAGTGGAGCACTCGGAGCTGGCCTCTATCGGGGGGCGTATCACTACGCCAAGCCGGCGAAACCGTTCAGTACCGCACTCGACCAGGCTCGCTATTTCGTGTCCAAGGCTGGCTCGCAGACTGGCCCCAAGGATTTCGGCGCGGTACTGGATCTTGAGGAGACCGGCGGCCTGGGGCGCACAGATCTCGCGACCTGGACAAGGACATGGTTGGCAGAGGTGACACGGCTAACCGGTAAGGCTCCGCTTCTGTACACCGGGTACTACTTCTGGAAGGACAAGCTCGGCGCCCCAATCGATATTGCGGCCGGTTATCGGCTCTGGCTTCCGAGTTATTCGAATGATCCCAACAGCACGACATTCCGCCCGCTGATACCGACTGGTTGGTCGCGTTGGACCTTCTGGCAATTCCGAAGCGATGGAACGGTTCCGGGAATCTCGGCGCTGGTTGATGTGAACCGCTTCTGCTGCGATCTTGCTGCTCTCGACGCGCTGTCCGGAGGGGGCAGCGGCGCCGGTGCGCCCTTCGGGTCGCTCGATGCCGTGTCCGCCAGCAGTGGCGAGGTGTCGTTAAGTGGGTGGGCAATCGACCCGGACACGGTGGACCCGATTTCCGTGCACGTCTACGTTGACGGGCGATGGGGGGGTGCCGCAACCGCAGACGTGCCGCGTCCCGACGTTGATGACGCGCTTAGTGGGTTCTTCGGTCCAGACCACGGCGTCCGAATCAGTCTCTCTGTCGGAGCGGGACTCCATGAGGTCTGCGCATATGCGATCGACTCGACCTCGGGAACGAATCCGCTGCTCGGCTGTCGGACCGTCCTAGTCACTTCCGCTGATCCGTTCGGAAACCTTGAGGTTGCCATTTCGGCCTATGGCTACAACTATCTCAAGGGCTGGGCCCTCGACCCGAGCACCGACGCGTCGATCGCAGTCACCGCGTATCTCTATTCATTCTCTCTCGGCACCTGGGCGACGGTACCGATGACAGCGAGTCTTGAGCGACCAGATGTGGCTGCGGCCTACGGACATGGGTCTGCACATGGCTACGTGTACCAAGCGCTGCGCCGCGGTATCGGTGCGCAGTTCGCGTGTTTGGTGGGAACGAACGAAGGAGATGGCGCAAACGCGTTCGTCGGTTGCGCACTTTTCTGAGGATGGGTCAGATCCGGGCGATGCTTCTGGCGATGCGCCAATAGTGCCCCAACGCTCGCTCGGCAAACGCCGGCGGTTTGGCTCCCGGTAGGTTTCCCGGGCTCAGGTTGGTGGTCAGTAGGTCATTGAACTGACGTGACGGTGCTGTCCGTTCACTCATGACGAATGCTCGTCGCGTACCGATCGCGTGGCGATCACCCAGCACCGCCCGATAGGCCCTCAATTTCTGCGGGAGCCATCCGTCCTTCGCCGCGAGTGCGATGAGCGCGAGTTCGATCAAGATCAGCAGGGGAGCGATAACGGCAAGATGGCGAGCGTCGAAACACGTGAGTGTGGTGATGAGACGATTCCGCTCGAGCAGATAGAACTTCTCGACATTTCGCGAGAACTCGTAGCGATGCACGACCACTGCGGTGGGCACGAACACCACGCGAAGTCCTGCCTGCCAGCATCGGATGCTGAACTCCGTATCCTCGAAATACGCGAAGAATGTTTCCTCGAGGCCCCCGAGTCGGTCCCAAAGTTCACGGGTGCACGCCATGGCTGCGCCGCTCGCCGAGGCGACGTCGAACTCATCGGGGAAGTCTGCAGCCGGTTCGTTGAAATGGCCTGCCCAACTGAGGCCGAGGAAGCTGATGTCGTTCCCTGCTGAGTTCATGCGCTCAGGTGCACTTGCCAGTCGGAGAGACCCGGTGGCGATTCCGACGCCAGGGCGCACGGCCATTTCGGCGAGTGCAGCCATCGCCTGCGGTTCGACGATTGCATCAGGATTGATGAGGGCAATGACCGGGGCCGTGCCGGCTGCCGCTCCCAGATTGCATCCCTCGGCGAAGCCAGTGTTCCGGAATGGCCGGATGACGCTGACACGATCGATGAGTTCGAGAGCAGCGATCGTGGCTTCTGATCCGCCGTTCTCAACGAGTACAACCTCAACCGAGACGCCCTCGGAAGCGAGTGCCGCCCGCACCGAGCGATCGAGCCAAGGTTCCTCGCCGTAGACAACAATCACGACGCAGACCTCGGTGGCGTTGGCCTGGCGGCCTGCGCCGGTACCGTCGACGATCGTCGCGCGGTCTGGTGACGGCGGCTGTTCCACGAGCGCAACGCTACCAGTCGCCCCATCAGCACTACCCTCTGCCATCGTCGATCCGAGGCTCAAAGATGGAACAGTCCGACACATCCAGTTCGTGGTACACCGACCGTCTCCGGTCCCGACCGCAGTCGTTCTGGAAGCGGGTCGTCCCGAATCCGTATCGGTGGAACCTTCGTCATTTGGAGCTCGGTCGGGTTCTTGATGTCGGTTGCGGTGTCGGTCGCTGCTTGGCATTCCTCGACGGGAACGGGATCGGAGTGGATCACAACCCAACGTCGGTGGATGAATGTCGGGCACGGGGGTTCGATGCCTACACGCCCGAGGAGTTCGCTCTGCTCGAGGTCGGATCGTTCGACACGCTCCTGCTCTCGCATGTCATCGAGCACCTCGATCCCGAATCGGCGGAGGACCTTGTTCGCTCGTACCTGCCGTACATCCGTGGAGGCGGTCGAATCGTCCTGATAACCCCGCAACAAGCCGGGCAGCGCTCTGATCCAACCCATGTCACCTTCGTCGACGCGGAGGCTGCTCAATCACTTCTCGCTTCAGTGCATATCCCCGTCTCACGTGTGCGGTCGTTCCCGTTCCCTCGTCCTGTCGGTCGCTTTTTTGTCCACAATGAGACGATTGCCATTGGCACCCTCTCCAGCGGCGGGGGGACGGCGGACTAACCTTCGCCCCTGTGATCACCGCGGGAGCGCACCATGGCTGAAGTGAATCAATCTGACACGATCGCCGGCGTGTACATCGTCGACCCGACGATCCACGGCGACGAACGGGGCTACTTCGTTGAGACGTACCGCCGCGAATGGTTCCCCCAGGGTCGAGAAATGATTCAGGGCAATCGAGGAGATCGCCAAGCCGGGGCGGTAGTGGGACTTCACTACCACCTGCATCAGGCTGACTACTGGTACGTGCCCTATGGCACTGCTCGAGTTGTACTCCATGACCTCCGCGCCGGATCTCCGACCGATGGGGCCACGCAGTGGCTCGATCTCGGAAGACGTGAGGATGGCTCCCACTCGCATCAAGGCGTGTTCATTCCGCCGGGCGTTGCTCATGGTTTCGGTGCGCTCACTGATATGACGATCACCTATCTGGTTGACGGCTATTACAACCCAACCGACGAATGCGGGGTGGCATGGGACGACCCTGAGATCAACGCCGACTGGGGCCTCACCGAGCCGATCCTCTCCAACCGCGATCAAAGCAATCCGCTGCGACGCGAAATTGAACCCCAGTGGCGTCCACATTTTGGTCTTCGCCCATGAAACTCTTTGTCACCGGCGCCGCCGGATTCATCGGTTCGAACTACGTGCGTCACGTGCTCGGCACTACCGACGACGAAGTCACGGTGTTTGACGCACTGACCTACGCGGGAAATCTCTCAAGCCTTGCCGATGTCGCTGGCGATCCCCGTTACTCCTTTGTCCAGGGTGATATCTGTGATCGGGAAGCGGTCGCTGCGGCCATGGACGGACACGACGCAGTCGTGCATTTTGCCGCTGAGAGTCATGTTGATCGTTCCATCGTTGACCCCGATACGTTCGTTCGCACGAACTGCCTTGGTACCAACGTGATGTGTGATGTGGCGCGCAACGTTGGCGTCGATCGCTTCCTGCACATTTCGACCGACGAGGTCTACGGATCCATCGATGTTGGATCATTCGTCGAGACTGATCGTCTTGGCCCCCGATCGCCCTATTCCTCCTCGAAGGCCGGCTCGGATCTCATTGCGCTGTCCTATGAGGAGACCTATGGGCTGCCGGTCATTGTGACTCGATCATCGAACAACTTCGGTCCCTTTCAATTCCCCGAGAAGGTGATTCCGCTATTCGTCACGAACCTTCTCAACGGCCGGAAGGTCCCGCTGTATGGCGACGGTCTCAACATCCGCGATTGGATCTACGTCCTCGATAACTGTGCCGGAGTCGATCTTGTTCTGCGACGCGGTGAGATCGGTGAGATCTACAACATCGGGGGTGGCAACGAGACCACCAACAAGGAACTCACCGAGAAGGTGCTGGCACTGCTCGGTGCTGGCGAGGACATGATCGAGTATGTCCAAGATCGCTTAGGTCATGACCGGCGCTATTCCATCGATTGCTCGAAGGCTGCTGCGCTTGGTTGGAAGCCACAACGTTCCCTTGACGAGGCTCTGGCTGAAACAGTCGAGTGGTACCGCGCAAATCGTGCGTGGTGGGAACCCCTGAAGGGCTGATGACATGCGCGTCCTGATCACTGGCGCTGGCGGTCAGGTCGGACGCGAGCTGGTCGAGTTGTTCGCGTCTGACGAACGCCATCAGACCTTCTCGTTCGACCGCGCCGGGCTCGACATCGGCGATCGCGACGCGGTGCTCGGTGCGATCACCACTGTCGCCCCCGATGTGGTGATCAACCCGGCCGCATGGACTGCAGTTGATGCATGTGAATCAGATCCCGATCGTGCTTTGCGTGACAACGCCCTTGCTGTCCGGCATCTTGCCGACGGTGCCCGGCGCGTGGGGGCCCGCATCGTTCATATCTCAACCGACTACGTCTTCGATGGATCGAAATCCGACGCTTACGTTGAATGGGACGTCCCGAATCCTCAATCTGTGTACGGCGCCACGAAGTTGGCGGGAGAGCGTGAACTGGGCCCTGATGACACCATTGTGCGGACTTCATGGGTCTGCGGGTTCCACGGATCGAACATGGTCAAGACGATCCTGCGTCTTGCCGGTGAGCATGAATCTCTGAGTTTCGTCGACGACCAGCGTGGCCATCCGACCTTTGCCGACGATCTCGCTGTCATGATCCATTGTCTGGTCGTTGATCAGCGTCCCGGCGTATTCCATGTCACCAATCAGGGTGCGGTGAGCTGGTTTGAGTTCGCCCGCGAAGTGCTGCGCGCCGCAGGGCTCGATCCCGAGCGCGTGGGGCCGGTTTCGACGGCAGACCTTCTCCCGCCACGTCCGGCACCGCGTCCAGTCAACTCGGTACTTGACAATGCGGCGCTCCGTCTCAGCGGTATCGATCTACTTGATGACTTCCGCATACCGCTCCAGCGTCTTGTGGCGAGGCTCAACTCGTGAGCAACCGGACCGGTCCGGTGCGGGTTGTCGTGCTCAACTACAACGGCGGCGCCGATACTGTTCGCTGCTTTCAGCACCTGACGCAGACAACCTGGCCTGCGGAGCAGTTGCAGTTGATCTGTGTGGACAACGGCTCAACCGATGGAAGTGTCGAGAAACTTCGAACAGCATTTCCGCAGGTCGAGATTCGTGCACTCGGAACCAACACTGGATTCCCGGCGAACAATGCTGCACTACGCGACCTTGATGGCGTTCGCTATGTCGCGCTCATCAACAACGATGCATTCGTGGAGCCGAACTGGCTTGAACCGCTGGTGAGCGCGCTCGACGGCGATCCCGGTCTTGGCGCGGCCTGTCCGAAGTTGGTGCTAGCACCGCAGTTCACCGAAGTCGCTATCTCTGGGCCAGTGCTGGTGTCGGAAGGTGCCGGAGGACGTGACCTGTGCATCCAGATTCGAGGATGTGCCGTCGGTGGCGTCGACGCCTGGCGTGATCTCCATGTCGCCTCCGGGGGATGGGGGAGGGAAGTGTCCTCGTTGGGCGCCTTCGAATGGATTGGACCGCTCTCGGTGGTTCGTATCCCCGTGCCTGAGATTTCCAAGGCCGATCCCGGCATGATCGCCCTGCGCATCGATGCAAGTGAGAACTGTGAACTCCTTGTCGATGGTCGTCCCATCACCGTGCGACGCGGATCCTCGACCATTACGTTCCCGTGTCCTACTGCGCGGGTTGATGTTGTGAACAATGTCGGCTCAGTCGTGTTCTCTGATGGCTGCGGAGCCGATCGTGGTTGGCTCCAGGCCGATGACGGATCATTCGACGAACCTGTCGAGGTGTTCGCGTGGTGCGGAGGCGGTGTTCTCCTACGACCGGAGTATCTGACCGATGCCGGCTTGTTCGATGAATCATTTTTTCTTTATTACGAGGACACTGACCTCTCGTGGCGGGGCCAAGCGCGAGGATGGCGTTATCGGACCACTCCGACCAGCGTGATCCGCCACGTGCACGCAGCAAGCAGTGGTGAAGGTTCCGAAGTTTTCGCATTCCACGTCGAACGGAACCGGCTGCTGATGCTGACCAAGAATGCACCGTTGCCGCTTGTTCTGAAACAAGCGGTGTTGTTCCTACGTGCAACGGCGTCGTATGCGGTGCGCGATGTGATCCGGCCTGTGCTGGGGATGCGGCGACCCAGCACCATGATTGTCCGACGACGACTGGTTTCATTCGCTGGTTTCCTGCGCCTACTGCCGGCAACGCTGCGCACACGACGTCATCTCCGTTCGATCGCTCTCGTATCCGACCGGAAACTCGAGCCTTGGTTCGTCGGCCGATGACCATCCGGACTCCCAATGAACTGCGAGTTGCGGTGTACGACCGGTTCTGGTCGGTTGCTGGCGGGGGAGAGGCCTACGCTGGATCGATTGCAGAAGTGCTCAGTGCGGACCACCGTGTCGATTTGATCTCCCACGAACCGGTTGATCTCGCCTCGCTGCAGGAACGACTTGGACTGAACCTGGCACGCGTACGGGTGGTTGTTGTTGATGAGTGTGAACCCATTGAACGGGTATCGCGGGGATACGACCTGCTCATCAACGCCACCTATCGCGACACGAGTCCGAACGGTGCCCGACGTGGAATCTCAATCGTGCACTTCCCGCACCTGCCCACTGCGCACCTGGCGACCTGGCAGATCCGCATGATGGGCCGACTTGCCAGTATGGCTCGGCGGTCAATGGGCCCGGTCGAGTTCGACGCCGGCTTCCACCCAGCAGATGTCATCCGTTGGCAGCAAGTGCACTGGACCAATGGGCGAGGTGTGCTGCGCACCACCGTCACGCCCGCCACCACTCGCACCCTGCGGATTGCCGTGGCGAGATTCCTACCTGATGGCACCGATCGACTCGTTCGGGTCAAGGTGGACGATGTCGATGTTGCTTCGTTCACAGTGATCGCGGCCCGCAATCGACGACAACTGCTACGTCCTCAGATCATCGAAATCCCGATCAGCGGAGTTCGTGGCGGACGCACGGTCGAAGTACTGAGCGAGACATTTCTCCCCGATGACATCTCCGGGAACGGAGATCGCCGTCAGCTCGGTGTGCCGGTGGTCTGGGTTGGTTTCGGCTCCGGCGTAGTGGCGAAAATATTTGAGTCGGTGTCGCTGCTTGCCGGTCCTCGCAGAGGACTCCCATGGCTTGATACCTACGACCGCATTGTGGCCAACTCCGGCTATGGAGCCCAGTGGGTGAAGCGACTGTGGAATCGTCGTTGCGAGGTCTTGGTCCCCGCGGTTGCGCAGCGAAACGGCGGCGAGAAACGCCCCATTATTCTTTCTGTCGGACGTTTCTTCGCTCCCGAGCGCGGACACTCCAAAAAGCAGCTTGAGATGGTCCAAGCGTTTGCTCGGCTTTCACCGCAGTTCCCTGAGTGGGAGCTGCATCTGGTGGGAGGCTGCGCTGAACAGGATCAGACCTATCTAGAGTCTGTTCAACGTGCTGCCGAGGGACTCCCAGTTGTGTTTCACATTGGCGCGAGTGGCGAGGAACTCGACGCGCTCTACGCCGAAGCATCGATCTATTGGCATGCCACTGGCTTGGGTGAGGATCTAGAGGCTGATCCTGAACGAGCCGAGCATTTCGGAATCACCACGGTCGAGGCCATGTCTGCCGGTGCGGTCCCGATCGTGATGCGAGCGGGTGGCCAGCTCGAAATCGTGCGAGAAGGGATCGACGGTTTCTTCTTCACCGAGATCTCTAGCTTGCTGGCGCGCACACGTCAGGTGATCACCGACGAGCCGTTGCGGCAACGCCTTGGCGCTGCGTCGGTGGAACGAGCGCAGGTATTCGGACGGGAGGCATTTGCTCGTCGCCTCCGGGCCATGGTCGATGAGGTGCTGCGCTGACCTCGAAGGCCCTCGGGTCCGCGACCGGCGCTGGTAGGTTCTCGATCATGTCCCCAGCCCGGGTGGTGTTCATCTGTGCCGATACCGTCGGCGATCTGATGGCTGGACCAGCAATCCGCTCGGTCGAGATGGCCGGTGTCCTTGCCAAAGAAGGTCACCCTGTGGTGGTTGCGGCTCCATTGGGGAGTCAACTCGACCGTGAGGGAATCGAACTCCTCACATGGGATAGCCCCGAGCAACTTCGTGCCGTTGTCGCCATTGCTGATGTGATCGTCGTCTTCGCTCCTGTGCTGGCCGACAATCTTTGGCTCGGGTCTCTGGGCATTCCCCTCGTCGTCGATGCCTACGATCCGGGTCTGCTCGAGACCCTCGAACAGCGCCGTGGTGAACCCTTCAACGCGCAACGTACCTGGGTTGCCGATGCGAGTCGCCATCTCGTTGAACCTCTCACCCATGCCGATGTTGTGCTTGTTGCGAATGAGCGGCAGCGGCACTTGGTCCTTGGCATTCTCGCCGCAAGCGGTCGCCTTGGTTCGCGCATCACCGCTGAGGATCCAACGCTCGAACACTTCATTCTGACCGTTCCGTTTGGTTTGCCCGAGTCGCCGCCGTTGCCCGGGCCGAGCATGTTGCGAAAGCCCGCAGGGGAACTTCCGGCCGACGCGTTCGTGGCGTTCTGGGGCGGTGGTCTCTACGCATGGCTTGATCCGCTGGTCCTTCTCGATGCACTTCCCCGAACCTCTCATCGGCGAATTGCTGCAGCGTTCCTCGCCGGTCCTCATCCGACGCCGGTGGTGGGCGAACTGCCGCTCGTCGAGGTTGCGCGCCAACGAACGCGATCAGCAGGGCTCGACAGCGATCGAGTCCACTTCATCGATCATTGGGTGCCGTACAAAGACCGCGGAATGTGGCTACAAGATGCCGATGTCGGTGTGTCTTTGCACCATGCGCATCCCGAGACAGAGTTGTCCTTCCGTACCCGCGTCCTTGACTACATCTGGGCCGGTCTTCCGATTCTGTGTACCTCCGGTGATGTGTTGGCTGAGCTTGTCGGTCGACGAGACCTCGGTATCGTCGTGCCGCCTGATGATCCGGTAGCAGTTGCCGATGCGCTCGACCGCCTGGCCTCGGAGGATGACGTGACTCGCGGCGAACGCCGGATCCGTCTTGCTGAGGTTGCTCGCGAGATGACCTGGTCCTCAGTGGCCCAGCCTCTGGTGCAGTTCTGTGGTTCCCCGTCCCTCGCAGCCGATCGGCGGATCGTGCCCACAGGACCGGAGCGCCTCCCGCAGCGCCTGCGCCGAGCGCTGCGCATCGCCCGGGGTCATGGGTAGGGGCTGGTAACGTCATCTGGCGCCTGACGCGAAGGGGCCCTGTGACAGCCGCAACTGAGATCTGGACATACCGAAACCTCATCTACAACCTCGCGCAGCGTGAGCTGCGGTCCCGGTACAAGAAGAGCGTTCTCGGCTGGGCATGGTCCCTGATCAACCCTGCTTCCACGCTGGTGATCTTCAGCCTCGTATTCGGTGTGTTCCTGAAGCAGGTTCCACCTCCGTTCGGGAACGGCGATACCGGCGTCTTTGCGCTTTACCTGTTCGCCGGTCTTGTTGTCTGGAACTTCTTCAACGCCACCATCAATGGTTCAATCACTGCGTTGCAGAACTCGGGACAACTCCTCAACAAGGTCTACTTCCCGCCTTCGTGTCCGGCTATTGCCAATCTCATGACGGTGCTTCTCCAGAGCTGCATCGAGGGTGGGATCCTCGCTGTGGTGATGATCGCCCTCGGAAACGTTTCAATCACCTTCCTGCTCTTCCCGTTCGTGCTGCTGCTGCTTGCGCCGTTCGCTCTTGGCATTGGGCTGGCCGTTTCGATCTTCAATGTGTACCTACGGGACGTCGGCTACCTGGTCTCAATCGGAATGAATCTGCTGTTTTACGCGACGCCCATCGTGTACCCGGTCACTGCCATCCCCGAGGAGCGCTGGGGTCTTCCGCTTCGCACCATCTTCTCGCTGAATCCTGTGGCGCAATTCGTTGGCTGGTCTCGCGACGCGTTCTACGTGTTGCGGTGGCCGAGCCTGGCCAATATCGCCGTCATGATGCTCGTCTCATTTGGCACCTTCATCATCGGGTGGTCAATCTTCTCGTGGCGCTCCAAGAATGTCACTGAGGAACTGTGATGGCCGCGGAAACTCCGGCCATCAGGGTCGACAACGTCTCAAAAGTCTTCCGGCGCTACAAGGATCGCCCCGGTTCGATCAAGGAAATGTTCACCAAGTTCCGCATGGAGCGCTACGAACAGTTCCAGGCGGTCGACGAGGTTTCGCTGCAGGTGGAGCACGGTGAGGTCTACGGGCTCGTCGGGCACAACGGTTCGGGGAAGTCCACGCTTCTCAAGATGATGGCGGGAATTCATCGACCCACGAGCGGAACCATTACCACCGACGGGCGTATCTCGGCTCTGCTCGAACTTGGAGCAGGGTTCCACCCTGATCTCACCGGTCGTGAAAACGTCTATCTCAACGCATCGATCTTGGGTCTGCACCGCAAGGAAGTCGATCTCCTCTTCGACGACATCGTCGATTTTGCCGGTCTGAGTGCATTCATCGATTCCCCGGTTCGTCATTATTCAAGTGGGATGTTCGTGCGTCTCGGGTTCGCCGTGGCGGTTCATGTCAATCCGCAGATCCTCATTGTCGATGAGATCATTGCCGTGGGCGACGAGGAGTTTCAGCGGCGCTGTTTCGAGCATCTCTACAAGTTGCGCAATAACGGTGTCACCATCGTCATGGTCACCCACAGTCTGGAACTTGTCCGCACCATGTGCGATCGGGCCGCATGGCTTGATCACGGCCATCTCATGGCTGAGGGTAAGGCAGTTGATGTTGTGCGTCGTTATCTCGAACAGGTCAACGTTGCCGAGTCCGAGCGCCAGTTTGAGATCGATCGCGAACGGGCAGTCATCGAGGACGAAGCTCGTGTGCGTGAGAGCCCTGTGGGCGCCCCGTCCGAACGTTTGGTGACCCTTGATGAGATTGAACTCATTGATCACAACGGCCGTGAAACCCGCTATCTCGAATCGCATCTCGCTGGAACCATCAGGGTCAACTTCACCTGTCGTCAACCTGTGCGGCGTCCCAAGTTCTCGTTTTCTATTGAGACCCAGGCTGGTGTCCTCGCCTCCAATCAGGGCACCTCCCCCGACCACGGTCAACAGCCGGAATTCCGCGGCAGTGGGTCAATTGACTTCGTCATGCCCATGGTTGTGTTGGGGCCGGGGGAGTATTCCCTTTCGGTCGCTGTGCATGACGCCGACGGCACCATGGTCATCGATAAGAAGGAACGGGTCATCACCTTTCGAGTTGGAACTGACCTGCCCTTCGCCGGCGTTACTGACCTGCTTGGCACCTGGACCCAACCAGACTTTGGGTCCTCAGAATGAGTGAACCCACCGACCCGCTCGGTCGCGGCCCGGCCGAGAGAGTCGCCCGAGTGGTGGCACCGACTGACTCCCGTGTCCGGGCGCTGTTGCGTGTCGGTCGTCAACTGGCGCGAGACGGCCGTGAGTACGCTCCGCAGTTTCGTGAGGTTTGGGAGTCGGCAAATGATCCCATTGATCGAGAACCGAAGTACTCGGAGTGGTTACAGCGGGACCGTGGAGATCGCGAGCGCTTCGAACAGCGCGTTGAGCAAGGTGATTTTGATCGTCGACACGTGGGCATCGAGGTGTTCATCCTTGGCGATGTCGAAGCATCAGCACATCAGATCCAACGCACAGTCGACTCTCTCGTCGCTCAATGGGTACAGGACTGGTCCGCCACGATCGTGACGCAGGCGCCGATTGAACTCGCTTCCGATCCGCGACTCGTCGTTTCTGTGTCCGCCGACCGTTCAGTGTTGGAGCATGCCGCCGATCTTCTCGGTGAGGGTGACCCATCCTCATTCGTGCTCTTGCTCGAAGCCGGAGATCAACTCGAGCCTGATTTCATCCATGAACTCGTCTCGACAGCATGGGATCGCCCGGCAGCGGAGCTCATTCATTGGGATGACGACGTGTGCACCCGTCGCGCAACGACCGATCCCCAGTTCCGCCCGTCTTGGTCACCGGAAATTCTCCTGAGTGCGAATCCGCTCGGACGTTCCTACGCCATCCGGCGCTCTGCACTACAGCGATCCGGTGGTTTCAACGCTGTGCTTGGCGACGGCGCCTGGTGGGCGTTGCTGCTGGCGCTCAATCCTGCGACATCCGCGGTGGAGCGGATCCCGCGGGTCCTCAACCACCTGCATCGGCGTCCATCGGTCTCGGCCTCAGCCGGCGCCGCAATCGTGTCCGATGCGCTGCGGGACGCAGGACGCGAGGCGCAGGTCGTGCCCTTCGGCTCCGCAGTGCGGGTCCTGTGGCCACTCGAAAACCCACCTCATGTCACTGTGATCATCCCCACCCGACACAACGTGGCGATGATGCAGAACTGTCTGCCCACATTGATGGCGACTGACTACCCATCATTTGATGTGCTTGTCGTGGACAACGGAGGTCGAACTCCGGAATCTGAGCAGTGGTATGTCGATAACCGTGGCGATCTCGATCTTGAAGTCATCTGGTGGGATGAGGAATTCAACTACTCGCGGGTCAACAATGTGGCGGCTCAGCATGCTCGTGGTGAGGTCTTGTTGTTCCTCAACGATGACACTGAAGCGGTTGACCCCGACTGGATGCGCGAGATGGTTTCGTGGACCCAGCAACCCGATATCGGCTTGGTTGGCCTCCAACTTGTCGAAGGGCAGGGGCGCATCCAACACGGTGGTGTGGTGATTGGGGTCAACGGCTTCGCCGATCATCTGTTCATCGGTCTTGAACCCCACACCGACACGATCTTTGGTTCAACAGATTGGTATCGCAACACCTTGTCGGTCACCGGAGCTTGTGTGGCGGTGCGTCGCGATCTGTTCGAACAGATCGGGGGATTCGATGAGCGCTTCGTACTCTGCGGCAGCGATGTCGTCCTAGGTCTCGACACCAAATTCCTTGGTCTGCGCAACCTCGTCACCCCAATGGTGCGGGTGAAGCATCTCGAGTCGGTCACTCGGGGCACCAGTGTCCCTTCCGGGGACTTCTTCGCCAGCTATTGGCGCTATCAGAAGTATCTGCGCGGTGGCGATCCGTATTTCTCTCCGCAACTCTCCAATCGAACGGGCGCTCCGCAGTTGTCGCGTCGAAACGAGATCCCTGCGGTTGAAACTGTCGGTCCGCTGCTCGGTCGTAACTTCACGCCATTTCGTCAGAGCTCCACGCGGCATGAATCGGACATGCTGGCTCGCAGTTGTCGGGCCGACCAGCAACTTGTCGAATCAGTTCGCGCACTGCATGCATTCTCGCTCGGTAGGCAAGAGGTCGAGTCCATCAATTGGTACTTCCCTGATATCGATAGCCCGTTCTATGGCGGCATTAACACGGCGCTGCGTATGGCGGACCATCTGCGAAGCACGCGGGGTGTCAGGAGCAGCTTTGTCATTCAGGGCGACCGGAATCCGGAGTTCTTCCGGTCTGCGCTCGCTGCTGCTTTCCCCTCGCTGGTCGACAGCGCCCTCTACTTTCTGCGCGGGCCCGACGATCCCGATCTTCACCAGATCCCGCCCGCAGATGTCTCCATCGCCACGCTCTGGGTTACGGCGTACACGGTTGCTCGGGTCACCAACACGAGGCGCAAGTTCTACCTGATTCAGGATTTCGAACCCTCGTTCTATCCGGCCGGCACGAACTACGCGCTCTGTGAAGAGAGCTATCTGCTCGGCCTTTATGGGCTCTGTAACACGCAACGACTTCTCGACATTGTGACGCGCGACTACCGCACCACCGGCGGGGCGTTTATGCCGGCGGTTGATCAGAGCGTGTTCCACGATCGAAACCGACGCCCACTCGACCACGACGGGCCTGCCACCGTGTTCATGTACGCCCGCCCGGGTCACTGGCGAAATTGCTGGGAAATTGCCGAGCCGGCGTTGACCGAAGTGAAGCGCCGCTTTGGTTCCGGTGTCAGGATCGTCACGGCAGGTTCCTGGGCAACGCCCGACGATCTCGGTATGGGGATCGAACATCTGGGGATGCTTGATTACCGAGACACCGGCGAGCTTTATCGACAGTGCGATGTGGGCATCGCGCTCACCCTTTCGGCACATCCGTCGTACCTGCCACTGGAACTCATGGCCTGTGGCACACCAGTGGTGGCCTTCGATAATCCGGCTGGCGACTGGATCCTTCGCGACAATGACAACTCGGTTCGTTGTCGCCGCACGGTCGATGCACTGGCTGACGCAGTCGCTGGCCTCGTTGCCGATCCAACGCGTCGTGTGGCCATGGGTGCTGCTGCCTCACGCACGATCGCGGAGCGGTTCTCGAGCTGGCCGGCAGCGCTCGATGGGGTCTACGACATCCTCGCTGACCCGCAGGGTTGGGTTGGTCCTGCCGCCGGAGCGGACTTCGCCTAATCGGCGGTGCGCAACTCTGATGAAGCGGCGGTGAACCGATCGAGCAGCATTCGGGCAGCATGAGTCGGAGTGTTGAGGCCCGAGGCCACCGCTGTCTCCGCTTTCTCCAGCAATGCTGCAACGGCCGGATCAGCCCGGAAGCGGTCGATGAGCGTGTCGCTGATCTCGCTCCAGAGCCAGGCGGTTGCTTGCTGGGATCGGGCTGTTACCAGTTCGCCTGACTCGGTGACCTGCTCGGCGAAGCGACCGACAGCGGTCCAGATCTCGTCGACACCTGAGCCGGTGAGCGCTGAGCAGGCCATGACTTCGGTGGCCCACGCCTGCCACTTCGGTCGGAGCAGATGCACTGCAGCGGCGTAATCAGCTCGGGTTCGGCCGGCAGCCGCGGCGAGATCACCATCGGCCTTATTCACGATCACGAGGTCGGCAAGTTCCATGATGCCGCGCTTGATGCCTTGTAACTCATCGCCGCCACCGGGTGATACCAGCAGTGTGAAGAGATCGACCATGTCGGCGACAGCGACCTCGGACTGACCGACGCCGATGGTTTCGATGATGACGACATCGAAACCGGCGGCCTCACAGAGCAACATGGCTTCTCGAGTGCGGCGAGCAACACCGCCGAGGTGGCCACTGCCGGGGCTGGGGCGAATGAACGCAGCCTCGCTATGCGACAGTTCGGCCATGCGGGTCTTGTCCCCGAGAATGGATCCGCCCGTACGACGGCTCGAGGGGTCGATTGCCAGAACTGCGGGGCGATGGCCGTGGTCGATGACGTGGAGCCCGAATGCTTCGATAAACGTTGACTTGCCCACCCCGGGCGGGCCTGAGATGCCGATGCGCCGGGACCGACCGGTCTCGGGCAGCAGCGTCTCGAGAACTTCGTCGGCAAGCGCGCGGTGATCGGTTCGGGTGGACTCGGCCAGGGTGATGGCCCGGGCCAACGAACGTCGATCACCAGCTCTGATGCCCTCAATGAGGCCACTCGCGGTGTCGACCTCGCGGATCACGCCTGCGTGCGTCGTTCGGAGATCAGGCCGAGCACCTTGCGAGCGGCGGTGGGGATATTGGTACCGGGACCGAAGATTGCAGCCACACCGGCGGCAGTGAGCATGTCGTAGTCCTGCGGCGGGATGACGCCGCCGCAGACCACCAAGATGTCGCCGGCGCCGGCCTTGGCCAGCTCGTCGATCAGCATGGGAACAAGGGTCTTGTGACCGGCCGCCTGACTGGAGATGCCGATCACGTGGACGTCGTGCTCAACGGCATCGCGTGCCGCTTCAGCGGGCGTCTGGAACAACGGGCCCATGTCGACGTCGAAGCCAAGATCGGCGAATGCCGTGGCGATGACCTTGGCCCCACGATCGTGTCCGTCCTGTCCCATCTTGACCACGAGCATGCGGGGTCGTCGACCCTCGGCGGTGGCGAACGTCTCAATCTCGCCCTGGAGCTCAGCGAAGTCCTCATCGCCCTTGTAGGCATCGGCATACACACCGGCAATGGTACGTACCTCAGCCTTATGGCGACCGAACACAGCCTCCATGGCATCGGAGATCTCTCCGAGCGTGGCTCGGGCCCGTGCGGCTTCGACGGCAAGAGCAAGGAGATTGCCGTTGCCGCGAGCGCCCTCGGTGATGGCTTCGAGTGCTGCCTGGCACGCGTTTTCATCGCGGGTGGCCCGAATCGTGGCCAGTTTGGCGAGCTGCTCCTGCAGCACCTTGGCGTTATCGATATCGAGAACATCAACGCTTTCAACGTTCTCGGGCACGTACTTGTTCACACCGACGACGGTGTCCTGACCGCGGTCAACGCGGGCCTGACGGCGTGCCGCGGACTCTTCGATGCGGAGCTTCGGCATGCCGGACTCGACAGCTTTGGTCATACCACCAAGTTCTTCGACCTCGCAGATGAGCTCCCAGGCTGCATCGACAAGCGACGCGGTAAGCGACTCGATGTAGTAGCTGCCGCCGAGCGGATCCACCGTGTCGGTCACACCGGTTTCGTCGGCGAGGATCAGTTGCGTATTGCGGGCAATGCGGGCACTGAAATCGGTCGGGAGACCAAGCGCCTCGTCGAAGGAGTTGGTGTGAAGGCTCTGGGTTCCGCCAAGCACCGCAGCGAGCGCTTCGACGGTGGTGCGCACCACGTTGTTGTACGGGTCCTGCTCGGTGAGTGAAACGCCTGATGTCTGGCAGTGGGTGCGCAGCATCAGTGACCCAGCCTTTTTGGGCTCGAATTCACTCATAACCCGATGCCACAGCACACGAGCGGCACGAAGTTTGGCGATCTCCATGAAGAAGTTCATGCCAATGGCGAAGAAGAACGACAGGCGACCAGCGAATGCGTCAACATCAAGGCCGTTGGCCAATGCGGCTCGCACGTACTCCTTGCCATCAGCAATGGTGAAGGCAAGTTCTTGGACTGCCGTGGCTCCCGCTTCTTGCATGTGGTAGCCGGAAATCGAGATGGAGTTGAACTTGGGCATCTCGGTTGCGGTGTACCCGATGATGTCGGCCACGATGCGCATGCTTGGTGACGGGGGATAGATGTAGGTGTTGCGCACCATGAACTCTTTGAGGATGTCGTTCTGGATGGTGCCGGCAAGCAGTGAGCGATCGACGCCCTGCTCCTCGCCCGCCACGATGAACATGGCCAGTACCGGAATGACCGCACCATTCATGGTCATCGAGACGCTCATCTTGTCGAGGGGAATACCATCGAACAGGATCTTCATGTCCTCAACGGAGTCGATGGCAACGCCGGCCTTGCCGACATCACCGACCACGTTGGGATGATCGGAGTCGTAGCCGCGATGGGTGGCGAGATCGAATGCCACCGACAGGCCCATCTGCCCGGCAGCGAGGTTGCGTCGGTAGAAGGAGTTGGATTCCTCAGCGGTGGAGAATCCCGCGTATTGGCGGATGGTCCAGGGACGATTGGTGTACATCGTGGCCCGCACGCCACGAGTGAATGGAGCGAATCCCGGCAGGGTGTCGGTATCGCCGAGTTCGTCGAGATCGGCCGCGGTGTAGAGCGGCTTGACCGTGATGCCTTCGGGGGTTTCCCGGGCAAGAGTCGCGGGATCGGCTCCCTTCAGATCCTTGGAGGCTGAAGCGCTCCAGTCATCGAGGGTTGGGGGGGTGATATTCGAATTCTCCACCCACACAGACTACGGGCGCGCCTGCTCGGGTGTCATGCTGGCGTCATGCCCACCGCCGCCGCACTGCTGCAGTTCGATGCCGTTGGGGTTCGACTCGACGGAGGCCAGGTACTTCTGGTCGATGTGACTGCTGAGGCCGTCGCTGGTTCGATCACGGTGGTGGCAGGGCCTTCCGGAGCGGGGAAGTCCACATTGTTGCGCCTCGGCAACCGCTTGGAAGTTCCGACCTCGGGCCGGATTCTGTTCGAGGGTGTCGATACCGCCACGATGGACCCGTGTGAGCTGCGGCGCCGGGTCGGCATGGTGTTTCAGCAGCCGGTGCTGTTCGCTGGAACGGTTTCCGACAACCTGCGGGTTGCCGATCCTGCAGCATCCGATGGTCGGCTTGTCACTGTGCTGGAGCAGGTGGGCCTGCCGCCTGAGTTCCTTGAACGCACTGCTGACGACCTCTCGGGCGGCGAGGGTCAGCGTGTCTGTATTGCGCGTGCGCTGCTCACCGAACCCCGAGTGCTTCTCATGGATGAGCCGACCTCTGCGCTCGATCCCACAAGCCGTCGGGCGATCGAAGATCTGGCTCTTGATCTGGCCGAGCGGGGTCTGGCCATCATGTGGGTCAGTCACGACCACGATCAGGCCGAGCGCTTGGGTGATCAGTTGGTTGTTATGCGTGACGGCCGACGCGTTGGTACAGATGAAGCACTGGCGTATCTGCGTGATGACCTCAGCGGTGATGACCTCAGCGGAGATGACCAATGAACTCGACCCATATCGGATGGGCAGGGCTGGTGGGTTCCTTCGCACTCATCGTCATCGCCATTGCGCTCTCGAGTTGGCAGCGTCTCCATCTCTCTCGTTCCATCGCGTGGGCCTCAGCCCGGGCTGCGGTGCAGTTGCTGCTGGTGGGATGGGCGTTGCGCCTCGTACTTGATCCCCATGCGTCGGTTGCTTGGGCCTGGATCTGGGTTGCGGTGATGGTGGTGTTCGCCGGTCTCACCTTGCGCCAGCGGGTGCCGGAGGTGCCCGGCATCCTGTGGCTCGGCACGTTGGCCATGCTTACTGTCATCGTGGTGAGTCTGGCGGTGATCTTCGGATTCGGCGTCTTCCCAATTGAGGGCCGCACAATTGTTCCGCTGGCGGGAATGATGATCGGGAACTCGATGACATCGTGTGTGCTGGTCGGTCGGCGAATCGTTGCCGAGTTCAGTGAGAAGCGCGACGAGATCGAGGCTCGGCTGGCCCTCGGGCATCGCTGGTCTGATGCCGCTCGTCCTTATACGCGCAACGCGCTGCGCACTGCGCTCGTGCCACAGATCGAAACCACCAAAGCGGTCGGGCTCGTGTTCCTGCCTGGTGCCATGACGGGTCTCGTGCTCGCTGGAGTGGATGCCCTTGATGCCGTCACGATCCAGTTGGCCCTGATGTACCTCATCTTGGGTTCGGTTGCCACCAGCGTCTCGGTGATCGGTCTCGGACTCACGCGCCAGCTGTTCACCTCGGATCACCGTCTCCGTCGTCTGGATCGCAGCGCTTCATGAACACTTGGTAACAAGCATCCGACCGGGATCAGCTTGCTGGTGCGACCGGTAGCCTGTCGGTCCATGGCAAAGCGTTTTGTGATCATCGGTGGCGGTCCGGCGGGCAACAGTGCAGCGACCTACGCAGCGCGCCTCGGTGCTGAGGTGACGATGATTGAAAAAGACATCGTGGGTGGCGCCGCTCATCTTTGGGACTGTGTGCCCTCGAAGGCCATGATCGCCACCGGAGGAGCGCTCACCCTCATCAACCATGCCAGTTCTATGGGGCTCACCGATGTTTCGGCTTCGCTCGACCTCGACGCGCTTCGCGACCGCATCACCGCCATCCGCACTCGTCTTGAATCTTCAACCACGGGCCTGCTCGAGAGTCAGGGAGTCACGCTCGTGCAAGGCACTGGACGTCTTGTCTCTGCCAACCGTGTTGCAGTCGAGACCGACACTGAGTCGTTTGAAATCGATGCCGATGTCGTCCTGCTCTCCACCGGATCGCGGCCCCGTCTGCCCGAATGGGCTCAGATCGATGGCGACCGCGTGCTTTCCACCCGCCACGCCTATCCACCCAAGGTTCTTCCCGAGCATCTCATCGTGGTCGGATCGGGTGTCACTGGTGTCGAGTTCGTACATATGTTTTCCTCGTTCGGCTGCGAGGTTTCTCTTGTGGTGAGTCGTCAGCAGGTACTGCCACTCAAGGACCCCGAGGTCGCAGCCGCGTTGGAGGAAGACTTTCTGCGACGCGGTGTGCGGCTCCTGAAGGGTGCACGAGCGATCGGCCTCGACCGGGCCGAAGAAGCCGTCACCATCCGCTGCGATGACGGACGTCAGGTCACCGGAACCCATGCGCTGTTTGCCATCGGGTCACTGCCCAACTACGAGAGTCTTGGACTGGAAACCGCTGGCGTACGCCACGATGGCGGGTATGTCGTGGTGAACCACAACTGTCAGTCCAGTGTTGCGCACATCTACGCGGCGGGCGATCTGTCGGGCAAGCTTCCGCTGTCATCGGTGGCAGCCATGCAGGGTCGCAAGATCGCCGAGCACGCCATGGGTCTGCATGTCGGACCTCATCGTCACATCGACTACGAGAAGGCGGCGTCGGCGATTTTCACCGTCCCTGAGATCGCGGATGTGGGTCTCGCCGAAGCTGACGCATTCGCTGAGGGTCGCAAGATTCGAGTGACCAAGGTGCCATTCTCGGCCAATGCCAAGGCCCTCATTGACGAGGATCCGCGCGGATTCGTCAAGATCATCTCCGACCCAGCCACAGGTGTTGTACTGGGCGGCTCCATCGTGGGTCGCAATGCGGCCGAACTCATTTCGGTCGTGGCGCTTGCAGTGACTGCTGGTCTCAAGGTGCAGGATCTGTACGAAAGCCTGTTTGTGCATCCATCGCTGGCCGAGGCCATCTCTGATGCCGCAGAGTGACGGGGTGACTCCAACTGGAGGTGCCCGCCAGCCCACCTCGGCTGCCGATTTCCCCCGGACCGGCCCGTTTAGTCTCGCTGCGCCCGGTCCCCGGTTCGCTGCTCGGGCAATTGATCTGCTTGCAGTGTCCTTTCCGGCGTTGGTCTATCTGGCATTTGCCACCTCGTACACCAATGCCAGGTTCGAATTTGGTCCCCTCCTCTGGCTCGGGCCGGCCCTGTTCCTCTTCGGCTCGTTCTATGAATTCGTGGGTGTGGCGGCGTTTGGGCGCACGCCGGGCAAGGCGATATTCGGTCTCCGCGTAGTTCGCATGATTGACGGCAAGAGACCAGACATGCCCCAGGCGCTCCTGCGGGCCATGACTCCATGGGTCTTCATTGCGCTACCTCTGGGAGTTTTTTGTGTTCCGGGCGTTCTGGTCGCGTACGGCTCGGCCACCGCCGGTGAACTTCATCGGGGACTACCCGATCATGCCGGCGGCACCTTGGTTCTCAGCACTCGTTGAATCAACCAGGCTGCGACCTCGCCCCAGTCGATTCACGAACGCGTCGATGGTGATGGCGGCGAAAACGACGATGGCGATCTCGGCTCCCGAGCGATAGCGGATACCGCCGAAGGCTGTGGCGGCAGTGATGGTTGCCAAGACTGCCCAGAGTGCGATGACCAGAACCGGCTCACGACGGCGCCATTGGATGACCACCCCCGCAACTGCGAGCGGTATGAGAACCACGTACTGCCAGAAGCCGAGCCAGGAGGAGAACGCAGGGCGACCCTCGACGATTTCCATCCGAACCTGTTGCATCGGTTCGAAAAGACCCCACATGCGGCCAACGCGTGCGGGTATGACCACGGTGATGAGCCGGCCGGTGTGTTGGCTGATGTATGCCTGAGCGCGGGCCGTGTACGCGGTGCTCTCCTGTGACTCGTCAAGTGTTTCGCCGTTTGGTCCAAAGGGCCATGGGTCCTGACAGTCGAGAGCCCACCATCCGACATGTGCTCCGAAGTAGGTGGCGTCGCAGTTGGCTTGCACGAGGACCACGCCACTGGAGGAGGTGATCGTGACGCTGTCGTGCATCACGAGGTTGTTGCGCACGACCCACGGGGCAACAACAGCCAGCGCTGTTACGCCCATGACCACAATGCGCAGGAGGCGATCGCGTATGGGTAGGGAACTTCGAACGAGTACGGCTAGGGCGATGACCGGAAGATAGAGCAGCAACTCGACTCGCGAAAGAGCCGCGAGCGCTCCGGCAGCGCCGAGCATTGCTGCGGCGCCACTTGATGGTCGGCGCCAAAATCTGACAGCCATCCATGAAGTGAGAAACACGAAGAAAATCGACATCGTCTCGGATAGAACGAGTCCATCGCTGATGTAGATGTTCGCGTAGAAAGCGGTCACCGCTGCGGTGATGAGGCCTACTCGCGGTCCTGCCAACGCTCTGCCAAGGAGTCCAGCGATGAGTACGGAGGCTGCACCGAGCAGGGCTGATGCCAGTTGATGGTCGCGTGTGGAGGTGAGGCCCAGCCGAGAGAAAAGACTGAGGTAAAAGGTGTAGGCCGGCGGATGTTTCGCAGTTGCGACTTTGGTATGGCTTGGTATGACGATTTCTCGCGAGGTGCCGTCTTGGAGAACTGCCGTCTGATGTGTCTCGAACATCCAGTGAAAAGGATCGATATAGCCATGTCCTTTGGCCATGAGGTTGGCGGTGACGTCGTAGAAGACGGAATCCCCGGCGACTATTGCCGGAGCTTCAGCTTCAATGAACAGCACCCGAACCCCGAGTCCCGCCAGGGTGATGAGAAGGAGGCCGAGGGTGAACCGACTCCATTTCCTCGGATCGAGTCGCTGTGCCGCTGTCACGAGCAAAGCCTATGGCACACCGATTCGCCTAGCGTGAGAGTTGTTCATGCAGCCGATTCAAAGGGGACGTGATGCAGGCATCGCGAGACAACGTGTTGCGAATCGTGCAGTGGACCACTGGCAATGTCGGCCAGCGCTCGGTGCGTGCTGTGGTCAGCAACCCTCAACTCGAGTTGATCGGTTGTTATGCGTGGGCCCCCGACAAGGTGGGGCGCGATGTCGGCGAGTTGTGCGGTATTGATCCCATTGGCGTGCTCGCCACAAACGAGGTCGATGCACTGCTCGCCCTGCAACCTGACTGTGTCGTCTACAACCCCAAATGGCCCGATGTTGATCAGATGGTGCGCATCTTGGAGGCGGGAATCAACATCACCGCAACCGCTGGTTTCATCACCGGTCACGCGCTGGGTGACGATCGTCAGCGAGTCATCGACGCGTGCGAACGCGGCGGAAGTTCGATCTTTGGGTCGGGGATGAACCCTGGATTCGCGAATCTGCTCGGCATGGTCGGAGCCGGACTCTGTGATCGCATTGATGCGATCCGCATGCTCGAGTCGGTCGACTCCACTGGCTACGACTCGGCCGACACCGAGCTGTCGGTCGGGTACGGCCGACTTCCCGAAGATCCTGATCTCCCTGCACTGATTGAACGCGGCACGGCTGTGTTCGGTGATGCCGTGCATCTCATCGCCCAAGCGCTGGGAGTCGAGCTCGACAACGTGTGCTGCGAGACCGAGGTGGCGGTAACCACCGCTGATCTTGATCTTGGTTCATGGTCGATCGCTGCCGGGCATGTGGCCGGCGTGGCTGCGAGTTGGCAGGGCTGGATCGGGGATCGAAAGCTGATCTCCTGTGATGTCCGATGGCGCAAGGGCCGCACGCTGGAGCCTGATTGGCGGGTCGAGCACGGCTACATCGTCGAGGTGGAAGGGATGCCCACAGTTCGGTCGAAACTCGAGGTATTCCCGCCTGCAGACTTCGTGGCGCACTCCTTCGCCGACTACATGGTTTTGGGAATGGTGATGACGGCGATGCCAGCGGTCAACGCCATTGCGTCGGTATGCGCGGCTCGTCCCGGCATCGTGACCTATCTCGATATGGCGCTGCCAGCACCGAGCGGTTGGGTGCGGACCTGACTACTCGATGATCACGACGACGTCGCCGGCACCGACCGAATCGCCCGGAGCCACCTTGATCTCCTTGACGGTTCCGGCCTTCTCGGCGGCGATGTTGTTTTCCATCTTCATGGCCTCGAGCACGCAGACAGTGGCGCCGGCTTCGATCTCCTGGCCGACCTCGACGAGAATCTTGACGATGGTTCCCTGCATTGGAACCGCAACTGCGCCGGATCCGCCACCAGCGGCACCGCCACCGCCGGCAGAACCGCGACGAGGCTTGGCTGCACCGCTTGTGGCGCCACCAACTGCAACGACTGCCCCTGCCTGTGACTGCGGAACGAACACCTTGACGGCGAAGCGCTTGCCGTTCACCTCGACATCGACATCGCGCTGCACCTTGGGTTCAGCGTCGGCATCGGTAGAGACGGGGGTTGAGCTGACGCCGGTGAGATCAAGTGTGTCTTCGACCCACTTGGTGGAGTGTGTGGCAGCAGCGAAATCAGGATGCTCAAGAATGGCAATATCGGCTGGGATGGTGGTGGCGATTCCCTGGATGCGGAACTCGCGCAGCGCTCGCAGGGTGCGGGCAATGGCCGTGGGACGATCTTCGCCCCAGCAGATGAGCTTGCCGACGAGGTTGTCGTAGTACTGGCTCACGGTGTCGCCCGATTCGTAGCCGCCGTCCCAGCGGGTACCGAAACCGGCTGGCGGAACGAGCGTGCTGATATCACCGGGGGAGGGGAGGAACTTGCCTTCGGCCGGGTTCTCGGCGTTAATGCGGACCTCGATGGCATGGCCCGAAAGCGAGATCGACTCCTGGGTGAACGACAGTGGCAGACCCGATGCGACACGGATCTGTTCGGCGACGAGATCGATACCCGAAACCATTTCGGTGACGGGATGCTCGACCTGGAGGCGCGTGTTCATCTCGAGGAAGAAGAACTCTCCGTCCTGGAACAGGAACTCCACGGTGCCGGCGTTGTAGTAACCGCAAGCCTTGGCAACCTTGACCGCAGCGTCGCCCATGGCCTGGCGCACCTCAGCGGGGAACGCCGGTGCGGGGCTCTCTTCGATGAGCTTCTGGTGACGGCGTTGAGCCGAGCAATCGCGTTCTGCGACCCAGACACAGTTTCCATGGGTGTCGCCGATGATCTGCATTTCGATGTGACGCGGCCAGGTGAGATAGCGCTCGACGTAGCACTCATCACGGCCGAAACCTTTGAGAGCTTCGCTGCGAGCCGAATCGAATGCTTCGGCAGCCTCTTCCGCGCTGCGCACCACGCGCATGCCGCGACCGCCGCCGCCGTATGCGGCCTTGATGGCAACCGGCCATCCGAATTGCTCGCCGAAGGCGACGACCTCGGATGCGTCGTTCAGGAACTCGGTGGTTCCGGGAACGCCCATCACGCCGGCTGCCTGCGCGGCGATGCGACTCGAGACTTTGTCGCCCATGACCTCAATAGCTCCGGGGGGCGGACCAATGAACGTGACACCGCGCTCGGTGATTGCCCGTGCGAAGTCGGTGTTCTCGGAGAAGAAGCCATAGCCGGGGTGAACCCCATCGGCACCGCTGCGCTCGATGACATCGAGAATGACCTCGGTGTTGAGATAGCTCTCAGCAGCGGTGGTTCCGCCGAGGGCGTAGGCCTCGTCGGCGAGTCGGACATGGAGTGAGTCACGGTCGAGATCGGAGTACACGGCCACGGTGGCGATGCCCATCTCCTGGCATGCACGGATGACTCGGACAGCGATTTCGCCGCGATTGGCGATGAGGATCTTTTTGAGCACGCCCTATTGTGGCCGATGTGCAGGGGTCCTTCGCCACATCAGCCGTTCCGGGCACTCGGTTCACCGATATTCGGTGGTTTGCCGAGACCGGATCCACCAACGCCGACCTTCTCGAGGCGGCCTCGCAGGGCGCGCCTGAGGGCGTTGTTTTCCTCGCTGATCACCAGCACGCCGGGCGTGGCCGACTAGATCGAACCTGGGTGGCACCCGCCGGGTCCTCCCTTTTGGTGTCGGTGCTTTTGCGTCCACCGATAGCCCCTGAGTCGCTATTTCTGATTACGGCTGCTGCTGGGATTGCTTCGGCTGAGGCCGTGGCCGAGGTTGCCGGTGTCGGTTGTGGGCTCAAGTGGCCCAATGATCTGGTCGCCATCGATGCCGGAGTTGCCGACAGGAAGCTTTCCGGGGTGCTGGCCGAATCGGTCCTCGCCGAGGGCAGAGTCGACGCCGTTGTGGTTGGGATGGGTCTCAATGTCAACTGGCCCGAGCAGTTGCCCGAGGAACTTGCGGCCACTGCCATAGCGCTCAACCATCTCGCAGGTGAGCTGGTGGATCGCGAGACCCTGCTGGTGGCCTGGTTGCGGCGATTCGATCACTGGCTCACCGTGATCGGCGACGGCTCGGATCCCGCCGGTCGCTCGGAGTTGTTCGCCCAGATGCGGAGGTTCTCAGCCACGCTGGGTCGCCGGGTGCGTGTGGAACTTGCTGGGTCGCAGATCGAGGGAACTGCCGTTGCGCTCGATGACCACGGGCGGCTTTCGGTGGCGGTGGATGGACTGGCCGAACCTGTCGAGGTGTCGGTGGGTGACGTGGTGCATCTCCGCCCCGTCGACTGATCCGCGAATCGCGACCGCAGTGATCGTTGCGAACCTGCAGCGTCTCGTTAGTGAGATGCAGCGGCGACAGCGTCGCGGGCCATCGATGTGAACGGTCCGTCAATGGACAATTGACGCGAATCGATGCGTGAGACGCTGACGACTTCGTTGGTCGACGAGGTGATGAAGGCTTCGGTGGCACGTTCAAGATGTACGCCAGTGAGATCCGCCTCAACTGCTGCACCTGACTCAACCAGCACCTCGCGGATAATTCCTGGGAGACATCCGGTGGAGAGCGCCGGAGTGGCGATGGCGCCCTCGACGACGAGGAAGAGATTGGCGGCGCAGCATTCGCTCAGGCGCCCGGTGCTATCGAACAGCACGGCCTCGTCGAAGCCGTGAGCGCGGACCCAGCGAAGGATCTGCGCGTTTTCCGACCAACTGGTTGATTTGATCCCGGCGAGCGGTGATCGCTCGTTTCGGGTCCACTCCACCGTGCCCAGCGCCACTGATGTGGGAGCGGCGCCAAGTTCGTCAATCGTGACGATTGTGGTTGGCGTTGTGCCGCGAACTCGCGCCGAGAGTCCCGGGCCCGCAGTGACAGTGATGCGGACTCGAGCATCTTGCACGCCGGTACTGGCGATGAGTTGTCCGATGGCCTCGCCCAGTGCTGCGTCATTGGGCGTCGGACCGATGCCAAGTCGGTCGATACCTGACCGCAGTCGGCGCAGATGGCGCGCAAGAAACCTTGGGGACCCATCACGCACCGCAAGGGTGTCGAAGGTGCCATCTCCGATTAGCAGCCCGTGGTCGTTGGTGAGGATTGTGGAGTCACCGGAGCTGACGATGCGACCATTGATCCACATTGGCGCTGGCGTCATTGCGGCTCACTTGAGGCAAGTTCGATCAGGCGCGCAGCCTTCAGCTGGGTCTCGGCCCATTCGTCGTCCGCGGTGGAGTCCCAGGTGATGGCCCCGCCGGTTCCGAAGCACAGTTCGTTGTCCTCAACCCAGAAGGTGCGGATCGCAACGTTGAGTTCGCCAATCGATCGGTCGGCATCGACCCAGCCGATGGCACCGCAGTACATGCCGCGATCAGCCGTTTCCAGTTCGTCGATCGCGGACATCGCGGCGATCTTGGGGGCGCCGGTAACCGATCCAGCAGGAAAGGTCGCAGCAAGCAGCGCGGGCCAGTCGCACTCTTCACGGAGTTGGCCTTCGACAGTGCTGACCAAGTGGCTGAGACCCGGATGCGGTTCAGTGCGAAGGAGATCTGGGGCCGTCACTGAGCCGACGTCACAGACGCGTCCGAGGTCATTGCGGACAAGATCGACGATCATGATGTTCTCGGCATGGTCCTTGGCGCTGAACGGGACCCCGGGGGCCGTGGTGCCTTTGATGGGAGAGGATCGCACGGAGCGTCCGTCGACGGAAAGAAATAACTCAGGGGATGCAGACGCGATGCGCACGCCGTGATCGGGGAGTTCGATGGTGGCCGCGTACGGGGCCGGGTTGCCTCGTGCGAGTTGCGCGCCCAGAGCGAGCATCGAGGCCTCGGCGGGCAGTGGTGCCCGCAACTGCCGGGTGAGGTTCACTTGGTAGACATCGCCGAGAGCAATGGAATGTCGGATGGCGCGCACGCGGTAGGCGAATTGCTGTTCCGACAGCGAGCTGCTCCATTGCTCGGCTGCCGGCCCCCGCCATGCACGCCGAGAGCGGGGTGCCGCGCCCGTGGGACGGCGCTGATCGAAACGCGCGCATACCGGATCGCCCTTGTACGGCAGAGCGACAACCCACCAGCCCTCGCTGCTCAGGGCGCTGAGATCTGAAGTGACATCGCGCAGTGATGACGCGACGTTGCCGCCGACAACGGCGATCGGGTCGAGATCGATGGACATGCGGGTGCGGGAGATGATGGCCACGATGGCCTGAGCCTAGGGGTTTGTTGCCACCGCACCGCAGGGGCGAAGTCTGGTTCCGTGGCCGGAGTAGTAACATTCTCTCCGTGACCCGCCCCTCGAGAACATGGCCACAGCGACTGTTGCTGTCACTCAACCTGCTTCTCGCCTTCGCCTGTGTGGCGGCGGCAGCAGGTATCGGTTGGGCCTATTCGCAGGCCAGTGCGCTTCCCCGCATCGATGTGGGTGCTTCGCTTGCCGCCGCGGTGCCGGCCGGAGACCCCGAGAACATCCTGCTGGTTGGTATTGATGACGGCATGGGCCTCAACTCCGGAGATCCGGTTCTGGTTGGTCGCTCCGCAACGATGAACACTGACACCATCATGATTCTGAGGGTCGATCCGAAGAACCAGAAGGCCGCCATGGTGTCATTGCCTCGCGACCTCTACGTCGATCTCGCCGGAGGCGGAAAGGGGCGCATCAACGAGGCGCTCGCACTTGGCGGTCCGCAGCGTCTCATCGAAACCATCAAGCAGGACTTCAACATCCCGATCAACCACTACGCGATGGTCGATTTCAAGGGGTTCGAGTCGCTGGTGAATGCGGTGGGTGGTGTTCCGATCTATTTCCAGTACCCGTCGCGTGATCAGTGGACTGGGTTGTTCCAGTACGACCCGGGTTGTGTCACGCTCACCGGTGAACAGGCGCTCGCGTACGCGCGGTCTCGCCATTTCGAGATTGCGAAGTCGCCGAACCGTTGGCAGGAGGATCCAACCTCGGACTTCGGTCGGATCCATCGTCAGCAGCAGTTCATCAAGGCCGCACTGCGCAAGGCAGTGAGCAAAGGTGCCCGTAACCCGTTTGTGTTGCGCGACCTTCTCGGATTCGCTCAGAAGAACGTCACATTGGACACCTCGTTCTCCATTGGTGACATCGTCGGTCTCGGAACCAGTTTCGGTTCCTTCAACCCCGATTCGCTGCTCACGTTCACCCCGCCGGCAACGGGAACCATGGTTGGCGACATGAGTGTGCTTCTCATCGAGAGCGCAGGCGCTCAGCCCATTTTCGACATTTTCCGCGGCACTGCTCCAATCGCGGATCCGTCCACCACGACGAGCACCTCGGTTGAACCGTCCACCAGCGTGACCTCGACCACCAAGCCTTCCGCCACTTCGCCATCTACGACTGCACCCGTGGCGACGACGACGACACTAAGTGAGTTCGTCCCGCAACCGCCTGCCGGGGGAACCTGCCTCTGATCTGAGCTCGAGCACGCGCCATTGGCTCTGACCTGCGTGCGAGACTCGAGGACGTGGAAGGACAGATGGGTGATCGACTCCGGGTGGCGGTCACCCTTGAGCAGTGCTGGCACCGGGTACCCGGGGGCACCGCTCGATCCGCGTTGGACTCCATTGATGCACTGAACGCTCATGGTTCGGTCGATCTGATCGGCGTGAGCGCGCGTCATTCCCAAGATCCGGAACCGGCATGGACCCCTGCGGTGCCAATGCGCAGCTTCCGACTTCCTCGTCTTGCGCTCTATGAGTCCTGGCATCGATTTCGTCGCCCTCGAATTACTTCGTTGGTGGGTCCGGTCGATGTCATCCACGCCACCGGCATGGCCGTGCCCGCCCCAACCGCGCCGCTGGTAGTGACGGTGCATGATCTGGCGTTCCTGAGGGATCCTTCCCAATTCACGGCCAGAGGTGTGCGGTTCTTCCATCGAGCGATTGAACTGGCTCGCCGGGATGCCACACTCATCAACTGTCCGTCGCAGGCGACTCTTGATGAATGCATTGACCACGGCTTCGATCCTGACCGGCTTCGCCTGCTGCCGTGGAGCATCGAGCCCGTTGCGGTCCCGGCTGAGCGAGTGGCTGAGATGCGAACGCGACTCGGCATCGATGGTCCGATGGTGCTGTGGGCGGGAACGATCGAACCACGAAAGAACCTCCCGATGCTGCTTGAGGCCTTCGGTCGTCTCGCAGATGATTCTGCGACGCTCGTACTCGCTGGACCCGCCGGGTGGAACGAGGACATCGACTCACAACTCGCAACTCTCGGCGAGAAGGTGAAGTCAGTTGGATTCCTCGGAACTGATGAACTTCGAGCGATGTACGCGGCAGCCGACATCTTCTGCTTTCCGAGTCGACAGGAGGGTTTTGGACTCCCGGTGCTCGAAGCGATGGCGCAGGGCACTGCGGTGATCACCTCTGTCGGCACTGCCACCGAAGAGGTTGCCGGTGACGCAGGTGTGCTCATCGACCCGCAGGATTGTGATTCGTTAGTTGCTGCACTCGATCGGCTACTGAGTGACACCGAGTTGCGCGAGCAACTTGGCGCTCTTGGGCGAGAGCGTGTGCGTGACCTTTTCAACCCCCGTCGTCACGCAGTCGCACTCGAATCGATCTACCGGGAAGCTGTGGTACTCGGGTCTGGGGCCACGACACCATGACCCGAATCGGCGTGAACCTGCTCTGGCTCGTACCCGGCGAGGTGGGCGGGAGCGAGGAGTACACGGTCGGACTCCTGCGCGCGCTGCATTCCTTCGATGCTGATGACCTCGAGGTTGTGCTGTATGTCAACCGTCGGTTCGCTCGCACCTATAGCGATATCTGTTCCATGTTTCGGTCCGTGGTCGCCCCCATTGAGGGAACCTCACGTCCACTGCGAGTGTTCGTCGAGTCCACATGGTTGGCCCGACGGTCCCGACGTGATCGCCTCGACGCGCTTCATCACGCCGGTGGCACGATGCCTCCGGTGCGCACGGTTCCTGGGATTCTCACCCTGCATGATCTGCAACCGATCACGCATCCTGAGCGGTTCGGTCCACTCAAGCGGCTCTACATCCGATGGCTCGCGCCACGGTCGCTGCGCGCCGCAACTCGGGTGGTGTGCTTGGCATCGTTCACCGCTCGTGACGCTGTGTCGATCGCCGGTGTTGATCCGCAACGAGTCGTTTTCGTCCCCAGTGGTATTGATCCAATCCTCGCCGCTCCATCTCCCGGTCAGATTTCCGAAGTGCTTGCCACCTTCGATCTGACGCCGAACAGCTTCGTCCTCTACCCGGCCATCACCTATGAGCACAAAAATCATCGAACACTCATCGAGGCGTTCGCCCGAGTTCATCGCACATTTCCTCATCTCCGACTTGTACTGACAGGCGGAGCTGGCCCGGTCGAGGCTGCAGTACGTACGCAGATCGATCGGCTCAAACTGAGCAACTGGGTGGTGCGAACGGGTCGCGTTCACGCAGACCAACTTGATGTGCTCTATCGCACGGCGGCTGTCATGGCATTCCCATCTTCCTATGAAGGTTTCGGACTGCCATTGCTCGAAGCTATGGCTCGCCGGTGCGCTGTGGTGGCGAGCGAGGTGGGAGGTCTCATCGAGGTGGGTGGCGACGCGGTTTGTTTCGTCGATCCATTTGCCGTCGACGAGTGGACCACAGCGCTCAACCGGCTCCTCGGCGACGACGGGTATCGCGCAACTTTGGTGGCCCGCGGCCTAGAACAGAGCAGTCGTTTCCAGTGGAGCGATTCAGCTCGTGCTCTCGCCGGGTTGTACCTCAGTTTCTCGACATTTCCCCCGTCAGCATCCTCATCATGAACCTTGTCGTCCTGTGTCCCCATTTCGAGCCAGATGTCGCCCCCACCGGGGCGGTGATGACGCGTATCGCTCATGAACTGATCGAGCGTGGGCATCGACTCCACATCATCACTGCCTTGCCCTGGTATCAGAGTCATGCGATCGAGCCAGGATGGGAAGGGCGACTTGTTCGTAGCGAAGTCACCGAGTGGGGTCGTATCAGTCGGGTCAACCCTTTTCCTACTGATAAGCGCAACCTCCCGGCCCGGGCAATTGCCTTCGGCGGATTCACCGCACTGGCGACGGCCATTGGTATCGGGACGCGCGTGCATCCAGACGGTGTGCTGGCCATGTCGCCGCCGCTGACCCTTGGTCCTGCCGGCGCGGTGGTCGGTCGAACGCGGCGCGTCCCGGTGGTGTTCAACATCCAAGATGTCTTCCCCGATGTTGCGGTGGAACTTGGTTTGCTCACCGGCGACCGGGCGATCGCCGGAGCTCGTTTGCTTGAACGTATGAGCTATCGAGCTTCGGATGCGGTCACGGTGCTCTCTGATGATCTCGCCGACAACGTGCGGACCAAGATCACGCAGGGTTTGGCGCCGGCTCGTGCCACTGTGCAGGCGGCCAAGGTTCGGGTCATTCCGAACTTCGTCGATACTGCCCATATCGTGCCTGCCGATCACGAGAACGACTACCGGCGTACGCACGGACTCAGTGGTCGTCGAGTCGTTATGTACGCCGGCAACGTTGGATTATCGCAATCTCTCGATCTGGTGATTGCCGCTGCCCGCGCGTTGAGCGAAACCCGCCCCGATGTGGTCTTCGTCATCAATGGTGGGGGAGCGGCCCGTCCCGGCCTTGAGCGTGAAGCCGCTGATCTCCCGAATCTGAGATTCGTTGACATGGCGCCCATTGAGCAGCTGCCCGAGGTGCTGGCAGCGGCCGATATTCATGTTGTTCCGCTTCGCACCGGTCTTGCCCGTTCCAGTGTGCCGTCCAAGATGTATTCCATTCTCGCCGCGGGTCGCCCCATCGTGGCCAGCGTGGATGAAGGCACCGAAGTGGCTCGCACCGTCCAGGAGGCTGGCGCCGGTCTGGCCGTGCCTCCCGACGACGCCGAAGCCTTCATCGCGGCAATCGAGCGACTGCTCGATGATGACGATGCTCGAAGTCGCATGGGCGCTGCAGCGCGGGAGTTTGTGGTCGGTTGGGCGTCTCCTGCAGCCGTGGCCGGTTCCTATGAGGAATTATTTTCTGAGTTGATTGACCAAGGCCACGGAAGCCATCACGGTGCCTGAGCCGATGCCACGCGTGAGCGGGACTGGCATCGGCCGCTAGTCTCTGCTGAATATGGGAAAATCATCCTCAGCGAAGAAAGTCGCACGGGCTGCACGGGCCGGTGGAGCAACCTCAAAGGGCAAGAAGCGCAATTTGGTCTTCCCGATTTCGGTTGCGGCTGTCCTGGTCGTGGGAGTGCTCATTATCGGGCTCGCCCGCAGCACGAACAACAGTGAGGCGCAGCAGGCTCCCAAGGTCACTGATCATTTCCATGCCGCCTATGGCATCTATGTCTGCGACAAGTTCCTTGATCCGCTCACTGACACGGGCGCTGACACGCTCGGTATTCACACCCACGGTGACGGCATCATTCATATCCATCCCTTCGGGAGCGCAGCGTCCGGCAAGAACGCCACGCTGAGCACATGGGGCAAGACCGACGGGTTGACGTTCACCAAAGATGGTTTCACTGTCAACGGCACCACCTATGCCAACGGCTACGACTGCAACGGACAACCCGCAAATGTCGCGCTCTACGTCTGGAACGCCGATGACACTGCGAGCGCTCCGCAGGTCGTCACCTCCAATATTGGAGACTTCCGATTGAGCAAGGATCGCCTGGCCATCGTGCTCGCGGTGGTTCCCGAAGGTGTCACGCCGCCGCCGCCGTCAAGTATTCCGACACTCGACAACCTGAGCGATGTCGCCGGAGCCACCAAGACCACCGCAGTGGCACCGGCAACCACCATTGCTGGCGTCACCCCCTCGACGACGGCTCCCGCGAATCCGTGAGAGCAGTCGTCCTGGTCGGGGGCTTCGGCACCCGGCTTCGTCCGCTCACGCTGACGATGCCGAAGCAGATGCTGCCAGTTGTCGATCAGACCATGATCGAGCGCGTGGTGCGTGCGCTCGGCCACCATGGAGTCACTGAAGCCATCCTCTCGCTTGGGTATCGACCCGATGCGTTCATGGAGGCCTATCCCGACGGCATCTGTGCCGGTGTTGGGCTCACCTACGCCGTTGAACCCGAACCGCTGGACACGGCTGGCGCCGTTCGCTTCGCCGCTCGGGCCGCCGGCATCGATGAGACATTCATCGTGGTCAACGGCGATGTTCTCACTGATCTTGATGTCTCAGGGTTATGGGACTTCCACCACACCCATGGTGGCGAGGGCACCATTGCTCTGACCCCGGTGGAGGACCCTTCACGATATGGGGTCGTCCCGATCGACGCCGACCAGCGCGTCATCGAGTTCGTTGAGAAGCCGCCGGTTGGAACTGCCCCGAGCAACTGGGTCAATGCCGGGACCTATGTCCTTGAACCATCGGTGCTTCATCGCATCGACGAAGGTCGCAAGGTGTCCATTGAACGCGAGACCTTCCCTGGTCTTGCCGCCGACGGCTCGCTGTATGCCGTCGAGAGCTCTGCGTACTGGCTGGACGCGGGAACCCCCGAGTCGTATCTCCAGGCCCAACTCGACATCATTGATGGCCTGCGCGGTGAGACCGAGCCCGCAGTCCATCCGAGCGCCTATCTCGAAGCAGATGCCACTGTGACCCACTCGGTTGTCATGCAGGGTGCGCATGTGGGGTCCGCAGTGCAACTCATCAATTCCGTTGTGCTCCCCGGCGCCCATATCGAGGAGGGTTCGGTCATCACCGATTCGATCATCGGCTCGCATGCTCGGGTGGGTTCTCGCAGCTCGTTGCGCGATCTCACGGTCGTTGGCCATGCCACGGCAATTGATGCCGGCTCGGTGTTTACCTCGGCGAGAATTCCTGCATCGGAGAATCAGTGACTTTCATCGTCACCGGCGGCGCCGGTTTCATCGGATCAACTCTTGTCGATCGCTTGCTTGCCGATGGGCAACAGGTCGCGGTGATCGACAATCTCGCCAGCGGCAATCTCGACAACCTTCGCAGCGCCCGTGAGCACGGAGGGGCGCTCTCCTTTCACGAGATCGATGTGCGTTCCGGCGAGCTGCCTGCGCTCTTTGCATCCATCCAACCGGAGGTTGTGTTCCACCTTGCGGCACAGGCCGACGTGCGTGTGTCAGTTGCTCGACCGCTGTTCGATGCTGAGGTAAATGTTCTCGGCGGTCTCAATGTCATTGAATCGGGTCGCCTTGCTGGTGCTCGCAAGATCGTGGTCGCCTCCAGTGGCGGAACCATTTACGGCGAGCCTGCCCCCGAAGCGCTCCCGGTTGACGAATCGCATCCGCAGCACCCCGTTTCGCCCTACGGCGTGGCCAAGAAGGTCACCGACGATTACCTGTTCGCGATGGCTGCACTCCATGGCCTCGAACACGCGTCGATGGCATTGGCAAATGTCTACGGTCCCCGTCAGGATCCACACGGTGAGGCTGGCGTCGTAGCCATCTTCGCCGGCCGGCTTCTTGCTGGTGAGCCGTGCACGATTTTTGGTAACGGCAACCAGACTCGGGACTTCGTCTTTGTCAATGATGTTGTTGATGCATTCTGCCGTGGCGCAGAGGCTGGATCCGGCGTTTACAACATCGGTACTGGGGTTGAAACATCGGTCAATGAGCTCTACGCATCGATGGCGGCAGCTGCTGGCGTCGAATCGCCCGCAGTACATGCTGAACCACGGGTGGGGGAGCTCTCTCGGTCCGCACTCAATCCGGGCCGCGCCGTCAATGAACTCCGATGGAGTCCGAGGACGTCACTCGATGACGGAAGCGTTGCCGTGCTCGATTGGTTCCGAGCCAAGGGCTGAACCCAACTAGCGGAACAGGTCTTCCGAAGGTTTGCGGATGACTTCGCTCCGCACGCTTCCATCTCGCAGCCAGGTTGGATCGATGCCGCGAACCACAGCAACCGGAATACCAGTGGACTTTCCCATCACCAGTTCAGCTGCTGCAGCGATTTCGTCGACCACCGCCACTTCGGTGACCTGCATCTCTCGACCAAGCGCATCGGCGGTTCCCCGCAGGTCCACCACGCCAGCAACCCCGGCGCAGCCAATGGCCACATCGGTAACGCCGCGACGCCATGCTCTCCCGAACGTGTCAGAAATCACGACTGCGACCTCAACACCGCTGCGGTGACGAAGGCCGTCGCGGATGCGCCGGGCGGAGCGGTCGGAATCAACTGGAAGAAGGGCGGCCCAACCCCGCTCAACGTTGGAGAGGTCGATCCCTGCGTTGGCACAGACGAATCCGTGCGTGGTTTCGCTGATGATGAGGTCGCCACGGCGGCGCAGGATGCGAACAGATTCCTGCTCCACGAGCGGCTTGTGGCTGAGTGGATCGTTTGGGTCAATTGCCACAAGCCTGTTTTCGGCCTTCGAGACGATTTTCTGGGTGACCACCAGGACGTCTCCATCGCGCAGCACGGTCCCTTGGTCCGAGGCGGCTGCCTCGGCGATGACATCGGCAAGGTTGGTCCCGGCAGAGATCTCTCCGATCCCTTCGATCCCAAAAATCTCCATGCGGCTCATGACTGTGCCCCGATGACGACGCGGGCGAGCGCCGCTGCGCGTTCTGGCGTGTCCATGACTGTTGGGGTGACCACGCAACGCATGCCTTCAGCTTCGACGGCGGCGGCAGAGGCCACATCGGCTTCGTCAATGACCAGTGTTGCCGCGATGTCGCGGTAGATGCGGGCAACGCCAACCACGGTGGGCTCATGGCCGAGTTCGCGCATGAGGCGATCAGCGGGACCTTTCAGTGCCGACCCGGCGACGATTGGCGAGACAGCGACGACCTGGTCTCGACGGCTGATCACTGCATCGTTCACCCCGGGCACGACAAGCACGGGATCGATGGAGACAAGGGGGTTGGACGGGGCGATCACGATGGTTGTTGCCGTCGCGATTGCCTCGAGCACTCCCTCGGTGGGTCGAGCGTTCTCTGCTCCGGCGAATCGGATCGAAGACACCGGAACGCCGTGGTGTCGTTGGACGAAGTACTCCTGAAATGAGATCTCACTGCCGGCGGAAAGACATGGAAACTCAGAGGTCGACGGATCGTCAGCGGCGAGGGTGACGCGGGTACGCAAGGCATCGCAGGTCACTGGCAGCAACCGCACTCCCAAGCCCCAGGCTTCCGTGATCTCTGCTGTGACTGTCGCAAGATCGGCGCCTTCTGAAAGTCGCTGGGTGCGGTAGAGATGAGTTCCGAGGTCACGGTCACCCAGTCCAAACCAGCTCACGCCGCCGTACTGCTCGAGCATGGTTCGCGCCTGCCATGACTCGTCGACTAATCCCCATCCGGTCTCCGGATTGATTGCGCCAGCCAAGGTGTAGGTGATGGTGTCGAGATCTGGGGAAATTCGCAGCCCGTGTAATTCGAGATCATCACCCACATTGACCACTGCAGTGAGTTCATCGTGGGGGACAACCTGCATGAGCCCAGCGAGCATGCGGGCGGCGCCAACACCGCCAGCAAGAGTGAGTATCACGCCGACCTACGCGAGGTCACGCTGGAGTCGCGCGACGTTGTCGAGATCGGAGTCGACCATCATCGTCACGAGATCACGGAAACCGGTCGCGGGGATCCATCCAAGGACATCGGCGGCATGACGAGGATCGCCCACCAGGAGATCCACCTCCGCTGGCCGGAAGAAGCGTTCGTCGATGACGACGTGGTCTTGCCAGTTCAGACCCACATGTCCGAATGCAACCTCGCAGAACTCCCGTACCGAATGGGTCTCTCCAGTGGCAATCACGAAATCCTCAGGATGATCCTGCTGGAGCATGCGCCACATGGCATCCACATAATCGCCGGCGAATCCCCAGTCGCGCTGTGCTTCAAGGTTGCCGAGCCGCACTTCGCGGTCGAGACCGAGCTTGATTCGGGCAACAGC
The DNA here is from genome assembly GCA_947449015.1 of Microthrixaceae bacterium. GTDB lineage: Bacteria > Actinomycetota > Acidimicrobiia > Acidimicrobiales > Acidimicrobilacustridaceae > Acidimicrobilacustris. The sequence continues at coordinate 6,346 of CANFQA010000008.1, read as the reverse complement.
GTTGGCGATCTTGCGGGTGACGAACTCAAGTCCTCGTCGGGGGCTCTCATGGTTGAAGAGGATTCCCGAGGTGGCATGCAGGCCGTAGCTCTCGCGGTAATTCACGGTGATCCAGTGTCCGTAGAGCTTGGCCACGCCATAGGGACTGCGCGGATAGAACGGGGTGAGCTCGCGTTGAGGGACCTCGACGACCTTCCCGAACATTTCGCTTGAACTCGCCTGGTAGAACCGGACGTCCTGATCGACCAATCGGATGGCATCAAGCAGACGGGTGACGCCGAGCGCAGTGGTCTCGCCAGTAAGGACAGGCTGTTTGAACGAGGTCTGCACAAATGACTGCGCAGCAAGGTTGTAGACCTCATCGGGGCGGCTCTCGCGCAGGACTTCGATCATCGAAGCCTCGTCGAGCAGATCTCCCGAAAGCAGTTCGACGTGGTCCTGAAGATGTCCGATCCGCTCGAAGTTCACCGTTGAGCTCCGGCGCACCATTCCGCAGACGTGGTAGCCCTTCTCGAGGAGCAGCTCCGCAAGGTAGGAACCATCCTGACCGGTCACTCCAGTGATGAGGGCTCGCTTGGTCATGTTTACTCCGGGATCGGGCCGTCGAGCGGGCCGTTGAATTGGTTGATTCTAGGTTTGGCATCGTACGAACTGAGAATCGTTGTCACGACTGGGAACGACGCCGTTCCTCGAGCACGTCAGACAGGGTGGTCTCGATGGGAATCTCGGGGACCCAGCCTGTGGTGGATCGAATGCGGGTCGCATCGCCCACCAGGATCGGAGTTTCCACCGGTCGTTGGAGGTCGGGGTCGGCCACAAGCTCCATCGGACGCGTTGCCATCGCCAGTAGGCGCTCCGCGAGCTGCGCAATCGAGACGTCCCGACCGGAACACACGTTGTAGGCCTCTCCCGGCTCTCCCATCTCCATCAGAAGGCGATACGCGCGAACCACGTCGCGAACATCAGTGATGTCACGACGAGGGGTGAGATTGCCGACGGGAACGTCTGAGAGGCCCTCGCGCTCGTTGCGGGCAATGCGCTCGGCGATGGCCGGAGCGACGAAACTAAGGCTCTGTCCAGGCCCGAGGTGATTGAACGCCCTCACTCGGATGGTCTCGAGCCCGTATCCGAGCCATGCCTGCAAAGCCACCTGATCCGCAGCGATCTTGCTTGCTGCATAGGGCGTGACTGGTCGGAAAGGGAATGATTCGGTGATCGGTAGTTCGAACGGCGAAACCGCGCCATAGACGTCAGCACTGCTTACTGCGAGCACTCGCGGTCGGCAGGTGGCGACAGCGGCCTGCAGCAGATTCAGAGTTCCGTTTGCATTGACTTCGAATGTGGTCTGTGGATCTGACCACGACGCGCCGATATCGCTCCAGCCAGCAAGGTGGTACACGACCTCGGGTTGCACATCGTCAAGAAGACGGACGAATCCTTGTGGGTCGCCAAGATCGGGGCCGTTGCCACGATCCACGCCCACCACCTCATCGCCGCAGGCCACGAGGTGTTCGGTGAGATGTCTGCCGACAAATCCCTCTGCGCCGGTGATCAAAGCCTTCATCGAGGAACCGTTCCAGGTGGATCGACGTCCGACCCAATGCCGGATGCGTCCGAGATCCTACGGCACTGCGTTCGGATTCCCGATGCTCATCGACTGTTGGCTGCGACCCCATAGAGAGCGGCGAGTGCATCTGAGCTTTTTGCCCAGTCAAAGAACTTGACCCGTTGCTCTCCGGCATCGAGGAGTGTCTGGCAATGCGCTTGGTCATCTAAGAGTCGGGTGATCGCCGTCGCGAGAGATTCTGGATCCTTGGGCTCGGCCCATTCGGCACCATCACGCAAGACCTCGGCAAGAGCGCCAACGCGTGTGGCCACGACTGGGGTGCCAAGGGCAATCGCTTCGAGCGGTGGAAGCCCGAATCCCTCGTAAAGAGAGGGATAGACGAAGACGCTTGCACCAGCGATGACCGCATCGCGTTCGCGGTCGTCGAGCCAACCGGTTCGGGAGATTCGGTTCCGGAATGGCGAACGACTGATGGCGTCAGTGACCTGGCTGGCCCCCCAGCCGTCGGGGCCGGCGATGACGAGCAGGAGATCGGGGTCACTGGCAGCGATCAGGTCGAACGCCGCGATAAGCGATGGGATGTCCTTTCGAGGCTCAAGGGTGCCGAGCGACAGCAGGTAGCGCTCCGCTCCGACGATCGCATGGCCTCGGGCTCGAAGTGCGGGCACCTCACCTGGGTCCACCATTGCGCTGGTGCCGTTCGGGATGACAACGACGCGCTCGGCGGGGAGAGCGAAGTTTTCGATGACCTCGTCAGCAACGAAGCGGGAAACGGCATGGACCCACGCGCCCCGAGCGACAGCACGGGCCAGCAGCGTGGGTATCTGGAGGGTGTCAGAGGTACACAACTGTGGATAGCGGATGCAGGTGAGGTCGTGAACTGTGACGATCTCGGCGCCGCCTCTGCTCGGTGGGACAACGAAGTTTGGTCCGTGGACGACATCGACGCGACCGGTCCACCGTTCGATCCTGGGGTGATCGGTTCGACGCCACATGGCGCGCAATGGTCTGGCGGCCATTGGCCTGCTGATATGCGAGACCGCTGGTGGCAGGGCCGCGCGTAATTGCCGACCGCCGCGGGCCGAGACCGCGAACGCCACGATGTCGAGTCCGGGTCGGGGCAGACCCTCTAGAAGATGTGCAGTGCAGTTCCCGATGCCTGTGCGCTGTCCAATGAGTGAGGTGGCGTCGAATGCGACCCGCATCGGTCAGCGGTGGTCAGTGCCGCGTCGAGTCGACCCGGACGAGCCCTGGCGCCGGGCTGCGCTGGCCTCCGCGAGGGTTCGCTCAAGTGATCGGCGCTGCACCTGAAACTTCTGGAACGCCAGCACTGCGAGGCCGATTCCGGCATAGGCGACATCCTTGGACGCCTTCGAGAGGTCGTGCATCGGGTCATCGTGGTGGTTCGCGGCCATTGACTGATGGTAGTCGGGGGTGGCCGGTATCCAACGGTGCGAGGGGTACCCTTTCCAACCGTCGTGACTGTTGAAGAACCCACCCCCGAACCCTTCTCTGTGGCCGAGGAACCATCGATCGACGATCTGATGATCGATGGTCCTGAGTCCGGCACTGGCGATGAGGCCACCGCACCCGCCGTAGTTGTCGTGATGGTGACGCACAATCCCGGTTGGTGGTTCGAGGAGACGCTGGCAAGCATTGCTGACCAGCAGTACCCAGAGGTATCGGTGCTGGTGATCGATGCAGGCAGCGCAGACGCCGAAGACGTGCGCCGACGCGTGGCGTCAGTGCTCCCAAACGCGCACCTGCGTCGACTTGAGACCAATCCGGGTTTCGCATCTGCGGCCAATGAGTCGCTCACTGCGGTGCAGGGGGCTGCGTTCCATCTGCTCTGTCACGACGACGTGCGACTCGAACCAGGAGTCATCGGCACGCTCGTCGAGGAATCGTTCCGATCGAATGCAGGTGTTGTTGGCCCCAAGGTCGTCGATTGGACTGATCCAAGCCGCCTCCTGTCGGTTGGCATGTCGGTCGACCATTACGGGCAGCCGTCACCCTTCGTCGAGCGCGGTGATCTCGATCAGGAACAATTCGACTCGGTGCGCGACGTGTTCTACGTGCAGGGTGCGGTCACACTTGTCCGCTCAGATCTGTTCGAGGTGCTCGGAGGGTTTGATCCGGAGATCACGTTCCATGGGGAGGATCTCGATCTCGGCTGGCGGGCACATGTGGCCGGAGCGCGAGTGCTGGTCGCTCCTGACGCCCGCGTTGCCCATCTCGAGGCACTCGGGGATCGACGGCCATTCGATGATCGTCGTCGACTCCAGATGCGACATCGCATCCGGACCCGTCGCGTCGCGACCACATTTACGACGCGAGTTCGCACCACGCCGTTTGCACTCTTCTACGCAGTCTGCGAAATCCTGCAGGCAGTCGTGTTCGGTCGGTTCCGTCACGCCCGCGATATCAGCTCCGCCTGGATCTGGAACTTCACCCATCTGGGTAGCACCCGTGCATTTCGTGAGCGGGTCGCAGAGTCTCGCCGCGTCGACGATGGCGAGGTTCGTTCCTTCCAACGGCGCGGGAACGTGCGCCTTTCAACGTTTTTGCGGTTGCAATTCGGTCGTTCGGAGGGCGACGAATCCAACTGGGATTTTGTCTCCAACCTGCGAGCAACGAAGGGAACGCTCACAGTCACTGCATGGCTGTTGATTGTGCTCTACCTGCTCATCGGAAGTCGGGAACTGATTTTCGGCTCCGTACCGGCGGTGGGTGGGATGACTCCAATGCTTGGTGTGGGCGACATGTTCTCCCGGTGGGTGAGCGGCTATCAGACCATCGGCCTCGGCTCCACCGCACCGGCACCAACTGGTTTTGGTCTCTTCGCATTGTTGGGCTCGGTCCTTCTCGGCTCGGTCGGTCTCCTCCGTCAGATCCTCATCCTTGGGATGCTTCCACTTGGTGTTCTCGCGATGTGGAGACTCACACGACCAGTGAGTTCTCGTCGGGCGCGCGTCGTTGCGACCGTCGCCTATCTCATGGTGCCGCTCGCCGGGCAGTCCATGTCTCGTGGCGATTGGGCAGGTCTTGTGGCATTCGCGGCAATGCCAATTGTCATTTCGCAGTTGTTCGGGGCGTCTGAGCTAACGCCGTTCGGTGAACGCGGTGGCGTGGCCGGTCCTCGAGTCACGCGACGGCCCCTTACACATCGCATCGTTGCCATCGGGCTCATCACTGCTCTGGCCGCCACGATCGCTCCTGCGTTCATTGGAGTGGTGATCGCCAGTTCAATCCTGCTGGTGCTCGGCGGGCTCCTTGCCGGCCAGGTCCGCAGCGCCGGTCGAGTATTTCTGGCAGGGCTTGGTGGTGCGATTGCGGCATTTGTGCTGCACCTGCCATGGAGTATTTCTTTTGTTTCCGACTGGCGCACGCTTCTTGGATCGGCATCTTCGGGGGCATCGATCAGCGTTGGGTCGATCACTCGCTTCTCGATCGGCCCCGTGAGCGGAGGCGTGCTCTGCTGGGCGCTGCTTCTGACGGCGTTGCTGCCGTTGTTTATCGGGCGCGACTGGCGACTGGCTTGGGCTGTGCGCTGCTGGGCGTTGATTATTGGTGGACTTGTCGGTGCATGGGTACTCGGCCAGGGCTGGATTGGCGGTCAGTTGCCGCCGCTGTCATTGGGGCTCGTTCCCGCAGCGGTGGGTGTGTCTTTGGCCATCGGCCTCGGCGTTGCGGCCTTTGAGGTCGACTTGCCCGATTACCACTTCGGTTGGCGTCAGTTGGCCTCGCTGTTGGCTGCGGGAGCGTTCGTACTTGCTGCGCTGCCCGCAGTCGGAGCATCGCTTTCGGGACGTTGGGGGATGCCCCGTGGAGATTTCACATTGGGCCTCTCGTTCCTGAACGCGCCTTCTGAAGAAGGGGCGTTCCGAGTCCTGTGGTTGGGTGACGCGAGCGCACTGCCACTGTCGGGCTGGAATCTAAAAGCCCCTGGCATCGATGGACTCGGGGCCGGTCGAGCACTCACCTTCGCCACTTCCACTGGCGGTACCCCTACCGTTGCCGAACAGTGGTCGGGGCCGGTCGACGAAGGTCTGCGATCGCTCGCTTCGTCATTGGAGGTGGCGGGAGCTGGAGGTACGGCGCGCCTCGGGGCGCTGGTGGCGCCAATGGCGGTGCGCTACATCATCGTCCCCCTTGCCCAAGCACCTGATCCCTATGCCGCGTCCACTCGCTACGAGCCCACCGGTTTGTTGGCCATGCTCGATGGACAGCTCGATCTTGACTCGGTCACTGTCAATCCCGGCTTACGCGTGTACCGCAATGCCGCATGGGGGCCCATGCGGGCAATACTTCCCACTGACGTAACCATCCCTCAGGGTGGGAGTGCATTGTCAGAGAAATTTTTCCCGCAGGTCACAGGTGCCCCCGCAGTGCTTGACGATTCGTCTGGTTTTGCCGCCTGGAGTGGATCGGTCGAACAAGCCGGCGCCACGATCTACGTCGCTCAGAGCGGTGGCAAGAGTTGGACGCTTTCGCAGGGCGGCACCCATCTCGATCGCACCGAAGCGCTCGGTTGGGCAAGCAGTTTCACTGCTTCAGATTCGGGCCCGATCTCGCTACGTTTCAATACTCCGATCACCCGATGGTTGATGCTGCTCGGTCAGGTCCTGTCGTGGGGATTGGCGATTTACTATCTCCTGCGCGTTCGAGTGCGGGTTGATGAGTCAGCGATTCTTGTCACCGAGGGACGCGATGGCCTAGGCGATGGAAATGGCGATGGAACCGGCGATGCGGCTTCATCTGGCAGCTCGTCGGCAGTTG
>CANFQA010000007.1 GCA_947449015.1 Microthrixaceae bacterium | reverse complement strand
GAACACCAAGGAGTTGACTGCAAGCAGCGAGTAGAACCAGCCGCGGGTTTGATCGATTGCTTCGCAAATGAAGTCAGCGGGGAACGAACGCTCAAAGCGTTCAGCATTCTCGAACGGGTAATGCTGCTGGGCTGACGGCATCGAACCCGAGTCGAACCATGCGTCAAGCACGGGAGCAACACGACTGGAAGTGCCGGCACACCCGTCGACCACGCAGTCGAAGGTGATGTCATCGACATAGGGGCGGTGGAGATCGAGTTCGGTGAGGTCCTTGCCAGTGAGTTCGGAGAGCTCTGCGACCGAACCGATGCAGTGTTCGTGGCCGGAAGCGTCACATCGCCAGATCGGAAGGGGCGTGCCCCAGTAGCGGTCGCGTGACAGCGCCCAGTCGATATTGCCCTCCAGCCACTTGCCGAATCGACCGTGCTTTATGAACTCAGGGTTCCATCCGATTGCGTCGTTTTGCGACAGAAGCAGGTCGCGGTGCTCGGAGGTTCGAACGAACCAGGAAGTCTTCGCCCAGTAGATGAGTGGGGTGCTGCAGCGCCAGCAGTGTGGATAGCTGTGTTCGTAGGCTTGCTCGCGCACCAAAAGGCCACGGGCAGCAAGGTTGGCGATGATGTCTCGGTCGGCATCCTTGACGAACCGGCCGGCGAAATCCGGTACTGACTCGTCGAAGGCGGCATCAGCGTTGACGGGATTGAGCACAGGGAGCTGTTCGGCGCGCCCCACCTGTGCATCGTCCTCGCCAAAGGCTGGTGCGAGGTGCACGATGCCTGAGCCATCGTCAGTGGTGACGAAATCGGCGGCAACGACACGCCATCCATCCGCACCAGCGGGCGGGGCGAGATCAGTGAAGGGTCGCTCGTATCGCCAACCCACCAGATCGACGCCCCGGTAGCGCTCGATCACCACGGCGTCGGCGGGTGCAAGTGCGGCAGCCATGACGAGATCGCGTCCGCCATCGGAGGAAGCGACGCGTACATAGTCAATATCGGGACCGACGGCGGCAGCGACATTGGAGATGAGCGTCCATGGGGTCGTGGTCCACACCAGCAGGTCGACCTCGGAATCGTCGACGGGGAAGCGCACGAATACTGACGGATCAACGACATCGCGGTAGACATCGGGCTGGCCCAGTTCATGGCTGGAGAGCGCTGTGCCACATCGACCGCAATAGGGCGAGACCTTGTGGCCCTCGTAGAGCAGTCCCTTGTCCCAGAGTTGCCGGATGAGCCACCACACCGACTCGACATAGGAGTTGTCGAGGGTCCAATAGGCATCCGCAGTATCGATCCAGACCCCGGAGCGCTCGGTGAGCGCAGTCCAGTCGGTCACGTATCGCGTCACTGATTCACGGCATCGGCGGTTGAATTCGGCGATCCCGAAATCCTCGATCTCCTGCTTTGTGGAGAGACCGAGTTCCTTTTCGACCTCGAGTTCGACCGGAAGCCCATGGCAATCCCAGCCGCCCTTGCGGGGAACATCACGGCCGCGCATCGTCTGGAATCTTGGGTAGATGTCCTTGAACACCCGGGCCCAGACGTGGTGAAGACCGGGGCGGCCATTGGCCGTGGGGGGTCCTTCGTAGAAGATCCACGGCTCGTTCCCCGCGCGGAAGGTGCGGGCAGTCTCGACAATGTTGTCGGCTCGCCAGCGATCCAGGATGCTGGTTTCGAGCGAGGGAAGGTCGAGTTCAGGGTTCACGGGGCCAAACGGCATAGGGCAAGCGTAGGCGTTCGCCCAGCGGGCCTCGTGCGCTGAGTGTTGCCACGTCTGCGGGCGTCGCCTACCCTGCCCAACCCTGTGCAGCAGGTCCGTAGCGCTTTGGGATCAGTTCCCGATCGCCCACGGTGCTGCGAAGGCCGATCCTGGCCGCGCGGGTGAACTCAAGAAGGTGACCATGGCAGGCAAGGCTCCGGTGAAGAAGGTCGCGGCGAAGAAGGCTCCGGCGAAGAAGGTGGCGGCGAAGAAGGCTCCGGCGAAGAAGGTGGCGGCGAAGAAGGCTCCGGCCACAAAAGCGCCCGCCAAGAAGGTCGCGGCAAAGAAGGCTCCAGCGAAGAAGGTCGCAGCGAAGAAGGTCGCAGCGAAGAAGGCTCCGGCCACAAAAGCGCCCGCTAAGAAGGTCGCGGCAAAGAAGGCTCCGGTCACAAAGGTCGCGGCGAAGAAGGCTCCGGCCAAGAAGGTTGCTGCCGTCAAGCCTGCACCCGCACCGAAGGCTCCGGCCCCGAAAGCTCCGGCGAAGAAGGTTGCAGCCGTCAAGCCTGCACCCGCGCCGACTCGGGCCAAGCCGCCGGCGCTCGCCAAGAAGCCTGATCCGCCCAAGCCCAAGGCATTTAAGTATCCGTTTGATGCCAAGTTCCTCGAGGCTCAGCGACTGCTGCTGCACGAAGAGCGTGTTCGGTTGGTCCGTGACGCCGACAGCCTCACTGCCGAGGCGAACGCGCTTGCCGAACTTCGTGAGCCCGGAGACGTCCAGTTTGATGAGGAATCGGGTGAGGGCGACACCCTCGCCGTCGAGCGCGAGCGCGACCTTGCGCTTTCCGCGCAGTTCCGCGACCAGGTTGATGAGATTGATCGCGCCCTGCTCAAGATCCCAGCCGGCACCTATGGCATCTGTGAGGTGTCTGGTCTTGCAATTCCACGTGAACGTCTGAAGGCGATCCCGTGGTGTCGCGAGCGTGTCGAGTACAAGGTCGGGGGCTTCAGTCGTCGCTGAGCGGACGGGGGCCGATGCTCGGACGTATCGGTCGCTGTTCGGTGCTGTTGCTGTCGGCTGGCTCGTTCTCGACCAATTGACCAAGATCTGGGCGGTGCATGCGCTCACCGGCCCTGCGGTGTCGGTGGTGTGGACCCTCCAGTTCGATCTGGCCTACAACTCAGGCGCTTCGTTCAGCATGGGCACTGGAATGGGCCCGTGGATCGCGCTCGGCGTCGTCGGAGTTGTGGGTTTTCTGGTGTGGAGTGCTCGATCAGTCTCCTCTCGGATGGCCGCAGTTGCGATGGGCATGATCGTCGGAGGAGCCCTTGGGAACCTCGGCGATCGGATGTTCCGTGGTGACGCCGGCTTCTTGCATGGGTCCGTCGTCGATTTCATAGATTTTCAGTGGTGGCCCGTGTTCAACGTGGCTGACATCGGCGTGGTGTGTGGAGCAATCCTGCTTGTCATTGCCACATTGCGAGGAGCCGGATCATGAGTGCCAGAGAAGTTGTGCCCGCCGCCCTTGAGGGTGAACGAATTGATCGCCTTGTGGCGATGATCACCGGAGAGAGCCGCGCCCGTGTCAATGAATGGATCGATGCCGGGCTGATCCAGCGCAATGGACAGGTTGTCGCCTCGCATTCCCAGCGAATCGTGGAAGGGGATCAGATCGATATCGATATCGATCTCGATGCTCCGCCGGCTCCGATGGTTCCTGAACCTGATGTTCAGATCACTGTGGTGTACGCCGATGAGGACCTCATCGTGATCGACAAGCAGGCTGGTCTCGTGGTGCATCCGGGCGCCGGGAATGCCACCGGAACCCTCGTGCAGGGGCTGTTGGCCCGTTATCCCGAGATCGAGACAGTTGGCGATCCCGCTCGACCAGGAATTGTCCACCGACTCGACAAGGACACCTCTGGTCTCATGGTCGTGGCCAGGACGCAGGAGGCCTACGACGAACTTGTGGCCATGCTTTCCGCTCATAACGTTGAACGGTGCTACCTCACTCTTGTCTGGGGTGTGCCTGAGTCAGGCGCCGGAATGGTCGACGCTCCGATCGGTCGCTCTCATCGTGATCCCACCCGCATGGTCGTCAGCGCCCAGGGCAAGGAAGCTCGAACTGGATACACGGTGCTCGAGACCTTTGAGGATCCGGTTCCGATGTCGCTGCTCGAATGCCGCCTGGAGACTGGACGAACGCACCAGATCAGAGTGCATATGGCAGCGATCGGCCATGCCGTTGTCGGCGACGAGCGGTATCGGGGAGTGCGACCTGCGGTGTCTGCGCCGCGAATGGTGCTGCATAGTGCGCAACTGCGTTTCGATCATCCATTGCGTGATGATGTTGAGTTGTCGTTCGAGTCACCGCTACCGGATGACCTCGCGGCCGTCGTTGACCGGCTCAGGAACCCCTGATCCAGGGAGGCGTACTTCCGACTGTTGAGTCGCTCTCGCTCGGCCAACCGGCCTCACCGCGTGAGATGGCCACGACATCGGCCAGCGTGACGGCGTCGAGGTAGCGGCGCATATGTTCGCCAACGTCGGCCCAGACAGCCAGCAGGACGCATTGGCCTTCATGGTCGCAGGAACCATCGGTATGGGGCTCTCCGAAATCGCCGGCCACGATCGGACCATCGACCGCACTGACGATTGATGACATGGTGATGGTCTCGGGCGTGCGGGCAAGGACATACCCACCGCCGACGCCGCGCTTCGAGCGGACCAGGCCGGCCCCCTTGAGGGCAAGAAGGATCTGTTCAAGGTAGGGCTGGGGGAGACCGGTGCGCTCGGCGATGTCGCGTACCGAGGTGGGACCGCCCTCATCGGCATGGAGCGCGAGCGAGAGCAGGGCTCGACTCGCATAGTCACCTCGGGTGGACACCTTCACGCGTCTCATCGTAGGGGGTGCAGCGTTGGTGCGTTGCGTCGTCTGTGACCCCGGGCGCTACCGTGACCATCTTCAACAGGGAGGTTCGTCGTGGACGGTCTAGGACCATTGCTGCCTGACTACGGCGGGGCCTGCATCGACGCGGTCGTTCCGGCGCTGGTCGATCTCACGATCGATGCACCTGAATGGATGCCACCAGAACTCCTCGATGCCGAGCAGGTCGTGGTGCTGGTCCTTGACGGCCTGGGCTGGACGCAGTTCGAACAGCATCGTGCTGTGTTGCCGGCACTGGCCTCGTTATCGGGCCGTTCCATCACGAGTGTCACGCCAACGACCACAGCGACTGCGCTCACATCCATTACGACAGGTCTGACGCCCGGAGTGCACGGAGTGGTTGGGTATCGGATGCGCGTGGATGGTCGGGTGCTCAATGTGTTGCGTTGGAATGCCGAGGGTCGCGATATGCGCGATGCAATCCCGCCGGAGTCCACCCAACCGCATCCCGCGTTCGAGGGTCAGCGACCGGTGGTCATCACTCGGGCGGAGTTTCGCGACACCGGCTTTACGCGGGCACACCTCGCACAGACTCGTCATTTCGGTTGGCGCATGCCGTCGACGCTTGTGGCTGAGGTTGCCGGAGCGCTTCGGCGCAACGAACCGTTTATCTATGCCTATTACGACGGCATCGACAAGATCGCACATGAGTTCGGTCTCGGTGAGCACTATCTGGCCGAACTCCGTGCCGCTGATCGCATTGTTGCTGAGCTTGTCGAGACCCTGCCCGCCGGTGCTGCACTGGTGGTCATCTCCGATCATGGACAGGTCGACGTGGGTGACAACGTCATTACCCCTGATGCATCTGTGCTTGCGCATGTCGCCACACAGTCAGGGGAAGGGCGGTTCCGCTGGTTGCACGCTCGTCCCGGCCATGCCCGCCATCTGTTCGAGGCCGCCAGTGCTCATCACAGCGACACAGGCTGGGTTGTGAGCGTCGATCAGGTGATCGATGAGGGTTGGTTCGGTCCTGTGGTCACCGACGCAGCACGAGCCCGTCTGGGCGATGTTGCGTTGGTGGCCCGAGAGGTCGTGAGCTACGTGGATCCCGCTGATACCGGCCTGTACGAACTCCGGGCCCGCCATGGGTCCTTGACCGCGGACGAGATGCTTGTGCCGTTCTTGGTCGCTACTCGTCACTAATCCAGTGCCTGAGGGCAAAGTTCCATGCCAGTACCTGAGGCCAGGACGCGTGCGCGATTCGCGGCAACACGCGGGCACAATGGTTCTATGACGATTGATGGAGATAATCCCGTCGAGCTGATCTCGGCGGGCGGTACCGAAACGAATGCCGCAGCACCGATCGACGCCGTCGACCACGAGTTCGTATCCGAACCGGCCAAGGTGATGCGAGTCGGCTCGATGATCAAGCAGTTGCTTGATGAGGTGAGGTCCACTTCGCTCGATGAGCCCTCACGCCAGCGATTGCGGGAGATCTATGACCGCTCAATCGCAGAGTTGGGTTCCGCGCTTTCTGGTGATCTGCGCGATGAGTTGCAGCGCCTGGCCTTCCCGTTCCAACACGAGGGCATACCAACCGAGATCGAACTGCGTGTCGCCCAGGCTCAACTGGTTGGTTGGCTTGAGGGGCTGTTCCATGGCATTCAGGCCACGCTGTTCGCCCAGCAAATGGCGGCTCGCCAGCAACTCGAAAACATGCGAGGCCTACCTCCCGGAGCCACCGGTCCCGACGGCATGACGCTCTCGGGAGGGAGTCCCGGACCGATCCTTGACGACCGACCCGGGACCTACCTCTAGTTTCGGCGAGTCGATTCTGCTCGCAGCGTGTCTGACGAATTTCAGGCGAGTGCCTTGGATGCCTTCGACAGCTGATAGCCCGAACCGAGCATGATCAGCCCGAGCACAATGAGCGCGATGGCCAGAAGAATCGCAGCGGCGTACTTGATCGAGTTTGGCCAGGCCATCACCGCGATGCCCACGCCGATGCTGATCACTCCGTGCAGTACGAGACTGCCCCGACCCATGTCCTTGCCGACCATCAGTGAGGCAATGAGGGCGAGCACGCCGGTGATGACGAAGTCGAGGCCGATGAGCCAGACAATGGCTGAGGACGCTGCACCTGACCAGAAGATGAGCACGAGACCGAGCGCCAGGTTCACCAGACCACGCACCAGCAGGAAGCCCCAGGCGGAGCCCTTGCGGTGGGTGGTGACGGCCTCGGCTGCCTGCGCGAAACCGCTCACGAGGAACAGGATGCCGAGGATGACTCCCACGACGTGCGCAGTGCGGCTCGGCCAGAACAGCAGGAACAATCCAGCCACAAGACTGATGAATCCGAGGCTGTAGGCAATGATGCGGGAACCCCGCAGAAGCTCAAGGGTGGAGCGGTCTTCGGTAGCCATGGGGCTCTCCTTTGGATGACGGTTATCTGACCGAGAGGCTATGGGCGGGCCGGTGTTCGTTCGGGGATATCACCCTTGGGCGGGCGCTTGGAGAGGGTGCTACGGTCGCCCGAGGGCGGCTCACACGCGTGTAATTCGCCCGGACCATCGCACGTGCCGCCACCAGGAGCCCTCGGGTGCCCGATTCGTTCACCCATCTGCATCTCCACACCGAGTTCTCGATGCTCGACGGAGCGGCGCGGGTTTCCGATGTTGTGGCCGCCGCTGCAGCTGATGGTCAGCCGGCCATTGGAATCACCGATCACGGAAACATGTACGGGATTCTCGATATGTACCGCGCCGCCAAGGACGCGGGTATCAAGCCCATTATCGGCACCGAGCTCTACCAGGCCTATGAGCACCGCACCGAGCGTCCGGCCCGGCGCGGCCGCATGGACGATTCCGGCGGAGAGGCCGAAGGTGGCCGCAAGGCGTACTACCACCTCACTGCTTTGGCCGAGAATGCCGTTGGTTACAAGAATCTGATTCAGCTTTCCAGCCGGGCGTATCTCGAGGGCTACTACATGAAGCCCAAGGTGGACTGGGAGCTGCTCGAGGCCCACCACGAGGGAATCATTGCCACCACGGGCTGTCTCGGTGGCCAGGTGCTCCAGGCGCTGATGCAGGGAGATGAGCGCGGCGCACTCGAGAAAGCGGCGCGACTGCAGGACATCTTCGGACGCGACAACCTTTTCGTTGAGATCCAGGACCACGGCATCCCTGAGCAACACACAACGAACCCCATGCTGTTCGAGTTGGCTCGCAAACTGCGGGCTCCGCTTTTGGCCACCAATGACAGTCACTACACCCACCAGCACGACGCCGTTTCTCATGACGCGTTGCTTTGCGTGCAGACCGGTTCGCTCATGAGCGATCCCGATCGTTTCAAGTTCTCCGGTGACCAGCACTATCTCAAGAGTGCGGCCGAGATGCGCCGACTCTTCTCCGAGGTGCCCGAGTCCTGCGACAACACGCTGTGGATCGCCGAGCGTTGCGATGTAGAAATTGAGTTCGGCAATCCGCAACTTCCGAACTTCCCCCTGCCCGAGGGCTTCGCTGACGATGGCGACTACTTGCGCCACCTCACAATGGAGGGTGCAACCGAGCGCTGGGGGGCACAGATTCCCGATGCAGTTGTGGAACGCCTTGCCTACGAACTCAAGGTCATCGCCGATATGGGGTTCTCCTCGTATTTCCTCATCGTGTGGGACCTCATTCGTCATGCTCGTGACAGCGGCATCCGCGTTGGTCCCGGTCGAGGTTCGGCGGCAGGGTGTGCAGTTGCCTACACCCTGCGCATCACCGATCTCGACCCCATCAAGTACGACCTTCTGTTCGAACGGTTCCTGAATCCGAGCCGCATCTCGATGCCCGATATCGATATGGACTTCGACTCCCGCTATCGCGATGAAATGATCCGCTACGCGGCGGAGAAATACGGCCGCGACCACGTTGCCCAGATCGTCACCTTCTCCACCATTAAGGCTCGCGCTGCGGTTCGCGATGCAGCCAGGGTGCTCGGGTATCCCTATGCGGTGGGCGACAAGGTGGCCAAAGCCATGCCGCCATTGGTGATGGGGCGCGATACGCCGCTGTATGCGTGTCTCGAGGAACATCCCAAGTTCGCTGATGGTTTCAAGATGGCCGCCGACCTGCGTGAGATGTACACCACCGATAACGATGCTCGTCAGGTCATCGACGTGGCTCGGGGGCTTGAGGGATTGCGTCGCCAAGACGGTATCCACGCAGCTGCGGTGGTGATCACGAAGGAACCGCTTACCGAGTACCTGCCGATCCAGCGCAAAAATGAAGCCGGGGTCGACCCCGAGCTTTCTCCGGTCGTTACCCAGTACGAAATGCATGGGGTCGAGGACCTCGGCTTGCTCAAGATGGACTTCCTTGGTCTACGCAACCTCGACGTCATTACCGACACCATCGCCATGCTGCGCGAAACCCAGGGCATTGAGCTCGATATCGACGTCATCCCCCTCGATGACGACCTGACGCTTCAGATGCTGCGCGATGGCGATTCCATCGGCGTGTTCCAGCTCGAGGGCGGACCGATGCGCGCGCTGATGCGTTCACTGGCACCCACCTCATTCGAGGATGTCGCCGCACTTGTGGCGCTGTATCGACCCGGGCCCATGGCCGCCAACATGCACAACGACTACGCCGATCGCAAGAACGGGCGGAAACCGATCGCGTATTTGCATGATGATCTCGCAGAGCTGCTTGGTGACACCTATGGGCTCATGATCTATCAAGAGTCGGTTATGCGAGTCGCGCAGAAGTTCGCTGGCTATTCGCTAGCCGAGGCTGACAACCTTCGTAAGGCCTGCGGCAAGAAGGTGCGCGAACTCATTCAGGCTGAGCGCGAGAAGTTCGTGGCCGGCTGCGACACCGTGGGCTACGGCGCAAGTATCGGTACTGCGTTGTTCGACATCATCGAACCGTTCGCCGATTATGCGTTCAATAAGAGCCACAGTTACGGCTACGGGCTTATCGCCTATCAGACGGCGTATCTCAAGGCTCATCATCCGGTCGAGTACCTCGCTGCGCTGCTCACCAGCGTGAAACAAAACCTTGACAAGGCCGCGGTGTATCTCAATGAATGTCGCCAGCGCGGCATTGCCGTGCTGGTACCGGATGTCAATGTTTCGGCCAGTGATTTCATCGCCGTTGATCGACCTGATGGCTCCCGCGATATTGCCTTCGGTATGTCGGCGGTGCGAAACGTGGGAGAGGGTCTCGTTTCACTCATCGTGGCTGAGCGTGAAGCCACTGGTTCGTTCTCTGATTTCTATGATTTCTGCGACCGCGTCGACATCACAGTGCTCAATAAGCGAACGATTGAGTCGCTCATCAAAGCCGGTGGTTTCGATTCGATGGGCTACAGCCGTAAGGGTCTTCTGGGCTTCTACGACAAAATCATCGACGACACTGTTGTGCGCCGCCGCAAAGAGGCCGAAGGGCAGTTCGATCTCTTCTCCGCAGCGCTCGACGAGCAAGAGTCAGGTGTGCCTGCAGCGAATCGCTACGACATCCCCACCGAGGATTTCGAGAAGCGTCAGCGGCTTGCCTTTGAGAAGGAAATGCTGGGCCTGTACGTGTCTGATCACCCGCTCATGGGCGCAGAGGCATCACTGCGTCGCCGAGTTGAGTGTTCGATCACCGACCTTGAAGGCATCGAGGACGGTGCGATCCGCACGGTGGGTGGTTTGGTTACATCACTGCAGCGCAAGTGGACGCGCAAGGGCGACCTCATGGCCACCTTCGTGCTCGAGGATCTCCAGTCGGCGGTCGAGGTCATGGTCTTCCCCAAGACCATGCAGAACTTCGGGCATCTCCTTGAAGACGATGCTGTGGTCATCGTCAAGGCTCGTGTTGATTCACGCGACGATCAGCCCAAACTCATGGCCACTGAGCTTCAGCGCTTCGAACCGGTCACCGACGGCAATCCGCCGGTCCATGTGAATCTGAGCCCCTCGGGCCTAAGTGATGAACTTCTGGCTGCGCTCAAGTCACTGCTCGCCGATCATCCCGGTGAGTCGCCAGTCTTCCTTCATCTGGGCGAGCGTCAGATTCTGCGACTTCCCGACGCGTTCAATGTCGAAGCAAGTACAGGACTTCTCGCCGAACTTCGGGTCATGCTCGGCCCGGGAGCAATCGCCTGATCTGAGTGCCGACGAGAGCGGATCGTTCAGGCTGTGCTGTCGAGCGCTTTCAGTGAGGACTCCACTCGGCGAATGACCTCATCGTCGTTTCCCGCGATCTCGAGTGCTCGTTCGTACTGGCGGCGAGCTTCGGCGGATTGTCCGGTGGTGGCCAGTGCAAACCCGAGCATGTGGCGCATCTTGGCCTCAGCGGGATCTGGCGAAGAGGCAGCGGCGGTGCCCACTCGAGAGGCGGCTTGAAGGGCGAGTCCCGACTCGAGATGATCGATTGCCTCGGCCCATCGATCGCGTTGCGCCAGAGCATGGCCAAGCGCCAGCTCCACCGCAGGGCGCCAACGTGCCTCATCGGAGGAATGGAGCTCCAGGCACGCCGGGCCATTGGAAATGACAGCGTCCCAGCGGCCGGCGGTATAGGCCTTCAGTACCCTGCTAACGGGCCGAGGGGCGGGTAGAACTTGGCGACGCTGACGCAGTCCCCGCAGGGCCACGGCCCAGACCGCACCGGCCACAAGAGCGATCAGGATGGTCACAGCGATACCCACGGCGGGGGACCCTAGTGTGCGGAATTGCGTTCGGGCGCTTAACGCGGTGGACTATGCGTTCGCTTTTCCCCGATTTCGGGGCTCCCGGCAGAGGCAGCAGAACCACATGGCTATTGAGGTCGTTACCAAAGATTGCACCCAGCTCAGCGATGCGGAGCTGGCGGAGATGGCAGATATCTGTGTCGACGGACCGAGTCGGTTCGAAGCCGGCCTGCTTTCCAAGCAGGTTGAAGGATGGGTGCTGGTCACTCTCGCCCGTGACGCGGGGCTCAAGGGTTTCTCCTTCTGCACGCTCGAGCGCATCGGTGGCACACCAAGTGTGCTCATCGGACTCGCGTCGGTGAAGCGCACCGCCAAGCGGAACTCGATCCTCAAGGCAATGATGCACGATCAGTTCAAGCGTTCGGTCATGGCCTTCCCTGATGAGGATGTCCTCGTCGGTACACGCTTCACCACCGCTGCTGGTTTCGAGGCGTTCAAGACCCTCGACGAGATCGTTCCCCGCCCGGCTCACAAAGCCACCGGCGAGGAGCGGGCCTGGGGTCGTCGTCTGGCCAAGCGATTCGGCATCGAGACGAGCTCGTATAACGATCAGACCTTCACTGCCACCGGCGATGGTTCGTTCCCGCTTTCGCTCGATCACGAGTCCCTCGATCCGGAATCATTCGATCCGGCAGTCGTGAGTCTGTTCAAGGGCGTCAAGTCCAAAAGCGGCGACTCGCTGGTGGCCTTTGGCTGGGCCATGGCCGAGGATCTCGCCAAGCTGAAGTGACTCCGGTCGGATCGACGGAGACTCGGTGATGCAATTCGCCGATGCCGTCGCATCCCGCCGCATGGTGCGGGCATTCACTGATCAACCGGTGCCAACCGAGGTGCTCAACCGCATCCTTGCGCTCGCAGTGCGCGTGCCGGCCGCGGGCAATACGCAAGGACTTGACCTTGTTGTGCTCGAAGGTGCGCAGACTTCGCGTTATTGGGATGCCAGCCTCCCGATCCACCGCCGTGCTGGGTTTCCATGGCCACGATTGCTTGAAGCGCCGGTGTTGCTCATCCCGGTTTCCTCGCCTGATGCCTATGTCGAGCGCTATAGCGAACCGGATAAGGCGCATTCAGGATTGGGCGCCGGTGCTGCTCACTGGAGCGTTCCCTATTGGTATGTGGATTCGGCCTTCTCCGCCATGGTTGCGCTGCTCGCAGCAGTCGATGAAGGTCTCGGAGCGGTGTTCTTCGGGCAGTTCGAGCATGAAGAGGCGATCAAGAATGCGCTTGGAATTCCCGCTGATCGTCGTCCGGTGGGAACTATCGCACTGGGTTACGCCGCCGGCGACCAACGTCTGAGCAAATCGGCGCGGCGTCCCCGTCGTGCACTCGACGAGATCGTCCACCGCGGCGGCTGGTAACACCACAACACGAGCGCACGAAGCGCGCCCTGCATTGAGCCAGCATTCGTGTGAAGTCTGCGTACGCGTTGTGTCAGCGTTCGAGTTGCGTGAGAAGCATTGCCGCGTCATCGGCCGGCAATCCGCAGACCCTGTCGTGACAGACATACGCGTGACCATCGGCGCCGCGTTCATCGCGCCCGTCCCACAGCGGAGAATCGGTGGGCTCACCCCATGCCAGCACTGCTGAGGGAAGCCACTGATGATGGACAGCATCAACCAGGTCGGGTCGATCACCGGTGATCACGATCTCGGTCGATCCGATGGTGCTGAGCTCGACTGCGAACAGCAGATGTCCGAACCCGAGTGGCATGCGACCCGCAGCTTCCCCGAGTTGATCGACGATGCGCTGTGCATGATCGCGATACCGATCGTTCCCGGTGAGCGCGGCGAGGCGCAGGAGGCTGACTGCGGCAAGGCTATTGGCGCCCGGGGTTGCGTTGTCCATCAGTTCCTTCGGCCGGGTCACGAGTTCCTCGGCATCGGATCCGGTGGTGAACACGCCACCACCGTTGTCATCCCAAAACAGTTCGAGCAGCGAGTCTGCAGTGCGACAGGCTTCGTCGAGCCATCGGGCTTGGCCAGTTGCTTCAGCCACACGAACAAGCGCGTCGATCATGGCGCCGTGATCGGCTGCGTAGGCGAGGATCTTCGCCTGCCCCTCAGCAGCCGAACCATTGGTCGGTCCTTGCCAGGTGCGCAACCAACGACCGTTGGCATCGCGCAGATTCGCGCAAAGGAACTCCGCAGTTTCAACCGCAGCCTCGAGCCATTGGTCATTGCCGGTTGCGGCAGCAGCTTCCGCCAGCGAGGCGAGCATGAGTCCGTTCCATTCGAGCAGCACCTTGCTGTCGAGTCCGGGGCGAATCCGCTGGTTACGCGCCTCGAACAGTGCGAGTCGGGCCCGCTCGACGGCCTCAGGGCGGATGATGTCGCCCCGCACAACGCGCTCGAGGATGTTGACCTCCTCCCAGTTGCCGCCTTCGGTGATTCCGTACCAGTCGATGGCCGCGGCTGCATCGGACCCAGCAAGTATGCGAACGCCGTCGAGTTTCCAGACGTAAAACTTCCCTTCGACGCCCTCGGAGTCCGCGTCTTCGGCGGCGAAGAATCCGCCGAGTGGGTGGCGCAGATCGCGCAGCACATAGGCGATTGTTTCTTCGACCACCTGCAGATGGCGGGCGTCGCCCGTGAGTTGCCACGCATGCAGGTACACCCGTATCAGCAGCGCCTGGTCGTACAGCATCTTCTCGAAGTGGGGGATAAGCCAGCGATTGTCGGTGGCGTATCGGGCGAACCCTCCGCCGAGGTGGTCGTAGATTCCGCCGCTTGCCATGGCGTCGAGACACAAAGTGGCAGCGTCGAGAGCTCGGGAATCACCGGTGCGAGCAGCATGACGCAGCAATGTGTCGATGGACATCGTCTGGGGGAACTTGGGAGCCCGACCGAAACCGCCGTCGGTCGTGTCGAGTTGCCCCAAGAGCGCTTCGACCGCGCCATCGATGATGGCGATGTCGGCGGTGGAGGTGGCGGGTGGAACCCGATCCTGCGAGGAGATGTGTTCGAGGATTTCCTCGGCCTGCGCGACGAGATCGCTGCGTCTGGTTCGCCAGAGGTCATCGATGGTGGTGCACAAGGTGGTGAAACTGATGTGGTTGCCCTGTGAGACCTTCGGGAAATAGGTGCCGGCGTAGAAGGCGCGGCCGTCGGGCAGGCAGAACACCGTCATTGGCCATCCACCGCGGCCCACCATTGCCTGCACGGCAGCCATGTACACCGCATCGACATCGGGACGTTCTTCGCGATCGACCTTGATGTTCACGAACAACCGGTTCATGAGCGCACCGGTTTCGCGGTCCTCGAAGGACTCATGGGCCATCACATGGCACCAGTGGCAGGCCGAGTAGCCGACCGAAATGAGAACTGGCACGTCGCGGCGTTGGGCTTCGGCGAAGGCTTCCGGGCTCCAGCTCCACCAGTCAACGGGGTTGTCGCGGTGCTGGGCGAGATAGGGGGAGAGGTGAGCGGGGTCCTCGTCGCGGATAAGCATGTGCACAGTCTCGCCGGTTCGTGGGCGACCGAGATGCATCGTCGACTGCGGCTGCGCCACGGGTCCTACGATGGGTCGATGACTGTTCCCTCGCTTGCTCTCCATGACGGCCGTTCGATCCCGCAGCTCGGATTCGGGGTATTCCAAATTCCGGCGGAGGACACCGCTCGAGTCGTCGGTGAGGCTTTCGCAGCTGGCTATCGCCATATCGACACAGCATGGGGCTACATGAACGAGCAAGGCGTGGGCGAGGCCATCGCTGCGTCGGGGCTTGGGCGCGATGACATCTTCGTCACGACCAAGGTGTGGAACTCGTTCCAGGGTCGTGAGAAGACTCTCGAGTCCTTTGACGCATCAATGAATGCACTCGGACTCGAGGAACTGGATCTGCTTCTCATTCACTGGCCGGCGCCGGGCAACGGACGTTTCGTGGAGACATGGGAGACCTTCGTCGAACTGCAGGCCGGCGGTCGCTTGCGCTCGATCGGAGTTTCGAACTTCCAGCCCGACCACATTCATCAGATCATCGAAGCCACCGGCGTTGTGCCGGTGCTCAACCAGGTCGAACTGCACCCGTATTTTCAGCAGCGGACCCTGCGTGATTTCCACGATCTGCACGGCATCGTCACCGAAGCGTGGAGTCCCATCGCTCGCGGTCGAGTTGCTGAGGACTCCACCATCGTCGCCATCGCCGAAGCCCATGGACGCACGCCGGCGCAGGTGACGCTGCGATGGGAACTTCAGCGCGGCATCGTGGTCATCCCGAAGACCGTCACGCCGGAACGCATCGCGTCGAACCTCGCCGTGTTCGATTTCGAACTCGACAATGCGCAGATGGCTTCGATGGATGCACTTGATAATCCGCTCGAGGGTCGGATGGGACCGAACCCCGACGAGTTCGATCTCGCCTGAGCAGTCTCAGCCGGGCCAGTACTCGGCGCGCCTCGATGCCCGCTCGGCGGCTTCGTCGCCGAAGAATCGCCGCACGAGGTGAAGTCCGATGTCGAGGCCGCTGGTGACACCAGCGCCTGTGATCAGGTCACCGTCGTCGACGAGACGCGCATCAATGACCGTTGCACCGGTGGCGGCGAGATCGGGCCGCGCTGAGGTGTGTGTCGTGCAGCGGCGATCGCCGATCACGTCCGCATGAGCGAGCAGCAGGGCGCCGGTGCACACACTCACCATGGTGCTTCCCTTCTCAGCCGCTGAGCGGAGCAATGGCAGCAGGTCTCCGCGCTCGACTTCTCCCCATGTTCAGACGTCATTCCTCGCCGCCCAACCACCACCGGGCACGAGCACCACATCGGACGCTCCCGGCTCGAAGACCGCGTCGGGTACGACTTGCATACCGAACGAACAGGTGATGATGGGAACCGAAATGCGCGAGCAGAGTCGAACGCCGACATCTGCACCGGAGGATCCGGCTGCTCGGAGGATCTCCATCGGCCCAACGAAGTCGAGTTCGTCGACTCCGTCGTAGAGGACGATGTCGATCAGCATCAGCGGCCCTTGTACTCGGGCTTGCGCTTCTCGGCGAAGGCCTTCATGCCTTCCTTGGCGTCCTCGCTGCGCATGACGGGCACCACATGGCTGATTTCAATGGGCTGTGCTTCGGCCTCGGGAAGCCATCCGGTTTCGATCACCGATGCCTTCGACGCTGCTACCGAAAGTGGCCCGTTGTCACAGATGATCGAGGCGATCTCGCGCGCTTTCGCCATCCCCTCACCCTTGGGTACGAGATGGGTGACCAACCCCCAACGCAATGCCTCCTCGGCGTCGAGGATGCGCCCGGTGAGCAGCATGTCCATCGCGACCGCATACGGGATCTGCCGCTTGAGGCGCATGGTGGAACCGGCACCGGCGATGAGTCCGCGCTTGGCCTCGGGGACTCCGAAGGTGGCGTGCTCCTCAGCGATGCGAATGTCGGTGGACTGCAGCATCTCGCAACCGCCTCCCATGCACTGACCATTCACTACAGCGATGATCGGCTTGCGACACCAGTGGGTGAGCAGCAGGCCTTTGCCCGTGATCGTGGGATCAGTTTTGAGGCGCTCCTGGATTCGCAAGGTCTCCTCGGTCGGCTCGCCCGACATCCATCCATCGGCAAGATCGCCACCGGCGCAGTAGGCGACATCGCCAGCGCCGGTGAGAATGACCGCTCGGATTGACTCATCGGAGTCGGCGAGATCCCAGGCATCGGCGAAACGCACGAGCATGTCGGGCACGAGCGCATTGCGGCGCTCGGGGCGGTTCATGGTGAGGGTGAGGACGGGACCGTCCTGCTGCACGAGAAGCGTTGGCTGATCTGACATAGTTGCGAGCGTAGCCAGTGCTCTCACAGCGAGCGGCGTTCCACCTTGCCAAGCGGCGTACGAGGCAGTTCGGCCACAAGTTCAATTCGGCGCGGTGCGCAGTAGGGGGGCAGGTTTGCCCGCACTGCATCACGCAGTTGTTCAAGCGTGGGTGGTTGGTCGGCATGGGTAGGAACGACAACGGCAGTCACCACCTGGCCCCACTCGTCATCAGCTCGACCGATCACCGCGACCTCGGCAATGGCGTCGAGGTTCTCGAGGACGGATTCGACCGGAGCGGGCCACACATTCTCGCCGCCGGTGATGATGAGATCGCCCTGTCGGCCGCGCACGGTGAGTACCCCATCGATGATTGACCCAGCATCGTTTGTGGGGAGCCAGCCATCGTCGGTGCGCGGATCGGTGCCGTCTCGGTAGCAGCGCAGCAGCATCTCGCCTCGGATTTGGATCTCATCGTCGATGGTGCGTAGTTCGACTCCGGGCAGTGCATGGCCATCAAAGACAACTGCGCTGCCGGTTTCTGTCATGCCATAACTCATGACGCAGTTGTCTGGGAGATGAGCGGGTGCGGCCGAACCACCGACGATGATGCGACGGAATGCGGAGGCATCAATTCGCGCCAGCGCGGTGGGGACCAGTGCGGTCAGCGTTGCGCCCTGCGCCGCGGCGCGCATGACGGCGTCCGCATCGAAACGGTCGTGGACGACAAGTGGCATATCGAGTGTGAGGGCACGCACGACAACGGCAAGTCCGGCGATATGCGAGAGCGGCAGGCAACACAACCAGCGATCAGAACCTGGATCAACACCGAGAGCCGCGGAGGTAGACCGCGCTGAGGCCGCGATTGAGCTGTGGGTATGCACCACGCCTTTGGGAACACCAGTGCTTCCGCTGGTGGGAACTACGAGGGCATCTCCGACGGCAGTCGGACGTGGGTCGGGGAATTCTCGGGTTTCGCCATCGGAATCAATGATGCGGGCCGGTTGCATCGCGGCGAGTAACGCGTCGACTGCTGACTTCGGAAGGCGGGGATCAATGGGCAGCACACCATTGCCCTCGTCCCAGGTTCGACGCATTGCATCGACGAAGTTCTGCCCGGTGAGGGCGATGGCGACCAGTTGTGGCATCGCCCAGAGGCTAGGCGGCCGATGGCGCATCACTGCGAAGCCGGCGCCTAGCGTCTCGGGATATGAACGCATGGATTGCCGGTGCCCGACCCCGAACCCTTCCGGCGGCGGTGGTACCCGTGCTCGTGGGAACTGCAGCTGCCGCCGGGATGAACGGCGATTGCGGTTCACTCAAGGGCCTCATTGTGTGGAAGTTCGTTGCTGCTCTTGTTGTGTCACTGGCCCTGCAGGTCGGCGTGAACTACGCCAACGACTACTCCGACGGCGTGCGCGGCACTGACGACGAACGAGTTGGTCCGATGCGGCTCACCGCATCGGGAACCAAACCGGCCGCCGCGGTCAAGCGAGCGGCGTTCATTGCGTTCGGCGTGGCGGCAGTGTGCGGTTTGGGGCTGGCGATCACTACGAGTTGGTGGCTTATCGTGGTGGGTGCGGCTGCTATTGCTGCTGGATGGTTCTACACCGGCGGGCCGCGACCTTATGGCTACGCCGGCCTTGGTGAACTTTTCGTCTTTGTATTCTTCGGCGTCGTGGCCACCACGGGTTCGGCATTCGTGCAGATCGAGCGCATCACCCCGCTCACCTTGCTGGTGTCCATCCCGGTTGGACTGCTCGCCACAGCGCTTTTGGTGGTGAACAACCTGCGTGACATCCCGGGTGACACAGTGTCGGGCAAACGAACCTTGGCGGTTCGTCTCGGCGACGCACGAACCCGCGTGTTGTACATCGCGATGATGGTTGCTCCATTTGTGGCGGTGCCGATCCTCTGTGGCATCTCGCAGCGACCAGCAGGATCGCTGAGCCTGTTCGCCATACTTCTGGTGCGCAAACCGGTGCAGCGAGTGATCGAGGGTGCAAAGGGTAAGGCCCTCATTGCGGTGCTCGGCGAGACCGGTCGCGTCCAGTTGGTCTTTGGTGTGCTGCTGTCGATCGGACTGTTCATCGGAGGCTGAGCAATCAGTCAGGCCGATCAGTCCGGCCGGGGAGTTTGGCCGATCAGTCCGGCCGGGGAGTTTGGCCGATCAGTCCGGCCGGGGAGTTTGGCTCGATCAGTTCGTGTGGTTTTGCCGGCGCCATTGGCGGATTAGTGCAGCAGTTGCCGTTGGATTTTCGAGCTGTGTGCTGTGTCCGCTCGCCGGGACAACGTCGAAGGTGGCGTTGGACCCGATGCAGGATGCGAGCCGACGGCCCAGTTCAATGAACTTCGGGTCCTGTTCACCGGCAAGAACCAATACAGGCATCGACAGCGCTGTCAGTTCCTCCCAAAGCGGCCGTTGTGTTCCAGTGCCACACATTCGAAGACTGCGGGCAAGCCCATCAGCGGTATTGGTGGCGCGCTGTTTCCGTGATGCGACACCTTCAGGTAAGGATGCAAACAGCGGCTGGGCGAGCCATTCATCAATGAATGCGTCGACGCCAATGGTTTCGATTCGTGTCGCAAGTTGTTCGTCACTCTGGCGACGCTGTGTCCGTTCCTCTTCGGAGTCGAGTCCTCCCGTGGCTCCGATGAGCACCAAGGCCTCCACCAGATCCGGTCGCGCCACTGCGAGATGCAATGCGGTGCGGCCTCCCATGGAGTAGCCGATGTAGGTGCCCGAGCCGCCGGCCTCGCCGCTCAGCACTGCGCTGAGATCGAGGTCGGCGAGGATGGAATGCGACTCGCCATGACCGGGGGCATCGACCAGCACAAGTTCGTGGTCAATGGCGAGATCCTCGGCGAATGGTCCCCAGCACTGACGGTTCTGGGTGAATCCATGCAGCAGGATGAGCCGGTCTCCGTGACCAAAGGTTTCTCTCGCAAGGCGGGGATCGTCGGCGGCTGACACGCGTCGCAGCGTAGGGCCTCTCCGCAGCGGGGGGCCTACGCTGATGGAGTGCCCGTGGACACCGGTTCGGTCAACATCACCTTCTGCGCCACCCTTGTCGATGAATGGGTGCGCTGTGGTCTCACTGATGCGGTGATCTGTCCGGGGTCGCGTTCCACGCCAATGGCGTTGGCACTTGCCGAGGATGGCCGCGTCCGCATCCAGGTTCATCACGATGAGCGATCGGGTTCCTTCATGGCGGTGGGGTTGGCTCGCGCCACCAATCGACCAGTGGTCGTCCTTGCTACCAGTGGCACCGCAACCGTGCAGTTCCATGCTGCAGTGGTCGAAGCTGATCTCGACCGTGTTCCTCTGCTAGTGCTCACCGCCGATCGCCCTCCCGAGCTGCATGGCATCGGTGCACCGCAGACCATCAATCAGGTCGAGCTCTACGGAACCAGTGTGCGGTCGTTCATCGATGCTGGCCCACCTGATCCTGAACGCGCCGGTGAGTGGCGAGCAGTTGCCCGGCGCGCATTTGTGAGCACCACAGCGGCAGTCTCCGGCCCGGTGCAACTCAACTTGGCGTTTCGTGAACCGCTCGTCGGGGTCCGTCTCGAGCTTCCCGAGCCACTCGAATTCGACGCGATGTCACACCAAACTGCTGCGTCGCAGGGTGATTTCGTGGAAAGCGAGATCGCCGATGACGTGGAAGATGGCACCTTCGAGGATCTGGCGGATCTCGTCAACGGTCGCGCCGGGGTGCTCATTGTCGGCGGCGGAATCGATGACCCCGCAGCCGTGCTCGAACTCGCCGAAACACTTGGCTGGCCGGTTCTCGCCGATCAGCGCAGTGGCTGTCGCGTCCTGCACCCGAATGTCATCGCCCACAGCGATGCGATCATGCGGGTGCCATCACGGTTGCTTGATGTCGAGCTGATCATCCGCATCGGGGCACCGCACGCGTCGAAAGTGTTGTCGCAATGGTTGGCATCCACCGACGCTGATCAGGTGTTGGTCGATCCCGATGGTGTCTGGCGAGATCCTGAGGGTCGTTCGCAGACGCGCATCGCCCGGCGAGCCTCAGAATTTGCTCGGGCACTCCTCGACCAACAAGTCGTCGGCGCGGATTTGTCTTGGAGTGCACAGTGGCGTCGGGTTGATGACGCGGTTGAGGCAGCAATTGCTGCTGCACTCGAAGGCCAAAGCCACGCCACCGAACCGGGCGTGGCCCGAGCGGCACTTGCTGCGGTGCCCGAAGGTGGCGCACTCGTGGTCTCGTCGTCGATGCCCATCCGTGATCTCGAATGGTTTGGCGCCCGGCGCTCAGGCGTCGTTGTCCACGCCAATCGCGGAGCCAACGGAATCGACGGTGTGGTGTCAACCGCAGTGGGTGTCGCTGCGTCCGCCGTACCGACGGTGTTACTTATTGGCGATGTCGCACTGCTCCATGACACCAACGGTTTGCTGGGTCTCGATGCGCGTGGGCTCGACCTGTGCATCGTGGTCATCGACAACGATGGCGGCGGCATCTTCTCGTTCCTTCCCCAGCGCACCTCGCTTGAGGCAACGCGTTTCGAGCAACTGTTCGGCACTCCGCACGGGGTCAACATCACCGGGTTAGCCAATGCCCATGGTCTCGGTGTTCTCGAAGCAACTGACGATGACGCAGTCTTCGCCGCTGTCGGGGCAACGCTGGCGACCGGCGGCGCGCATGTGGTTCTGGTCCGCACGAACCGTGATTCCAATGTCGAACTGCATGATCATCTGCACACGGTGACTGCGGCAGCGATTGCCGATGCGCTCAGGGGCGAATGACTGCTCCGAGCATGGACTGCAACTTGGCTCTGGTTTCAGCCAGTTCGGTCGCAGGATCAGAATCGGCAACCACACCGACCCCGGCGAAGAGCCGGGCACTATGGCCAGAAATCTCTGCCGAACGGATGCCAACGGCCCAGACGCCGTTGCCTGCTGTATCAATCCAACCCACCGGACCGGCATAGCGACCACGACTGACCGGCTCGAGCTCAGCAATAAGCGCGAGCGCGAGATCGCGGGGAGTGCCTCCGACCGCCGGTGTGGGGTGCAGGGCAGCGACGAGCTCGAGCACTGATGCAGTCGGCGTACTCAGTCGACCTTCGAGGCGGGTTGCGAGATGCTGCACGTTGGCCATGGCGACGATGGAAGGTTCTGCTTCTTCATCAAGGTAGGAACACCAGGGCAAGAGCGTGTCGTGGACCATATCTATGGTGTGACGGTGTTCGGCACGGGTGTTTGATGACGCGAGCAGTTGTGCCGCCAAACGGGCGTCGGTGTCTGAATCCCCGCTGCGTGGTGCCGTGCCGGCCATGGGGTGAGCGCGGACGATCTCTCCATGGCGACTCACCAACATCTCCGGGGTTGCCCCGATGAACCCTTCGACGCTGAACAGCAGGCTGGCCGGGTGGGTGCGGCGGAGGTGGGCGAGAACGGTACTCGGTCGGATGGCAGCGTCGGCCATGACTTCGATAGCTCGAGAAAGGACAACTTTGTCGAGCGCTCCTGAACTGATCCGAGCGGTGGCAGCTGCAACGGATTCACACCACTGGGTGGGTGACTGTTCGGAGCGGATCGAATAGGAAGATGGAGTATCAGCAACTGAGGTCAACGTGGCGTCGCGTCCGAACCCACGGGCAGCCGGTTGCGCGCGCCAGAGCAGTTCCTCAAGTTGAGCGGCCTCGGGTTGTTCATTGCGCGGGGCGATCGTGGTGACCCACTGTTCGCCGTCGTCATTGCGGCCGAGAACAATCTCGGGAATGGTCAGATGACCAGCGGCGGTGGGTTCAAACGGCAACGCACCAAGCGCCACGGCTCCAGTCCCGGGGCCGCCGACCTCGTTCTCAACCACAATCGAGCCAAGCAGGTGGCGAACGGTGTCAGCGTCATCAGCGCCGGAATGGCGGGGGAGTTCAATGCGGCCTGCGTTGCCGATGCCAGCGAGACCGACCTCGTCTCGGATGAAGAGGATTCCGTCGTCACCAGCGAACGAGATCAGGTCGATATCGCCATCGATCCGCCGGGTCCGGGCGAGCAGTGGCGACTCGCTCACTCGTCGATCCGCCGGGTTGCGGTGATGAGCTGTGAAATTCCTGTGGTGAGGAGATCGCGTCGAATCTCCTCGAATCCACCATCGCGAAGTTGCGCCAGCATCACTTCGGGCTCGGGGAGGTAGGCCACCGATTTGGGGAGGTAGCGGTAGGCCGCTGGATCAGAGAGAAGTCCGCCAACCATCGGAACAATGCGGCCGAAGTAGATCGAGTGTCCCCACCGAAGCAAGCGATTGGGTGGGATGGAGACATCGAGGAGCGCAATTCGTCCGCCGGGACGAACAACGCGGCCGAGTTCCTGGAAGAAGCCTTCGAGCTCGACCAAATTGCGCAGCGCGAATCCGCAGGTGATGCCATCGAGGGACGCGTCGGGCACGGGGAGGTGGAGAATGTCGGCCTCGGCAAGCGGCGCCTCGGTGCGAGCCGCCGCGAGCATGCCGTAGGAGAGATCGAACCCGACCGGGCGGAGTCCCTGTGACTGGAGTTCGCGGCAGAAGTCGCCAGTGCCGCATGCCAGATCAGCGACAAGCGAACCGGCGGGGAGGCGAAGGTCGCGCACTGTGCGGCGCCGCCATCGAACGTCCATCCTGAAGGTCATCACACGGTTGACGAGGTCGTAGCGCGGGGCGATGGTGTCAAACATCGAACGAACGGCGCGGACTTTTTCGTCACCTTGGGGGAGCTGTTCGGCGTTCATCTCGGACACGTCTCCAGCCTACGGGTCGGGCCCGATGCGGTTCGCATCAGACGGCGAGGCTTTCCGGAATTGCGCGAATGGAGAGCTCAGCCCGAGGTGGTCGTGGTTGTCGTACTGGAACTGGGTGTCGTGGATGATGAGCTGCTGCTGGGTGCGCTGGTGCTCGATGTCGACCCCGAGGGCTTTTTGGTGGTCGTGGTTGTGGAGCTTGAACTTGTTGGTGTTTCGTCGCTTGGTGCCGCGGTCGGTGGCTTGGGGACGCCGACCAGCGCGGTGTTGGACACGCTGGGATGCGCCGCACCTGCCGGACCCGCCGCGAATGCCCGCAGAATGTTGGCGGTGACCTGGATGATTCGACACCGCGTCGTCGAGGTGGTCGTGATGGTCTCGCCGCAGGTGATGTCATCAAGAAGTGGTGACCATCCGAAGGTGCCAGCGCTGAACACACCGGCGCCGCTCGGGGTCGAATACCAGGTCGAGTCCGCGTAGGAATTCCGTCCGCGGCAGTTCACGGGGGACCGGGCGATGACTTGGATGTTTGATGGGGTCGGTACGCCGGAGGTGACCCGGTCGTATTCGTTGCCAACCATCTTCGCCATGCGGTCACCATTGCGCAGGCCGGAACCCTCGAACATCCACGCCGATGCATCGGCGACCACCCAGTCGGCGGTGACCGGATTGCATTCGTAGTAGCTCCCGGTGAGAGAACTTTCGGGGTTCGCCGCTGGTGCTTCGCGAAAACTCGTCGTGACCTGGGCGGGATCGGTCTTGGCAATGGGATCGCGCTTTGCATCGCGGTAGTTGACGAGGCGACGACTGGAGTTTCCGTTTGCCGACTCGAGGCGGATGCGGCGATACACATTGTTCGCGCCGAAGAACCCGATGTTCACGCCAGCGTCTCTGGCCTTCTCGAGGTTCTCTCGCATACGAACCGTGTAGTACTCGTCATGGCCGGGGATCACGATGGCGTGGTGGTTGGTGGCAAGGTCGCCGCGCTCATCGAGGTCAATATTCGTCCAGTAGGACACATCGAGCCCGAGACGTTCCACCAAGAAGATGAACTCATACTCGCGGCCGAGGAACTCGCCGCTGCCGTTGCCGGTGTAGGGGCGGTCGAAACTGACGATATCGGCGCGCCCGGAATCGCCGATGTAGATGCTGGCACCACCCCAGCCGTTATAGGCCTGCCATGTTGTGACCGCGCTCTGAAGAAGTAGATCGGAGTGGCTCTGGTCGTCGCGGATGACCAGCGGAATGAACGTGGCTCCACCGTCGGAACTTTCAAGGCGCAGCAGGTACTGGCCGGGCGGCCATGTGGCATCAGGAGCGATGGTCAACGATGAGGGCCAGTTTGCTGAGACGGTTCGGGTCATGGCATCAATCGTCGGCTTGGGCTGCATCACGCCCGGCTGCGAATCACTGCGCCACACCAATCGACCCCCTGTGCCGCCGTAGAAGCCAATGCGATACGCCGACACAACCCAAGAAGGCGCCCCTGTTGTGACATGGATCGAGGTTGACTCGCCGAGGTTGATGCTGGTGGCAGCTGCGTAGCCCGAGATCTTCGACCACATGGTGCGGTCATCGGGGATCTGCCAGTCACGAGTGCCCGGTCGCTGGTTCTCTGTGGTGATCCAACCCGCCTCCCGATACTGCGCGTAGGCGTCGGCGCGTACCTTCGAGTGTGTCGTGGTCGATGGCACTTCCTTGGCTTGAGAGCGACCGGTGAGTTCCAAAAATGCCGTGGCCCCGATCACTAGGGCAAGGACGACTGCCATGAGCGAGAGGACTGCTCGTCGTCGAGTCGTGGCATCCACAGGATCAGATACTCACAGGGTTCCGGCGGCCACATGCTTCGCCCACCGGTAGTCGGCCTTACCAGCCGGGGATCGGAGGACCTTGTCGACGACGATGATCGCTTTGGGAAACTTGTAACGGGCGATGTGCGAGCTGCAGACCTCGAGCAGTTCTGCATCGGTGGCCTGCTCACCATCGCGGAACTGCACCACGGCGATGACCTCCTGGCCCCAACGCTCGGAAGGGCGACCAGTCACCACGACGTCGTAAACCGCGCTGTGGTGAGCAAGGGCGGCCTCGACTTCCTCAGCGAAGATTTTCTCCCCACCCGAGTTGATCGTGACCGAATCGCGGCCATGCAGTTCGAGCAGGCCTTCTGTGGTGAAACGCGCCCGGTCGCCCGGCACTGACATTCGGACGCCATCGATGGTGGGGAAGGTGCGAGTGGTCTTGGCCTCATCGCCCAGATATCCGAGCGGTACGCGACCTTGCTGGGCCAACCAGCCGAGTTCATCCTCACCAGGTGCGAGCCTGCGCGTGAGGTCTTCGCTCACAATGGCCATTCCAGTGCCTGGCGTGAACGTTCCGGTGGACACCGGCCTCCCGCCTCCGCTGATCTGGTTGGCCTGCTGACCGGTCTCCGACGAGCCGAGACCGTCCATGATGGCGACACCGGGCAGTTGTTCGAGCAGTGCGGTTTTGACTGGCGCCGAGAGTGCAGCGCCACCGCTGATGAGCAAGGAGAGCGAAAACAGATCTCGACTGCGGCGATGGAGTTCGTCGAGCAGTGGTCGACCAAATGCATCGCCGACGATGAGCGAAATGCCGATCCGCTCCCGTTCGATGGTGTCGAGCAGATCGGCGGGATCAAACATTGCGGCATTGTCGGGAAGCACCACGGTGTTGCCGTTGTGGAACGCGTTGAGAGCCATCCAATGCGCTGCACCATGCATAAACGGGGCGGAGGGCACTACGCGGACGCCACCGTTTTTTGCGTTCTCGATGATGCCGTCGATGCCGCTGTACTCCTCGCCGGTGGAAATCTTTCGACCCCCGAGCGCAGCCGGGTAGATATCGCCCTGACGCCACAGCACGCCCTTGGGCATCCCGGTGGTTCCACCGGTGTACAGGATGTACAGATCGTCAGGGCTTGGTTCGACCGGCGGACGACCCGGCGAGTCAGCAACCGCGTCTTCGTACCATTCGGCGCCGGGGAGCAGAGGATTGCCCGATTCGTCGGCGACCTGCAGCAGCACCTTGAGTTCGGGAAGGTCGCCTCGGACCGCGTCAAGCGTTGGCGCGAAAGCTGCGTGGAACACGATGGCACGCGCGCCCGAATCGGCGAGGAGATAGCGCAACTCTTCGGCTACGTATCGATAGTTCACGTTGAACGGCGCAACCCTCGCACCGTAGGCACCAAGCATGCTTTCCAGATAGGCGGGGCAGTTGTGGAGATACAGCGCCAGATGATCTTGGCCCGACTCCCAATTGGCGAGATCCGCTCGCTGGTGGACGACGCCGAGCCCGCGGGAATGCAATGCGCCGGCGAGTTGATCGACGCGAGCAATCAACTCGCCGTAGGTCAACCGGTTGGTGCGGTGGACAAGGGCTTCGCGTTCAGGGGCAGCCGACGCGACAGCACGCACCACCTCAATCAGCGAGAAGTCCATCAGTTCAGCTCAGATCGCTTCGGGTCAACGGAACTCAGTTGAACCAGATGCGCTGGTAGTCACGGCTCTGGGGATGGATCAGCAGAGCGAAGAGGGCTACTGGGAAAATCAAGCTGATCAGCAGTTGGAGGTTGAAGATGGATCCCACTCCTGAGCCGAGGATGTACAGGACGAATGGCAGCAGCCCGAGAACTGCCACAGCGAGGCCAAGGAGGTAACCCCAGCGCTTTTCATTGGCGA
This sequence comes from Microthrixaceae bacterium, assembly GCA_947449015.1. GTDB lineage: Bacteria > Actinomycetota > Acidimicrobiia > Acidimicrobiales > Acidimicrobilacustridaceae > Acidimicrobilacustris. Next base: position 58,430 of record CANFQA010000007.1, on the reverse strand, counting down.
TGCCGAATGCGGCTCCGGCCTGTCCTGCGGCCAGAGCAAGAGCGATCGGGGTGAATGAGAGGGCACCGAATACGGCGTTGATGTACAGCAGGATCACTGCAATCTGGAGAGTCTGGGGTTGGGTCGGGTTCGTCCAGCGGCGCGTTTCCATGTCTCTAGTGTGGCAGCGCCCGCCGTCGAGGTGCAGCCACTGCAATCTCCTGATTCGCCCGGAGTTGTCCGCAGGCAGCGTCGATCTCGTTGCCGCGGTTGGCCCGCACTGTGGCATTGGCTCCGAGATCCTCAAGTTGGTCACGGAATGACGCCACACGCTCGGCAGGTGTGCCTTTCGTGGGCCAACCGGGAGTGGCGTTGAGGGGGATCAGGTTGATATGAGCACGAAGCGACCTTGCCGCAGCTGCGAGTTCGCGGGCATCGGAGGCACGGTCGTTGACGCCATCGATCATCGCCCACTCGAATGAGATGCGACGGTTCTTCACGGTGAGATAGGCCTCGCACGCGGCATAGAGATCGGCGAGCGGATAGCGGCGGTTGATCGGAACGAGTTCGTCACGCAGCTCATCGTTGGCGGCATGGAGCGAGACCGCCAGGTTCACCGGGAGCGGTTCGAGCGCCAGACGGTTGATTCCGGGCACGATGCCGACGGTCGAGATCGTGAGATGGCGGGCCGACAGGCCGAGATCGCCATGGATGCGATGGACGGCGCCAAGCACACGGTCCACATTGGCAAGGGGTTCGCCCATTCCCATGAACACGATGTTGGACACACGGCGCGCCGGCTCGCCCTCGGCGGCCACCCGCGATGCCCGCACCACCTGCTCGACGATCTCACCGACACTGAGATTCCGTTCGAAGCCGGCCTGCCCAGTGGCACAGAACCCACAGGCCATCGCACAACCCGCCTGGGTGCTGACACAGACTGTCGAGCGGTCGGGGTAGTGCATGAGCACAGTTTCGATCTGCGAGCCGTCGGCGAGTTTCCAAAGCCACTTCACGGTGAGGCCGTCGTCGCTTACCGATTCGGTGACCGGTTCCAGGGCCAGGGGCAGGTCTGCGTCGAGCCGGGTGCGCAAAGCCTTCGGAAGTGTCGTGAGTTCTGCCGGGGTGGATCGTTGTTCGTAGAGCCCGTGCCACAGTTGGTCGAGTCGATAACGAGGCTCGCCCTCAAGAAGAGCGGCGAGTTCATCGCGACTGGGGTCGTAAAGGGTGGCCACAGATCGAGGCTAGGGCGTTGTCTCGGTGTCGGTGGTGCTGGCTGCTGTGCGCGCCGACGGCACCGGCGATCCCGGTATCGCCCACCACTGGTGCGAACTATGGCGATGGAAGCCGAGTCGGTCGTAGATCGCCAGAGCCGCGTGATTGTCAGCCTCGACATGCAGCATGGCCACACCGATCGTGCGGGAGGCGAGATGGTCGAGGCCCGCCAGCACCATCTCGGTGCCCAGACCGCGACCGTGCGCAGAAGGATCGACCCCGATCACGTAGATCTCACCGATGGCCGGCCCGTCATCGGTGGCGGGATGGATCTTCGTCCAGCAGAAGCCATTGACAGTTCCGTGGTCCTCATGGAGCAGGAAGCCCTCTGGGGAGAACCATGGCTCTGCCATACGTGCCGTGAGCTCAGCGAGTGACAAGTTGGACTGGTCGGGATGCCAGGCGAACGCGAGGTTGTTGACGCGCAGGAATGCCTGTTCATCGCTGCCTGCGACGAAAGGACGAGATCGGATGCCGCTCACTCGGTCGAGAGGTAGCGGCCGGCGCAGTTGAAGCACTTCGCGAACCACGACGAGCCCGGCGGCGCGGGCGATCTCGGCATCGGCGTCGGTGGCGGGATCGACTTCAAGCGCGAGCAGCGCACCGCTGGCATCTTCGAGAACCTGTCGCACGTAGACGAGGCTACCGGTGCGCCGACGCTAGGGTCCCGCATCAATGGGACGACCGAGATCACCGAAGGGCAGAGCCACCGAGACATTTCAACGTCTTCTGCTCGAGTACCCCGATGCGCACTGCGAACTCGATCACCGCAATCCGTATGAATTGCTGGCGGCGACGATTTTGTCCGCTCAATGCACCGATGTTCGGGTCAATCTGGTCACGCCGGCGCTGTTCGCGCGGTTCCCGTCCCCAGAGGACCTTGCCGTTGCGCGGATCGAGGAAGTTGAAGAACTCGTCCGCTCCACCGGCTTCTATCGAAACAAGGCCCGATCACTTGTGGGCATGGCCAACGCGCTTGTTGAGCGCTTTGATGGTGAGGTGCCTTCCGCCATGGAGGACCTGGTCACCATTCCGGGCTGTGGTCGCAAGACCGCCAACGTTGTTCGCAGCGTGGCCATGGACCTGCCCGGCCTGCCGGTGGATACCCATGTCGGGCGTCTGTCGGGTCGGCTTGGTCTATCCACCGAGACCGATCCGGTGAAGCTCGAGTACGTGCTCAACGACATGATCCCGCCCGCGCAGCGCGGTCTGTTCAGTCTTTTGCTGATTCTGCATGGGCGTCGGGCCTGTCCGGCTCGGCGACCCCGCTGCAGCGAATGCGTTCTTGCTGACTTCTGTCCTTCCTCGCAGCCCTGACAGCGCAGTTCGGATGGGAATGCCGGGCGGTAGGTGCGCCTGCCGGTGAGCCTGACGCGAGTCGGGGGTGTGACTGATGTCTCCTACGCCATCTGGCTCATTTTTGACGTTTTGACGATTCGCCCATGTTGGTCGCGCTACGGTGACTCTCGCTGGGTCCCGCCACCCAGCTAGGCGACACATATTGGGATCCGCCGCCCAGTGTCGCCTTGTCGACGCCCCTTCGGGGGCGTCGACGTCTTTCTGGGCACATGTGTGTTCATAGGGCCCTTCCGATCCTGAATCCTCAGCGTTCGAGCATGCCTCGCTACGGGCTCTGAGAGCTTCGACCGGCGATTACCCCCGACCCCTCTGGCAAACTCACCGGGTGGACGATCAGCGTGCAGTGCTCTCCAGTGCCGTGACCAACCTCGACGATCTGGTAGCTCGGATCACTGGGGTCGCCGAGACCATGCATCAGGCCGGCGACGAATCCTTGGCCGCTGACCTCTTTGAAGTCGAACGCTCCTTGCGTATGGCTCATCGTCGGCTTTCGGTGGTCACCCGCCGCTTGCGCTGATCGCATAGCTGACGGGCTCGCTGGCGGCGCAGGCACCCTTGGTGGTTTCGTCAAAGCGTTCGGGTCGCAACGGGTCCGACCGCTAGCGTCGGGCTTGTGTTGAACCGACTCGATCTCCGGGGCCGCTCAGGCGCTGCACTCACCGCCGATCTGCCGCGCCCTGACCCAGGCGGCGAGGGACCGATTGACGCGGTGCGATCGATCATTGCGGAGGTGCGCGCTGGTGGCGATGCCGCAGTGCGCGGGTTCACCGAACGTTTTGACGGAGTCGACGCCGACACCTTCGTTGTCGGTCCGGATGAACTTGCCGCTGCGTTGGCCTCGGCTCCGAAGGCACTGGTCGAAGCGCTTACCGAGGCGCGTGACGCAGTACTTGCATTCCACGAGGCCCAGTTGCGCCCCGATCATGTCCTCACCCGCCAGGGCATCACCGTCACCGGTCGGTCGGTGCCGGTTGACCGGGCTGGCTGTTATGTGCCCGGTGGCCGCGGTTCCTATCCATCCTCGGTGCTGATGACCGCAGTTCCGGCCCGCGTCGCCGGTGTGGGCGCAGTGGTTCTGTGTGTTCCGCCGGCACGTGAAACCGGACGCATCGCACAGTCCAGCTTGGTGGCCGCTGCCCTTGCGGGAGTCGATGAGGTCTATGCCATCGGCGGCGCACAGGCCGTCGCCGCCATGGCCTACGGCACCGAGACCATCCGCCCGGTCGATGTCATTGTTGGCCCGGGCAACGCCTTCGTTGCCCTCGCCAAGCGTGAGGTCGCCGGCCAGGTCGGCGTGCCAATGGCTTTTGCCGGTCCCTCAGAGATCGTGGTCGTGGCCGATGCCACCGCCCCGGTCGACTTCGTCGCAATCGATCTCATGGTGCAGGCAGAGCACGGTCCCGATGGCCTGGCGTGGCTGGTCACTTGGGATCCCGCCGTGGCCGATGCCGTCGACGCTGCGCTGACCCGCCTCGTGGCCGAAGCGCCGCGCAACTCCGAGATCACCTCAACATTCACCCGCGGTGGTTTCTGTGCGCTGGTTGATGGTCCCGATGCGGCGATGGTCGTGGTGAATCACATCGCCCCCGAACACCTTGAGCTCATTACCGCCGATCCTGAGACTCTGGTGTCTGCGGTCCGCCATGCCGGTGCGGTGTTCCTCGGTCCGCTTGCCCCAGCATCCATCGGCGATTACGTCGCCGGTCCCAGCCATGTGCTTCCCACCTTCGGTACCGCCAGGTATGGCAGCGCACTTACCGTCGACGATTTCATCAAACAGGTCCATGTGATCGAACTCACCCGCGAGGGTTTCGATCGCGCCGCGCCGGTTGTCGCCGAGCTTGCCGACACCGAAGGATTTTCCGCACACGCAGAAAGCGTGCGGCTGCGTCAGCGCGCACTCGACCGGGAGGGTGGGCAATGATCCGCCCTCGCTCGGATGTCGCACTCATGGAGGGCTACCACTCGCCGCAGCTTGATGTGCAGGTGCGCCTTAACACCAACGAATCGCCGGAAGCTCCGCCGACGGCGTGGACCAACGCGCTCAATGATGCAGTCACCACAATCGAGTGGAACCGCTATCCCGATCGTGCGGCCACCGAACTGCGAGCCGCCATTGGAGCGCTCCATGGTGTTGGTCCCGAACAGATCTTCGTGGCCAATGGCTCCAACGAGGTGCTCCAAACCGTACTGCTCACCTTCGGCGGACCGGGTCGCACTGCAGCGGTGTGGGAACCCACCTATGCGCTGCACAGCCACATCGCTCGCATCACCGGCACTTCGGTCGCGGTGGGCGAGCGCGCTGCTGATTTCTCCACCGATCCGGCCGAAGTTGCCCGGGTTCTCTCTGAGGCGCGACCAGAGATCTCGTTTCTGTGCTCACCCAACAACCCCACCGGCGTCGTTGACGATGAAGCCACGGTGCGGAGCACGCTCGCCGGTGTCGAACAGATTGATGGACTCCTTGTGGTTGATGAGGCCTATGGACAGTTCGCGCCTTGGTCGGCCACATCGCTGCTGGGCGAGGATGTGCCGCTTGTCGTAACCCGCACTTTTTCGAAAACCTGGTCAATGGCCGCCGCCCGTCTCGGTTATCTCGTGGGCCCCGCAGCGATCGTGGCTGAACTGGAGAAGGTGGTGTTGCCCTACCACCTCGATGCGTTCAAACAACTGGCCGGCACCGTGGCGCTTGCCCATGTTGATGCGATGAACGATCGGGTCACACGGTTGGTAGCTGAACGAGAGCGTCTCATCGCTCGATTGCAGCAACTCGATGTCGAAGTGTGGCCTTCTGGGGCCAACTTTGTGCTGTTCCGACCTCGTTCGATTGACGGTGACACCGTCTGGTCGGGACTGGTCGAGCGATCGGTACTTGTTCGTAATTGCGCATCATGGCCGCGTCTCGAGGGCTGTCTGCGTGTCACCATCGGTACCACCGACGAGGACGACAGGTTCCTCGCCGCCCTCGAGGAGGTCATTGCATGAGTGTTCGACGAATCGATGAAAACCGACGTGCAGCGGCAGTTGAGCGCACCACGTCCGAGACCGATATTGCCATCGAGTTAGATCTCGACGGCAGTGGTCGTAACGAGATCTCCACGGGACTCCCATTCTTTGATCACATGCTCTCCCAGCTTGGGCGTCATGGTGGGTTTGATCTTGTCGTGCGCGCCGTGGGCGATCTGCAGATTGATGCGCATCACACCGTTGAAGATGTCGGCATCGCGCTCGGCGAGGTGTTCGCCTCGGCTATTGGTAACAAAGCTGGTGTTCGCCGATTCGCTTCCAACAGGATCCCGCTTGATGAGGCATTGATCGACGTCGCCCTTGACCTGTCTGGTCGCCCATATCTGCACTACGAGGTCTCGTTTCCTGGACAGCAAATCCTTGGTGATCCGCCTTTTGATCCCCAGTTGGTTGAGGAGTTCTGGCGCGCCTTTGTCACCTCGGCGGCAATCACGTTGCACATCACTTCAGTTCGCGGCGTCAACACACATCATCTGATTGAAGCAACGTTCAAGGGAGTGGCGCGCGCATTGCGCGATGCCGTTCGCATCGAAGGTGGTGGCGTTCCCTCCACCAAGGGCGTCCTGTGACCGATCCGGCCCGGCCACTGGTCGCGGTACTCGATTACGGAATCGGCAATCTGCGATCGGCTCAGAAGGCGTTCGAACATGCCGGTGCCGACGCGCGTCTCACAGCTGACCGGTCGCTTATTGCCGATGCTGATGCCGTAGTGCTGCCCGGTGTCGGTGCTTTCGGGGCATGCATGGATGCACTGCGCGCTGCACAACTCGATGAAGTCGCCATCGAAGCCGCAGTGGCAGCAGCAGCCGGTGGACGCGCGTTCCTCGGCATCTGTGTGGGCATGCAAATGCTTTACGAGGGTTCTGATGAAAGCCCCGATCATCGAGGACTCGGAGTGCTTCCGGGCCGACTCTCGTTGCTGCCGGCCACGGTGAAGCGTCCGCAGATGCAGTGGAACCTTCTCGATATCAATCGACCGTCGTCGTTGTTCAGCACCGTGGACGATCCTGTTTGGGTCTACTTCGTGCACTCCTATGCCGCAGATGCCTCAGGTGCTGATGTTGTGGCCACCTGTGACTACGGGGGGCCGGTGACCGCAGCCGTTGAGCGCGGTCGCATGTGGGCCACCCAGTTCCATCCCGAGAAGTCCGGCGGGACTGGTCTGCAGATGCTGCAGGCCTTCGTTGCCGCTGCCCAGCAGGAAGTCTGAATCATGGAATTGTTCCCCGCTATCGATCTGCTGGACGGACGCGCAGTGCGCCTGTACCAGGGTGACTACGACCGCGAAACCATCTACAACGATGATCCTGTTGCACAAGCGCTTCTGTTCGCAGCACAGGGTGCTCGATGGATTCACGTCGTGGATCTTGATGCTGCCCGATCGGGCACGCCGCGTAATCGAGAGGTCATTGCGGCCATCGCAGAAGCCGTGGATGTTCCTGTGCAGACCGGAGGCGGAGTCCGCGACGATGCCGCAGCCGACGCGCTGTTCGAGGCGGGCGTTGCCCGGGTGGTTCTTGGGACTGCGGCACTTGAAGATCCGGCACTGGTTCGACGACTCGCGTCGAGGCTTCCTGTAGCCGTCGGTCTCGATGCACGCGGTCGGGAGGTCGCAGTGCGTGGTTGGGAACAGGGATCAGGCCGCGACCTGCTTGATGTTGCCCGGGAGTTTGCCGATGCCGGTGTCGAGGCGCTGATCGTCACTGAGATCGGGCGCGATGGCACGCTTGCCGGCCCAGATCTCGTGGGTCTTGGCGAGGTACTCGATGCCACCGAGCTCCCGGTGATCGCCTCCGGTGGTGTTGGTGTGCTGGACGATCTGCGGGCACTGGCCGCTCTTCGCTCAACAGGGCGATCCCTTGCCGGGGCCATCGTGGGTCGTGCCATCTACGAAGGCGCGTTCACCGTTCACGAGGCACTCGCCACGTTGAGTGAGTCCTGAGGGTCGCGGCAACGCGCCCCCGTACACTCCTCAGATGGACGCCGCCGCCTGGAATTCCCGCTACGACACGACCGAACTCATCTGGAAGGGCGAGCCGAACCAGTTCCTTCCGGTTGAGGTCAATGGGCTAACTCCCGGTCGGGCGCTTGACCTTGCCTGCGGAGAAGGTCGCAATGCGGTGTGGTTGGCAACCCAAGGATGGACAGTCACCGGCGTTGACTTTTCTGAAGTCGGCGTGGCCAAAGCCACAACATTGGCTGCGGACAACGGTGTCGCCGGCACGTGGATCTGTGCTGATGTCACTGGTTGGACGCCGCCGTCGGATGGCTTCGACCTTGTCGTCATGTTCTATCTGCAGGTGCCCGCTCATGAGTTGGCCATGGCCTTGCGCACGGCGGTTGCGGCATTGGCCCCCGATGCAACATTGCTGCTTGTTGCTCATGATCTGCTCAACCTGAGCGAAGGGCACGGAGGTCCCCAGGATGAATCCGTGTTGACAACCGCTGACGGTGTGCTCGACTCGCTCGCGGCAGCCGAGCTCTCACTCGGGGTCGAACTGATTGTGGAGCGATCTGGCCGTATCGACCGTGTCGTCAGCACTCCCGATGGTGATCGCACCGCCATCGACACCATTGTGCGCGCCCGTCGCGTGGGCGGGGAGTCCTGATGCGAACGGCACGCGTGATCCCATGTCTCGATGTCGATGCCGGGCGGGTGGTGAAAGGCGTGAACTTCATCGGCTTACGTGATGCCGGTGATCCGGTTGAACTCGCAGCCCGCTACGACGCCGAAGGTGCCGATGAACTGATTTTTCTGGACATCACAGCATCCTCGGATGGTCGCGAAACTGTGGTCGACATGGTCCGACGCACCGCGGAGCAGGTGTTCATCCCGTTCACCATTGGCGGCGGTATCCGAACAGTCGATGATGCCCGGCGTATGTTGCGAGCGGGCGCCGACAAGGTGTCGATCAACACAGCAGCGGTTGATCGACCGGAACTCATCAGCGAGATTGCCGCGGAGTTCGGCAATCAGTGCGTGGTGGTGGCTATTGATGCCCGAGCCCGTCGCGATGCCGCAGATGCCCCTGCAGACGCCTCAGGCCAGACGGGTTGGGAAGTCTTTATCCATGGTGGACGGACCCCTACCGGTCTCGACGTCATTGAGTGGGCACAAAGAGCGGTGTCGCTAGGCGCTGGTGAGATCCTGCTCACGTCAATGGATCGCGATGGCACTCGCGATGGCTTCGATACTGAACTCACTGCAGCGGTGAGTGATTCGGTCACCGTCCCGGTCATCGCGTCGGGTGGCGTTGGAAACCTTCAGCATCTCGTCGAGGGCATCACCGTGGGTCGAGCGGACGCGGTGCTTGCCGCATCAATCTTTCATTTCGGTGAGCACACTGTGCATGAAGCGAAGGCGCATATGACCGCCGCTGGAGTCATCGTCCGACCGTAAAACGGGTCCACGAGGCTGATGGGGCGTTTGTTCTGCGAACTCAGCTGTCCAGATCGCGGATGAAGGCGGTCACCAGCCCGGCGACCTTCTCGGTGCGACCCACAAGGAAGTGATCCGCTCCGGCAATCGCAATGATTGACGTGTTGACCCAGTCCTGTGTTGCTTCGGCCGCGGCCTCGGGTGTGCGGAACTGATCATGTTCGGGAACGATGAGCAGGGTGGGGCGCTGGTCGGATCCGGCGGCGGCGCTGAGTTCCTCGAGCGGAAGGATGCGCAGCGGGGGAGCAAGAGCAACCCAGGCGCTGAGTCGCTCGTCGACGACTGACAGAGATGTGTCGCCCCCGAACGACCACCCGCACAGCACCAGTGGACGCGTCGGCCACAACTCAACGAGGGCATCGATGGCGGCAACGATGTCGGCGCGTTCGGCTCGGCCCTCGCCATAGGAGCCTTCCGAGGTGCCGACCCCACGGAAGTTGAACCGCAACACGCCAAGTCCATGCTGCGGGAGGATCCGGAAGAGTTCGCTGGTGACCAGCGATGTCATCGAGCCGCCCTGCTGGGGGTGGGGATGGGCGAGCACGACCGCACCAGTGACGAGGTTTTCGGCGTCATCGCCGGTGGTTTGGACCTGCGGGAGTCGAGCTTCGGCCTCGAGGCTGAGACCGTCAGCAGTGATGAGGCGCAGGGTCAGAGTGTCGGAGTCGTCAGTCACGGGTGGAGACGGTACCGTCGGGACGTGACGACATCGCAGACTGTGGAGATGCTGAGCGAGGGAGTGGGCCGTTCCGGCGAGAACCTTCCGATCAAGATGCTCAATGACCGTGTGCTGGTGGACATGGGCGGCCCGGAGGGTGAGCGCAGGTCCACTGGAGGCATTCTCATTCCCGCGACTGCTCAGATTGGCAAGCGCCTCGTATGGGCCGAGGTCGTCGCTGTGGGCCCGAACGTGCGGGCCATGGAGCCGGGTGATCAGGTCCTGTTCAACCCTGAGGACCGCTACGAGGTCGAAGTGCGGGGCAACGATTACGTCATCCTGCGTGAACGTGACGTCCATGCGGTCGCCGCTGAGCGTCTGGCCGAAGGCAGCACCGGTCTCTACCTCTGAGTCGGCGAATCTCTGAACGGCTGCAGGGCGCCGCACCGCTAGCGTGTCGGCATGCCCGAGAGCATTCCGATTACCGCCACCGACGACCAACTTGCCGCCGTCACGTTCAATGAGGATGGGCTCGTTCCTGCCATCGTGCAGGAGCAGGGCACCGGCCAGGTACTGATGATGGCGTGGATGAACGCTGATTCGCTTCGTAGCTCCCTTGAGACCGGCCGCACCTGGTTCTGGAGCCGTTCGCGTCAGGAGTACTGGTGCAAGGGTGAAACCTCTGGTGATCGTCAGTACATCCGTGAGGCTTATTACGACTGCGACGGGGACACGTTGCTATTCATCGTTGAACAAGAAGGCAAGGGTGCGTGCCATACCGGTAACTACTCCTGCTTCTTCACCGCGTTCGGACCCGAGAGCGGACCAGACAGTGGATCGGACGACTGATCTCCGTGCTGCGTCCCACTCGCGAGGAGTTCCACGAACTGGCGGCCACCTATTCCGTCGTGCCGCTTTGGCGCGAGCTTCTTGCTGACCTGATCACGCCAGTTGCGGCATTCGCTCGGTTATGCGGTGATGATCGCGCCGGTTTTCTGTTCGAGTCGGTTGAGCATGGTGAGCGATGGAGCCGCTGGTCATTCGTTGGTCGCAACCCGCATGCCACGCTCGTGCTTCGCAATGGCAGGCTCGAGGTCGACGGCGATGTCCCCGCGGCAATGCCACGAGATCGCGGCATTCTTGCGGCCATCGAATGGTTGCTCGAGCGCTACCGATCTCCGCAGCTCGATGAACTCCCGCCGTTGCACGGTGGCGTTGTCGGCTATCTCGGCTACGACGTGGTGCGCGAGGTTGAGCACCTCCCCGACGTTCCCACCGATGTCACCGGTTATCCCGATGCGGTCATGTCCATCATTGGGCAGATGGCCGCGTTCGATCATTTCCGTCAACGGGTCACGCTGATCGACAACGTGCTTGTGCCCGAGGGCGCAACCTCTGCGGATCTCGATCGTCTCTATGACGATGCGGTGGTGCGCCTTGACCAACTCGCCGCTGATGGGGCCCGTCCCCTTGACGAGCCCATGGTTGAACCGCCCATGGCCGATCCCGAACTTCCCGAGGTGCGCAGTTCAGTCACCGCCGAGCAGTACGCCGCTGCCGTGGAAGTTGCCAAAGAGCACATCCTCGCTGGCGACATTTTCCAAGTGGTGCTTTCACAACGCTTCTCGTTCGACCTTGAGGCCGATCCGTTCGACTTCTATCGAGTGTTGCGGCAGGTCAATCCCAGTCCGTACATGTATTTCGTTCGCACCGAGACGGTCAGCCTTGCCGGCTCGTCACCGGAGCCCATGGTCAAGCTGGTCGAGGGCAGGGTGATCTCCCGCCCGATCGCCGGCACCCGTCGCCGCGGTCGTACCGAGGAAGAAGATCGTCGCCTTGGCGCCGAACTTCGTGAGCATCCCAAGGAGATCGCCGAGCACGTGATGCTCATCGATCTTGCCCGCAACGATGTAGGTCGCGTCGTGAAATTCGGCACCGAACAACTCGACGAGAAGATGATTCTCGAGCGCTACAGCCATGTCATGCATCTCACCTCGCAGGTCTCCGGCGACCTCGCCGATGGATGCACGCCGATTGATGTTCTGCGGGCAACGCTGCCGGCCGGCACGGTGTCGGGCGCTCCCAAGGTTCGCGCCATGGAGATCATCGATGCGCTGGAGCCAATCAAGCGCGGCCCCTATGCCGGCGTTGTTGGCTATCTCGACTTTTCCGGCACCATCGACACTGCCATTGCCATCCGTACCCTTGTGGTCGGCGCTGATGGAGTTGCTCATGTGCAGGCTGGTGCTGGCATCGTGGTCGACAGCATCGCCGAACAAGAAGATCTTGAGTGTCATAACAAGGCACGGGCACTGCTCAGCGCGGTACCCGGTGCTCGACGTATGACCGCGCAGCGGCAGGGCAAATGACCGAGGACTCTGTCGACGCAGTGCGCAGCGGGTATGACGCGCTCTGCGATGGGCGATCAGTGGCGATCGTGCCACGAGAAGTTGTTGCGGTGCGGGGTCCCGACGCCGGACGGTACTTGCAGGGGCAGCTCAGCCAGGACGTCATTGCCATGGCGGGCACAAGTGCCTGGTCGTTCATTCTCGAACCCAATGGGCGGGTGTGTTCCTGGCTGCGAGTACACCGGATCGCCGATGACGAGTACCGCCTTGAGGTTGAACCGGGCGGGAGCGATGCGCTTGTCACCCGATTGCGGCGGTTCCTTCTGCGCACCGATGCCATCATCTCTGAACCGGAGACGTGGTCGATGGTTGCTCGCCGATGGTCACCTGAACTCATCCGACTCGGCGATGAGGTGAACGATGCGCTGTCGGGCACCCCTGTCGGTCCCGGAGTCGCCGGGGTTGATGCACTCCTTGCGATGGATGGAGAGGATGCGGCCCGCGCTCTTGATGTCGTTCCGGTTCCGCCTGCGGCGCTGGAGCGCTATCGCATCGCGCATGGTGTTCCGTCTCTGGGGGCTGAACTCACCGCAGAGACCATTCCCGGTGAGGCCGGTGCATGGGTCATCGAAAACTCGGTTTGTTTCACCAAAGGTTGCTACACCGGACAGGAACTGGTCACCCGGATCCATAGTCGTGGCGGCAATGTCCCCAAGCCGATCCGACTTCTGATCCTCGACAGTTCCGCAGCACTCGGCACAGGGCCGGCAGTGGGCTCGCAGATCCTGCTTGATGGTGCAGTTGTCGGCAGGGTCACCAGCTCAACGCCCTCACTCGGTGCCGCATACCCGGCGCTGGCTCTTGGTCCGCTGGCCCGTGCTGTTGAGTTCGGCACGGCTGTCGAGGTCGTCGATGGGGAGCGCGTCTTTCCTGCGGTGGTGACCGAACCGCCCGCCGCCCAGTAGTCGTGAGCGCTTTCGACGGCATCGACCATTACGCAGCGCTTGGGGTGACCGAGAGCGCAGCGACTGCGGAGATCCGCCGTTGCTATCTCCGCCTTGCTCGGGAACACCATCCCGATTTCCACGAATCCACCGATGCGTCATCGCGTGCGAAGAACGAACGCGAGATGCAACGCATCAACCAAGCATGGACTGTTCTTGGTGATCCGGTCCGCCGTGAGGCCTATGACGCCCGCCGTCGTGGTGACGATGAGGCATCCACCTCGCGGTTCCGACCGAGTCCCGCCGACTACACCTTCGTCCCGTTCGATGACGATGACACTGACTACTCGGCACTCATTGATGATGCCGTTGAAGGCACTGGGATTCCGAGGTGGATGCAGCTTCTGCCAGTTCTACTGATGATGGGTGGGGTTGCGGTCATCATCTTGGGAGTGATGGTGAACCTGTCGTTCCTGCTCTCACTCGGGGTCATCGGCATTGTGTTGGGGTTGCTCGGATTTCTGGCTTCGCCGGTGGTGGCTATTGCCCGCAGTCGAAGTCATGAGCGGCAACTCTGAGGCCACCCGCTGGGCCGTCGCGGTGGCCTAAGGTTTGCGCTCATGACACAGACATCACTCTTCGTGAAGATGGTTTTCCAAGATGGCAAGCGCGCCGAAGGCGTGGCTGCTCTTGAGACCATGCTGCCCACCGTGGAATCTGAGGAAGGCACCCTCGTGTACTCCTTCCACCTTGATGCCGGCGATGCCAACACCGTGTGGATCTTCGAGCTCTACACCGACGGCGATGCGCTCGGCATCCACGGTGGCAGTGAAGCCATGGGAGCCCTGTTCGGCACCCTCACACCGCTGATGGCTGAGCCGCCGATGATGGTGATGGCAAACCCCACGCCGAAGAGCAAGGGCCTCCCGGCCTGAGCACCTATCTCGATCGGATCCTCGTCGCCCACCGCGACGTGGCCGATGCCGACGATCGCCCGCTCGATGATCTCATCGAGCGGGCATCCTCGCTCCCTCCGGCACGGGGCTTCCGTGACGCGCTCGTCGCCGCGACCGAGGCCGGAGATGTCGCAGTGATCTCCGAGATCAAGCGACGCTCACCATCGAAGGGCGACCTCGCCACCGATCTCGATCCGGTGCGTCTCGCCCAGCAGTACCAGGCGGGCGGCGCTGCCTGTCTGTCAGTGCTCACCGATGTCGAGTTCTTCGGTGGTTCAGCCGCCGATCTTGTCGCGGCTCGCGAGGCATGTTCGCTGCCGGTACTGCGCAAGGACTTCACGGTCAGCGCTCGTGATGTGTGCGATGCCCGCCTCATGGGGGCCGATTGTGTGCTGCTCATCGCGGCCGCACTTGATCAGAGCGAACTTGTGTCGTTCTTGGACCTCGCTCGTCGCATCGGCCTCGATGCCCTGGTGGAAATTCACGATGAACCTGAATTGCAGCGGGCCATCGATGCCGGCGCCGATCTCATCGGAGTGAATCAGCGCGATCTCGTCACTTTCACTGTTGACACCGCGCGTGCAGTGCGCATGGCCCCGCAGATGCCGGCGGGTGTGGTTCGGGTCGCCGAGTCGGGTATTACCGGACCAGAGGACGCCGCAGTCTTGGCCCAAGCCGGCTATCACGCCGTGCTGGTGGGTGAACATCTCGTCACCTCGGGTGATGCGCAAGCAGGTGTCGCTGCACTGCGTCACGCCCGGCGGTAGCGTTCGACCGTGTTCGTCAAGATCTGCGGGATCACCAACGCCGCCGACGCGCTGCTGGCGGTGGCCATGGGCGCCGAGGTGCTCGGCTTCATCTTCGCCGAGTCGAAGCGCCAGGTCACTCCCGAGCAGGCCGCCGAGATCATCCAGCAATTGCCCTATGACGTCACCGCTGTCGGGGTGTTTCGTAATCATCATCCCGACCAGGTGCTCGAGATCGCCTCAGTGGCTCGCCTGACCGGTGTGCAGTTGCATGGTCAGGAGATGCCGGGAGAAGCCGCGTTGCTGCGGCGTCGGGTTCCGTTCTTGGTGCAGGCCTTCGCTGCCAATGACCCGCGACTCGCGCGCATCGACGACTACGACGTCGATGCGATCCTTCTCGATGCGCCGGTGCCCGGTTCGGGCGAGGTCTTCGACTGGGATCTGGTCGGCACACTTCCCGAGCGACGAAGGGTCATTCTCGCGGGAGGGCTTACGGCCGAAAATGTCCGTGATGCCGTGCAGGCCGTTCGTCCCTGGGGCGTGGATGTGGCCAGCGGCGTCGAGGCGGAGCCGGGGCACAAGGATCCCGTGAAACTGCGTCATTTCATCAATGCAGCAACAGATGCGCTTTCTGAGTTCTCTCTCGACCCGAAGCACGCGTAGCCTGACCCCACCTGCCTCCCACCCGGGTTCCGCAGGCCCCCCATCGCAGTACTTCCGTTGCAGAGAGGCATCACCATGGCACTGGCCGAGCCGTCATCCTCAGGTCGTTTTGGCGAGTTCGGCGGACGTTATGTCCCCGAGACGCTTGTTCCCGCCTGTCTCGAACTCGAACGAGCCTTCCGCAGTGCCTGGGGAGACCCCAGCTTCCGGAACGAACTCGATGGTCTTCTCGCCGATTACGCCGGCCGTCCCTCGCCGCTCACTGAATGCCATCGGCTCTCCGAAGAACTCGGCGTTCGCGTGCTGCTCAAGCGCGAGGATCTCAACCACACCGGCAGTCACAAGATCAACAATGTGCTTGGGCAGGCGTTGTTGGCCAAGCGCATGGGCAAGAGCCGTCTCGTGGCTGAAACAGGTGCGGGTCAGCATGGTGTGGCATCAGCCACCGCTGCGGCGCTCATGGGCATGGAGTGCATGGTTTATATGGGCGAGGTCGACATACAACGCCAGGCTCTCAATGTCTTCCGCATGAAACTCCTCGGTGCTGAGGTCGTGCCCGCGCTCTCCGGCAGTCGCACCCTCAAAGACGCCGTCAATGAAGCCATGCGCGACTGGGTTGCCACGGTCGAGACCACTCACTACTGCCTCGGCTCAGTCATGGGACCGCATCCGTATCCATGGATGGTGCGTGAATTCCATACCGTCATCGGTCTCGAAGCCCGTGAGCAGTGCGAGAAGTTGCTCGACGGCGCAGTACCCGACATCGTCACGGCCTGTGTCGGCGGCGGTTCCAATGCCATCGGTATCTTCTCCGGTTTCGCCGATACCGACGCTGAGCTCGTGGGTGTTGAACCCGCTGGCGGTGCTGCAGTCGGACGTGGCGTTCCCGGTGTGGTGCACGGCATGAAGAGCTACCTGATGCAGGACGAGTTCGGGCAGGTACAGGAAGCACATTCAATCTCCGCCGGTCTCGACTATCCCGGTGTCGGTCCTGAGCATTCGTTCCTTTCATCCATTGGCCGGGCCCGCTACGAAGCAGTCACTGATGAGCAGGTCATCGATGCCTTCCAGTTGCTCAGCCGCACCGAGGGCATTATTCCGGCGCTCGAGCCGGCCCATGCGCTGGCATGGATCAGCCGAGATCGCGAGAAACTCGCTGGCAAGACAGTGCTGCTCAACATGTCAGGTCGCGGCGATAAGGATGTCGGCCAGATGATGGAGATCCTGGGCTGATGGTCACACTCGCCGACGAAGGTCTCATGATCCCGGATGCTCCGACGCAACCGGGTGGTCTGGAGTCAGCGCTGCGAGCTGGCCGTGATGCGGGACGAAAACTCCTCGTTCCCTACGTCACTGGTGGGCTCGGCACTGATTGGGCCGAAATCGTTCGTGCCGTGGCTGATGCCGGCGCGGATGCCATCGAGATCGGCGTGCCGTTCTCCGATCCCGTGATGGACGGTCCGGTCATCCAAGAGGCCAGTGAACTGGCGCTGCGGGCTGGGGCCACGCCAGTCACGATTTTCGACGAGTTGCGCACCATTGACGCGGGCGTCCCCATCGCGGTCATGACCTATTACAACCTGGCGTTCCATATGGGTCATGAGCGTTTTGCAGAATCACTCGCCGCTGCTGGGGTGAGCGCAGCAATCCTTCCCGACCTTCCCTTGGAAGAGGTTGGACCCTGGGCGACCGCAGCGGACGCCGCTGGGGTCGAAACAGTGTTGCTGGCCGCGCCGACTGCACCTGATGAGCGTCTGCCGCTGGTGTGTGCCCGTGCCCGCGGCTTCGTCTATGCCGTTGGTCTGCTCGGCGTCACTGGTGAGCGCGATGCGTTGGCTTCGTCCTCGCTTGTCATCGCGCGGCGCCTCAAGGCCATTACCGACAAGCCAGTCCTCGTGGGTGTCGGCGTCTCGAATGCTGCGCAGGCCGTCGAGATCTGCGCTGAGGCCGATGGTGTGGTCATCGGATCCGCGCTGATGCGTCGTGTACTCGAAGGTGTCGGCCCGACTGGTGCGGGGGAATTCATCGCTGAGGTTCGAACCGCGCTCGACGCCAATTTCTGATGGCAGACGAGCTGTTGGCAGAGGAGTCTCAACCGCTCTACGAACGAGTTGATGGACTCGCATTCTTCGAACGGCTTGTGGATCGCTTCTATGTCGGAGTTATGGCCGATCCGGTGTTGGCTCGGTTCTATGACGCTGAGGATCTCGATGGTGCCCGTCATCGTCTCACGCTGTTTCTCGTGCAGTACTGGGGCGGCCCCGACACCTACAACGAGCAGCGGGGCCATCCCCGCTTGCGGATGCGTCATGCCCCCTACGAGATCACCACGCTTGCGCGCGATCGTTGGCTGGTGCACATGAATGCCGCAGTCGATGGCGCCGGGGAGGACGAACTTGGTGCTGAGGATCGCTCGGCGATGCTCGAGTACTTCGCCATGGCTGCCGATCACATGATCAACAGTGGGGGACTGTCACTTCGAGGTGACGGGACCACGCTGCCGTCCTGACCCGTTGCGGGGAATCATCAGGATTGATGCATAGTTATACGCAACTTCCCTGTCCATCCACCAAAAGTGACTCGGATGACGCGAGGCTTAGGCATCGGGCGGAACCGTCCGAGTTCGATACCGAGCCCCGGGGATCTCGGGGAAGTTCCCAGATCAATCTGAGATCAGGGTCACCAGATGCCCGTCAGGGCCAACAGGAGGATGTCATGACCAAGAGTGAACTCATCGCCGAGATCGCCGAGCGCACCGGCCAGTCCAAGGCTGATGTTGAGCGGACGCTGAAGTCGTTTGAAGACATCGCCCATGAGGTGGTGGCCAAGGGTGGCGAGAAGCTCACCCTCCCAGGCTTCATCAGCTTCGAGCAGACCCACCGCAACGCTCGTACCGCCCGCAACCCGCAGACCGGTGAGCCGATCCAGGTTCCCGCCTCCAAGGCCGCCAAGGTCACTGCTGGTTCCAAGCTGAAGGCCTCAGCCAAGGGCGCCAAGTAACACAACCGCTCAGCAGTTCGATCGAAGGGGCGCTTCGTGCGCCCCTTCGTCGCGTCTGCGTTCCTGTCGGCCCGTTTGGTCGCGACTAGGTATGCCTCGGGCGCTGGTGACAGTTTCCGACCGCTAGCGTTTGGTCATGACTGCGAATCCAACTCCCAGCCAACTCACCACCGGTTCGAAGGCTCCGTCGATCAAACTGCTCGACCAGAACGGCGATTCGGTCAGTCTCACGCAGTTCAAAGGCCGCAAGGTGCTCGTGTACTTCTACCCAAAGGCCGATACGCCTGGTTGCACCACCCAGTCCTGTGGTTTGCGCGATATCGCCGATCAGGTGGGCGACTCGGTGATCATCGGCATCAGCCCGGATCTGCCGGCCAAGCTCAAGAAGTTCGACGACAAGTACTCGCTTGGCTTCACGTTGCTTTCCGATGACGAGCACACAGTGTCGGAGGCATTCGGCGTGTGGGCGGAAAAGAGCATGTACGGCAAGAAATACATGGGCATTGTTCGCTCAGCGTTTCTCATCGATGAGAAGGGCAAACTCGAGCAGGTCTGGTACAAGATCAGCCCGAAGGACACGCCTGCCAACCTGCTTGCTGCACTTGCCGAATGAGCCTGCCCGCACCCAGTGAGGTTCTGCCTCATCGCTCCCCGTTCCTCCTGCTCGACGAGGTGTTGGAACTCCGTCTCGGCGAAGGGGCAACGGGACAATGGCATCTCACCGGCGACGAGGAGTTCTTCATCGGTCACTTCCCAGGTCGCCCCACGCTGCCCGGCGTCTTGATGCTTGAAGCCATTGCCCAACTCGGCGCCTATGCGGTCCTTTCTGATGAGTGCCATGCCGGGAAACTTCCGCTGTTCGGCGGCGTCGAGAAGGCTCGTTTCCGTCGCCAAGTCGTCCCCGGCGACACGCTGACGCTGGAGATCACGCTTGGCCGCATGTCGGCTCGGGCGGGCAAGGGTTCGGGTCGAGCACTGGTGGGCGGCGAGGTGGCCTGCGAAACCGAGATCCTGTTCGTCTTTGCGGATGCAGACTGAGCGATGAGCATCGGCGTGCTCGACACACCGATTGGTCCGCTCTGTGTGGTCACCAACGACATCGGTGTGGCGAGAGTCGACTTCGGCACGAGCAGCCGAGCAAAAAATCACAGCGGGACTGACTCATCGGTGGCAGCGAGGCATTGTGATCAGGCGATTTCCGAGCTCGGCGAGTACTTCGCCGGCGATCGAGAAATTTTCACCGTCACACTCGATCGTTCAGCCCGCAGTGGATTTCGAGGTGATGTTCTTGCCGCTCTCGAAACCGTGCCCTACGGGACTTCAATCAGTTACGGCGAATTGGCGACGATGGCTGGTCGGCCGAAGGCCTTTCGGTCTGTCGGCACGACCATGGGTCTCAATCCAATTGCGGTGATCGTGCCCTGCCATCGAGTGCTGCGAGCCGGTGGGGTGGTTGGTCACTATGGCGGTGGAGTCAGCGCAAAGCAGTGGCTGCTCGACCATGAGGCGCTCGCACAGCGCGTGGACTAGCGCGTTGGGTCGGCGACGACCCTTAGTTCGCCGGGCCGATCACGATGCAGCCATTGTGTCCGCCGAACCCGAAACTGTTTGACAGTGTCGGTCCTGGTGTCCACGGGCGGCCTTCGCCGGTGACGATATCGATCGGTGCCATCTGGGGATCGGGGTTGGCATAGCCAGTGGTGGGTGGAAGGAAACCCTTCTGCATGGCCAACACGATCGACACAGCTTCGAGAGCACCGGCAGCGCCCAACGAGTGCCCGGTGACCCCCTTGATGGAAGTGACCGGGGGCCCTGCGGGTCCGAACACGTTGTCAATGGCGGCTGCTTCGGCGGCATCGTTGAGTGGAGTGGAGGTTCCGTGAGCATTGACATGTGCGATGTCGGCTGGGGTGAGGCCGGCGTCGTCAATCGCCATACGCATACAGGCGATGGCACCCACGCCGCCGGGGGAGGGTGCAGTGATGTGGTGGGCATCCGCGTTGGAGGCGGCACCCATGACCTCGGCGAGGATCGTCGCCCCGCGCTCGATCGCAGAGTTCCATTCCTCGAGCACAAGGACGCCGGCGCCCTCGGCGAGCACGAACCCATCACGATCGCGATCAAAGGGACGAGAAAGACATTCGCCTGACATGGCAGTCATGTTGGTGAATCCGGCGATTCCTGTGGGGGTCATGGCCGCCTCTGAGGAGCCGGTGATGACTGCGTCGCATCGCCCATGGCGGATCAGATTGAAGGCGTTGCCAATGGCTTGAGTTCCCGCAGCGCATGCCGTGCAGGTGGTTTCGCATGGGCCCTGCCAGCCGTAGCGCATTGACACCGCAGCTGACGCAGCATTGGCCATGAGCATCGGCACAAGGAATGGGCTGACGCGGCGAGGGCCTTTGTGGTCTTGGACGAGGATCTGTTCCTCAAGGGTTGTGAGACCACCGATCCCGGTGCCGATCCAGACCCCGTGACGCGCAGGGTCACCACCGATGTCGCCGGCCATGGCGAGCGCCTCGGCCGCTGCGGCAATCGCGAACTGGCTGAAGCGGTCGCTACGACGAGCATCCTTCGGGTTGTCGAAAAATGGCAGCGGGTCGAAATCGTGGACATGTCGCAATCCCTCGGGAGCGGGGGAAAGAAGCCCGTTCCAGAATGCGTCAACGCCCATACCGCAGGGGCTGACAACACCGATGCCGGTGATCGCGACGCGACGCGGCTCCATCACTGCTTGGAGGTGACCAACTCGAAGGCCTGGCCTACGGTTTCGATGCCCTCGAGTTCAGACTCATCGACACTCACGTCGAAGACTTCCTCGAGTTCCATGACGAGCTCAACGAGGTCGAGACTGTCGGCGTCGAGATCCTCGCCGAAACGCGCTTCCATGGTGACCTGATCGGCATTCACCGAAAGGACCTTCACGGCGCAGGCCTTGAACTTTTCGAATGCTTCGTCACTCATCTGATGCTCCTTGCAGTTGCAGGTTGGGTGGGTTGAACGTGTCGGACGATGTGTCCTGTGCCCCCACGCTAGTGGTCGTAGTGATGCAGGTCGCGGCGCTGCGCTGTGACCTTGGTCCTCAGGTCGCGCCCATGCCAAGGCCGCCATCGACGGGCAACACGGCGCCGGTGATGTAGCCAGCGGCGTCCGAAGCGAGGAAGGTCACTGCGGCGGCGATTTCATCAGCGGTGGCGAGGCGCCCGAGCGGCACAGCCTGCGCGATCGCGGCGCGGGTGTCGTCTGCGACGGCGGCGAACATGTCGGTTTCGACTGGTCCTGGAGCGACCACATTGACGGTGACTGATCTGGAAGCGAATTCCCGTGCGAGCGATCTGGCCAGTCCGATGAGTCCGGCTTTGGAGGCTGCGTAGTTGGCTTGTCCAGCCTGACCGGTGGAGCCGACCACGGATCCGATGAAGATGATCCGACCAAATCGTGCTCGCATCATTGACTTGATGGCGCGTTTCGCCACCCGGAATCCGCCGGTGAGGTTGGCGTCGAGCACTGAGGCGAAGTCGTCGGTGCCCATGCGCAAGATGAGCATGTCCGCTGTCATCCCGGCGTTCGATACGAGGATCTCAACTCCTCCGAGCGCAGCCTCAACCTCGGTGAACGCGGCATCGACGGATTGGGTGTCGGTGACATCACATCGAACGCACAACAGATCTGTGGCATCGGCTGGTGGTTCACCGCGGTAGGTGATGGCAACACGGTCGCCTTGGGCTGCGAATGACCGGGCACAGGCAAGACCGATTCCGCGGTTTCCACCGGTGACAAGCACGACACGACTCATGATTTTCCCTCCGGAATTCGACCGGTCCAACGAAGCACGGCACTGGCCCAACTCATGCCGGCACCGAAGCCGACGAGGAGCACGAGATCATCGGCGGCGACGCGGCCGTTCTCAAGAGCTCGAACGAGTGCCAGTGGGATCGATGCCGATGAGGTGTTTCCGGTTTCCTGCAACACGGTTGAGACCCGATCGGCAGTGATGTCGAGGCGGGAGCAAGCCGCCTCAATGATGCGGATGTTTGCCTGATGGGGAACAACCAGGGCGAGCTCTTCGCTGGTGATTCCGGCATCGGCCATCGATACCCGCGCACTGTCAACCATGACGGTCACCGCGCGACGGAACACCTCCTTGCCGTTCATTGCGATGTAGCCACCAATGGGGGCATCGAGCAGGGTGCGCGCTGAGCCATCCGAGCCGAGGTCGAACGAGAGGAGTTGATCGTTCTCGCAGGCTTCGAGCACGACAGCCCCAGCCCCGTCGCCGAAAAGGATGGCGGTATTGCGGTCCTGCTGGTCAGTGACACGCGAGAGAGTCTCTGCACCGATAAGCAATACCCGCTGCAACCCCATGGCGATGAGCCCGTGGGCCTGCACCAGTCCGTACACGAATCCCGAGCATGCCGCATTGATGTCGCAGGCTCCGCCGCGAACGGAAAGTTCTTCCTGCACCTGAGAGGCGGTGGAGGGAATCTGGTAGTCGGGACTGGTGGTGGCGAGCAGCACGAAGTCGATGTCGTCGCCAGTGAGCCCAGCCATATCGAGTGCGGCACGACCAGCCTCAACGGCGAGTGCTGCAGTGGTACTTCCGTGCCGGCGCTCTCGAATACCGGTTCGTTCAGTGATCCACTCGTCGGTGGTATCGAGTCGAGCCTCGAAGTCGGCGTTGGTGACGATTCGATCGGGCAACGCGGTTCCCCAGCCAATGATGGTCGCGCCGCCGTCGCGGTGACGTTGTGTGGTCATGCGGAACGCAACCAGGCGATGGGTTGGCTGGTTGTCACGCGTTCTCCCTCGACAGCGAGCATGTTCATCAGCGTGCCATGGAAAGGTGAGCGCACCTCGTGTTCTCCGACGGTGCCAAGAACGCAACCGGGAGTGAGTGTGAATCCCGGGCCAATCTCGGGCGTCGGTGTGAAAACCCCAGCGGCTGGGCTCACCACCATGCGTTCGGTGGCGAAGAGATGTTCTCCTTCGCCGATGCCGGCCCCGGAGTCGCTTGGGGTGGCCAGCAGGTTGAGCAGCTTGTCGAGATCAGCAGGGGTGGCGACGCTCAGCGTGGACGCCCCGTTGAGGGTGCGTTTGGCCATCCCGGTGAGAACGCCTCCCGGTCCAAGCTCAACAACGACGGTGGCACCGGCGTCGCCAAGGTTGTGCAGGGTTTGGCGCCAGCGCACTGGGCTGCACAGCTGCGCGCCGAGCAGGCCTGACCATTCGCTTCCCGAAAGGTGCGGACGGGCGTCCACGTTTGCGTAAACCGGTAGTTCGGCTTCACGGAGATCGGCAGTATCGATGGCAGCGCGAAGTTCGGGCCGCGCCGGAGCCATAAACGGTGTGTGGAACGCGCCGCTCACCGCCATGGACATGACTTTTTTGGCGCCGAGTTCCTTGGCGATCGCGGATGCGTCCGCGACCCCTTCGGGTGAACCAGCAATCACGACCTGCCCGGGTGCGTTGTAGTTGGCCACCCAGACGTCGCTCTCACATCGCGCGCAGGCAACTTCGACGTCGTCGTCGTCGAGTCCGAGCACCGCGGCCATGGTGCCGGTTTGTGCGGTGGTGGCTTGGAGCATCGCGGAGCCACGAGCGTGAACGAGGCGCAGACCGTCCTCGAATGAAAGCGAACCCGAGGCAACCAGCGCGCTGTATTCGCCGAGACTGTGTCCTGCAGCGGCGGCCGGTTCGACGCCGAGACGTTCGACGGCATCGAGCACCAGCAGGCTTGTGAGGAACGTGGAGAGCTGCGCGTTATCGGTGCGGGTGAGTTCTGTGGCCTCGGTGTGTAAAAGCAGTGCCCCGAGATCCCGCCCGAGAACTGCCGAGGCCTCGTCGACAAGTTCCCAGCTCGGATGGTCCCTCCATGGCTCTCCCATTCCCGGCTTCTGGGAACCCTGGCCGGGGAAGGTGAACACGATCATCGAGGAGTAGTCCTTTACGGTCAGCCCGGCGGGGAGTCTCGGGTGAGTTGTGCGGCGGGAGGGATTCGAACCCTCAAGCCCTTACGGGCAGCGGGGTTTGAGCCCGCCCTGTATGCCAGTTCCAGCACCGCCGCGGGTGGTGCTTTCCTCACGCTACCAATCGAGCGGAACTGCCCGGGGCTACTCGCTGGTAACCGGCTGGCAATGTCTCGTCTCCTGACCGAAACGGGGTCGTACACTTCGGCGGTGAACCGGAACCTCCTCGAACGGCGATTGAGCGAGCTTTCTTCGCAGTTGCGGGAGTTGCGCCGTGAATTGGTGCTGGTCGACGAGCAGTTCACGAGCCTCGCAGACGAGGCGGACGACGCCCGACTGCGATCGCTGGTTTCGGAGACGCCGTTGGCCGAGCGTGAACATCGTGAGGCGTCTCGTCACGCCGAGGCCATGGGACGGCATCGCAGTGAGGTCGTCGGCGACATTGCCAGGCTCGAACAGCAGCAGGACGATCTGCTCGATCGTCTCAACGAACTCTCCGAGTGACCGCCCCGTCTCTCCAAGTACGATCGAGGTTTGTTCATCGGAGTCAGCGGGCCACAGCTGTGTCCCGTGACCGCCAATCACATGAAGGGGCGAGTGAAGCGATGTCGGTGCCGGTCCGTATCGTTCTCGCCGAAGATGAGGCGATTATCCGACTCGATCTCAAAGAGACCCTTGAGGAAGAGGGGTATGAGGTCGTGGGCGAGACCGGTCGCGGTGATGAAGCCGTTGAGCTCGTCCGTTCACTGTCACCTGATATCGCCGTCCTTGATATCAAGATGCCCGGGCTTGATGGACTGTCGGTGGCCCGTGAACTCACCAGTGATCGGGTCTGTGCAGTGCTGATCCTTACGGCCTTCTCTCAACGAGATCTCATCGAAGAGGCACGTGACGCAGGCGCGCTTGCCTATCTCGTCAAGCCGTTCCAGCGCAGCGAACTCGTGCCGGCCATTGAGGTCGCAATCGGCCGCTTCCGTGAGATCAAGGAACTCAGCGAACGATCCGAGTCGCTTGAGGATCAACTTGTGGCGCGAAAGTTGATCGATCGCGCCAAGGGTTTTCTCATTGATTCGCAGGGTCTCAGCGAATCGGATGCTTTCTCGTTCATTCAGCGCACCGCCATGAGCGAGCGCACCACTATGCAGGCCGTGGCCGAGCAGGTGCTCGCCGGCAACCTCCGACCCGAAGGATCCTGATGTCGACGCTCATGCTCATCGATGGCAACTCGCTCACCTATCGGGCGTTCTTCGCGCTGCCCACCGATATGGCGACGGCCTCAGGCCAGGTCACCAACGCGGTCTATGGCTTCACCTCGATGTTGATCAACCTCCTGCGCGACCAACGTCCCGACCATCTCGCCGTCGTCTTCGATCGTCCAGAACCGACGTTCCGCCACATCGCCCTCGACAGTTACAAGGCGAACCGGGAGGCATCGCCGGACATCCTGCGTCAGCAGATGGGTCTGGTGCGTCAGGTTGTCGAAGTACTCCATGTGCCCGTGCTTGACCTTGTCGGTTTCGAAGCCGATGACATCATCGCCACCCTGGCCACGCAGGCCGAGGCTCGAGGAGACGATGTCATCATCGTCACAGGGGATCGAGATAGCTACCAGCTGGTGCATGATCCCCATATCCGGGTTCTCTACAACAAGCGTGGCGTCTCGGATTACGCGCTCTACGACGAGGCCGGCATCCTCGAACGCACTGGTGTCACCCCGTCCAACTATGTCGAGTACGCCGCTCTTCGCGGTGATCCCTCCGACAACCTTCCGGGCGTCCCGGGCGTGGGGGAGAAGACCGCAGCCAAGCTCATCACCACCTACGGCGGTATCGACGGCATCTACGCGAATCTCGACGAACTCACACCGAAGCTCAGGCAGAACCTTGCCGAGAACGAGGACAAGGCGCGCATCAACGTGGAGTTGATGCAACTTCGTCTTGACGCTCCGGTTGATGTGAACCCCGATGATCTTCGTATTGGCGATTACGACCTTGCCGAAGTTCGACAGGTCTTTGATTTCTTCGAATTTCGAGCGCTCTATGAGCGCATGCTCGAGGTCCTCGGCGAGACCGATACGCCATCAGTCAGCACGAATGAGTCGGTGCTTGAAGCAGAGCGCTCGGATCTCACCCGCCCCGTCGACGCCGCTGGTGTCCTGCGTCTGCTGGCCGACAGCACGGAGCCGCTTGCCGTGTCTGGTGCCTGGAGCGGAGTCGAAGGCCGCTCCAGCTTTGAGGGACTGGCGCTTGTGACTGATGCCGCCAGCGCGGACGTGGCATGGATACCTGCTTCGGTGCTCGCCGATCCCACCGTGCTCGAACAACTGGCCGCGCTTGTCGGTTCAGCTGGTCGCCCCATCGTGGCCCATGACGCCAAAGCGTTGATCCGCAGTCTTCATGCTTTCGACGTCGATCTCCGGTCGCTGTCACTTGACACGATGATCGCGGCCTATCTCATTGATCCCGCCGAGTCTCGTTACGAACTCACTGATCTCGTCGCCCGATTCGCCAATGCGGTGCTTCCCGTCGATGACACTGCACCGAGCGGTCAACTCGATCTCGACGGCGGCGGCGATGCAGGGGCCGACGCGCAGACTGCTGCTCGGCGTGCGCTTGGCATTGCTGCGCTGATCGCTCCGCTGGCCGAGGCGCTCGAGTCACGTGGGTTGAGTCAGTTGAACCGGGAGATCGAGGTTCCGCTCATTCGTGTACTGGCGCGAATGGAAATCCTCGGGGTTGGTGTTGACGTCATCGAACTACGCCGACTCAACACCGAACTCACGGCGCGCTGCGATGAACTGCGCACACTGATCTGCGCGGATGCCGGTGAGGAGTTCAATGTGAACTCCACGGTGAAGCTGCGTGAGATCCTCTTCGATCGACTCGGCCTCACGCCGCAGAAGAAGACCAAGACCGGCTACTCCACCGATGCTGCTTCGCTCGAAAAACTCCGTGGTCAGCACCCTATTGTCGAACACCTCCTGTCGTATCGAGAGGTGGAGAAGTTGCGATCCACCTACGGCGAGGGACTGCTTGCTGAAGTGGCTCCCGATGGTCGCATCCACGCCACGTTTAATCAGACGGTTGCCCGTACCGGTCGCCTCAGTTCCGACGCTCCCAACCTGCACAACATTCCGGTGCGTTCAGAGCTCGGACGTACCTTCCGACGGGCATTCGTGCCGGCCGAGGGCTACACGCTTCTGATTGCCGATTACAACCAGATCGAGTTGCGTTGCATCGCGCATCTGGCTGAGGACCCTGGGCTTATCGGGGCATTCGAATCGGGACAGGACATCCACAACGCGACTGCGGCGCGCGTGTTCGATGTCGACCCAACCTCGGTCACGCTTGAACAACGCTCAAAGGCCAAAATGGTCAGCTACGGGCTCGCCTACGGCATGGAGGCCTACGGGCTGGCGCAGCGTTTGGGCGTCGGGGTCGGCGAGGCACAGCAGATCCTCGATGCGTATTTCGAGGCGTTCCCTGCTGTGCACGCGTATATGGACCGCACCGTCGCCGAGGCGCGCGAACGCGGCTACACCGAGACGCTGTTCGGTCGTCGCCGTCAGATCCCTGAACTGGCCTCGTCCAACTTCCGCATCCGTCAGGCTGGCGAGCGACAGGCCATGAACGCAGGTATTCAAGGTCTTGCCGCCGACATCTTCAAGGTGGCGCTCGTGCGCCTCGATCAACTGCTTGAGCAGTCTGGCGGCGACACCCGGCTCATCTTGCAGGTGCACGATGAAGTCATCTGCGAGGTGCCGCCAGCAGATCTCGAACCAGTCACTGCGCTTGTGCTCGAAGCGATGTCCGGCGCATTCGATCTGCGAGTCCCGCTCGAGGTCAACCTCTCCTCGGGCGACTCATGGGCCGCAGCCAAGGGCTGAGCCGTAACCATGACCGCTGCATTGCCGGAGTCCTCGCCGTCACCTGAGCCCTCGCATTGGTTCG
The DNA here is from genome assembly GCA_947449015.1 of Microthrixaceae bacterium. Taxonomy (GTDB): domain Bacteria; phylum Actinomycetota; class Acidimicrobiia; order Acidimicrobiales; family Acidimicrobilacustridaceae; genus Acidimicrobilacustris. Next base: position 30,120 of record CANFQA010000007.1, on the reverse strand, counting down.
AGGCCCTTGCCGACCATCTCGGCGAGGCATACCTGCGGTACTCGTTCACCATGGGCACGGCCAATGAGGTTTCGTTCCTCGTCGAGGTGCTTGGCCTCGAACCGGGCATGCGGGTACTCGATGTTGGCTGTGGTCCGGGGCGTCATGCCCGCGCGCTTGGCGAGTTGGGTATCGAAGTCCACGGGGTCGATATCTCGCAGCGGTTCGTCGAGATCGCCCAGCTCGATGCTCCCGCCGGGGTGACCTTTGAACGGTTGGATGCTCGGTCCATGCCCTTCGACGGTGAGTTTGATGCCGTCATCTCCCTGTGCCAAGGGGCCTTTGGATTGGCCGGTGGTGGGGCATCAGTTCCGCTCGGTGATCCCGATGCCACGGTGCTCGATGGGATGGCCGCAGCGTTGCGACCCGGTGGGCGGGTGGCGGTCTCGGCGTTCTCCGCCTATTTCCAGGTCCGCTGGTTGGAGGACTCCGACAGTTTCGATGCTGCCGCTGGGGTGAACCATGAGCGCACCGAATTGCGGTCGCCCAACGGGGTCAGAGCCGAGCACGACCTGTGGACCACCTGTTTCACGCCAAGGGAATTGCGCCTTCTTGCGGCCCGTTCCGGCCTGCTCGTTGAGCACATCTGGTCGGTTTCGCCGGGGGAGTACGCCCGCCGCGACCCCGATCTCGACCACCACGAGTTCCTACTGGTGGCGCAGCGACCTCCGGTGCCCTGACCCTCAAGTGGCCCTTGGGGTCTGGTCGTGCCTAGCATTGACTTTCCCGTTGCGCGCGAGCGCATTACCCATCGCCCCAGTTCCGGGGCCCGATTCCCTATCCACCAAAGAGAGAACCACCTTGTCCGACCAACTTCTCACCGAGGCGGCTGACGCCGCAACCACCCCCGCCGACACCGAAACCAACGGCATGGGCAGCTTTGATTCCGAGGGCCGCTACATCCCTCGCCAGGTCACCGAGAATGATCTCGGCGCCGAATCGCTTGACGAGGCCTACACCTCGTCGATGGTGCAGGTTGAGGATGGTCAGATTGTCGAAGGCACGATCGTCAAGGTCGACCACGACGAGGTTCTGCTCGACATCGGCTACAAGTCCGAAGGTGTGATCCCGGCGCGGGAACTTTCCATTCGCAACGACGTCGACCCGTCAGAGATCGTCTCACTCGGCGAGCGCATCGAAGCTCTTGTTCTCACCAAGGAGGACAAGGAAGGTCGTCTTGTCCTGTCCAAGAAGCGCGCACAGTACGAGCGTGCCTGGGGCACCATCGAGAAGATCAAGGAAGAAGAGGGCGTCGTCAGCGGTCCGGTCATCGAGGTCGTCAAGGGTGGTCTCATCGTCGACATCGGCCTGCGTGGCTTCCTTCCCGCATCGCTTGTCGAGTTGCGTCGTGTCCGTGATCTCGCCCCCTACGTGGGTCGAACCGTGGATGCCAAGATCATCGAGCTCGACAAGAACCGCAACAACGTTGTGCTCTCGCGTCGTGCGTGGCTCGAAGAGACCCAGAAGGAACAGCGCGACGACTTCCTCACGAACCTCAAGCCCGGCGAGGTTCGCCGTGGTGTTGTGTCATCGGTGGTCAACTTCGGCGCATTCGTCGACCTTGGCGGCATGGACGGCCTCGTGCACGTGTCCGAGCTCTCCTGGAAGCATGTCGACCATCCCGGTTCTGTCGTTGCCGTTGGCGACGAGATCGAGGTACAGGTCCTTGAGGTCGATCTCGACCGCGAGCGCATCAGCCTCTCGCTGAAGGCCACCCAGCAGGATCCGTGGCAGCAGTTCGCCTCGGCCCATCAGGTTGGCGAACTCGTCTACGGCCGAGTTACCAAGCTGGTGCCGTTCGGTTCCTTCGTGCAGGTCGGCGATGGCATCGAGGGTCTGGTGCATATCTCCGAAATGTCCGCTCACCATGTCGATCTGCCTGAGCAGGTCGTCACCCCGGGTGAGGAACTCTGGGTCAAGATCATCGACCTCGACCTTCAGCGTCGCCGGATCAGCCTGTCGATCAAGCAGGCCGCGGAGGGTGGCATTGTCGCTGCTGAGTACCAGGAGCACTTCGGCGAGCACGCCTACGACGATCAGGGCAACTACATCGGCGGCTCTGAGTCCACTGAGGCACAGCAGGCCTGGGCTGAGTACTACGCCGAGCATGGCGATGAGGGCATGGTCCCCGCCGCCGACGAGACTGTCGCTGAAGCGGCCGCCGTTGAAGAGGCTGTCGTTGAAGAGGCTGTCGCCGACGAGGCACCAGCCGCCGAATGATCTGAGGTTCCGACGCGGCCTCAGGCCGCGTCGGAACGCTCCAGTTGCACAATGCCAAGACGAAGGGCGATGAGAATTGCCTGGGTACGATCGCGCGCATCGAGCTTCTGATAAATCGAGGCCAGATGGTTCTTCACGGTCTTCTGTGAGAGATAGAGGCGGTTGGCGATCTGCGGTGTGGAACACCCATCGGTGATCGCTTGCAGCACCTCAATTTCCCGCCGGGTGATGGCATCGGCCGGCAGCCGCCATCCGATCACGTTGGTTGGTGTGTGGCTGGTCGGGGTGATTCGAAGTTCGGTCATGGGTGGTGAGTCGGCAGGAACGCATAGAAGTTGAGGAGAAGGACCGAAAATTCATCAGATACATTCGGGGACCATGTTGCTTCTGGGACTCACAGGTGGAATCGGATCAGGGAAGTCGACGGTGTCAGCCGCGCTCGCTGAACGTGGTGCGGTCGTCATCGATGCCGACGGTGTCGTGCGCGAACTGCAGGCTCCCGGCGGCGCGGTCCTGGCTGCCATGGTCGAACATTTCGGCGACGGCATCCTCGCCGCCGATGGCACGCTCAATCGCCAGGCGGTCGCCGACATTGTCTTCACCGATGCCGAGCAACTCAAGGCGCTCAATGCAATCGTGCATCCAGCGGTGGGCACCGAGATCGACGCTCGAATCGAGGCGCAGCGTTCGCTCGACAACATCGTGGTTCTCGACATTCCACTGCTTGTCGAGAACAAGCCCTATGCCCCCGAGGGCGTCATTGTTGTTGACACCGATCCCGAGATCGCTCTTGACCGTCTGGTTCGTTTCCGTGGCTTCAGTGCTGATGATGCCCGGGCCCGCATGTCTCGCCAAGCGACTCGCGAACAACGTCTGGCCGAGGCCGACTTCGTTGTTCCCAATGACGGAACGCCCGAGGAACTCAGTCCGCATATCAATGCATGCTGGGAATGGATCAACGAGTTGAAGTCGGCCAAGGGTTCGGCGGAGGCCGCTTCGGCCACTGACAACTAGGTCGAGCCGGACTTACAACGACAGGCGTCGCGCTAGATCGCTGTTGATGCGGCGCTGCGGATCAACTCTCTCGCGAATCGCTCGCCATTCGTCGAGACGTGGGTACATCTGCGGTACCAGTTCCGCTCGCACCCGCGAGTCTTTGGCCAGGTAGATACGTCCGCCGGCCTCGACCACCATGTCATCGAGACGATCAAGCAGGGTTGCGAGGCCCGACACCCCGGTGGGGATGTCGAGCGCGAGCGTCCATCCCGGCGCAGGGAAGGAAAGCGGCGACTCGTTGCTCGGTCCGAATGCTTTGAGAACAGCGAGGAACGAAGTGCACCCCGCCGCGCTGAGTTCCTCGATGATGCGACGCAGCGTGGCTTCGGTGCCGAACGGAATGACGAACTGCCATTGCAGGAATCCGCCGGGCCCGTAGATGCGATTCCAGCCACCAACCATGTCGAGTGGATGGAAGAACGTGGGAATGGTCTGAAGTTCATCCCGCCGCAATTTCGGGGACTTACGGAACCACAGTTCGTTGAAAGCTCGCACCGTGAGTTTGTTGAGCAGGCCCCCGGGAACAAACGGGGGAGCAGATGCGATGACGCCGGCCCGGTAGTCGAACGGGTCAGCGCTTGAGGATGCGCCAACCTCTTCGGCGGTGGCGAAACGCCCGCGTGTGAGCACAGACCGGCCCATTGACGCGCCGGTGGCCATGAGATCAATCCACGCCACTGAGTAGTCGTAGTCGGCGTCACCGGTGGCCATGAGTTCGACGACAGTGTCGAGATCAGGGGCGCGATCGGTGTCGACCAAGAGTCGGCTGGAGCCAATACGTGGGCATCGGAAGGTGGCATCGAGAATGACGCCAGTGAGGCCCATTCCGCCTGCGGTAGCCCAGTAGAGCTCTGGGTCCGAGTTCGGGCCGATGTCTACGACCGAGCCGTCAGCAAGTTGCAGGCGAAGCGATTCGACGTGGTCACACCATGAACCCTTGCGGTGATGGTTCTTGCCGTGAATGTCAGCGGCTATGGCACCGCCAACAGTGACGTAGCGGGTGCCCGGGGTAACCGGAACGAAGAGGCCTTGTGGCACCAGTGAGTGGAGGAGGCGATCAATGCTGGCGCCGGCATCGGCGGTCACCAGGACATGGTCGGCACCCTCGATGGCCTCGTGCACGGTGAAGGAAGCAACGTCGATGGTCTCGATCACCCGTCCGCCACTGTTCTGGGCGGCGTCGCCGTAGCTGCGGCCTAAGCCTCGAGCGAGCAGTCCCCGTGGGTTGGCATCGGGAAGCGCTCGGCGCAGCTCGATCGCCGAGGTGGGACGCCGCAGATCAGCCCCGGTGGGAGCGGTGCGTCCCCATCCGAACAGTTCGGTGGCGCGGGTTCGGGCCAGTTCGGCCGAGGGCTCAGGAGGTGTAGATGGCAATGCCGTAGATGGCGATCCAGGCGACACCGGCAAGCAGCAGGGCGCGATCGGACAGGACAAGATTCTCGGGTTCTGCGCCATGGCCCTGATCGAGCAGGAGCGCATAGCGAAGGATGGCGATGGCGAACGGCACGATCGAGAGTTGGAACAGCACATTGCTGGAACCGTGAAGGTCAGCAGACGAGAACGCCCACAGGCAGTAGGTGACGAGTGCTCCGCCGGAGAACACAGCCCGCAGGTAGGTAAGGAAGCTGGGTGTATAGAGGGCGAGCACTGGGCGCACCGAGCCTGCCTCATCGCCAAGATCGGACTGCTCGCCATGACGCTTGCCCGCCACCATAAATAGGGCGCCAAAACTTGTGACGATGAAGAACCACTCAGAGATGGGAACGCTCGTGGCTGTTGCTCCACCAATGGCCCGCAGGACGAAACCAGCGGCGACGGCGATGATGTCAAGCACGGCGATGTGCTTGAGCCACAGCGTGTAACAGGTGGTGAGGGCGAGATAGGCAAGGATCGTGAATCCGAAGTCGCGACGGATGAGGAATGCGCCGCCAACTCCTCCGGCCAGCAGCACGACAGCGAGCACGACTGCCAGTGGGATAGGCACGATGCCAGCAGCGATCGGGCGCACGCGCTTGCTGGGATGGCGACGATCGGATTCGACATCGGAGATGTCGTTGACCAGATAGGTGGCACTGGCCGCCGCGCAGAAGCACACAAACGCTCCAATGGCGTGCATGAGTTCAGTGCGTTCGTTAATGACTCCTGCGGCGGCGGGTGCCGCGAAGACCAGGACGTTCTTCAGCCACTGTTTGGGCCGAAGTTCGCGAACGACCCCACGAAGCAGCGATGTACTGGCGGGACGAACCGCTGATGACTCGGACATAGGTTCAGCCGCCGAGTCGTCGCCAGATGATCCGGGGCGCATGGATGAGCAGTGCGAAGACGTACCGCAGGATCGACGGGGCGAAGATGGTCTCGCGGCCCTTGGAGAACCCTGCGATGACATCATCGGCGATCTTGTCGACGGTGGTGGCGAACGGCGCCGGCTTGAGTCCTTCGGTCATCTTGGTGTGCACGAATCCGGGACGGACCACCACAACCCGAACGCCAGAGCCGACGAGAGAATCACCCAGACCCTGCGAGAAGAGGTCCTGGCCCGCTTTCGTGGCGCCATAGAGGAAGTTGTCGGCACGGCCGCGTACTGCGGCGATGGAGGTGATCATCATGAGTGTGCCGTGACCCTGCTTGCGGAGGAGGTCCGCGGCAATGAGCCCAGAGGTGACCGCACCGGTGAAGTTGGCATTGATGACGGTGACTGCATAGAGCGGGTCTGCATCAAGTGCGTCCTGATCGGCAAGCATGCCGAAGGCGGAGATGACGAGATCGAAGTCCCCGGCCTTGGCGAATGCGTCGCCGAGGATGCGGGAGTGTTCTTCGGTTCGAAGCGCATCGAACGCAATGGCCTCGGCGGCGACACCAGCGGCCGTGAGGCGATCGATAGTGGATTGTGCGCTCTCGGGTCGGCGCACAGCGAGCACCACCTTGCGGGTGCGGCCTTCGACGAGACGGTCGACAATCGCTAGCGCGATATCGGAGTTGCCTCCGAGCACCAGCACTGATTGCACCGCTCCCAACGCGTCGCGCATGAACTTCGTCCTTGTCAGTGTTCAGGGCCGGCCGCCGGGCGCGGGACCAAGATCCTTACGGCGGCCAAGGTTAGACGGCGTGCACCTCCGTAGACTCATCCCATGCCGCCGTTCCGTCTGGTTTCCGAGTTCTCACCTGCCGGTGATCAGCCCAAGGCCATTGAGCAACTCACCGCGAGCATCAACGCCGGCAACCGATTCCAGACCCTGCTGGGTATTACCGGCTCGGGAAAGAGCGCCACCATCGCATGGACCATTGAGGCGCTTCAGCGACCCACGCTGGTCATCGCACCCAACAAGTCGCTTGCAGCCCAGTTGGCTAATGAGTTTCGCGAGTTCTTCCCGGAGAACCGGGTTGAGTACTTCGTGTCCTATTACGACTATTACCAACCCGAGGCGTACATGCCCTCCTCGGACACTTACATCGAGAAGGACTCGTCGGTGAACGACGAGATCGACCGTCTGCGACACGCCGCCACCTCGGCGCTGCTCACCCGACGCGACACCATCGTTGTTGCCTCGGTCTCGTGTATCTATGGCCTCGGTTCACCGATTGAGTACAAAGATCAGTTGTTGGTGGTGCGCCCGGGTGAGACCCACGATCAGCGGCATATTCTGAAGCGACTCGTCGACATGCAGTACGAGCGCAATGACATGAACCTTGTTCGCGGCAAGTTCCGGGTCCGCGGCGACACCATCGAGGTTCACCCCGCCTACGACGAAACGCTCATCCGCATCGAATTGTTCGGTGATGAAATCGAGCGGGTACTTGTGGTTGATCCGATCACTGGCGAGAAGATCACCGAACTCGAGGAACTCGTCATCTTCCCGGCCACGCACTATGTGGCGGGTGAGGATCGGCTTCGTGACGCGATGCAACGTATTCAGGCTGAGCTCCAGGTGCAGCTCGCCCACTTTGAGGCCGAGGGCAAGCTGCTCGAGGCCCAACGCCTGCGTATGCGAACCCAGTACGACCTCGAGATGATGGAGGAACTCGGATTCTGCAACGGCATCGAGAACTACTCGGGGCAAATCGACGGACGTAAGCCGGGCGAGCCGCCGTACACGTTGCTGGATTATTTCCCCGAGGATTTCCTTGTGGTGCTCGATGAGAGCCATCAGGCCATCCCGCAGTTGCATGGCCAGTACGCCGGCGACCGATCCCGCAAGCAGACGCTCATTGAGCATGGTTTTCGATTGCCTTCAGCGGCCGACAACCGTCCGCTGCGGTTTGAGGAGATCATGGATCGTCTCAAACAGGTGGTGTTCCTGTCGGCAACCCCAGGACCTTTTGAACTCGAGAACTCCCAAGCCATCGTCGAGCAGGTTGTGCGCCCCACGGGTCTGGTTGATCCCGAGGTCATCGTCAAACCCACCAAAGGACAGATCGACGATCTCATCGAGCAGATCAACCAACGGATCGTCAAGGGCGACCGCGTCCTGGTCACGACACTTACGAAGAAGATGTCGGAGGATCTCACCGATTACCTGCTCGAGCTCGGTATCAAGGTCCGCTACCTCCACAGCGAGGTCGACACCATTGAGCGCATCGAGATCCTGCGTGATCTGCGACTCGGTGAGTTCGACGTATTGATCGGCATCAACCTGCTCCGTGAGGGGCTTGATCTTCCCGAGGTCTCTCTTGTCGCCATTCTCGATGCCGACAAGGAGGGGTTCCTCCGCTCAGTGACCTCGCTGGTGCAGACCATCGGTCGCGCTGCTCGAAATGTTGATGGCCAGGTGATCATGTACGCCGACACCATCACTGATTCGATGCAGCGGGCCATCTCTGAGACCAATCGTCGACGCGGGCTGCAGCAGCAATACAACCTCGACAACAACATCAACCCTCAGACGATCCGCAAGGCGGTCACCGACATCCTGGCCAGTCTGCGTCCCTCTCAGGGAGCACCCGTTCCCGGCTCCGACCGTCGCTCGACAAGTCGTGACAAGGTGCGCAGCGGCCTGGCTGATCTGCCCTCCGATGAACTGGCTCGCCTCGTGCTCACACTCGAGGAGGAGATGAAGGAGGCGGCGGCCGATCTCCGTTTCGAGTACGCCGCTCGTCTCCGTGACGAGATCAAGGACCTCAAACGGGAACTGCGCGAGGTCGGCTAAATCGATCGAGCGCCGAGCCGGACCGTGCCTCGATCGCGACCGGTAGGGTGAGCGCTGTGGATCAGCTGGTCATTCGCGGTGCGAGAGAGAACAACCTGCGCAATATCTCGATCGATCTTCCCCGCGATCGGCTGATCGTATTCACCGGTCTGTCGGGGTCGGGGAAATCCTCTCTGGCTTTCGACACCATCTACGCCGAAGGTCAGCGGCGCTACGTGGAGTCGCTGTCGGCCTATGCGCGCCAGTTCCTCGGGCAGATGGATAAGCCCGATGTTGATTTCATCGAAGGGCTGTCGCCCGCAATTTCGATTGACCAGAAATCGGCGTCGCGAAACCCGCGATCCACGGTGGGCACCATTACCGAGGTTTACGACTACCTCCGTCTTCTCTACGCCCGCATCGGTGTGCCGCATTGCCCCACTGATGGTGCGGTCATCAAGCGGCAGACCCCGCAGCAGATCGTCGATCGGGTCCTGGAGCTCCCCGATGGCACCCGATTCCAGGTCTTGGCGCCTGTTGTGCGTGGCCGTAAGGGCACCTACGACACGTTGCTTTCGGATCTGGCCTCGCAGGGTTTTGCGCGCGCCATCATCGACGGCGAACTCCATGAGCTCACCGACTCGGTTGAACTCGCCCGCTATGAGCAGCACACCATCCAGGTTGTGGTTGATCGTCTCGTGCGCAAAGACGGCATCGAGCACCGCCTGACCGATTCGTTGGAAACAGCGCTGCGCATTGCCGAAGGTGTGGCCGAGGTGCAGATCGTGGGTCGTGGCGACGATTCCGGACTTGATGACGAAATCCTCACCTTCAGCCAGCATCTGGGCTGTCCCGAGTGTGGTCTGAGCTTCGAAGAACTCGCACCCCGGAATTTCTCCTTCAACTCGCCCTATGGCGCCTGTGAACACTGTGACGGTCTTGGCACGCGTTTCGAGGTCGACGCCGAACTTGTGGTTCCCGATCCCGATCTTTCCGTCGCCGAGGGAGCGCTCGCCCCGTGGGCCACTGCTCGCACCCAGTACTTCGGACGTCTGCTCGAGTCCGTGTGTGAGATCAACGACATTGACCGCGACACGCCGTTCGCCAAGTTGCCGAAAAAGTCTCAGAAGTTATTGCTCAATGGAACGGGCTCCACGGGCAAGGTGCAGGTCCGATACAAGAATCGATACGGACGTCAGCGCTCCTATGACGCCCGATACGAAGGCATCATTCCGTGGCTCCAGCGTCGTCATTCCGATGCCGAGAGCGACAGCGCTCGCGAGCAGGTCGAGAGTTATATGCGCGAGGTTCCCTGTCCGGTGTGCGAAGGGTCGCGTCTGCGTCCGTTCAGTCTCGGCGTCACCATCGATGGACGTTCGATCGCTGAGATCTCAGCAATGTCCATTTCCGATGCCGCGTCAGCGCTTGCGGGTCTTGAACTTTCCGAACGTGATCGCATGATCGCTGAGCGGGTGGTCAAAGAGATCAATGCGCGCATGGGTTTCCTGCTCGATGTGGGTCTTGATTATCTGAGCCTCGGGCGTTCGGCGGCCACGCTCGCTGGTGGCGAGGCACAGCGCATCCGACTCGCATCGCAGATTGGCTCAGGTCTCGTCGGCGTGCTCTATGTGCTCGACGAGCCCTCCATTGGTCTGCATCAGCGTGATAACCGTCGACTCATCGACACGCTTATCCGTCTGCGCGATCTCGGTAACACGGTGCTCGTGGTCGAACATGATGAAGACACCATCAGGATTGCTGATCATGTTGTGGACATTGGTCCGGGTGCGGGCGAGCACGGGGGAGCGGTGGTCTACTCCGGTCCCGTCAAGGGTCTGCTCAAGTCAAAGGAATCGATTACCGGGCAGTACGTCTCCGGGCGGCGAAGCATCCCGGTCCCGGCGGTCCGACGAATCCCCGGTGACGACAAGCTCATTGTCCGCGGTGCGCGCGAGCACAATCTCAAAGACATCGACGTCGAGTTTCCGCTGCGTGTCTTTACTGCGGTGACCGGCGTTTCTGGCTCCGGCAAGTCCACGGTTGTCAACGACATCCTGCATCGCTCACTGATGCAGCATGTGTACGGCGCCAAGGTTGCGCCGGGACTTCATCGCAAGGTCGAGGGGCTCGACCATATTGACAAAGTCATCAACATCGACCAGTCACCCATTGGGCGCACACCTCGATCCAACCCCGCTACCTATACAGGTGTCTTCGATCACATTCGCAAGCTCTTCGCGCAGACCCATGAAGCAAAGGTGCGCGGCTACCTGCCCGGTCGGTTCTCGTTCAACGTGGCTGGCGGCCGTTGTGAGGCCTGCTCTGGTGACGGCACCATCAAGATTGAAATGCACTTCCTGCCTGATGTCTATGTTCCCTGCGAGGTCTGCAAGGGAGCGCGTTACAACCGCGACACGCTCGACATCACCTTCAAGGATCACAACATCTCCGACATCCTCAACATGAGTTGCGCCGAGGGCGTCGAATTCTTCGCCAATCAACCACCCATTGCCCGACATCTCCAGACCATCGTCGACGTTGGACTCGGCTACGTGCGTCTCGGCCAGCCAGCCACCACCTTGTCGGGTGGTGAGGCGCAGCGCGTGAAGCTCGCCAGCGAACTGGCCAAGCGTTCCACCGGCCACACCATGTACATCCTTGATGAGCCCACCACCGGTCTTCACTTCGAAGACATTCGCAAACTGCTTACCGTGCTGTCGCGCTTGGTCGATCAGGGAAACACCGTGCTGGTGATTGAACACAACCTCGATGTCATCAAGACTGCCGACTGGATCATCGATCTCGGTCCCGAAGGTGGCAGCGGTGGCGGTTCGCTCGTGGTGGAGGGAACTCCCGAGCAGGTGGCGGCCACACCCGAGAGTTACACCGGACAATTCCTGGCACCTCTGCTTGCCAAGTCCTAACGCGGGGTCAAGCGGAGTTCAACGCTGCTTGGTGAGATTCAGGTGATGGAGAGCATGCGGTCGAGCGCGACTTTTGCCCACTCGGCGGTGGTGGGATCAACGGTGATGCGGTTGACCACGCGACCCTCGACAAGGTTTTCGAGGATCCAACACAGATGTGGAGCGTCGATGCGAAACATCGTTGAACACGGGCAGACCAGCGGATCAAGCGAGACGATGGTCTTGTCAGGCGTTTCGGCATTGAGGCGGTTGACCAGATGGATCTCGGTGCCAACGCTGATGATGGAGCCGGCGGGCGCTGCTTCAACGGCACGAATGATGAAGTCGGTGGAACCAACCTGATCGGCGAGTTCGCACACCTCATGGGCGCACTCGGGGTGAGTAATAACGATGCCGTCGGGATTGGCTGCTCGGAACTCGGCAATGTGTTCGGGGCGGAACCGCTGATGGACCGAGCAGTGTCCACGCCAGAGCAGGAGGGTGGATTCCTTGATGTCGGCTTCGCTGAGACCGCCGTGTTCGAGACGCGGATTCCAGATGCGCATGTCCTGGGCGGTGAAGCCGAGGTCGAACCCGGTGTTGCGGCCGAGGTGCTGGTCGGGGAAGAACAGGACCTGCCGGCCTCCGGCGCCGTCCTCGGCGCGGTCCTCGAGCGACAGGGCCCATTTGAGGACTGCAGCGGCATTGGAGGATGTGCACACCGCTCCGCCATGCTCTCCTACGAATGCTTTGAGAGCAGCGGAGGAGTTCATGTAGGTGATCGGAATGACTTTGGAGATGTCGGTGGTGCGGGCAATGGATTCCCAAGCCTCCTCGACCTCCTCGAGATCAGCCATATCGGCCATGGAACATCCGGCGTTGAGGTCCGGGAGGATCACCGACTGGTGATCGCCGGTGAGGATGTCAGCCGACTCGGCCATGAAGTGCACTCCGCAGAACACGATGTACTCGGCCTCGGGGTGCTCCTGGGCCAGCACTGACAGGCGGAACGAGTCGCCACGGGCGTCAGCCCAGCGCATGACCTCATCGCGTTGGTAGTGATGCCCGAGGATGAAGAGTCGGTCACCCAGCGTGGCTCGAGCCGCCTCAATGCGCGCCTCAAGATCGACGGGCGTCGCGCTGGTGTACCGCTCGGGGAGGGGGAGTTGGAGCCGCATGGTGGCTCTCCAGACTGTTCGGTTCTCAGAGGTTCTTCTGGTACTGCTGGGATCCTGCGGTACTGCGTCTCCCGATATGACCGGTGGGGGCAGCCTGGTCGCCGCGCCACGGGGATGTCGGTCTCGGAAGATTCGGAACTGCCGGATACCAGGCCGGCGACCGCAGTGTAGGCCCAAGGGGCCCGATGTGCGCTTCCAGCCGTACGATGCGGCGATGGTGCAGCGTCCCCCCGCGGGTTCGATCCCCGATGAACCCGGCTCGTATCAGTTCAAAGACGCGCACGGACGGGTTATTTACGTGGGCAAGGCGAAGAGCCTCCGCCAGCGATTGTCCAACTACTTCCAGAACCCGGCGCTGCTGCCAACCCGCACCGCACAGATGGTCGAGACCGCGGAAACGGTGGAGTGGATCCAGGTTCGGACCGAACTCGACGCGCTCATGCTCGAGTACGGCCTCATCAAGCAGTACGAGCCTCGATTCAATATCGACCTGAAAGACGATAAGAGCTATCCCTTCTTGACCATCACCACTGATGACCAATGGGCGCGGGCCACAGTGATGCGCGGGGTGAGGCGCAAAGGTGCCCGTTACTTCGGGCCGTACGCGCAGGCTTGGGCGGTGCGCGACACGCTCGATCTTTTGCTGCGCACGTTCCCGGTGCGAACCTGTTCGGACACCAAATTGAATCGGCACGCAAAGCTCGGTCGACCGTGTCTGTTGTTCCATATCGAGAAGTGCAGTGGTCCTTGTGTCGGCGAGGTTTCTCGTGATGACTACGACTTGATGGTCCGCGAACTCATCGAGTTTCTCGAGGGTGATACCGATGCAGTTGTGCATCGCCTCGAGGCCGAGATGCGCCAAGCGAGCGATGAGCTCGAGTTCGAGCGAGCCGCACGTCTGCGCGACCGGCTTGGAGCGGTGCGCTCAGTTATTGAGAAGCAGCAGATGGTTCTCGAGAAGGAAGAGGATCTCGACATCATCGGACTCTCCGGTGATGATCTCGAATCCTCGGTGCAGGTGTTCCATGTGCGCCGCGGTCGGGTGGTCGGTCGCAGGGGATTTGTGCTTGATCTGGCCGAAGATCTCGCTCCCGGCGAACTTATTGATCGTGTTCTCGAGCGGCTCTACGGCGAGATCCCTCCTCTCGGCATTCCCAAGCAGGTGCTTGTGGTCGAACCGTCTGCACAGCCGGAGCTGTATGAAGAATGGTTGAGCACTCAGCGCGGCTCGCGAGTGACCATCCGAGTGCCACAGCGCGGCGACAAACGCGAACTCATGGAGACGGTGGTTCACAACGCCACCGAGGAGTTCGGCCGTCATCGATTGCGCCGGGCCGCCGATCACAACACACGAGCGCGGGCGCTGAACGACCTGCAGGAACACCTCGGGCTACCCGAGGCGCCATTGCGTATTGAGTGTTACGACATGAGTCACATTCAGGGCACCGACTACGTCGGGTCCATGGTCGTGCTCGAGGATGGCCTGCCGAAGAAGAGCGAGTATCGCCGATTCAAGATCCGCGGCGATCAGGGCAACGACGACTTCGCAGCAATGGAGCAGGTGTTGACCCGACGGTTTACGGCCTATCTCGAAGAGCGGGCGCTTCCAATGGCCGAACGGGAGGGGCGATTTTCATATCCGCCCCAGCTGCTGCTTGTGGACGGCGGCAAAGGGCAGCTCTCGGTGGCGGTGCGTGTGCTTGAGGAACTGGGACTCTCCGAGGAGATTCCGGTGGCATCGTTGGCGAAACGGTTTGAGGAAGTCTTCGTGCCCGGACAGTCCGAGCCGATGATCGTTCCCCGCAACAGCGAGGCACTCTTCCTTCTGCAACGCATCCGCGATGAAGCCCATCGTTTCGCGATCTCCTTCCATCGTGAATTGCGTGGCAAGCGCATGACCACATCTGTGCTCGACGACATCGGTGGTCTCGGTGAAGTGCGACGCAAGCGCCTCATCAAGGAACTCGGGGGAGTGACAGCGGTGAAGAAGGCGACGCTCGAACAGCTCCAAGCGATCTCCTGGCTGCCCGATTCGGTAGCCCAAGCCGTGTACGACAAGATCCACACGCCCGCATCGGGCCGAACCACCAACTGATGGAGTCTCCGTGAGCGACAACGATGTCAATGCCGATCTCTGGGAGGCGCATGCTGACTGGTGGCAGCGCGAGTTCACCGACGGGGTTGACCCCGAATACACCGAGCAGATCATTCCGCTCGTGGTGGAGTGGACCACTGGGTTCGAGCGCATCCTTGAGGTCGGCACAGGGGAGGGGCAGGTTGCCCGGGCGATGGCCTTGGCTGGAGCAACCGTTGTCGGGCTCGATCCCACTCGCAACCAGATCCTCGAAGCCGCCCGGCGGGCTGGCGGTCCGACCTATCTGCGATCAGGTGCCGAGCTCCTTCCGTTTCCTGACGCCAGTTTCGACGCGGTGGTGTGCTGTTTGGTGTTCGAGCACATCGATGCGGTCGATGAGGCACTGGCTGAGGTTGCCCGTGTGCTGAAACCGGGCGGTCGGTTCATCTTCTGCCTGAATCATCCGCTGCTGCAGACCCCTGGTTCTGGTTGGATCGACGATCAGATGATCGACCCACCGGAGCAGTACTGGCGTATTGGGCCCTATCTGGTCGAACAGGCGGTGGTGGAAGAGGTGGAAAAGGATGTGTTCATCCGCTTCGTTCACCGGCCATTGAGCCGCTACATCAACACCATGGCTGACAACGGACTGATGCTCGAGCGGCTGTTGGAGCCAGCACCGCCGCAGGGCTTCATTGATCGAGCACCTGAGTATGTCGAGGTAGCGACCATTCCGCGTCTTTTGACCTTGGTCGCGCGACGCTCGACTGAAGCCTGACCAGGCCTGCTGCATCAGGCTCACCGATTCGGGCCCAGTGCTTCAGGGGCGTCGACCCATGAAATCTAGGAGTTGGATATCGAGCGGCGCGTCATCGTTCTCGCCGCTCGGGCCGGTGCCGAACTGCCCAACCTGACCGATGAACGGGCGCATGGGCTGCACGCTCTCCCACACCATCGCCACCAGTTCATCGTCAAGGGTCTCATCGATACCGGCAGCGCGGGCGAGGTCCCAGGCATGAACGAGGTTGTCGCCGATGCGGAACCCAAGCATCTGGGCCACCGGCATATCCATGGCCGGATGGGCCGCGGTGCGCTCGAGTGCGCC
Source organism: Microthrixaceae bacterium (assembly GCA_947449015.1). Classification (GTDB taxonomy): domain Bacteria; phylum Actinomycetota; class Acidimicrobiia; order Acidimicrobiales; family Acidimicrobilacustridaceae; genus Acidimicrobilacustris. The sequence continues at coordinate 14,422 of CANFQA010000007.1, read as the reverse complement.
GGGCTCAGTGAAGGCCGCCGCGAGATCATCGGCGCACCTGCGGAACTGGCCGAGTACATCATCATCGAGCTGCGTCTGCGCCAACATCACGATTGCGTCTTCACGCGACGCACCGCGGACGAGTGCGGCCGACATTGTGGCCCCAGCGATCGAATGCCGGATCAGCTCCGCGACGTCCCAGCCCTCACATGGAGTTGGGTTCTGCATTGCGGTGGGCGACACCGCTGCGAGTTTGGCTTCGAAGAGGTCTGCGGAGCGGGCGAGAGCGTCGAGTTGGTCCATCTCCCCACCCTATTGGGAGTGGATCGCCGCTGGAGCGCTGCACCGATAGCGTTGGGGGGTGAGCGATTTCGTGGTGATCACTGGGTTGTCGGGGGCTGGCCGATCGCAGGCTGCCGACATTCTCGAGGATCTCGGCTGGTTCGTCATTGACAACCTGCCCCCTTCACTGATCCCCGAGGTGGCTGAACTGGCGCAGGCGCCTGGCACCAGCATCTCCAAGATTGTGCTCGTGGTCGGAACTGGCCCGTACCACTCCGATGCGCTGCCGGCGCTTTCGGAATTGCGTGCTCAGGGTTTCAGATTGCGTATCGCCTTCCTCGAGGCCGGGACCGATGTGTTGGTCCGTCGATACGAGAGCACACGTCGTCGTCATCCACTGGCCACTGCCGATCTCACGCTCGCCGAAGCGATCGAACAAGAGCGAGAGGTGTTGCAACCGGTCAAGGCCGAGGCACACGTTGTTATCGACACCTCTGATCTCAACGTGCATCAGTTGCGCAGTCGCATGCTTGATCTTTTCGCTGCCGATGCTCCTGCAGGTGGGATGCAGACGACAATCACCTCATTTGGTTACAAGCACGGCCTGCCGCTCGATACCGACCTCGTGATCGACTGCCGGTTCCTGCCGAATCCGCACTGGATTGAGGAGCTTCGGCCCCATACCGGCCTTGACTCTGATGTGCGGGACTACGTGCTGGGCCAGCCACTCAGTCGAGCGTTCCTTGACCAGATCGATGCCATGTTGGAGCTGCTGATGCCGGCATATGTGGCCGAGGGAAAGTCCTATCTGACTGTCGCCTTTGGTTGTACTGGCGGGCGCCATCGCTCGGTGGCTATCGCTGAGGCCGTGGCCACGACGCTCACACAGCGAGGGTTCGATCTGCGAGTCACCCACCGCGATATCGGGCGCTAAGCGGTTCACGGGCCCCGACGACGCGTGGCCTAAGGTCTCGGCGTCGCTACGAGCAGCCCCAGGAGGCTTCACCCATCATGACGATCCGCGTCGGTATCAATGGCTTCGGTCGTATTGGCCGCAACTTCTTCCGTGCAGTTCGCCAGTCAGGTGCCGACATCGAGATCGTCGCCGCCAACGATCTCGGTTCTGTTCCGGCTATGGCTCACCTTCTCAAGTACGACACGGTCATGGGTCGCCTTGATGCCACGGTCGAGGCCACCGACGACGGCATCCTCGTCGACGGCAAGCTGCTCAAGATCACGGCAATCCGTGAGCCCAAGGATCTTCCCTGGGCCGAACTTGGCGTCGACATCGTTGTCGAGTCCACCGGTTTCTTTACTGATCGTTCCAAGGCCGCAGCCCATCTCGATGCTGGCGCTCCGTTCGTGATCATCTCGGCACCGGCCACCGAAGCCGATGCCACCTTCGTGGTCGGCGTGAACGACGACACCTTCGACCCAGCCATCCACAAGGTTGTCTCCAACGCCTCGTGTACCACCAACTGTTTCGTTCCGATGATCAAGGTGCTCGACGATGCCTTCGGTGTCGAGAAGGGTCTCATGACCACCGTGCACGCCTACACCGGCGATCAGAACCTTGTTGACGGTCCGCACACCGATATGCGCCGTGCCCGCGCCTCTGCAGCAAACATCACTCCCTCGTCCACGGGTGCGGCCCGAGCCACCGGCCTTGTGCTCGAGGCAATGAAGGGCAAGCTCGACGGCACCGCGCTTCGCGTCCCGGTGCCGGATGGATCGATCACCGATTTCGTGGGCGTCCTCAAGCGTGACGTCACCGTCGAGGAGATCAATGCGGCGTTCAAGGCGGCAGCATCGTCTGGTCCGTTGTCCAAGGTCCTCGTCTACACCGATGCGCCCATCGTCTCCTCTGACATCGTCGGTGAGCCGGCATCGTGCACGTTCGACTCCAAGCTCACGATGGCTATGGGCAATCTCGTGAAGATCCTCGGCTGGTACGACAACGAGTGGGGCTACTCGAATCGTCTGGTTGACCTCGTCACGGTCATGACCTCCAAGTAGTCACTGACTCATGAGCGTTCCCACCCTGGAGGATCTCGGCGACGTCAACGGTCGCCGGGTGCTGCTGCGGGCCGATTTCAATGTGCCCATCGCCGATGGTGAGATCGTCGACGATTTCCGTATCCGTGCGGCGTTGCCCACTATTGAGTGGCTCACCAGCCGCGGTGCCACTGTCACAGCCTGTACGCATCTGGGCCGCCCGAAGGGCGCGCCGGATCCCAAGTATTCCGTGGAACCGGTTCGTCGTCGGCTGGCGGAGTTAGCTCCGGGAGTATCGCTGCTCGACAACCTGCGCTTCGACGCTGGTGAGACGGCAAACGATCCCGCATTCGTGCAGACGCTCATCGCTGGCCAGGACCTCTATGTCAATGACGCATTCGGAGCTTCCCATCGCTCCCACGCGTCCATCGTGGGACCGCCGAAGTTCCTGCCCTCGGCCGCTGGTCGTCTGCTGGAGCGAGAGGTTGAGGTTCTGTTGCCATTGCGCGAGTCGCCAGCGCGTCCTTTTGTCGTCATCCTTGGCGGGTCGAAGATCTCCGACAAGCTCGGGGTCATCAAGGCACTTGGTGAAGTTGCCGACGCACTCATCATCGGTGGCGGAATGTGCTTCACGTTCCTTGCCGCGAAGGGCCACAAGGTCGGCGATTCACTGCTCGAGGTCGATCAGATCGACACCTGTCGACAGTTGCTTGACTCCGGCATCACCATTCACATTCCGCACGATGTCACCGCCCTCGGGCCGGGTGGACAGATCGGCGATCCTTCGGCCGGTGGTGAGGTTCGTCAGATGGGCGCGTCACTCCCCGATGGATGGAAGGGGCTCGATATCGGGCCCGGAACTGCCGCCGAATTCGGCGACATCATCGCTGAGGCGAGAACCATTTTCTGGAACGGTCCAATGGGCGTGTTCGAGGATCCCCGTTTCGCCGCTGGCACCCGCCATATCGCTCAATCAATGGCTGATGCACGTGGCTTCACTGTTGTTGGCGGCGGCGATTCCGCTGCTGCTCTTGACGCCTTCGGTCTGGCCGGCGACGTCGATCATGTCTCCACCGGTGGTGGGGCGTCGCTCGAACTTCTCGAGAACGGCGACCTTCCCGGTCTCGAAGCGCTCAGAGGAGCATCCAATGCCCGCTCGTAAGCCACTCATCTCCGGTAACTGGAAGATGAACCTCAATCACTTTGAGGCCACCTCGACTCTCGACAAGTTGCGCTATCTGCTCACTAAGGACGACTACGAGGCTGTCGACGTCTCGGTGCACGCACCCTTCACTGACATCCGCACGGTCCAGACCTTCCTCGAAAGTGAGAAGGTCGCTATTGCCATTGGTGCACAGAACTGCCACTGGGAGGCGAGCGGCGCGTATACCGGTGAGGTCTCACCCGCCATGCTGGCCAAGCTCAATGTGAGCTACGTGATCGTGGGTCATAGCGAGCGGCGCGAGCTCTTCGGTGAAACAGATATTCACGTTGCTCGCAAAGTCACCGCCGTGTTCGCCAGTCAGATGACGCCCATTCTTTGCTGCGGCGAGACACTTGCCGAACGCGAGGGCGAAGCCACACACGGCAAAGTCACTGGGCAGGTGCACGCAGGCATTGAGGCTCTTTCAGCTGAGCAGGTGGCCAGCATGGTCATCGCCTATGAACCCATTTGGGCCATAGGTACGGGCCTGACCGCCAGCGCCGAAGATGCACAGCAGGTCTGCAGCTGGATCCGGGCCAAGGTCGCCGACATGAAGGGCGCGGATGCCGCTGCGGCAGTTCGGATCCAATACGGCGGCTCGGTCAAGGGCGCCAATGCCGCAGAACTCATGTCCCAACCCGATATCGATGGGGCATTGGTCGGTGGCGCTGCACTTGATGCCGATGAATTCGCCCGGATCGTGCAATTCCGGCTGGCCTGATACATTTCCCAACCGTGCTTATCGCAGTCCTGATCCTCCACGTCGCCGTCTCGCTGACTCTCATCTTCCTCGTCCTGCTCCATAGCGGACGCGGCGGTGGTCTCTCCGACATGTTCGGTGGCGGTCTCGGCGCTTCGGCTGCTGGATCCACAGTTGTGGAGAAGAACCTCGATCGCCTCACGGTTGTTGCAGGCGTTGTGTTCACCTTCACGTCGATCGCACTCGCACTTCTCATCGACAAGTGATCGCTGCGTAGCGTTCGGGTCGATTGCCCGCCCGCTCTGCTTCGTCACTGCAATGGTTATGAACGCCGTCGAACCTGTGCCTGGGGCACCTGCGCTCGCGCTTGAAGGTGTCGGACTCATCCGAGACTCGCGTCGGATTCTCGGCGGTATTGACTGGACCGTTGAGCCCGGACAGCAGTGGGTGATTCTTGGGCGGAATGGCTCGGGAAAGTCGTCGTTGGTGCGAATCGGTTCGCTCTATCTGCATCCGAGTGAAGGCGTCGTGCGCCTGCTGGGGCACGAACTGGGCCGCACAGACGTCCGGTCGCTGCGTCGTCGCGTCGGGCTCGCCAGTACAGGGATGGCTGACATGTTGCGCTCCGATCTCACACCGATCGATGTTGTGATGACCGCGAAGAACGCTGCGCTCGAGCCGTGGTGGCATACCTATGACGAAGCCGACCGTGAGCGGGCCCTTGCCTGCCTCGATCGAATGGGAGTTTCCTCGCTGGCAGATCGCAGCTTCGTGTCCTTGTCGAGCGGCGAGCGTCAGAGAGTTCTGTTGGCGCGGACCCGCATGCCCGAACCCGGGATCGTGTTCCTCGATGAGCCGACTGCGGGACTTGATCTCGCGGGTCGGGAGGAGCTTGTCTCTGCGCTCGGCGATCTGGCCGCGGATGACAACGCACCGGCCACGGTGCTGGTCACCCACCATGTGGAGGAGATCCCGGAGGGATTCACCCATGTGTTGCTCATCGCCGATGGAGGGGTGCAGCGTTCGGGAACAATTGCCGAGGTGCTAACTGGTGAGGAGCTCTCGCGCTGTTTTGGAACACCGCTTGAACTCGAACACCGTCACGGTCGTTGGTGGGCCTGGTCAAGCCGCCGACGCGATCAGGCCTGACAGTAGGATTGCGTTATCGACACTGCGCTCGGTCTTCTCGCCGTCGTTCTCCTCATCGTCACCAACGGACTCTTTGTCGCGGCTGAGTTTGCACTGGTTGCGGTGGATCCGAACCGTGTCGAGCACGCGGCTGCTGAAGGCCGACGCGGCGCCCGAACCTCCAAAGCGCTTCTCACTCGGCTCGGATTTCATCTCTCGGGCGCGCAGCTCGGCATCACTGTCACATCGCTGCTCGTCGGTGTTGTTGCTGAGCCTTCGATCGCTCGACTGCTCGAACCAGTCCTTGAACCGTTGTTCGGCGCGACGGCAACCACCGGTGTATCGCTGGCGTTAGCAATCGCCATCGCCACGATCGTGCAGATGATTGTGGGAGAACTTGTTCCGAAAGGGTTGGCAATCGCCCGACCCGAGACCACCACGTTCCTTCTCGCTCCGGTCATTCGCGTCTATGGGCTCATCTTCGGACCATTGATTCGATTGCTCGACGGGGCGGCCAGCAAAACGGTGCGCCTGCTGGGCGTTGAACCCGCCGAGGAACTTTCCCGAGTGCGGACACTTCCCGAACTCAAGGCGCTCGTGGATGCTTCGCGGGAGGAGGGAACACTTGAGGAGGGAGCGAGTGAGCTCCTCACCCGGACGATCCGTTTTGAGGGCAAAGTCGCAGAGGACGTCCTGATTGCGCGCACCGCAGTCGCAGCATTGCCCCGCGACGCCAGCATCGCTGATCTCGCCCAGATCGCTGTCTCATCGGGTCATTCCCGGTTCCCCGTCTATGGCGAGGACCTTGATGAGATTCTCGGTGTGGTGCATGTTCGTGAAGTACATGGCGTGCCAGCCGGTGAGCGAGCGATGACGCCGCTGCTGCCATTCCTTGCGTCGATGGTTGCGATTCCCGAGAGTCGAGATCTGGCCGAGGTGCTTCTTGATCTGCGACGTGAGAACGCACATCTCGCAGTGGTTGTTGACGAATATGGCGGAACCGCCGGCATCATCACTCTCGAGGACATCCTCGAGGAGATCGTGGGAGAGATCGCCGACGAACATGATCCGAAAGATGAAACGCCGTTACGGGCGACAGCGGAGGGTGAGTGGATACTTTCCGGAACTGTCCATCCCGACGAATTAGCTGATGCGACGACGCTGGTGATCCCGGAGGGGGAGTACGAAACTCTCGCAGGCTTCATGCTTGATCGACTCGGCCACATCCCGGGCACAGGCGAGATGGTCGAGTTCGAGGGATGGATGCTGCGAGTTGAGGCGATGGATCGTCGACGTATCGCCGAGGTTCGGGTGCAGTCGCCAATGTTTGTTGGCGAGCGCTCCACGATGACCGCCCCGGTCCGGCAACCCTCACGTAGGAACGAGTAGTGACCATGTGGCCATTTGTGATCATCGTGCTCCTGCTTGCCATCAATGGGTTCTTTGTGGCGCTTGAGTTCGCGCTGGTTGGATCGCGCAGCAGCCGGCTCGAACCGCTCGCGGACGCCGGAGATCGTTCAGCGGTTCGCGCGCTCGGGGCGATGCGTGATCTGAGCGTGCAGTTGGCTGGCGCGCAGCTCGGCATCACGATTGCTTCGTTGCTGCTGGGAATGATCGGCGAACCAGCGCTTTCGCATCTCCTGCAGACTCCGATCGGGCACATTCCAAAGTTGCCCGAGGGATGGGTCCATCCGGTCTCGGTGATTATCGGACTACTCATTGTGGTGTTCGTGCACATGGTGTTTGGCGAGATGGTCCCCAAAAGCATCACGCTGGGCCGACCTGAATCGACCCTGCGGGCGCTTACCGGACCGAACCGCTTCTACCTGCTGGTGGCGCGACCGTTCGTGGCAGTGCTCAATGTCGCGGCCAACGCTGGTGTCCGACTCTTCGGCGTCGAACCCCGCGACGAACTGCTGAGTGCGCACACCACAAAAGAACTCGCAGTTCTGGTTGCTGCCTCGAAGGAGGAAGGCTCGATTCCAAGTACTGCGGCGGCAATCCTGTCAGGGGTGCTTGACTTCGGCGGTCGCGATGTTGGCTCGAAGATGGTGATGGCAACCGCTATCAGCACTGTTTCGGCGGCAGCGACGGCTGTTGAGGCCGAACAGTTGGCTGCGACTACCTCGCATACCCGGTTGATCGTGGTGGGTGTCGGTGGCATGGCTGATGTGCGCGGATTCCTGCACACCAAGGACCTGCTTTCGCTTCAACGATCCGAGATGGCGACCACGACCGTGGCTGAGATCACTCGTCCGTTACCAACAGTTGCGGTCGACTCGACTGTTGAACCGGTCATGCTCGAGATGCGCGCCACCGGTGTGCACATTGCTCGCGTGGTCGATCCTGGCACCGGCGCCACAGTGGGAATGATCACCCTGGATGATCTTTTGGGTGGACTTCTCCAGGAGCTCACTGATCAGAAAATGGACGAACGCAACTGAGCGTCGACGCTGTATGCAGATTCGTTCTGAGCGATGGAGTTGTCCGGCGGTAGGGGCGCGGTTGAGGTGCGCAGCAGAGGTGCGAGGTTGTCAGGCGCCGGTGCTGTGATAGCCGCCATCGACGTGGATGACCTCGCCGGTGGTCTGGGGGAACCAGTCCGACAGCAGTGCCACGCAGGCCCGGGCGACGCCGGGAGCATTGCGTACATCCCAACCGAGCGGCGCGCGCTCGTCCCAGACGTCCTCAAACTTAGAGAACCCGGGGATCGAACGCGCCGCGATGGTCTTGATCGGACCGGCGGCGACGAGGTTCACGCGAATCTGCTGCGGACCGAGATAGCGCGCGAGGTAGCGAGATGTTGATTCAAACGCTGACTTGGCCACACCCATCCAGTCATAGGAGGGCCATGACGCAGTGTTATCAAAATCAAGGCCGACGATGGAACCGCCGTTGGGCATGAGCGGAGCAACGACGTCAGCAAGCGCCTTGAGCGAGTAGGCGGAGATGTTGACCGCTACCGAGACGTCGTCCCAGGTCGCGTCCATGAAGGTTCCGCCGAGGCAGATCGGCGGGGCGAATCCAATGGCGTGGAGCGCACCGTCGACAGTGCCCCAGCGCTGCTGCAGTTCATCGCGGAGACGGGGGATATGGGTGGGGTCGGCTACGTCGAATTCCAAAACGGTGGGCACGACCGGAAGCTTGCGGGCACTCTTCTCGGTGTGCTTCATGCCGTTGCCGGCGCCGGTGAGAATGATCTCTGCCCCTTCTTGTTGGGCGAGCGCGGCCACGCCGAATCCGATCGACGACTCGGTCAGAACACCGGTGATGAGCAGTCGTCGTCCTTCGAGAAGTCCCATGGTTCCTCCAGTTGTGGTGTTCCGAACGATAGGCGTCGTTGGGCGCCTCACCGGACCGGAGGCTGCAGGAACTTACCGATCGGTAACAACTTCTCTCCGACGCGACTACGGTCAGCGCCGTGAAGATCGGAATCCTTGGAGCAACAGGTCCTGCCGGCAGCGGTCTCGGCGTGCGTCTCGCGGTCGCTGGCCATGAGGTCATCCTCGGGTCACGCTCGGCCGAGCGGGCCGCTGAGGTCGTCAATGAACTCAAAGGTCGCTGGCCTGATCATCACCTGGCCTTGAGTGCCGCTGATAATGAAGGCGCGGCGATGGCTGATCTCATCGTGATCGCCACACCATGGGACGCGGCTTGGACCACTGCCAAAGCAGTTGGTGAGCACCTCCACGGAAAGGTCGTGCTTTCCATGGCCAACGCCCTGGTGCGTGTTGGCCATGAGTTCCAGCCACTGGTTCCGCCTCGCGGTTCGGTTGCTGCGAGTGTCCAGGCAGCGGTTCCCGATTGCCGTGTTGTTGCCGCGCTGCATCATGTCCCGGCGAAGGAACTTGGCGATCTCGCGCATCCGGTTGAGAGCGATGTCCTCGTGTGCTCTGATCACGCTGATGCCAAGCGCACCTGTATGGATCTCATCGCTCAGATACCGGCGATGCGCGTGCTCGACGCTGGTGACCTGACCCAGGCCGCGCCGATCGAGGCATTCACGGCGGTGCTGCTCGAGCTCAACCTTCGGTACAAGACCCGTGTGGCGATCAAGTTCACCGGGAAGAACCTCCCGGATTGAGTCCACGGCAACCGCTCCGAGACCGGTAACCTGCCTAGGTTCTGAACCCGGGGAATCTCGATGAGCGATATCACCACAGCAGCACAGGCCGCCGAGAGCGCGGGACCAATGCGTCTCTACGACACAGCTCGTCGCGAGATCGTTCCGTTCACGCCCGGTCCCATCGTCACGATGTACACCTGCGGCATCACGCCATATGACGCCACCCATCTCGGTCACGCTGCCACCTATGTCACCTACGACGTTCTGCAGCGACGGCTTCGCGATCTTGGTCACGAAACCCGGTGTGTCCGAAACGTCACCGACGTCGATGACGACCTGCTGCGCAAGGCGCGGGAATTGGGCGTGCACTATCTCGACCTCGCTGCTGCGGAGACCGCTCGTTTCGATGCAGACATGGACGCGCTCAACGTGGTGGAGTGCTGGAGTGAGCCTCGGGCCACGTCAGCGATTGCCGATATCCGTGGCTTCATCGGCATGGTGCTCGATCGCGGTCATGCCTATGTCAGCGGCGGCTCGGTCTATTTCGACGTGAGTACGGTCGATACCTTCGGGCAGGTCTCCCATTACTCGCGAGACGAAATGATCGAACTGGCTCGTCAGCACGGCGGCAATCCTGATGATCCCAACAAGCGCGATCCGCTTGATTTCGTGCTCTGGCAACCCTCGGCCTCCGATGAGCCGGCTTGGGAGTCCTTGTGGGGTCCCGGCCGTCCTGGCTGGCATATCGAGTGCTCCGCGCTCGCGTTACGTGAGCTCGACACCACCATCGATCTCCATGGTGGCGGATCGGACCTCATCTTCCCGCATCATGAATGCGAAGCGGCGCAGAGCGAAGCCGCCACCGGTGTGCCATTCGTTCGGCACTGGATGCATCAGGCAATGGTTCGCATGGATGGCGAGAAAATGTCGAAGTCACTGGGCAACCTCGTGTTCATCAGCGAACTTCGCAAGACCTACGACACCCGTGCCATCCGGCTCGGCATCGTTATCCACCATTACCGCGATTCGTGGTCCTGGGACGATGACATCATGCCGGCCGCAGCTGAGCGTCTCGACCGGTGGTTGGCAACGACAACTGCGCCAGGCGCCGCAGATAGCCGGTCTGCTCTCGATGCGGTGCGGGCTTGCCTTGATGATGATCTCGACACGCCGGGCGCGGTAGCGGCAATCGATGCTGCGGTGGCCCGTGGAGAGGGAGTTGCCTCGGCTGCCGCACTTCTCGGCGTCTTCCTGGTCGGAGCACCAACGCGCTGAACCGGCACTTTCGGTTCTGAGTCATACGGGGCGACGCCGACCCTCAGGTAACCTCGGCACCTATGTCCTCGCAGATCACGATCACCCTTCCCGACGGCTCCGAACGTCAGCTCGATCAGGGTGCCACGGTGGGCGATCTTGCTGCCTCAATCGGCTCGCGCCTGGCGAAGGCTGCGGTGATCGGCTCGGTGAACGGAACTGAACGCGATCTTGTCTGGCCGCTCGCCGACGGGGATCAGGTTTCGATCATTACCGAAACTGATGAACGCGGGCTCTACACGATCCGCCATTCCACCGCTCACGTGCTGGCCCAGGCGGTGCTCGATCTCTTTGATGGAGCCACCTTCGCTATTGGCCCGCCCGTAGAGAACGGCTTTTATTACGACTTTGAACTTCCCGATGGCGGCACGTTCACTCCCGATGATCTCGAGCGCATCGATGCGCGTATGCGCGAGATCATCAAAGAGCATCAGCCATTCATCCGCGATGAAATCACTGAAGCAGCCGCGCTCGAGTTGTTCCGTGATCACAAGTACAAATGCGAGATCATCCGCGGTGCGGCCGAGGACCCGATGTCGGCAACGGAGACCGGTCTTGTGCGCACCTATGAGAATCCGCCGCAGTTCATTGATCTGTGTCGTGGGCCCCATGTTGGCGACACCGGTCGTCTCGGACACTTCAAGCTCATGCGCGTGGCTGGTGCCTACTGGCGCGGCGATGAGAAGAACCCGATGCTTCAGCGCATCTACGGAACGGCCTGGCCGTCCAAAAAGGAACTCGAGGCCTATCTGACCCGCCTCGAAGAGGCCGAAAAGCGCGATCATCGCAAGCTTGGTGTCGAACTCGACCTCTTCTCGTTCCCTGAGGAAATCGGGTCCGGTCTCGCTGTGTTCCATCCCAAGGGTGGAATCATCCGCCGGATCATGGAGGACTACTCGCGGGCTCGCCATGAGCAGGCCGGCTATGAGTTCGTGTACTCGCCCCACATCACCAAGTCGAACCTCTTTGAAAAGAGTGGACATCTCGATTGGTACGCCGATGGCATGTATCCGCCCATGGAACTCGACGGCGGCACCGAGTACTACCTCAAGCCGATGAACTGCCCGTTCCACATCTTGATTTTCGGTTCGGGTCAGCGTTCCTATCGCGAGTTGCCGCTGCGTCTCTTCGAGTTCGGCACGGTATACCGCTATGAGAAGTCCGGGGTTGTTCAAGGGCTCACACGCGCACGCGGTTTCGCCCAGGACGACGCTCATATCTTCTGCACCTTGGAGCAGGCACCGGCCGAGCTGGCCCGGGCACTTGACTTCGTGCTTGATCTCCTTCGTGATTACGGACTCGACGACTTCTATGTGGAGTTGTCCACCAAGCCGGAAACGAAGGCGGTCGGTACCGACGAGGAGTGGGAGGAAGCCATCGAAGTCCTCCGCACCGTGGCGCTTGATAAGGGAATGACGCTGGTGATGGACGAAGGAGGCGGTGCGTTCTACGGACCCAAGATCTCCGTTCAGGCCCGCGACGCCATCGGTCGTACTTGGCAAATGTCAACCATCCAGTTGGACTTCCAACTTCCGCAGCGATTCGACCTCAGCTATGTCGGCGCCGATAACGAGCGTCACCGTCCGGTCATGATCCACCGGGCGCTGTTCGGCTCGGTTGAGAGATTTTTTGCAGTTCTTCTCGAGCACTACGCCGGCGCGTTTCCGGCGTGGCTGGCGCCGGTTCAGGTTCGGGTGCTTCCCGTGCGTGACGATCACGATGAGTTCGCTCGCGAACTGGTCACTCAATTGAAGTCGGCGGGTTTCCGTGCGGACATGGTCGTGGCCGACGAACCGCTCGGTGCGCGCATCCGCAAGGCCAAGATGGAAAAATTGCCGTACGTACTTGTTGTCGGTGATGACGATGTCGCCCGCGGCACCGTTGGCGTGAATCCTCGCGGCGGTGACGTCGAACGTGATATCACGATCGAAAATTTCATCGCTCGACTAAGCGCCGACGTGGCGAACCACTCCTGAACGATGACGACACCAGAGCTCGACCATCTCTGGGCCGGTTGGCGCCACAGCTACATCACCAAGGTCAGCACCCCCGGCGATACCTCGCTTGATCCTGATGACACGGGGTCGCTCTTCGAACGAATCCTTCGCCTCGATGACGACGCAGCATTTGTGGTTCATCGCGGCGAAACCTGTTCGGTGCTTCTCAACGCCTATCCCTACTGCAGTGGTCACATGCTTGTGGTGCCCAACCGGGCGGTGGCCGAGCTCGAGGAACTTACGGTCACCGAACGCCACGAAATGGCTGATCTCGTCTCTGCAGCCGTCTCGGCGCTGCGCGTCGCCTACCGCTGCGAGGGTGTCAACGTCGGCACCAACCTGGGTGAAGCTGCTGGGGCAGGGGTACCGACCCACCTGCACACCCATGTGCTGCCCCGTTGGTCGGGTGACACCAACTTCATGACCTCAGTAGCGCTCACTCGCGTATTGCCCGAACCGCTCGACGTGTCGTGCTCGAGGCTTCGGTCGGCGTGGCCCACCGACTACGGTCGAAGTGATGTCTGAATCCAACGATGGAACACCGGAAACTGGCGCTCTGAGCGACGCCGAGATCCGCGACGCGCTTCCCACTGATCTTGATGCCGCGGGTTATGTCGGGCCGTATCTGTTCCCGAACAACAACCGACGTCGTATTCCCGCCTATCTGTACTGGGCAATCTCTGCGGTCTGCATACTGCTGTGGATCATGCGTCGCGATCATGATCCAGTGCTCATCAACACTGGCGTGTTCATTGCTGCCATCGCCCTTGCGCTCATTGGTCTCTACAGTTTCATCGCCGGTTGGAACCTCAACTTCGATGAATCCGATGCTCTTGTCGAAGCAACCCGGCAGGTTGGGTTCCCGGTGGGCCATGCATCGGCCCAAATGGGATGGCGCGGACTGCTGAGCCGGCCGACCTGGCGGGTGCTGGTGTACTCCGCTGATGATCCACCCGAGAAGCGCGGGCTGGTGCTGGTCGACGGTGTTGATGGTTCGATCGTGGAATGGTTCGTCGAGGACAACCCTGAGGATTGGACCGCGCTCAGTTCCTGATCGCAGCCAGCGTTCGCTCGATCTGGCGGAGGTTGTCGGCGCCGACGTTGACCGCAGCCTCGAGAAGTTGGAGCGCAGTGACGGATTCTCCACCAGCGACAGTGCCGCTGCGGAACCAGGCGTCACCGTGAATCGCGTCGATGTCATCGGCAAGTTCCGTTGCGAGGTCCTCGAGTTGAGCGAGAGCGGAATCAGCCGACTCGAGCACCGGGTTGTGCCAATGCCGTTGATCGGCATGGAGAACTGCCGGGTGGAACAGCGGAAAGTCATGGACCTGGGTCTGGCGCAATGCTTCGCGCTGGATAAGCCATGTGCGCACCGTGTCGGCGACCAGTTCTACCGCCGAGACGCCCTCGGGGCCGACCTGATGAGCGAGCGCTTCGACCACCGGGTCGAGGACAGGAAGCACCAGCGAGCGATATCGGCGGGGGAACGAGCGCAGCGCCACGGCCCCATCGCTGGGAACGACCGGTTGCTGGTTGCCAGAGGACATGCCCTCACGGTAATGGGTCCGGGAACCCGCTGGTCCCGGAGTCCGGAGGCCCGCGAGAGCCGACTGCTAACCTTCAGGGGTCTGGTGAGCGCCACCATGTCGGCCTCCCGAGGAGAACTCCATGCTTGACGGCCGCTGGAAGGCGAGTATCGAACGAGGACTGAAACCGGTGGGCGTGAAGCTCCGCCGAGCAGGGATCAACGCCGATGT